>CANQQE010000026.1 GCA_947625935.1 uncultured Muribaculaceae bacterium | reverse complement strand
CGGGAGCATTCTCTCCGCATTATTGGCATTACTCCATTATCGGTCTACCAACGACAACGGAGAGCGGCATTCGCCTGCTTTTTAGTCTAAACCTTTTTTTCGCTGTTATCAATAGGTTTTTGATAATTTTTTTCCAACGCCTCTATTCTGTCAACGTGGTCAAATCCCAATTCGCATATTCTATTCCAATTTACCGAATTTGAAAACAAGTCCTCTCTCATAACTTCTAATTCACTAAGTAAACTCTCAACTTCTGATAGCGTATAATCAGTGTGCTGATGTTCTAACTCGCTGCCGTCATATAAATACACAAAGGTGTGCATGCTCTCAATAGTTCTATTCAACGCACCTAACATTTCAAGCATACGTCGCTCGCCGGCAAATTGTTGATCTATGTAGATACTATCAAACATCGAAAGATTTCTAATTTCTTGACGTGCTTTTTTCTCTTGTTCTGTCATTGTTTTCCCCCTTTCATAAACTCACGCAACGCCTTTTGGCAATCGTCGCACAAATCAAGATTGTGTTCGTACAATCTGCTTCCGCGCAGACATTTCTCGTAAATGTCAACTTTGTAATTGCCCTCTTTCCCGTCATCGTACCAACTGTTTGTTTCGTAAAACTTTCCGCACCTATCACATTTTATTGCTTTCATTTTATCCCCCTAATTTCGGCTCTGCGCCGTGTTTTTGTTTTGTGCCCAGTTAGTCAAGTCAAATCGTTTCGCCGAATTTTGCCCTATTTGTCGGCTTGTAGCAACTGCATTATGACTTGCCCTGTGTTTTCTTTGTCGCAAAAGTAAAAACCGACATTGTATGACACCCTTACAGTCTCTATCATATCCAACAATTCCCTGCCCGTGATTTTCGTGTATTTAGATCGCCACGATACTAATTCACTTAATGATTTAATATATTCTTCCACAAGTACAATAAGTTTTATCTTATCTTGTAAACATTTCTTGTACTTTTTATTGAATTGCAATTTGTCACGGTAAAGGTCGTTTGCCAACTCCGCAAGTGACTGTTTAGTGTCAACGGATATTTTCCCGTTCGGCAACATATAATCACCCACATTTAGATACATAGGTATTATCTCGATATTGTTTTCTTGACAATACCTATGTATATTATTGTGCATATTCTTTTTCTGTCTGCAATCTTCTAAAAGTTTCATCAGAACGGCATATCGGATTCGATTGAATCAATGCTTATTGCTGCCGGCTGTTCCTTGCGATCATCTTGTAATTCATATGCAAATACCGTATAGTTCACTGGATATGTTGTTTGTCCGGTTGACGGATTAGTATACGATCTTGTGTTTGTAACGTCACATTCAGTGATTTTAATTTGCTGTCCCTCTAATGGTCTTTGAGAATGCGCATTTGCGACAAACATAACATCGGCTTGAAAATCTTTTTCATACTTACCTGTTGCCCTATTCTTGTGCGATATACTAATTCTGCACTTACTCCACTTTTCGTGCGTGTCTACTTTCCAAATTTTTGCATAAGCTCCCGAACGAAATCCCATTATTTTTTACCCCCTTTTTTGTTGATTTCTTCGTCAAGTGCAGAAGTCAAATTTTTGCTGCCGCCGTCATTGCTTCCATAGATGTCCTCGTTTTCCTCTGCGGTCAAAAATCCCATTGCAAGGCTTGCACATTCTGTACGCATAAAAAACGCTGCTGCGCGATATTTTAACATAAGTTCCGTCAAGGTACGCCATTTACTACCATTCTTTTGATACCAACCCTCGTCTTTTGCGGTTTGCATTGTAACGGTTACGCCCTTGACTATCTCGCCTTTTTTGTCTATTGCTTCAAGATAATATCCCCAACTATCTGTACCCTTTGTGCCTACCTCTACATAGCGCGTGGACTTATACTTGCCGCAACTGTCGATCATAGCCTTGCAAGCAGTGCCTTTCCAAGAAAAATTGCCTTGCACAATTTGACTATTTTGCATTACTGCAAGCGGAGACAATCCCATACGATTAGCAATGTCAATAGCTACTACGCAGTCAGCGACTTTGCCCCTATATTGTTGCGGAACAATATTACTTGCCGCCAATAGTTTTGCCGTCCGCTGTGCTGTTTCAAACAACTGTGCATTGTTCCATATCGTAATCGCACCTTGTTCAGCTTTCGGCTCTTTAATAGCGGTAGGTAATTGTATCGTTTCTTCGGGTACTACCGCAGTTGTGTTTTGTTCTTCAAAATTCATTATCTCTTGCATTTCGATTTCCGACATTTCAAATCTCCTTTATAAAAAATTTCATTTATTGGTCTATTTTGTTTTATTCTCCGACAAAACGTTGTTTGTGGTATATTTGCTATTCTCGCCCATTCGGACAATGTTTTCGTTTCGCCATAAAAAGTTGCATAAACATTTCTTCTTGTATTTTTTGATTGCTCGCCTCGTGATAGCCAGCGACAATTTGACGGTTCATAGTTCCCATTCACATCTATCCGATCAATAGTCAAATCTTCTTTGTACCCATTTGCTATTGCCCAATCATAAAATGCAGTAAAGCTATCAAGCCACTCTTTGCATATCGTTATACCACGTCCGCCATAATCCTTATAGGCCATATCATTACTATTACAACATCTTTGTTTCATAGTACAATATATTTGATACAGTCTTGTATTTGATAAATTATGTTTCGTCCGTGTTTCTATGCTCAAACAGCCACAACTTCTTGTATGTTCTCTTTTTAGACTACTTGACAATACCGTTATAAAATTGCCACAATCACATTTACATAGCCACATTGAGTGTTCGCTCTTGCTTTTGCCAACATACTCTATAACAACTAATCTGCCAAATCTTTTGCCCGTCAAATCTTCGAATTTCATTCTTTTTTGTCTTTGTAATATTCGATTAAAATCTTTTTGATCGTTCCATTAAAGGTGGAATAATTCTGCTCTGCCTCTTTCACAACTTTGTCGTAAATTTCTTTCGGCAATACCACACTTCTTTGGATATTAGTACTTTTAATCATTCTAAAAAGCCTCCTTTGATTATATTCTACACTATTTGTGACTACTTGTCAATATTTTTTGTAAGTTTTTACTCAATATCTTTTAGCAAATATGCCGGCAATGACAAGTTATTTATTATTCCTGTACGACCGTTAAGTCCCCACCATTCGCCTGTTTCTTTGCACTCGTGATATTCGCCTATGTATTTGCGGAATAATGCCTCGCCGCGCTGCAATACATATTTGTCTGCTTGCAATATGTTGATAAGATACGGTTCTTTCTTTTCTACTGCTATAAATATAAAGTCTATATTCTCAAATGGGATATTTAATACTTTACTTGCATTATAGCAGTACATATATGCTTGCAGATCGTATGCGTACTTTGTGACGTCTCGGCAAAAATCTTCATAGACTGCGGAGCGACAACTTTTCAAATCGGTTATGACAAGTCTGTCCCCAACCATTCTGTAACAGTCCGGTCGTGTCTTGATATTTTCTGCCGTGAGTTCGTCCATACCATACATTGACTTTTCGTGCTTGCCTTGTAGTAATGCCACCGCATATTTGTTTGACATTACGACACTTTTCATTGCAGAAATGGTATCGAATTGCTCTTGTGTCAACACTTGCTTTCCGTCTGCACTCTGCATAAATGCGTCATAGTCCGCTTTGCCTTGCTTTGTACGCCGATCTATATTCACGGGCAATACTGCAAATTCCTTGTCGAATGTTTTCGGCTCTAAGACTAACTTGTGCCACGCACTGCCGATAATCAAATCTTCCGTAGGCTCTTGTGGATTATCTTCGCACCACTTGAAATATGCCGGACAAACTGACATCTTCGCAAGCCGTGACTTTGAGATCGCGTCCGTATAACCGTGATATGCACTGTTGCTTTCTGTAATAAGTCCTTGTTTATTCTTCTTACTTTTTGACATCTTCACTATCCTCTAATTGATATTTTATCGGTCTGCCAACGCTTTTGTCTGCCTTATAATCGCGCACTTCCTCAACAGTCGGAACTCGCCCAAGCCGCTTGCATATATAGTAGACTTTCCATTTTGGCACATTCGCCATTTCCGCGATTTCTTTAATTGTCATTTTCGCCCTCTTTAATGTTTTTTTCCAATTCCACAAGTTGGTCTATGACACTGTAAACTTCTGCAAGTATTTCTTCGTATGTCCATTCACGCCCTTTCCAACAAAAATCTGGATATAAAGCGTAGTCGTCAATATGTCCGTAGTCCCAACCGAAATATTGTGTATCATCGTCGTCGGTTTCCCAATTGGCAGTATCACAATAGTTAAAATATGCGCGTGTTTCAATTTGATCTAATTTTGGGTCGTCATATTCTTTAATGTCCATTTTGTTCTCAACATAAGCTGTCGGATATGAACCGAGCGACAATATTGTCCACTTATGATCCTTGTAACAGCCAAATCCCAAAATTCGGTGTTCCCGCGTAGGATTCTTAAAATATATCTCCATTTTATTTCCCCCGCATATCGTCCAATTTCGCGTTCACCGCTTCCTCGTAGTTCTTTTGGTCTTGATAAGTTTCGTCGCAGTCTTTGCAAACCAAATTTGTAAACGGGCTTTCTTCGTCAGCACATTTCAACTTGCCGCAATCCTCGCAGACAAATAAACCCTGTCCCCAAAGGTCACTGCCACAAATAGGACATTCCCTGTCACCCGCATCCAAATGATACTCGCGCCAAAACCTATACGCCGTTTTTAATTCTACAAGTGTTACCAACTTGCCGTCAATTTCTATCTTGTAATCTTTGTCTCTCATTGTGCAACCGCCTTGTTAATTGCCGCCTGAAATTCTGCAAGCGTAAATTCCTTGTCAGAGCCTGTCAGCTTCGCCCAAATCTCTTCGAGCATAGGAAGTCCCTCGGGTATACTGTTGTACTCACTTAGCTTTTTGACGTTTAGTTTTCTCATATTTTCCCTCCGAATTATCTATTATAACAACGCAATCATCGCCGTTGATCTCCATTACAATACCGTTTTCCATTAAAGAAATAAACTTTGCTTGATAGTAGCACATAGTTTCAAAGTCGGGTTTTCCCTTTACAGTCACTCTATATTTTGCAGATTTCACTTATAACTCCTTTGTGCAGTACGCACATACTATATATATATTTCTACTAATAATAGTAGTAGTAGGCGCGGTGGAAATGTGGATAACTCACCCCAAAACACAACATATTGTGGTCGTGTTATAAATAAACACAACATATTGTGGTATGTCTGTCATAATTTATGTGGATAACTTGTGGATAACTCACCCACTTATCCACAACACGCAAAAATTTATGTGGATAACTTTTAGGCGTTGTCCGCGTCTCGCTGCTCATTTTCGATTGCAATAATCAACTTCTTTAACAGTTTTGCAATTTCGATCCTGTCCATATTTTCCATTTCTGAAAATGAAGTCAACTTTGCCACATAATTGTTAATTTTTTCTATTATGTTCTCTCTTTCTTCTCTATCGTTATATAGCATTTTTGTCTCCGTTTCACTTTCTGTAAACATTTTACCACACTTAATTTGCGTTGTCAACAATTTTTAGATAATTTTTTGAAAATTTTTTGATAATTATTTTCGATAAAAAAAGACAAGGATATTTCACCTTGCCTTGCCATAAAATTAAACTAATCTTTTGAAATATACCAATAGTACCGGAGTGTTTTGTCAGCAGGAGCGTCTTTGTCCTCAAACCATTTTTTTGCCAAGTCAATATAAGTACTTGTTTCAAACTTCGGCAAATAATTGTCGGAATACATCATATTCAAAACGGCGTACCAATCGTTTTTATCATGACTGCCGGCATATTGGCTTGTTTGCTCATAACTCCAATGTCCACCGGTTGTGCCATCCTCGTTCTTCATAGAGCCAACCCACTTTTCCGCAAGTTCACGGCTCAAGTGATCGCCGTATGCCATTTTATATAGCTTATATTCGGCTTGTTCGTAAACATCTTCATCGAACATCTTCAAGTAGTCAAGAGCTTCGACCATTACGCACTCCAATTTTTGCATGTTTTCACTTTTGCCATCGGATATAATTTTGCGCATTAAAGTTCTGTGCATTATTTTATCTCCTTTATTATATTTATAATTTGTTTATTTTGTTCAATCAATAAGTCATTTTGCTTAATTATTGTATCGAGCAATGAATTTTGGTGGTCGGTCATTTCAGACATTAAATTGTTGACTTGCTTTTGATTCAAGTCTAAATTTTCCAACCCAATTAAAAAAGACAAAATATTTATTAAGTCTAAAAATTCCAAACCACCAAAATTACTCATAATTATTCCTAATCCTGAACTACGCGCATTGTCGCATTGGAAATAGTGACACCTACTCCGGTCGCAACCAAAGTCAGGCTGTCAAATCCGATGTTGTTAAATGTTCTAATTGTAGCCGGGAAAGAAATGCTGCGAACTTCCGTGGTCGGAGTTGTTATTGTTTCAGTGGCAGTTGCACCGGTTACAGCCGTGCCATTTTGTTGCAAAACAAACGTGACATCACCAGCAGCGGGTGCGGTAAACGTCACGCTTACGTCAACGTCATAATAATTGCTGCCTGTATCGGTTATTGCAACAGTATTGCCGCTCAAATTTATTCCGCAACCTCTCCTACGTACAATGGTGGCAAAAGGCACAACGTTGTTTGTAGTGACGGCAGTCGGAGTAGTCAAGGCTACATAAATCAAAGGTTTACAAGACATAATTTTTCTCCTTATTTTAATGTTATTAAAAAAGAGAATAGATCGCTCTATTCTCTCAAATTGGCTAACAGAGCCGAAAAGTAGTGTTTAATTAAATATTGCCGCAAGAGCCGTTATAGCCATAGCCTGTGAAAGCAAACGGGTAGCCTGCTGTATAGGTTGTGGTAAGGGGGTATCTTACGACACCGCAAAGAGCCTGTTGCAGTTCAAGTTGGCTAATACGAGCTGCCTGTGCTGCTGCCTTATCTTCGCAAAGTTTGTCAAGTATCTTCTGAACACTTGCCGTAGTCGTTGCGTTGATAGAAGCCGTGTTAAGCGCACCCTCGTATCTTACCGCGTCAATGTTGCGGTTTATGTTGCAGCAACATTCTGCAATTTGCGTGTTTGTAGCACCGAACTGTTGAGCAAGTTCATATCCAAGATTGCAGATACCGTTGTAAAGATTGCTTGCGGTGGATTGAATTGCCTGACCGTTCATTCTGACTTGATCTTCAAGCCGTGTAAAGTTGGATTGATTTGCCAAATCCTCTACTGTTGCCGCACGTCCATCTCTGTTGCCCCAAAGACCATTGCCGCCCCACATCAAGGCAAGAATAGCAAACAGCCAAATTCCACTGCCACCGAAACAATCGCCACCGTAACCGTATCCACCATAACCATAATTGGGGTGAGTAACCGCCGCTACGTCAGCCGCTGTCAAAGTTCCGTCCATAGTTATTTTCTCCTTTTAATATTTTTTATAAATAAACACTCTCTTTATATGCGCACTCTAAATCAAGTGATTACTTAGCTTTGTAAGGCATTTAATATTGCATTTGGATCAACGCCGCGTTGTTGGCACATACCCATAAACATTTGCTGTAAATTCTGTCCGCGCGCCATTTGCATTACTTGTCCTAATTGCGGACATTGTTGCATAAGTGCCGCCGGATTGCCACGCATAAGTTGCATTACATTTTTCACGTTTTGTATGTTTTGCATGAGTTGCGGTGGAAGTCCATTGCTTACTTGTGCATTTTGAGCCGCCTGTTGGGGGTTCATTCCCACCTGTTTCATCAAATTCTGTTGACTATACGGATTCATATTTCACCTCTCACAAGTCAAATTACCGCCTTAAAGCGCACTTTGCTTTGACGTTCTTTCGCTGCTTTTAGAAAGTTTAGCAATATTATCCTCAATGTCTTTTATTTTTTTATCAAATTCTTCTTTTGTTACTCCGACACTGACGGGTTCGGGTTTGGGTTCTTCATAATCGGAAAGGCTTATTGCCTTGACAACAAATTGTCCCTTTTCATCTACTGTCTTGATATATGCCAAAGGTCTGTCGTTATCCATAAAGAACGTAATACTATTGTTCGGCAATAATCTATTACGTACATCTTCTATACCATTGACATAAATTATATTAGTAGTAGTTTGCGGTGCCGGCTGTTGTTGCGGCTGCGCTGGTGCTTGCGGTTGCGCATATTGCATGGGCGGTCTATACGCACCAAACATAGGCATGGGGTAGCCATAGGGTTGAGTTGCTGTTGGCGGTGTATATGCACCGTAGAGGTTGTTCAAATAATCGTTCATATTTTGTCTCCTTTTGGCTGTATTTTAGCAACAAAAAAAGACACTTGCAAGATACTGCAAGTGCCAAAAACGTGCCATATTCACTATTTTATTGTCTCTAAAATGTATTTCCTCTTTCTCTTACTGTTTCTTTCGCTATAACCCATTGCCCTGTACAATTCTTGACCTTTTAGACGATCAATTACTACTAACTTTGCAATTTGACAATCTTCTTCACTCAATCCACAATTACGGCAATGCTCATAGAGTTCTTGCTCCGTCATTGCGTAAATGTCCTTATGCGATAGTTTTTGCATAAGTTCATTGACATGATTTTGCAACTTCTTCACAGCTACAATCAGGTCAACGCGATCTTGCGCCACAAAGCCAAAAAAGCAAATAAGAAAAGCTATCGGAATACTTGACAATAAACTTGTTACAATAGGCAGTGTAATTGGTATAGAAAACCAAATAATACCTAAAGTTAATGACAAGCACCCGGCAGTAGTATTGCAATGGTATTGCTTGTCAAAAACTCTACGTATCGCTATGTGTGCTATACATAACATCAAGCCCTGTACCCAACGATTAAATAGCCAAGAAACAAGGGATATTGCTCCAATTATAATAGCATATATCCACAGTTCGCCAACTATAAAGTCAAGTATTACTAACTTTAATTTATGCAGACGTTTCTTGATTGTTTGCCGCGCGAAGTTTCTCTTGATAAAAAGTCTTATCCTCTCGCAAAAGGTCAATCTTTGCGTAGAGTTTGACGATTTTTCTGTCGATTCTTTCGATGTTTCTTTTAATTCTGCCTGTTCCTTTTCCGTAGACAGGCGGGAACATCCATCCCATAATCTTTTCTCCTTATAATTATAATAGATATAAAATAAAATTAGCCATATATAACTTTCAATACCAACGATGAAGATTGTTAAGACGTTGATATTTGTCATATATATTGGCAAATTTCTTATAGAAAGTGTTAAAGTTTGGCTAAAAATATGTACGGTATAAACAATCGCCACTTCTTTTAACTTTGCACCGAATAATAAGGGCAAAATGATAAATGAGGTGTAACTCAATGCGGAGTATAAATTTGCGTCAATTTGTGAAAAAACGTTGCTTAGCCCGATTATTATTAAAACAATAATGCTTTGTACAATGTTAAGATACCAACGCTTACATACTGCGCACAGATAAAGCCAATATATAACGAATGATGTTAAGGTGCCAAATAAGTATTTCACCCACAAGTGACTGTCAATGTAATTCCCTATTAGTATCAGTCTTTCATTTTCAATCGATAATACTAATTGATCGGGAATGAAAAACTTTAATACATAAAATGCACACAGATAAATTACGCATAACGTCAACATAGTCCGCAGGACTTTTCTATTCATTTTGCCTTATTCACCGCTCCGTAGTTTATGTTTTTAGTTTATACCATTGTTTTTTAATTGTCAATAACCTAAGCGAAATATTTTTTGCCTAATTTTGTCGCCCAACCCTCATACCACGCAGCGTCATATGGACGAAGTTCCGAACCTTTTCCGTGATTGATTTTCCATTCACGATACCAATATCTGGTCGCAGACATTATACCAATAATCGGCATAAATATACCGAGCATAATATTCTGCAATCCGTGTCCGGCCTCGTGCTGTTTCGTTTGGAGAGGTTGTCCGTTGCTTACGATAAAGAAAGCACCTAAGTTTACACCGCCCCAATTATATCCTACTTCAAAATAAACCAATCCGTGAAAGATTTTCGGCTTATGTTTTGTAATAATCAGTGCCAATGCTGCAATCGCACCGATAAGCGTCATTATAATTCCCCAAGTACAAGAAAGTAACCAAAATAATGCTATCTTTAATTTACTATTCATTTTTATTTACTCCGTGTATTTTTATAAGAATTAGTTTGCCGCATTTTTCACAATTAAACACAGCTTCACCGATGTCGTCTTGCGTTTGCTTGCTATAATCCCACTGTCCGAGATGAGTAAAATCTTCGCGATCTTCGTAAATTTCAAGTCCCGTTTCGTGTGCGTATTTTTTACCCTTGAAAACGTGATAGCGCGGTATACGCTTTTGCTCTTCCAAAGTAACACCACAGACTTCACATCTATATCCGTCAGTCAGTCCGTCTTTTTCGCAGTCCGCGTCATATCCCGGCACAAGCACCTTTGTATGCTCTTTCTTCGGAATTTCAAGTTGCGCTTCTTCTATGGGTTCTTTTTCGTCCGTATCTGCAAAATCAGCCTTGCAAACTTCGCATATATAGTGAGATTTTTCACCCGGATATTCACAAGTCGTTTCTCTTTCGGGAATGTACAAATAATTATGTCCGCGTGCAGGTATCGGTTCGGAAGCAGTCAGTATTTCACCGCACTCTTTGCAATACGTTTCTTTTGTTTTTCCCGGTTCTGTGCAAGTAGGCTCTACTCCGTCACGATATGCAAGGGTATGTCCTTTTGCAGGGATTGTTTCCGAACTAACCACACCGCAGATCGTGCATTTCATTTGCTTTTTGCCGTCTGTCGTACAAGTAGGTTCTTGCGTTACTTCCCACGTGCCCTCACAGTCGTGCCCCTTTTTTTTCATATCATTGACAAAGGATATTGTTTGGTCTATGTATGCACTTAGTTGGTCGAGAAAAGCGTCGATGTTTAGCCCAGCAGATTTACAAGCGGCTTTTACGGCGTTAATAACTGTCTGTTTTTTGTCTGCACCCGACAAGTCGCTTTTTTCCGCCTCTTTCATTGCTGCGTCGGCGAACTCCATTATCATCGCCCAAATTTCGGAGGCTTTCTTCCCTTTTAGAGCTTTAACCCAATTCTTAATTGCAAAGAACGTACTAATAGCAGTAACTATAAGTCCACCCAAACCTGTAATCAAGGCAATGACTTGTTGAGTAGTAGTAATCCATTCCGACGATAATAATGCCGTTAGCATAACCTCTTATCTCCTTTCACTTTTCCTCAAATCTTCAAATCGTTTTTGCGTAGATTGCATAGTCGCTTCGAGCTTTGCAATTTTTAGAGGTATCGTAGTTAATTGCGAATTATCGATAGTTTGCTCTAATCGCGATATTCGAATATTTTGCTCATTTATTTTGTTTTCAATGTTCTTGTTGCCATTTAACAAGTTTTCGTTTTGTCTTTCGATTGTTTCCAAACTTGTTTTCCATATGGCTTCTTTTGCTCCTGCATCTTGTTGTGCGCGTTTCCTGTTAGTACAAAATGTCACAAGTGTAGTTATACCAACAAAGCCCGATATTAAAGACACAATCAATGCAATTATTTCGGTCGTACCCATAAATACACCTCATAAATAATTACTTAAATAGATATACCGATAATAATATCATATATTCTATCAATTTAATTATACATAATATTTCTTTTTTGTCAATACTTTTAGCAAAATTTAATGTTGGTATTAAAATATTTATAGGGACGAGAAGATCCCGCCCCTTTTATAAACAAATTACTGCAATATTTCTGTGAATAATGGCATTATGCCATTTTAATTATAATGTTACCTTACTTCTTGTATAAATTCATTTACTAACTGAATTTCTTTAAGTAATGCGCTGCTTGATATTATATCGCCGGGAGCATCACCCCTCGCAAATATCACCATAAGTTGTCCGTCTCTGTCCAATACAGCAATACCAAGAATATATGAATTACTCGAGATTACAGGTTGCATAATCGGCGTTTCTTGTTGTCTGTATATTGGTAAGTACATTTGTAGTAAATCATCTACTGTAGATGGATCTCCTGTTGGCAAATACAAACTAAAAAAGAGGTTAGCTTGATGCTCTGTTAGATATAGGTTGTAATCGTGCCTATATAGTTTCGTAGCAGAGGAACCGCCGCCTGACGATTGTTCTACCAAATGCCAATAGAGACGGCTCCCATCGAATATCAGCAATAAGTGAGTGCCCGCGTCATAGTGCCAATCCGTTACGTTTCGAATAAAAAAACCTTCAGTAGCTGGCTCACCAAAAGAACTTTCTAAAGTGAGATTAACTTCCCCTGTAAAATCTGCACCGCCGTCTAAGCGCAAAAAAATAGCTTGTCCGTCAACTGGATTCACAAGGTCATAATATTTGTCACTATGGGCATAAACGTTCGACGATGTAATTTTATCTTGAACTATCCACGTCGGCAGCGAAATTGAACAATGTTCATTCCCGTACAGAATACCGTCTATAATTTTTTTTGGCACAATCTATATTCTCCTTTATAAGGTTTTTATCAAAAAAAGAGGGGGAGGAGAAATCCTGCAATCGCAGACGAATCTGCGAAAAATCCAGCCAGCGCGCCCGAGGGCGCCCTAAATCCAGCAAACCACCCCCAAAACACCATTATTATATTATATATCTTTGTGATTGTCAATACCTTAACTATGATACATTATATATTTTATATTACCCAAAACCGCGTCTGTTGTTTCATAAGCACCAAAGCAAGTAAGCACAATATTTGATATATATATATTGCTATTATCATTGTAGTCATACGGATATCCCAAAGACAATATTGTTTGTTTTTGTTTCATACCAATAGATAGATATCTGTCTGTATAACCACTATCTAAGCCTGTTACGGGCACATAGGGGCGCATACTTGTCATTCCCCATAATTCGCGTTCATCATTACCCTCGTTCAAGTCAATATCAAAAGTATATCTTACTGTATCTGACGCGGAATCTAATGGGCTTACGTCAATTGCTTGAGACAAAGAAAAAACGTCAAAAGTTCCTTTTAATCGTGGCTTGTAGGTTTTGCGCTCATCATTGATAACTCGTTTGTTACGTACTAATCTGCGAAATCGTACAAACGCGTTATCGGGCAGTTGACTTGCATTTGCTATGGCAACAGTCAATTTGTACCTAATCGCGTAAGAACTTATATTGGTTATATTATATTTGATTAAACCCAACGTAGCCCAAAGAATTTGCGGTAAGCCGCCACCCCCACCTGACTGTGCACTTGTCCCAACTTCCTGTACACCTGCGGCATTGTGGAATGTTTTGCCCTCTGCGACATCTGCTGCGGTTGCGGTATCACTTGTCAAGTCTATCAGCGTTTCACCATTGAATACAACCTTGTTTATGGCTTTTCCGGGCTTTATTTCGTATGTATATTCCAAATACGTGGAATCTAATGGACTTTGTAAAGTGGATTCAACATCGCCGTCCTCTTCCAATATAATGTCCCCGATTGTCATCGTGACTGTTCCATTCAATTTCTGAATTGTATATGTTATTGTTTTAGGCGTTTCTTCTGTTATCGGTGAAACATCATTAGCGTATGCCAATATATCATAATCCTCAGCAGAATATTCGTTATCCTCAATGGGCAAATTACCGCCGCCACCACCCGCGGAAACACGAATAGTTAATTTGTTATAAATCGTATCTGCACTATTACTTTGATATGTACCAGTAATCCTGAATTTTACGCCGTTTATTAAAGTCAAAGTACCTCTTTTTTTTGCCGTAATAGTTTCAGATATTTTTACTATATCGCCCTTTTTAGCCATAACGCCCTCCAACTAAATTTCTATCGTATATGTTATTCCATTCGCTTCGTTTTCTGTCTCTGTGACTGTGACTAATGATGTCCTATCTATAAGAGCATACTGCCCTTCCACAACACCCAATATCTTTCCGTCATGTCCTGTCGGGTCGGGTAATGCCGTTTCACCACCCCCAGCATGTTCGTTTACCCATTCACGTGTCGCCAAAGTCAATTGTGGTGTGCTCGAAGTTTGCTCATCAATTGGGAAATTTAATACCATGTCAAGGGTACTTGCCCCAACTTCTTCGACATAATCACCAGATACGATTATAGATTTACCACTATATATAGTACTTCCTTTTGTAGTGCCTACCCCCAGTCGATCTTGATATAACATTATTCTATATCCTGCAGCTGTTATAATTTCTACAGAATTATTGACGGTAAGAGCACTTGCGATCGTTTGTTTTTCTTTTTTAGTACTTGAAATAAAGTCTAAAAGATCTGAAAGAGTAGCAATATGTTCCGTTTGAACATTTGAAGTAGGTTCGGGAAAAAGTAACGAAAGATTTTTGTCACCTTTTATATATATTATTTGTCCCGCAACATAGTTTGTTTGCTCTCCCCCATTTGTTAAAATGAGTTGTAAACCATTGGCATCAAATGTTGTCGTTCCATAATCATTTTCGGCTGTACAGCCCTCTGTTTTTATAATTTGTTCAAATGTTTTTTGACCTATTATACGTTGATCTGTATTTGTAGTCACATAATCGCTCAAATCTTCGGGCTGTACGGCAGAAGCAGCGGACTCAGCACCTGCATCCCATTTTTCTTTTTCCGCGTCAGTTACGGTGCGGTGTGTTGTGTCGTCTGTCGCGTCCGCGAGTTTACCCGACTTTGCTATTTCCGCGAGGTCTGCGTCGTTCGCCTTTTTGTCGAGTTCGGTTTTAACACCGCCCGACTTTACAGGGTTTGCGCTCTCCGCAATGGGAATGTCGTCAAAGTTCAAAGCGTCTTGCTTGCCGTTCCACTTTTTCTTGTCCTCGTCCGTAACGAGCCTGTGAGTGGCGTCCTGATTGCCGTCTGCTAAATTGCCTGTCTTACCCAATGTAGACACATCGCTCGATTGTAACGCCGAATTTGCGGCACTTAACGCGCTGTTTATACTGTCATCTAATTTTGCACTTGTAACCGCTTTATTATCAATATCAGCTGTACCTACAGTGTCTTTGAAAGCGAGCTTTTTCAAACGTTCGAACCACCGCTTGACTTTCGCCCAAAGTGTGCTTGTCTTTTCTCCACTTGCAACATTTGCGTCAGTGGTAACTTCGGTATCACTAAATGTGACAACCGTGTCTTTGAGTTCACCACCTGTGGAGTTGACCTTTTTATTAAGTTCTTCGTCTTGTGTTGTGTTTTTTTCTTCAACCGCGTCCATGCGTTCGATTAAATCAGCAACTTCACCAGCCGTATAATCATAATGTAACTCATAGGTGTATAAGCGTTGATTTAACTCCGCTATATCGTCCGCATTTTTCTTGCCCTTATCACCTGCGTATGCGGTCTGTGGCGTCTCACCTAATGCAAGAGAGGAGCTTATTTCGACATACCCTGTGCCACTCCAACGATATTGCAAGTTTGTGTCAATTGCAATGTAAATTTTCCCGTCCTCACCTTGTTCGGGGAATGTCTCTCTTGTATCAAATTCCATAACATCGTCCACATAGCTCGGCAACTGTGAACTCGGTACTCTGCCTGTGTCGTCTAATGTCGCAAACTTTTCACCCTTAGTGACAGTAATCTTGTGTCCGTTAGCTTCAACTTTTGTTACAGCATTTCCCTCACCACTTTCACTTAGCTCTATATCGGGAATGTCCTCTGTTAATGCAAGCGTACCACTATGTCCGGGCAGTTGTACAGCTTCGGGTGAGAAAGTTTCACTGCTCGGGAACTCAATTTCAGCAGTTTCAAGTTTAAAACCGCCTGAAACAGAAAGACCATTGTAAACCGAAGTACCACCCGCAAGTTCGACTCCGCCCTCAAAACGTTTATGACCTGTTATGGTATCATCGCCACTCTTACTCACTACATTCTCTTTGAGTGCTAATTCGCCACTTTCAGCGGGCAAATCTATATAATGCGGTTCGCCGTCTTGGTCGGAAGTACGTACAAACCCACTACTCAAAAGTGACAACGTGCCGTCTTGGTCGGAAATTTCTGCTCCACCGCTAAAAGTTTTTTTCTCCGTTATTTCTTGCGCGGTATCAGTAGTTACATAATTTTTCAAGTCACTATCAACTACAAGCGCGCCTACTTTATCTAATGGGAAATCAAGATGTGTGTGTGATTCACCCGCGGTATAATCAATTGATCCTGCGTTATACCGAACATTATTACCACCGCTTTCATTGTCTGTAATTTCTAAACGGGTTGAACCTAAGTCTGCCGTACCACTTGTGCGCTCAACTTTTACGGAAGATGTGAACTTTTTTTCACCGCTTATTTCTTGATTACTTGTTTTATCAACATAATTAGACAAATCAGTAATAGGTACAAGAAAATCACCCGCGGATACTTGTTGTCCGTTAGTCAAAGATACAGTCAATTCATAAGTAATGCCGTCGTCACTTGACGTTGCCGGACTAATCTCCACATCTGTTATGCCAACGCCCGTTTGTCCCGTTATTTCAATTACACCCTTTATTTGATAATCTATTTGAGTATATGGGAATGATTCTTGTTGGGCTGTTATTTCATTGATACATAACCAACTTCTTCCAAGTAAAGCTTCGCTCCCCTTAACAATTGAAAAAAATTGACCGCCAACATAATATATATCCGATTGAGAAACGTCCACGGAAAACTGTCCTCTTTGCGCCACTGTGGGTACAATGTTTGAACTTGGGGATAAAAATGGAATAGGTGATTTCCCGTCCTCACCATTTAGTCCGTCCTTTCCTTTCAAATTTTTGAACTTGAATCTTGCACTTCCGTCAGCGGTTTCGATTATTTCAACGTTGGGTGTGCCCGAATTGCCCATTTCACTCACATCGGGAGAATTTACTGCTAACCCTTGCGTAAACAATTGACTTTCGACAACATTATTCAAAAAATCGGGAGTTATTCCGTCTCCGTCTACAACTTTTACACCACCATTAAAATCACGTGTACTTTTCTTACTCGGTTTGAAATCTGCCATAATTCACCTCTATATCTAATAATACCATTATATTATCTATATGTCAATATTATTTTTTCTCTTGTATTTCTAATTCTTGCCATACTGCGCCGTCATAGAATATCTTTGAGCTTAGGACTTGAAATACTTTTGGACTTCCGTCTGCGTAAACCGACATCGGCTTGTCTTTTCCGTCTGCACCCATTATGTATGGTATAACTTCATCGTGCAAATGGAATGTCATTTTCTCGGTATCAAACATTCCTAATGTTGCATACATAAAAGCCCCAACCTCGGTTTCAGGCATTGTACCGTATAATATATAGTCAAAAATTGCGTAATTGGCAAGCCCCGTATCCACAAACTGCGGATCGGGAGCGTCCGTAATTTTTATATCATAATATGGATATATAGTTGGAGTTGCACCATCAGGAACTATTTTATAGTCCAAAATCTTTAATACACGTCCCATAATCGGAAAAGGTAAAGAAGATGGCCAATCCATCATATTTAATCTTTGCTTTACGGTGGGATATAAAGTCACTCCATCTATTACGGTTGGAGTAGACAAAGTATAACCGCTTAAACCCCAAGTCGTCTCCCCTGTGGTAGGATATTTTGAATATAAAGAGCCGTCAGAAATTACAAGATTACCAAAAGTATCGTAATATTTACTTATAGAGCAACGTATTAGTGCTGTTTCCTTGCCGTCTTTGTATGAACTTATAACGCTATTGGCAAGTGATTGTGAATTTTCTGTGTTTTGTGTAAGCTCATTTTCGGGCAAAGAAAAGTTAGACGTTCCATTCTCGCCTACATTTATTACCACACTCCCAACCTCTTCTAATTTCTCGCCATATAGGGACACGGTAAGTTTTTCCGCAAGAAAAATCTCTACCTCATTTTTTGCAGACGGAAACAAACCACCACTTTCTTGTTTTATAAATTTTGCTGTTTTTATTAAACAATATCCACCGACCCACACAAAATTATCCGCTATTTCCATAATTCTAAATTCTCTGAATATTGGCATGCCGTCAATATTTTGCGGAAAGTACACATCGGGGTCTGTCGGCGCAAGCGCAGTTACTTCTCCGTGATATTCCTTAATTATTGGTATTGTTAATTGGCCGTTATTTTCGTCGGGATTAGACGTAAAATCTTCTTGCGACGAAATATTATAATTTGAAAAGGGTTTTTGTTTATCACTCCACGTATCCATTAGTATTTCATTCCGATCTATGCCCTTGTCTTTGCTCGGAACATCTAACGTGACTGTACCTGTTTTCTTTTTACCCTGTAACGTTATTTTGAAATATCTTGGATTATTAAGAGTATTGTCTTTATTTATTTTGATATAAAAAAAGGTATAAAAGGTTTCTACCCTATATCCCCATCCTGAGTCCATTTGCGGAGTAGAATTACTTGAACCAACTATAAATATTGTTGTATTTTTTATGCCTCTGTTAATTAAATCATCGGTCGGACAGCTTCTCGTTTCGTCCTCCCAAAGAGCCTCTACATCAATACCATACTGCCTCACGTTCGCCGAAACGTTGCGTATTTGATTATTTACGACCTTGTTATTGTCAAGTGTCCCATATATATTTTTGCTCGGAATAATTATCATAATAAGCACCTATACATTATATATACATACTACTTTATTATTATTATTTTTGTATATATGTAATCCAACTAATTCGCACAATTTTTGATACCCCTCCCACAAAGAGCAAGACGAAAAATAGGGATATTGCAACTTAGTTGAGAGTAACTTGTCATTTGTTGTGTCGTTTAACGGCTCAAATTCGTATTTAGACGGCGTTCGCGATTGTAAATATAAATATATGTCTTTTGCTGTCGCCTCTTGTCCCGTATATTTATATCCCTCAATAGTTATATCTTGCCAAGCCAACAAGTCATCTTCAAGCGATACTTGTACAACACGATTGTAATTGTCGTAATTCCAATCCTTTGTTAAAAAAGTGCCAACGTGTTCACTTTCGTGTGTTAAAGTATTATTTACGCTTATTATAACTTTCAACCCGCTTTTTAGCAGTTGCATTTGCGCATAATCGGCTATTTCGCTATCTAAATCCACAAATTGAATATCGCCCGTATTTGATATAATTCCCCACGACGGCAATGTAAAATCACTGCGGTCGGAAATAGTTCGTGAAATATCCATTAGATTTGATTTATCAAGCGTTATTGCCACATCAACAAACAAGCCTTGTATGCGTAAAGGAAAATTAGGCGCGTTCCAATTGTCAATCACAATCGTGTGAGTATCTGCCTTTTCTACAAACACAAGAAACGCAGGATCGTCATCACTATATGTTTGACCGTCAACTTCAATACTTGTCGGAAATTGTTTGTTTTGGGTATCAAATATAATATTTATTGTAGATATATCTTTACCATAAATAGTAATAGTATATGGTGTAGAAAATTTATATTCGCCATTAGTTTCACGTGAAACAATGTTACCCATATAATAATCTTCGCCGGTCGAAAAAATACAGCCGTCGCCTATTTTACTACCGCCTATAATAAATGGGCGTCTGCCAACCTTTTTTGTACCGACAACGTTTTGAATGTCAGCGGATATGTTATTTTTGCCCGCACTGCTTTGCGCCCTTGAAATCACGCCCGCGTTGTCAGTTGACAATAATTCAATTCTTGCTGTTAATGTAATCATTCTTTAATCCCTTGTGCTTTGTCTTTTCTGCCAAATTGCATATAAAGTTAAACCGTATGGATTTACTGTAAGTGTCGTTTTGTTAGTATATCGTATGGCACTTGCACTGTTCGGGCTTGTTTCTGTACACCAATATGCAAACTCATAGCCATTTGGTGGATTATCGGGATATGTAGAATTTCCCCCAACAATTATATCTTCACCGAAATAAACATCATTTTCCGCTTCAAATTCCGGATATGGTCTTTGTGATACATCGGACGGATAATTCGGATAGTACATAACACTTACAAGGTCAATATCGTTATTTGTTCCAATCAGTTCCACCGTATAGCCTTGTACACCGACCAATTCGATATATTCTTCCCATGCATCTGCACCTTGCTGTACTTTTTCGACAATTGTCCACAATTTTGCCATTTCCTCTGTCGCAAAGTACATTTTTACAGTTATCTTTTTATTATATATTACATCATAGCACTTTACTATAAATTCATTCCTACCGTATATTTGTTGCATAAGTCTACGATAGTAGTCGATTGACATTAAAGAAAAGTCTATTTTCAGATGTGGAGTTAAAAACGTGGAGTAACTATTCAAATTACCTATTGACCCGTTATTGGCACGTTCCGGACTTTTAACATAAGATTTTTCCCATATAAAAGAGTATGTGCCATAGTTATCATAACACACATCGTCGATCCATACTTTGTCAATATCTACTGCCTTATACTCACTTGCTCTTTCTTTGGGAGACAATCTTAATATATCTTGTATTGTTCTCATATTATACCTTTAATGCGCCCATTTTTCACCGCGACGTTTAGCGTGAGCCGTTGTGTTCCTGTATACCATTTCGCCGTCAAGATATACTTCAATCGGGGTACTGTCTGTGCCTCTTGATTTATCCCATTCTACTAACGCTTGATAGACCGCCGCTTTTAATTGATTTACTGTTGCAACGCCCGTATTGCCACCTGCCGCCGTGTAAACCACTTCCGCACCTGCTTCGCCTGCCCTAAATAGCGTGCCCGTATCAGGTCTAATCAAGTCACCTGTGCCTGTTGCGTGGTCTGTAACAGCCAAATCACGAGTGCTTGCCTTAAATGATGTAAAGGCCGCCGTTATTGCAGCCAATGCGCCCACAATGGCAACTGCACCTAAACCCAAAGTCCAAGAACCGTGAAACGCCGCTATTGCCGCCGCTGCTGCTAATGCCGCCGCACCTACTGCACCAAAAATACCGAC
Source organism: uncultured Muribaculaceae bacterium (assembly GCA_947625935.1). Classification (GTDB taxonomy): domain Bacteria; phylum Bacteroidota; class Bacteroidia; order Bacteroidales; family Muribaculaceae; genus JAJPXC01. The sequence continues at coordinate 27,011 of CANQQE010000026.1, read as the reverse complement.
AACTTTTTCCCACGCGGACATTTTGTCCCAATTTCCTGCAAGCAATGCGATTTGAGCAACTAATAAGCCAATGCCACCAATAGCAAGCCCAGCAGCCGCTATCCTTTGTAATTTTAATGCGGTTGTAAAAGCCGTTGTCGATGCTATTGCAATCTTAGTTAGAACTGCAAATGTTGTCAATGCTACACCTAACGCAAGCAAGCTTATTCTTGCAATTTTTTGAGAGCTTGTCATTTTGTCCCAATTTTTGATTAGATCGTTCAACGCGTATATTACAAGAAAAATACCTGCATATAATGCAATATTTGTAACTACATTAAAGGCTTTCATTGCCAATGTCGCACCCTCTATTGCAGAAACGGCTTTCCATATCCTATTGACAATTGCTAAACCAATCACTACGAATACGAATTGCACAACAGAACTCAACGCAGATTTCAATTGTTCTACGCTGTATGTAATATCCAATACGCCGTCATTGTTTTCATCGACAAGTCCAAGAATGGATAGCCATTTGTCTGCCAATTCCTGTGCTCTATTATTTGCTTTATCGATAAAATTACTATATCCCGAAAGCGCGTCCAAAAGTTTTTGGTCTATACCAAGTCCAAGTGCGCCAGTCTCATTATTATTCAATGCGCGGAATTTATCAAAATCAAGTAACTTGCCCGTTAGATTTTCTAATGCGTCGCTTGTCTCGTTTACATTGTCCGCCCAATCAAGTGCAAAGTCGGGATCGACATAGCCCAAACTGTATGCAAATGCTTGTGCGAGTTTGCCCGCGACAATTAGCGCGGCGTTTATCTTTATTAGTATGCCACTTTGTTGCAACAGATATTGCATTGAAATACCAACCCAAGTGGTAAATGTTTGCCAATTGCCTACTATCATACGCGATTGATTTGCAAATTGGTCAAGAGTTTTAGTCAAGTCGCCCAATGCTCCGCTTTCGCCCATTTGTTGGAAAATAGCGTAAATTGATAGTAATCTTTTTTCGGTTTGTGAAAGTGAGCGTACAGATTTTGTGCCGCCCAATTGCTCATATATTTGCTGTAATGTATTTTGCGTAATGTCGTAACCCGAAACACTACGAATAGGTCTAACCTGCCCGGCAAGTGCTGCTTGAAATTTAGTAAATGCCTCGTCAAATGATACGTTATACAAAGAAGCATAGTCGAGTGCCATTTGCGTAACAGCCTCTGAAATTTGATACGCTACATCGTCTGAAATATTGCCTAAGCCACTAAGCATATTTTTGAAAACGGCTTGCGCGTTCATAGTTGCTTGTTCAGCAATTCCGTATGCTTTATTCATTTTCTTGACAAATTCATCTGCGAGATCAATATTTCCGCGCATTGCGACTTGCCACATATTTAGTGTTTCTGTATAGTCAGTACCTGCTTGTACAATGTCCGATACAAATCCAACAAAGCGACGTGCGAATCTTACTGCTACTGCAAATTTACTTACGATAAATCCTAAATTAAAATTGCGTACAGCTGTACTTGTATTTGCTCCGACTCCTATACTGCTTAGATTAGATAATTTTTTGCCACCAACCTTTGTTAAAATCTCATTCAGTGATTTCAGACTTTCATTGGCAGTAACTATTTTGTCTATAAATGGAGTAATTGCGGTCGTAAGATTATTAAATCCCGCTTGTGCTTTTTCCCAATCAATTTCGTTAAGTTTTTGGGCGAGGTTCTTCATTCGAGTACCAAAAGATGATACCCATTTTATATCAGAACCCGCTATTGATTTTAATACAATGGCAAGTGATGAAAGTCCGCTTGTAATTGTATTGAGCGAAGTCCCATCAAGTTCATTAAGATTTCTCGCAAGATTTTTCATTCGAGTTCCGAAAGAAGATATCCACTTCATATCGTCGGTAGTTATCGACTTCAACACAGTAGAAAGCGAGGAAAGCCGTCCAATCACTGTATCAAGCGAATTTACAGCTTCTCCACTTAATGCCGAAAGTCTAATCTCCAAATTTCCTGCTTGATAATTGCTCATTCAGTCTTTCCTCACTTTTTTATTATGTAGAATATTATGCAACCAAGTTTGCTTTTTTATTTGTTCATTTCTGAACACTTGCTCGATGTTGTCTTTTGTAACTTGTGAAAACGCTTTTTGTCTTTCGATTTTCTCAATCGGGTCTTGCCACTTTGGATATTCGATTGACGCTGCACCCTTTTTCTTAAAGGCATTACCCATAGCCACAGAAAAAGCTATTGAGTTATAATTGCCTTGTTTCCACGCGGTATATTCAACGTTTCGCAAGTAAGCATTTTGGTATGCACTTAAAAGCCGCATATCGCCATGCCAAAAGTCGTCAAGCGACATTCCATATTGCAAGGCTAACGGCAAAACTTCCTCATAAAAGTAATCGTAAAGGTTTACTTTTTGCTCTTTCGCGCTTGTGCCTTTATTTCCCTGCGTTTCCGCATTTGAGACAAAAAATCGCCGTCCTCGTCCTCCTCTGCAACAAACAGACATTCAGCCATTGCAGTCAGCCATTCAACTGCCTTGTCTTTGCCGATACTATCAACATAACTGCACCAAATATCCTGTGCTTGTTCCTGCGTGTAGTGATACTGCTCGGCTATTCCCAAAATGACAATTCTTTCCAACAGATCAATGCTTGCTTTTTGTACCTTATTTGTACTGCCGGTTTCTACTTCGAGTTTTGCCAATTTAGCAAAAGCCTCGTCATATAGTCCCTTAAATTTCAAGTACTTGCGTTCGTCCTCGTCGTCAGCAGTTTGACAAAATGTTTCCCAACACTTGTCTGCCATTTGCGCATATCTTTGCATATCGGAAACGATATTTTGCGCTAAAACGGCATTTTCTTTGTCATCTTTTGAGATGTTTACTTTTTCTTGTAGTTTTTGATATTCAGCCAACAAATAGCGTGTACGCTTAATCTCGTATGTCTTACCGTCTACTACAAAGAAAGGAACGATTTTTTCTTTTATATCCATATATTTTATTCTCCTCTACGGGTATATATTATTTTATAGTTATGCTGCCTTATTGACGTAAATTGTTGTTGTCCACGGTGCATATCCGTCTGCCGAAGCAGTAATGCCAATAAGTCCCTCTGCGCCTTCCGGAATAGAATAGAGATTGCTTTCGTCCTTTTCAGTCAACGCGGTTTCGCTGTCTTTCGTGCCGTCCGCCTTTATCTTAAACCACTTGTATGTGGGAGACACGACAGTGCCTTGTACAAGTGTAAGATCGAGTTTGTCCGTCTTTTCAACAACATCGGGTATTACGTCCGCAAAGCAAAGAGTTTCTTCTACCAAATCACGGCAATCAAAAATCTCTGTGGGGTCTGCCGACATCGGTGTGATCGTATATGTTCCGCGCAAAATGTCTGCTTCCGCGTCATTCGGTCTGTACTTGATTGTGCCTGTAAATTTCCAACCCATACAATCGGGTGTGAAGTACAAAAAGTCGAGCACTTTGTCTTTGAGTTGGTGCAAACGCCATATGTTATCACGGTGAAGCAAGAACTCTACTTCCTTGTCGTCCAAACTCTCCTTGCCTGCAACTTTGCCTTTGACGGGCGAGTTCAGCAAGTCAAAGTCGAAACTATCTTGCGTACCAAAAACAGAGGGAACAGTTTCACTTGCGATAAGCAAAGAATATTTTTCTGCATTTTGTTCTTTTACCAAGATTGCAGCTTTATATCCCGACTGCGCTCTGCGTTCTTGATACTTATAAAATCTATCAAGATTATCTGCCATTTTAATTCTCCTTTATATTATTTTTCTTCTATTTTCAAGTAGTGAAGCAGTATAAGTTATTATTATATGATAAATACTGCTGTCATTTTCTTGTTCGCTAATGTTCCAAGATATTTGTGTTAATCCCACAACTCTTGTTAAAAAGTAGTCCATTTCTTTCACCAATTGACGTGCAATAGTTTGTTTCAACACATTACCTTTGGTCTTTGCGTAGATGTCAACTTTGTAACCTATTCGTGAGACTTTGTCAAAGGTTGTGTTGTATTCTTCTCTTGCCGTATTTCGTATTTCGTCAATTAGCGTATAGGGGTATGTCGGTGTCGATTGCGCTACTTTGAGTACAACATTGCCATAGTTGTTATCTAAGCCGTCGTTATACTCTTTTAATCCGTTATAAATATCTTCGTATACTTGTATATCCATACTAACCCCAATATTTTGCTGTAATTTGTTCCCATATTTGTTCGGCGTGGTGTCTGTCTATAAAGTCCATTATGGCGTTGTAGCAAAACATAACTGCACGTTGTCCGTCGGTGCGAATTGAGCGATTTTCTTCGTAGTTTATTTCGCCCGTAACCTTATTCGGCAAAACGTTCTCTTTGGTAATATCGAGCGTATCAATATCTTCTATGTTGAATATCCAAGAGCCGTCCGGTTTTTTATACTTTGTTTGTATATTGTACTCATATTGTGGTGGTACTTCACCCAAGTAACTACCTTTGCCCTTTATGCCGATACCGAACTCAACCGAGTATGCCCTACCATAATTGGTAAGTAGGTACGAGCCGTCAGCTTGTTTTGCAATCGGTTGCCAACCGTCCTCTAATTCGGCGATAAACCCTGCGTTTAGTCCACTCAATTCAAGATTAGCGTTTGCAAGCTCTCTAATGCGCTCACAACACTTGAAAAGCAGTTCGTCAATCATTTGCCCTGTCAATTGCTTTCGCACGTTTTTGAGCCGTTTAACGGCGTCATTTATTGACTTTGTGTTTAGCGAAATATCTATTGTCATTGCCGTACTTGATTTTGATTTCTTTCAAGTATTATGCCCGTTGTAAAATTGACTTGTGCAACGTTTTTTACCACCGCCGTAGCCGTCGCGCCATTGCCGTATTTTTCTTCCAATTCGGCAATAGGTTCTTCGCCGTCTATCCAAAACAGATCGCCCTCTTTGACTTCATATTCAAACACATTGTCATAAGCTATTGCAGTCCAAATGTTTTCGAGAGCTTCACCATAAGGTTGTATGGTAAAAAAGTAACCTCTCGATACACCTTTCATGACCGTAAAATACATAAACGCAGTGGTAATTTCAATAGGTTCTTCGTATTCGGCAATTTCGGCGTTCAATATTTCTTTGCGTTTAGCATACCAAACCTTTTTCCCGACTTTCATTTTTCACCTAAGATATTACACCTGCAATCGGAGTTATCATTCTGCGGAGCGTTTCGCTTAATTCCGCACACTCAAACTCCATTGTAATGCCGTTTTCACGGTATGTTTTCATTGAACCAAAGCCAAAACGCTGTATTTGCTCGTCACATGCGCCCAAAACAAATTGCTGTCCTATAAAGTCATTGATAGGCTTAGTTTCCTCATCAATCAACGGCAAAGACGGATAGCGAAGTGAATAGTAAAACATTTTTGCCTTGTCCACAATTGCCTTTACTTTGGTATCACTTATGTGAGGATAGCGTTCCTTTATTACTTCTACAAAATCCATCTCTGCCATTGTTTGTTATTCCTATATTTTTACTATATTTGATATTTTATTCCGTGCTTTCGCTTGTTACACTCTTATTTGTCGTCTTTTCACCTTTTACAACATATATGCCTAAACGCTGCCTTACTTCATTTTCCGTCAAAGCCGCGTCAATGCTTGTTGCTGCTTCACCAGTAGCAAAGTCAACCGTGTAGGAAAAGGCGTCGATTTTGCAAGGGTATATTTTCTTATAATCACTGCTCAAATAATATGGCAACTTGTCTTTAATTATAAACATATTGCCACCTCATTATTAGCCGTTGGATTTCAGCTCTGCGATTGCAACATTCTTGTGATTGAACACCAAACTCCAAGTAGTAGCCGCTGCAAGTTCCGTATTTGTAGGACTTTCCTTTGCAACTTTAGCATCGTCAATTGACAAGCCGTTGGGGTGCAGAACTCTTGCCTGTTTAGTATACAGTTTGTTTACGCCGCCATCGGTTTCGGGGTCATACTCAACCGCATAGGGATTGGGAATGTCGCAAGATGCTCCGAGGAACGCGCCTCTGCCGACAAGGTATGTAGTATAAACGGGGAAAGAATCAACAGTAGTATCAACAAGGCTGTCGTCAACAACTACAATATATCCGTGAATCGTGGATAGGGTGATTTCCCTCGTGATTGCGCCGGGAATAGTGTATTTGTCATAATTTACAAGTCCGAGTGCTTGATAGCGCGCATAAACCGCGGAGTGCATAAGCACAAGTGCGAATTGCTCTGCCATATCCCCAAGTGCCTTTGCGCCAAGTTCGATAAGGCTTGTTTCGCTTACCTTGTTGGTGTCGGCAATGCTGCCTTCCGTTACGGAAATATTGGTCTTATGTCCTGCAAGAGCGGTAACGCCCATTGCGCCTTTCAGTTCGGCAAGCAACACTTTTTGCCATTGATTTGTCCAATACTTACCTACAAGATTGTCAGCCAAGTTTTGGAGGGGAGAAACGCCCGTAAGATAGCGGGTAAAGTCCTTGTCTTTCCAAGCTCTCATTCTGCCGATTTTCATAAACTTTTGTTTCTTACCGGTCAAATCTTGCGGAGTGTTTGCGGTCGCGCCGTCAAAGTTCAAAGCATCATCCGTACCGTCAATGTTGTTGAAAATAGGCATTGTGCCGATATTGCCTTTTGCTCCAAGCAAATCTTTAATAGTGGGGTCATCAACGATAATGCCACTTGCGATAATTGCGTCTTTTACATACGGCTTTTCTTGCATATATTCCGAAAATACATCGGGGTCAAAGTAAAAACCGTTTACAGTTCCTGTATGTGCCATTTTAATTCTCCTTTATTTTGTATTTTTTAATTTTTCATATAGTTGTGGGTCTTTTTGTTTTAATGATATTCTCTCATCCAAAGTCATTTCACCAAAAGACTTTTGCGGGTCTCCGTTTGCGGGTGTAGGTTGCGGGTTTTCTTTCAAAAGGTCGGCTTTAATGCGCTTTTCAAGCTCTTTGTGCGCCTGTTCCAAATACGCATTTTGCTTTTCGATCGCCTTTGAAATTTCGCCGTTTGCGTAAAGTTCCGCTACATCTTGCAACACTTTGGGGTCCGTAATTTGTCCGCTCAAACTTGCCTTGTACTTGTAGACTGCGTTTTCACGTTCAATGGCTTTATAGTGTTCTTCTCTGTCTGCCAATTCTTGATTACGCTTTTCTTCATCGGACATTCTTTCTTGTCTTTCTTTTTTGAGTGCCGATATTTCACTTGACGTTTTATCAAAACTTGATTTCAGTTTTGCATAATCCGCTTGCGATTGCTCATACAAAGCCTTGTAATCGGTAGTGTCTTCACCGCTTGTGCCGTTAATGTCCGCTATGGACACGCCACCGTCTGGTGCAAACATAACCTTGTCAAGATAATCATTGTGCCATATAAGTTTCATATTTTTCTCCTGCGATTTGCGGTTTCTCTACCGTCCACTTTGTAGCGGAAAATTTTTGCGTTTTTAGTTGTTCTCTCAACTTTGTGTTTTTTGTGTTGTTCTCTCAACCTTATGTTATTCTACATTTGTAGCATTATTGGTAACGGTAATTACTCTTGCGGTAGAGGTTTCGCTTGCCTTTACAGTGATAGTAAATGTCTTTCTGTCCCCTCTAAATACAATATAAATAAAATCTTTACCGTCAAAATTCTTTTTAGTATACTTATTGGCGGGTTTGCTGTCTCCTGCCACTTCCAATGTTACGGTGTCCGTGACGTTGGGTACAGTCAACTTCATTGCAAACATTGTGCGTACAGATTCGGGATAACCGAATTTTTTAACGTCGGCAGCAGAATATGTCAGTAGATTACCCGTAACAACATAATCATCACGATTTTCTCTACTTATATATGCACCGCTTTTCGAAAAATCTACGCCGTCAATTTCACCATAAAATTGTTCGGTTTCTATCAAAGTCCAAGTAGCTACATCGTCCTTAATTGTGGTCTTTTCAGTACTTGACGTATCTGGCAAATTATTCCAAGTTATACCCAATCTTTGGCGTACTTCGTTTTCGGTCATAACACACTCTACGCTTGTAACCGCCGTGCCCTTTTTGAAGTCTACTTTGTAAGTTTCCGCATCAATAGTGCAAGGGTATTTCTTCTTAAAATCACCACTTACATAATAGGGCAAGCCTTTTTCTATAATAAACATATTTAATTCTCCTTTACATCTATTGTTTCTGTCTTTTCTGCTTGTTGACGTTGTTCGTTTTCTCGCATATACATCAAAATCGACTGTCCGTCCGTCTCGGGGTCGTTTGACATTCTGCACATACGCAACAGCATATCGGGCGGTATAAATTGTGCCAACGTGCTATATGCTTGCGCTTTTGTCAAGATATTGTCGGACAAGTTTATGCAGTACATTATCTCAATATCGCTTGTGGCAATTTCGTTGAGTCTATTGTTAGGCGTTTGCTTACATATCCACATAATGCGATCCAACAACTCCGTGTCGGCTTTTATGAAGTAGTTTATGTCGTCCAAAGCACGGTTATATGCGTTGTCATAGCCGTTTGCCACTTCGCTGCCCTGTTTGGTAGTACCGCCGCTGTTTGTACCGCTCATTTCCATAGGTACACCAACTACTGCGTGGAAAAACGAGTTCAAAACTTCCAACAACTTCATCATATCGGACAGTCCCAACTCTTTTTTGATTTTATCGACTTTTGCCGGGAGTTGTGGGTCTTTCGTTATGACTTGTATTGCGCCGTTTTTCATCATTTGTCGGTGTGCGTTTGCCTGTTCGTCGGCAGTTTCACCCAAAATGACGTTCTCGTATACAATAACCTCATTTACGAAAGCCTCTATATTGTCAAGTCCGTTGCTTGTTGTCTTATCAAGGCTATCTTGCAAATCTTCTGCCAAAGCGACTATACCGATACCCTCTGCGTTGGGACGTTTTTCCACTAAGGGCAACCGAGTATAAAGTCCACGTGGCTGTACTTGCGCACGTACAAAGCGTGATGTTTCGAACGTAGGCCGCTTGTAGGTATAAAGCGCGTTCGGCAAATATATGTCGAAAATATCGTATGTGCGTTTTTGCCCTACTTGATCTATTTCTTGAATTTTGGTATATAGTATATCAAATAGAGGTTTATTACCACCATAAGAAGAATATACTTTGGTGCAAGTGTCGGCTTCACGGCAATAAAGTTCGAACGGAGCCTCGTCGTTTATGTCAAAATCTTCACTTTTCGGCTCTATGAAGTAATATCCCACGCCCGTAGCGAACGCCCACGTTGTGACCTCTTTGTCAACAGTGCGTTTGCAACTATTACGCACATATTTGTTCAAATAGTGCATATCGTCCGTTTCGCTCGATTTACCTTGCGCATATTTTATCGGATTACCCACTTCATATCCGACTTTCCAATCTATACAGGCTTTTAATGTGGGGACGATCACTTTGTTGTTTACATCGCTATCGTCATGTTCGCGCTGCTTGTTCAATATCGGCAAATCAAGACAATATTTATCGTAGTACTTTTTTATTTGTTGCGCATTTTGTACAAATTGCGGATAAATAACGCTGTCTAAATACGGCTCGATTGCTTCTATCGTCAAGTTCTGGGGTTTTAGGGGAATTTTAATTTGTGGAATACCTTTTCTTGCCATAATTCATCTCTTAAAAAAGTGCATAATGCCTTTATAGTAGGCACTACGCACCTCAAAATCGCCAGTATGTTTCTATGAACGGCGATTATATTTCTTTTTCTTCTTTGACTACATCATATTTTATCTTGCGTTTACACACAGCGCAAGTAGTGATACAAGGGTAATCTTTCATTGGTCTGCCCGTTGTAATAACCTTGTAACCACTGTTAATGTCTATTTTTAGTCCCTTGTTATGACAAGCCGGACATTCTATATGCCTTATCATTACAATTTTTCACCTTACCAAACTTATTATATTGCATTGATTAAAAAAAATCAAGTCTTTTTTTATTTTTTTGTTGACAATTTATATTTATTGTGCTAATATTATCGTAACGGGTGTCTTGTTACCCGCCTCCTTAGTTGATAGACTTTTATTGTGTCGCCGAAATGTCCATAAAAGTCTATTTTTCATCTCTTAAAACTACTAATAGATCCATATTGCAAGTAATTATTCATAATAAAGCGTTTTGCGAATAGTGCCAAACTATCGGGAGCGTCGTCGTGAGCCGTTCTGCTTGACATTCCGTAGTTATAGCCATAAACATTCATCAACGCTTTTCCAATATCGTGGCTCTGCGCGTACATTCCATATTCGGGGAATATTATCTTTGATTTTATGTCGCCCTCTGCCATCATTATGCGCATATCTTTTATCTCGGTGGAGTAAACCTCGTCAATCACGCACGCCGTATAGCCACGTTCTTTCAATTTGTCTAATAGAATAGTTTGTATACATTCCTCTGTATTTCTTTCTACATATAATCTTACAATATGATTGGATATTATTTTATCTACAATTAGTGGTATACAGTCTTTCATTGGTCTGTCATCGTACAGCCAATCGTGCAGGTAGAATACTTTGTCGGTGGGTCGTTCAGGATCGTTTGCCTCAAAAAGTATCGGCATTGAAAGAAAGTCTTTGCCGCGACGTTTAGTATCGAGTGAGGCAAGACAGCTTTCGTCACGTCCATTTTCACCTATTTGTGGCCGCACGGAATATTGCCTTAATCTTGTAAAGTAGAACGGCGAATTATCGGGTGGCAATGGCTGCTGCATATCCATAGCCCAAAATTCAACGGGGTTTTCCTCACGCTTTTTACGCGCATTAAACGTGCTAATCTTCTTAGGATAGGTACTTTCGTCCGTGTCTGGGTCAAGTAATGGCACACACACAAATACGGACAAGCCATGTTGTACTATACTATCAGAATAAGCTATACTTGTATATTTATTTATTTTACTTTGTACTGCATTATCACCGCCGAATTTGCGTTTCACGTGCGAAAGAAGATCGAATTGCGAATAAGTTGTGCCACTTGCAACAATAAAGAATTTATCGCGCCCATAGTTCCGCTCGAACCATTCGTTTTCAAAGGCGTGTATGTCCTTGTTGTGCATTGCCAAATTCGCCATATCTCGACGTTGCGTTATATCGTCCAAAAACAAGAATTTCGCACGTACTCCGTTGACATCGCTTAATTTTGTCACTATGCGTAAATTTGTTGATTTATTACTGCCTGTAATGGCAAACTTCAAATTTTGCGCAGAGCAGTACGAAAACATACTATTTCGCTCACAATTGAATTGCGCATAGTACGGAAACACTTTTGCATATTGCGGAGTTAGCATTAGTTTATCGACAACGTTTTGGAAACAATCCTCTGTGAACTTGTCATTACCGCACACTTTTAGTATATCGTGGTCTACGTCTATGCCGAAAATCCATGATTGCATAAACGCGTCAGAAATGCTTTTGCCATAGCCGGTAGGACATTGTTTCTCAATAAATCGCACATCGCCGTCAAGCACCATTTTCCCGGCATAGTGCATATATCCCTCAAAGCAATTCTGCGTATCTTCCCATAATGTAAAATTAAAACAATCTTGCATATATAGACAATAATACTTAAATGATCTAAACGCAGCCAATGCCATGAAATTATCGTACAATTCCGCATATTGCGCCTTGTACTCCATTCGCACGTTGCCTAACTTTATCACCTGCTGTATTTTCGCACGTAGAGGTTTCAAGCTGCCAATCCACGCTTTCCGCGCCTTGCTGTCCGTATAGCCAATTACATATTTTGCTATTATTTCACGCACTTGCCGCTCCGCTTCCGCAGTCCGCATAGGCACTAATACATTATGCACTTGATTGTATATCGCTTGATAATATACCCCGAATAACTCTATTACACGGTTATCTTCTTTCCACGCACTACTGCCTATTATTTTGTCTATGTGTTTTGCACAACTTTCAATCACTTTTGTGTAATCATTCACTTTTTCCGTCATCACTACTCTCCGCTAAATATAAAGCCGTTGCCAAATCGTCAATACATTGGTGCAAAAGCCTGTCGTGTATGTCGTTGCCACTGTTATCAAGCAACGCAAATTTCAGGTGCAACAATTCGTGTATAAGCGTTTGCTCATAACAATACGGCTTTATTCTCTTACCATAATATTGCTCGTCCAAGATTCGCACATAAGCGCACTTTATCTCTTCCGTGTACTCCGTCTCACCGCAGCCACCTGACACTATCTCATCAAGACGGCAGTCACTTTGCAACGCCACCGTCCAATCTTGTAAACCCAGCCTTTTCAGCCACTTATCAAGCATTTTCTCCCTACCCGTCATTTTCCACCGCACTTAGTGTACCACTTCCTTAATCCCTTGTCAATAATTAAATTTATTTGCCGGAGAGGGGTAACCGCGCGAAAATCCGATCCCTGAAAAAATAGGGGGCGGGCGGGTATTCAGGGCACACACCGACGGAGCAGCAAAACCCCATATAAAGCCGGTAAATCAATCATATTAAATAAATAGTAAATATATGCACATACACACACGGTGCATATAAACACGGCACACAACGCAAATAAACGGCTTACAGCGTATATAAAAGCAATTGCGGCAATACCTTATAATATTCTATTTGTACCATAATCGAACGATTATAATACAAAAATCATCTATCACGCGCATATACAAAATGCATAATTATGCACAAAATCCTTATTTATGCATAATATAATTGCATATTTATGCAAAATAATGTATAAATATGCAGTTATACACCATACTCCAATATATATATATACATACCATAATATTAAAATACATATAAATACAACATATAGAATAGACACAATATAAAATCACATTATATACAGTACAAGTAATATAATATGCGAACATATCAATATATGGTATATATAAAGTGATATCAGAATATACAATATACAAGATATACAATACCATATAATAAGCGGCTTGCGAATAGATCGCCGAATATCAGAGGACGAACGCGGGCAAAGGTGGACGGTGGACAAGGCGCAACATAATAAATAATTATACTTATTTAATATAGCAAATATTTATATATTATTATATCCGAATGAATAAATATACAAAATTTAATAAAAAACGGCTCTATTTGTGCATAAATATACAAAAAATTGCATAGAAATACATTTTTGCTCCGTCAACAAAAAATATATACAAGTTTTCAAAAAGTAGTTGACAAGTATATTTAATGTGGTATAATATAAGTATCATAAAATACGGAGGTATTAACAATGACAACAGCAACAAACACAATGAAAAAATTTAACTTACCTTGCCTTGATTCTCGAAAAAGTTTTTACGGCCGGGCGCAAGTGACAGAGTACGCAAACGGTGAAAAGGTTTTAACCTCGTACAACACGGAGGTATGCAAGATCACCCCGGCGGGGGAATTTGTCCGACTGTGGGACGGTGAAAGCGCTACCACAATTAGACATATAAACAGCTTTTTGTCCTTTTACGGCTTGCCGGGCGGCGGTTTGGCATGGTGGAGAAATTTGGAGGTAAAAAAACAATGAGCCAAAAAATTATAGATGAATTAAAAGAAATTATAGACTATTTCAAATTTCACAATAAAAATTTAACAAAACAACAATATTACTATATTATACAAATAGAAAATATAGTTGATAGAATAAAAGAGGAGGACAACAAACAGTGAAAAAAATATTTGACTTCGGAAAAATTGACTACTACGGAATTGGGCGGAAGAGTAACGCCGTAACGGTTGAAATCGAATACACCGAAAAGAACGAACAAAAAGCATTTACAGCAAGCGGGAACATTTGGAACGCAAAGCATACCAACATACTCACGGGCGGACAATGCCTTGACGAAATCGCGAAATATATAACCGATCCGACATTTTGCGAAATTTTGCGCTTGTGGCGTTTGTACCACTTAAACGACATGCGCCCGGAATGTGAACACCAACGCGCCGCGGGTTGGGATGAGCAAGCAAAGAAAAAAGTTATATTATATACTTTCAAAATGACATCGGCGGCAATATCGGCGCAAAGAGAAGTAAAAGACAAAGTACTAAACGCCGCCCGGAATGGATCGACCTATATACCAACGGAGGCGGAGCGGCAAATACTCGCGTTGAAATATTCTATTACTATACCGGAAAATTGCCCGCCCGCGGATATGACACAGTTTTATATGCCGGACAAAACAGAAGAAAAAATATGTGGTTGGATCGAAGAAACAGAACACCCCGAAGGCATTTTATGCAAGCCTTGCCCGGTTTGCGGTTATCGTTATGGCACGGAATGGAAATACTTATCAATACCCGCAGAAGATGAACAAATTATATATAAACTATTAAAAGGAGAATAAAAAAAATGAAATTTATTGCTAAACAAGTGCCGCCCGAATATCAGGAAAGCCCGCTATTTTATGGTGACGAATTTTTCGAAAATATAATTTGCGACGGCAACCGGGACTATATGAGCAGAACCACACGCACATATGATATAATAACAAAATATATTGATGATGCTTGTTATGACTATCAAAACAAATTAACAAACACGATCACCGAAATATTACAACAATACGGTTTTGAAAAAAGGAGCGGGAAACGTTGGAGCCCGTCAGAGCTGCATATGTGGAAGCTAATATTTTCAGGCGAATATAGCGAAGAAAACACTATCACAAACGCGTTAAACCTACTAACCGCGGGCAACTGGGAATGTCACACAATACGCGGATATTGTCAGGGAGACTGGCAAGACATTTACTATAATACCAAAGAATACAGCAAAAACGACATAGAACTATTTACAATCGAATATTTTAACATGGGCGAAGAATGGATCATACATCCGGACGACGACGAAGAAGAAACAACAAGCATCTACACACATAACGAGCCCCGCGCCGAAATTGCGGAGGCGTTCGGCGTTGCTCTGGAAGATATAGAATTATATTTATTTGATGGATTTACAAAAATAGCAAAATATAAACTTGCAGAATAATATAAAAGGAGGCAAAAAGAAATGTATTTCAGAAATCAAAACATTGAAGAAGTAAAAACGGAATTACAAACACAATTAGACAACTACAAATCCGCGCTCGCTGCTTGGCAAGCGGTCACAATCCACAAAAAGAAAGACAATTCGGAATTTGCGCAGATCGGCCGCGCGTTGGAGGGTGCGCACATTTCTACAAGTTGCCCAAACGATGCAGCACATCCGGCAATCGAAATTACATATAAAAATAAACACGGTTACAACTCCGACACATTAGACATATATTTTTATTGCGACCAGCTGCCAGACAAAGGCGCAAGCCGTGAAACGGTTTTCGATGGCGGAATATGGCAGCGCAAAACGTCACCAATGAACGCCGAAGAAATCCGCGCTGCAATCGCAAACAGAATTGAAATATATAAAAATCGCGTTGAAACTTTGAAAAAACAATTAGAAATCGCCGAAAAGGCTTTTACCAATTACCGCGCAGCAATTGCAAAAGCCGAAAAGGAATTGCGCGAAATTTGCAACACGGCAAGAGAAACGGACGAAATTGGCGAAACATCGCTATATTATGCCATCACGGCGGGAAGATAAAATTTATGATGTGGCTTTTAATTATTCCGATCGCGTTTATTATGTTTATAATAGAAATCGCAAAAAGAAATAAATAAAAAAAGGGGGACAAAATGACACAAGCATCAGCAACGCAAAAATTTTACAAGATAATTGCAACGGATCACAACGGCGCAACGGTGGAAATATTCCGCGCGGGGGAAGGTGGCTATTTAATCCGCAACGCCAGAACGGGCGAATATAATTACACCACCGGCGACATATTAAACAGAATACACATAATAAATATAATACTAAAATAAAAGGAGATCGGAAACAATGACAAATAAATACTATGAAACAGATTGAAAAAATCGCCGATTAAAAACGAACAACAGCCCGCAACGCAAACGCGCCGCGGGCTTTTTCTTGCTCCGACACCGAAGACGCGCCGAACGCTTGCAAGCCGTTTATTTTGATTTTAAGCGGTTTTTTGTTTTGGCTTTTAACCTATCGAACCGCACACAAACACGGCAACAAACCGCATTGCAAGCCGTCACAATTGAAATTGCAATATATAACGCAAAAAATCAACGCGCTACAAGCCCACAAACGGCAAAGCAACGCCGCACCGACAAACACACGCGCCCGGCATAAACGCCGCGGAGACACGCACACAGCCCGCCAAACGTGACCGCCGCCCGCGTCCGAATATGCGATCCGCGCGACTTCGATTTTTGCTCATATTTGCGCTATTTTTTCAAATCGGCGCAAAACTGTTGTAGGCTTTTCAATGCGAACTGTTGTAGGCAAAATCTGTTGCAGGTGGAAAAACTGTTGTAGGCAATCTGTTTAGGCGAACTGTTGCAAGGAAACTGTTGTAGCCATTAAAAACTATTTCGGCAAAACTGTTGTAGATATTTCTAATTTATATCTAAATATTTAATTATCACCCTTTTCTGTATATGTACTAATAGGAATATCTTGTGCGTCTTGTGTGTCGGAATTGATCACTTCGCCGTTGAATGTTATGCAATCTGTTGTGCTCGCGCATATAAGTGGCAATGACTGCAAGATATTT
The DNA here is from genome assembly GCA_947625935.1 of uncultured Muribaculaceae bacterium. GTDB lineage: Bacteria > Bacteroidota > Bacteroidia > Bacteroidales > Muribaculaceae > JAJPXC01. The sequence continues at coordinate 10,402 of CANQQE010000026.1, read as the reverse complement.
ACAAACACCGCTGTCGCTTTTGTGCCGAATTTTGCCTTGATAACCTTTGTCATCGCTCCGATTATGAAAAAATAGTCAGTGCACAATGTGCCATAATCTTCCGCGTCCGATTCGATATGTACGCGCACCCCGTTTTCTTCTGTTGATGTCGGTTTCTCAATTTTCGTCATCGTCGTTCTCCTTAGCCTTAGTCGCGAACTGTTGTAGGGCGGTAGATAGTTTCGTCTTTATTACCTTATTCATTGCTTGCATTTCTTCGCATATTTCCCGCAACTGTTCAGATATCTTGTCTAATTTCTTAAATAGATCACTTTGTGTTACCATAGATATATATTTCCCCCTTTATTGATTATCTATTATTTGTGTGTAATTCTTTTTGATTTTGTAAACATATTGCCGCGTTACGTTGTGTTTTTTTGCCACTTCCACATTAGACAAACCCTGTTGCACATCTGTAAGAATCTGTTGTGTCTTGTCCGATAGTTTCGCTTGTAAACGTTTCACATAATTGTGCGGAGGTCTTTTTCGATTAAGTTTTGCTGCACTCAACACGGCGCGGACACTGTTAAGCGGTAATTCAAATTCACTTGCAATCTGATGTGGGTTCACCATTCCATTTGCATAGGCGGTCAATATCAACTGCTTATGTGTCATCACACGGTTTTCTGCTTTTAGCGCACCGCTTGCTTTTACCTCGTTCACATACTGTTTCGCGATCATTGTCGGATATGGCAACATACGCGCAATACTATTAAGTGACATTCTACTATTCCATAATCTTATTATTAGTTCTCTGTCTTGTTCTGTCATAATCAATCCGTCTCGCTCTCCGCTTGTTTCAAAAAGAATTCCTGCCAACATATGGCGCAACCTTTGCTGTTGCACTTCCATTCTCGGCCTACACAATCGCCCCTTGCCGCAACCTCGCTTGCCAACGCCAATGCCTTTTTGTACTTTTGAAGTTCTGCGATAGCCCTTTGCACAACAACAACGTTTTTTGGCATACCGTCAATTCTGTCTACCGACCCCCAACTTAATTCCAACGCAACTTCATTTAGTTCTTTAATAATATCGTCCATATTTTCACCTTAATTTCTTTCCACAGTACGGGCAGTAATGCAATCGTACCCGTCCGTATCTACTAAAACCGCGCTCCTGTTTATATTCTTTATCGTAATATGTATGATATAAACATGCATAATATCTCGGCTGATAGTCTGCTTCGTAATGATTTTTTTCAAATTCTTGCAACCTTTTATACATTCTGCAAAACTCACATTCACGCTTAGCCATTGTCTGTCTCCTCGTGTTCGGCTTGTAGCCACTCTTCAATACCGTCCATACAAGACAAGCTTATTTCATCACAATCTTGGTCGCAATAACTGCACATTTTACATATGCCGTATTTTATGTTATAAATTTTTATGAGCGTGTGCGCCAATTCCTCATCGCTCAAACTTTCAAGCCATTCCCTATTTGTCATTGCCGCTCTCCTCGTGTTCGGCTTGTAACCACTCTTCAAAATCTTTCATTACCCAATAATACATATTGGTCAAACCTATATTTACTATCACTTTTCCTGCCACAAATCCTGTTACTATACCTGCCAATTCCTTGTCGCTCAAACTTTCGAGCCATTCCCTGTTTGTCATTTTATCACCCCTGCCAAAAACATTATCCCTACAATACCAACCGCTAACAACACCAAACCTGTCAACACTGTTAATATTATGTTTTTTTTGCTAAATAGCCCCTCGAAAAAGAAATATGCACCACATAAACAGGCAATCAAACCAGCAATCAAACATAATGGTGAGACAAGCCAAAAAATTATCTTAATCGCTGTTATCATTTTCCAACTCCTTTTCCGCAAACGCTTTCATACCTTCGTAGCAGGTTTCCAAGTCGCCAACCTCGAAGCAACAATGGATGCAGGTGGAGCAGGTATCGACCACTTTCTGCAACCTGCGTACAAGCTCTATTCCAAATTCTTTGTCTGTCATTCTTTCACCTCGTCCTTGTATCTCTCGCCTCTCGCCATTTGCATTGTTTCTTCGTCGCTGATGTGCAAGAATTCTCTGCAATACTCAATAATCAAGCCTTTGGCATTTTTCAGCCCTCGATATATGCCCTTGTGCCCGTAAAGGTCACGCACATAGCAGTTCCGATTTCGCTCGTCATTGCCGATTTTCTGTAACATATCGGCGGCGTCAATCTCAATCTCGCACATTATGTCTTGCAATACTCTTTTTGTCTCTTCGCTTGCTTGTTTCATATTTCCTCCACATAGCACCAATTTGTTACTCTTTTGACTTTCCTACTGCCTTTTCTATCAACCTTATGTAGCACTCGCAGTTGTCTTTTTCCACTATCGACTTTGTCTTTGCCATATACTGCTTGATTATCTTTTTCAGCAGTTTTGCGTCCTTTTCTGTGCCGTTTATTCTGATGTCTACTGTCATTGTTTGCCCCTTTTAATCTTATCGTACAATTCGCTCAAATCATACGCATTTACCTTGCATTCCCAATGGTCGGGAGCGTACTCACGCAATATGCAACTTTGACAAAATTTCTGCTCTTTGCAAAATCGCTGTATCACGGCTATGCTGTCAAGCACTTGCTTTTTCGTTACTGTCCGTTCCATTACTTGCCCCCTTTCAGTTGTTGCGCTTTTTGCAATAACTCGTTTACAAATGCGTCCGCATCTGCTTCGGTATCAAAATAACTGCAATCAACACATTTGAACTCTGTGCTCCGATAATACACAAACCAATTGTCGGTCTGTTCTTCTTCGTCAAACACATAGTCCTTATACGGCAACTCAATCATATCGCGCGGCTCGATGTCGTCCCAATGAGAAGGACAATTTTCAAATTCCTTTATGCAAAATTCGCTTACTTCTCTGTCGCATAGGTTGCAAGCATTTTTGCCAAATTCATTATGCATTTTCTCGCAAATCGCTTGCATCTCGCTCAACCTGTAATCTTTCATTTTTTTTCGTATCTCCCACACGCTTGATTTTTCAACCTGATGTCCGTTGCCTCGCTACTGCTTATATACCACAACTCGCACTTGTAATAGTTTCGCTTGTTCCAATGTTGCCTCAACAAGTGTCTACACGTCTTGCAGGTCTTACCCTCGGTCGTTCCATATATCCGTTGCATTGTTTTATACTTTCTTCCGCTCGTCGGCTTGGGCAACTCTTCAATAGGTGTTGCACCGCCAAAGATGTCGAGTTGCATATCTTTCATTTTTCGCCCCTCTTCATAAGATAAGATCGTCCGTCGTAATCGTGCATTCCTTCGTCTACAATCTCAAACCCAAACTTTTCGTAAATATGTATTGCCACTTTCTTATCAACGGCGCAAGTCAATGTGTTTATGCCAAAGCTGTCTATGAGCATTTTAATAGCCTGTTGAGCATATCCTTTCCCTCTATACTCAGGCGTAATCGTAAAATTCTCCACCCATATATCATCGCCATTTTTCTCCACATCCGCTCCACCTACGCGATGCCCGTCGACGATAAAATTGACTGTTTCAACTGTGAATTTTTTAACAATAAATTCCATTATTCTTCCTCTTCTACTCCATATAAAGCCATTGCCGTTTTTGCCAACTCGATTACATATTGGTATGCCTCTACCGCAGTTGCTCTTTTCATTTTCATTTCAGCCTGTCGCGCCAAATTACACCGTGCAATTATTGTACCGCATATATCCTGCGCTGTTTCTTTCTTTACTTTGTCTATCAAATCTACCTGTTTCATTCGCCCACCTCTTTTCTTTCTGTAAGCAAAGCCTTGCGCTCTTCTATCGTCAATGTGACAATAAGATTTTCTTCCGAGGCGTTCCCCTCATAATCAGCGCAATAACCATCAAACGCTGTCAATAAATCTTTGTGTGGACACATATTCCAGCCAAATCTTTTAGCGTATGCACGCTCTGTCGCACACATATCTTCGCACCAATGATCGCAATTATGACAACATTTTACATTTGCGATAAACCACTCTATCGGAGCTTTCCACTGTTGTATTGCTTTTTCCTTATCCATTATTTATTTCCTCCTCTTGCTAATCTTGCAATAGTTGACTTTGGTATTCCCAATTTGTCTGCTATTTGTTGACACGTCTGTCCTTGCTCTCTCATTTCGACTATTTGTGCAATTACATCTTCACCGTACTTGTTCGGCGCACCAAGTTTTACACCTTGTTCCTTTTTGCGTTGGAGAGCGATCGAGGTGTTGTAACCTATCTGCCGTTTCAAAAATTCGTCCTGAATAAAGAATTGTGAAACAGTCATCCAAGTGTATGGGTTCATTTTTTCGCCACCCTCTAAGGTTATGCCGTTGCTCAAAAACTTTACTGTTGCTTTTTTGCCCTGTGTTATAATATCAAGCATGTCAAAACAATCAATATAATTTCTGCCGAACCGCGATGTCTCCGTAAAACAAACAACATCTTTTTCCGACAACAAGCCAACCATTTTGTTGAACTCTTGCCGTTGATCGCCACGCACGCCACCGCTTATGTGTTCCTCGAATACCGCGTCAAATTCCAAACCGCTGTGAGAAAGCAGATATTTTTGCCGTTCGTAGTCTTGTTTGGCCGCCTTGTCAGATGTGCTTACTCTCATATATGCAAATACTTTACACATAACAATCTCCTTTATTGTCATTTTTCAAGTATATTATATACCAAGCACTCCAACTTGTCAACACTTTTTGAAAGCTTTTTGTAAATTTTAGTTTACGGCTTTAATCTCTTGCTTTTAGGCAGTTCCTCACCCAAAATTCGTGCCAATTGGCGGTCAAGCTCTTGCGGTGATTTTTGACCGGTAAGAGCGTTTGCGACAAGTTCTTCCGACGCGCTCACCACATTGTGTCCGACATCTTTTGCGCCAAGTCGAGCCTTTACTGCTATGTGATTTGCCTCGCCACTCTCCCCGGCTGTAAATCCAAGTCCGATAAAACTGTCATTGATCGCCCGCATAAGATTGGCTATATCCTCGTCCTGACTTTTTTCCAAGTTCAAGTATATGCGATTGTTGATTCCCATAAATGCACAAAACAGTTGCCTATTAGATACGATCTCAAAATACCGATTGTAATATGCTGTCAATTCAAGAAATTTCAGCCAAAAATCGTTGATTGTATCATAATCTAATTTTGCCACATTGTCAGGCGACATTTGTCCGTATTTCGATAATGCCAAGTACAATTGAGTAGTAAATCTGTACCCCAATTTTACAGGCTTTTTCATAGAATAAGACAAATTCTTTTCTTTAATAAATTCTTTTAATGTAGGTTCTAATTTTTCTATTATTTCTTTATTTCTTATTTCTAAATAATCTACTTCTACCCATTCGCCATTTTCGTTCTGTTGTAATGATTTTGCCATTTTTATTCTCCTTTATTTTCAACAAACGTTTCCCTGCTTTCCTTGTAGTACTTGCCGAACGGTATTTTGCCCTGCCCTGCCAACTTGCACTTGAAGGCGGGTTACACCAATATACCCCCCTATCCCAATTTTTTGAAAGTCCGTCCATTTCGGGTGAAAAATAGTTCTTACATTTTGCATTTTCTGCTATTGCGCAAACATCGATCGTAAAATGGAACTCTTTATCCAATTCGTCAAAAAGCCACTGTGGTGTAGCCCACATATCTGTATTAGATGAAAATAAACCTTTTGTAATCATTATTTACCTTACTATATATATTTTATTGTCCGTTTAGCACCGCTATCAACTCATCAATCAATGCAAATCGTTTCAGCCGTCTGCGCTCGTTGTAAAGTCGTTTTAGGTATTTGTGGTAATCACTCCGCAAATACTTTGATTTTGTCTGTCTCAAAGCCGTTTCTACTCTATCTATTTCGGCTTGCACCTGCTCGATCGTCCGTGTCATTGCTCACCTTATAACATTTGTTTGAATATCGCTTCAAGCACCGATACCACAATGCTGTTACCTGCCTGTTTGTAACACTGGCTGTCGCTTGTCCGCTCATATCTCTTGCGCAAATACACACTAAATATTTTCCACTCTTGCCTTGTCATCGTCCGTGCATTTACTTTGCTCTCTTGCTCCAAAAACCATTGAGCTGTTTCATCGTCGTTGATGAGTTTGCACTTCGCCCTTAGAAAGTCCTTATCGTCGAAGTCCATTAGACGAAAACATTCACGCGGAGTTAATTTGCGTATTCGACAATTTTCAACAATACGATTATTATGTTTTGGACTATTGCCGTCCGTTGTCAATGTTCCGACAGTTCCGTCTTGCCTAAAATAGCCGTTTTGCTCATCGTATGCTATCGGCTCAATTATCTTCGTTTCCAAGTTGCCCCCCCCCACACGTATTTTGTGTCGGCGCAAGTCCATCTGTATCATATACGCGTCTGCTCTGCTCGTGCATTTTCGCATATACTCCACCATTCAACGTTCCTGCCACTATGATTTTTTCTGCCATATTACAACCCCATTCATTCCTAATGTGTCAATCGTTCTGCTTATGTTTGGCAAAGGTTTCCGTTGAAAATCGGGTGATTTGCCTAACAGTACTCCGTCCGCATTCTCGATCACTTCTTGCGCCACACTTCTATCACTCCCGGTCGCCCATAAGTGTTGAAGCCTTTGTAGTCCCTCGCCATCAAAGTCGGTGCAATCGCTATTTCTTTCTTTATCGTCCTGCCGCAGTTCGACAACAATATCCCAACTGTGTCTGTCAAGACTTCCTCTCCCGCCTGTTCTAATTGCCTTACTGTATCGGGGGGGGGCAGTCCTACTTGCTATAAAATTACCCGTCCAGTTGCTGTTGCCTTTCGCCGTTATAGCAGTCGGCGCGATATGACTGTTTTCATCGCATACCACTGTATCTCCACGACGTTTAGGCGATTGTATGTACTTCACACCTTTGTCGGATAGGTAGTACTTTTCGTCCACGTTCTTTTCTAATACATCTTTGAGTACTCGTTTGCACCCCGTGCCTTGTGGAAAGAAAAAGCTGTGATCGCCGAGCCAACTCACCATATAGCACCGTTCGCGATTCTGCGGAACATTAAAGTCTTTTGCGTTCAGCACCGCCCATTTACTTGTGTAGCCGAGAGTGTCCAAAAACGCTATCCACTCCGCAAAGTCCGCTATGTTCTTTTGCCCTATCACTTGCGGTACGTTTTCCATAAGCAATATTTGTGGCAACTTTGTTTGGTCTGGTGGGTTGTACCAATCTTCCCACGGTGTCATAGAAAAGATTTTTCCGTTAGGCTTGTGGCGATGCGGTATATATCCGCTCATATCTTTGAGTAGCCATTCCACTTCCCAAAGTAGCCCACTACGTGTCCCACTCCCGCGTTTCATACCTTGTTGCTTGCCGGCAAGCGACAAATCGGTGCAAGGAAAAGAATATGTCATTATGTAGCAGTATTTATCTGTATCGACTATTCCCAAGTCTGCACCCGTGATGTTCCGAATATCGCTTGTGCAAAAGTTTGTGCCGTGTATCGCGTTGTAACTTGTAACAGCGTATTTGTCAAACTCGCATATACGATAATGTTCAAACTCCACGCCGAGCCGTTCAAGTGCTTTCGCCTGCGCTCCAATACCCGCGAATAACTCCACAAGCCGTATCGGTTTATTGATTTTTAATGGTGTTTGCCCGTCCCAAATAGAAACTTGTTGATTGTTCATTTCTTTGTTTCCTCTTGCTCATGCAAATCCGTCACTGCTATATTGAACTCAAACGGCTTGTCGTACTTACCCCAATAGCGCATCCACTCTCTTTTCACTCGTTTAGCAAACTCTTCGTTTGTCTTACTACCACGTTCAGCTCTTTGTCTATTATTATCTGTCATATCCTATTTATGTGTATAATTATATAAAACAAAACCCATAACCTACTCGCCCAGCACGACTTTCGGTTATGAGTTCGTTATACCCCGTATTCAGTTGCTTTTCCCGTTTTGGTGTGCTGCCCAAATACGGAGTTTAGCGTATCACGGACTTGCCATATATTACGGTTAGTTTCCGTTACTCACCTATACTATCTTACTACAAAGTAAATTATTTGTCAACACTTTTTTGTAAGTTTCTTAGTAAATTCTCAATATTGTCGCAATGCTCAAATCCCAACTCACAAATCCTATTCCAATTTACCGAATTTGAAAACAAGTCCTCTCTCATAACTTCCAGTTGACTTAGTAGATTTTCAACTTCTTGTAGGTCATAATCACGGTGCTGATGTTCTAATCCGCTACCGTCGTATAGATTGTGGAACGTCTGCATACTCTCTATAACTCTGTTTAACGCACCTAACATTTCAAGCATTCGCCGCTCTCCGCTGAAATTCAAATCTACATACTCCGTCGTAAACAAACTTTCGTTTTTTATCTCTTCATATAATTTTTCTTTTTCTGTCATTTTTTGCTCCCAAAATAACTGTTAAACCGTTTTACAGTAATCAAATTGTCTTTTGTAGTTTCAAAACGAACACCCCATTTTGACAAATTCGGATAATCGGGAGAGTTTACTTTAGTCATAAAAGAATAATCCATTATGTAATTCGGGTCTTTGACGGGCATATAGGCTTGTGCGTACCAATAGTGTACCTCGTATATAACGCCGTCAATTTCTACCGTTGCATAACTCCGTCTGCCGTCAGGCGTGCAAAAATCTTTTATGCTCATTTTTGCGTTCATATCGGGCGCAAAGCCTTTGCGGAATTCTTCTTCAAAAAACTTGTTCCAATCGTTATCAACTACTGTCATTTTTTTATTCCCCCTTGTAAATCCGTATAAACTTTTCGCCGTCGCGTTTCTCAAACTGCACCGTGTCTCCAAAGTCAACCCCGATCTGCTTTGCAAGTTTCCTCGGTAAATGTACTCTGCCTTGTCCGTCTACTTTGCCGTCTACGCTCCAAATTCGCCCTGTACGCCGTGTTTGCGTTCCGTAACATTGCCCGTTATAGGCGCAAATACCGCCGTGTCCAAAATCTACATAGTGCATACACCGCTCACACGCACTGCCTACTTTATTGCTCATTATCTACACCTCACTCTTCGTAACCGTACTTTGTCGGTATCTTGTAACTTTTGCGCACCTTGTCCGTGTACTCAAACACCGCCTGCCCTATGCAATCGTCGATAATGTCGCACACCTTTTGCACAGTGTCTTTCTCAACCGTAAACTTTGTATCTTTGACGGCTCGCTCCACTGCCTTGTCACGCTCTACATCTGCGTTGGCAATCTGTTTGTTCAAGTCTCGAATTTTACGCTCTTGCTCAAAATACCGCTCTATCAACTGTTGTGAAGATTTTTCCGCAAACTCCAATTTCTCTTGCAATAGTTGTATTTCTTTGTCACTCATCGTCCGCCTCCGTCCACCCTAAAAACTTTGCTTTAATTGATTGCAATATTTTGCAGTTGTCACACCCCGAATTATCATCGCACCAAATACAAACTGTGTACGAGGCAACCTCTCTGCACGCCAACTCAAACGCTTTTTTGTACTTTTCAAGTTCTGCGATAGCCCTTTGCACAACAGCAACGTTTTTCGGCATATCGTCAATGACACTTGACGCTGTATAAATCAAATCTTTGACGTAACAATCCGAAAACAATTCTTTCGCAATAGTCGTTTTTCCTGTGCCGCTTGCGCCGACTATAACGCCGATACTCCATTTTTCGGGCAAATCTAATTGTCCCGTGAAACGTTCGTTTGTATGTTCCGTTTTCACGTCAAAATCGCTCATAATACGAGCGACACGATATGTTTGTTTTATATCTGATTTTTTTATAATGTCGAAGTTCTGCATTCTATCCCCATATCTTGCAATTTATTATACATTTCTTTTTGTTCGATTTCATCTGCGCAATCGATAATAATTTGATATTGATTGCCGTCGATTTCAACGGGTTTTCTTTCGACTTGCGGCGTTCCCTCATCTTGGGGAAGTCCCCAATCCAGCCCAAAATCTTCAAGGTCGAGGTCTGACAACTCTTCGGAAAGTAGGTCAAAATCCCATGCGCTTTGCTCCGCGCTCTTATTGTGCATTATCGCATATTCACGCCGCTGTTCGTCCGTGAGGTGGTCAAGCCGTATGCACGGCACTTTGTCCATGCCGAGTTGTTTTGCGGCTAAAAGACGACCGTGCCCCTCGACAACGGTATTTTTGTCGCCCCAAATTCCTATCGGGTCGTCGAAGCCGTATTTCTCGATTGACTTTGCAATCACGTCAACGTCGAATTTTTCGTGCTTGCGTGTATTCTTGTCGTATGGCGTCAATTTGTCTACATCTATATATTCAATCTTTAATTCCATACATACTCCCATATTTATATATATTATTATAAAATAAACTCCCGACAGTCGGGTAGACAACTATCGGGAGCATTCTCTCCGCATTATTGGCA
>CANQQE010000025.1 GCA_947625935.1 uncultured Muribaculaceae bacterium | reverse complement strand
TAGCCTGCTTAAACTATAAAAAGAACCATAAAAAGAACTATAAAAAGAGACTGCCCAAACTTGTTAGACAGTCTCTCGACAGTGTTAAATAGACGATTGTGTAATATTTCTATGACAAATCAGCATGAGATTCAGCGTTTTACTATTTTGTGGCCACTCCCTCCATTGACGCTGACCATATAAAGCCCCGGATGTAGGCCCGACAGGTCGATTTTCAGCATCTGTACACCTTGGCCGGCGAATCCCTTCACTAAAGAGCCGTCAGCCCCATAAACAGCGACCGATTCTATAGGCTCGTGCGCGCTGATAGTCAGCGGCCCTTCGGTCAGCGAGGGATACACAGCCGTGTTACCGGCGTTTAGCCCGTCAGCGATTTCGTCAACGCCGGTCGTCCCCCCTAAAGAGGTCGCCATGAGCGATTCGCGGTCTTTGGCGATTGCCTTATTGCGGGCGAGAGCGGCATATTTCGCGCGTACAACAAACTCATAATTGGCCGGATCGTCATTCGGGTCGAGCAACTCCCCATCGCTATTGACCTGAGGCTGGAAGAACCGGCAGCATACGACAGGGATACCCTCGCCGTCGACAACCTGGCGTTTGGCGTTGTCGAAGTCAAATTGCCCCGCGACTACATCCTGATGCTGTTCTACCTTACCATCGCCGTTCATTACCGCGAAATCGTCTAAACGGTTGGGGTAGGTGCCCGACGGGTCTCCAGGCTTGCAATACCACAGTTCATAGTAGGTCACGGGGTAGGGCACACCGGTCGAGTTAAACTCGGGAGCGTTGAAATCTATGTCGAGACGATAGTTGCGCCGCAAGATATTTTTATCATCCTTATCGCTCCACACCTTATTCTCCTTTATCACCTTGATTTGGCCGACAGGGGCGTCGGGTTCGTAATCTGTCATGTCTGAAGCTACGCTCGGCTCCGAAATCCATGAGCGGCTATCGTTGTTGCTGTCGAACTTCGCGGTCAGGCGGGCCTGGTATTCATGGCTGTCAAGGTCGTCTATCTCACATGAGAATTTGTCGGTCTCACGCCCTGTCCCGTCGACAGCCATCATGACGTTCTTCGGATTGCCGATTTGGGTGCCGTTGGCGTCAGTCTCATTGCCGTCTTTGTCAAACCAGTGTTCGGCGACAACCTCGTTACGCATATTCATGAATTGCAGGTTATACGACTTGAGGCTTATATCACCATGAAATTCAACCGGGTTCCACGATGCGACACCCTTGAACGACGTGATGTCTATTCTATTTCCATCGTCGTCAAGATTATACTGGATGTCCACGTTCATTTCAATCTGCGGGGTAGGCATATTGATAAACGGATACAGACGGTATTTAGCGAAACGCATTCCCGGGATATAAAGATAGATATCGACGTGGGAAGCCGACCCGTCTTCGTTGTAGAATGGCTCCAGCCCAAACCATAGCCCGTTCGAGTTTTGAGCATCGATCTTGTCATTACGCTTTTGAACCACCGTCTGCACCGGGATTATGTTGTCATAATCCACAAGCACATCCTCCGGGCGGGCCGCCTTTGTCATACCTTCCTGCAGTTTCGCGGGATCGGGAGTCCCTTTTGCCACCAAGAAGCCGCCTATGTTTTTCGACTGCTGCGACTGGGGTGTGATGATCAGCATATGGTTGTTGAACCATAGCGATGCGCCGCCGGCGTTGTTGATGCGGCTGAATGTCTTGTATAGCTGCTTGTGGTCCGAGCTGTTGGTGGGATTGAAACGGTAGTAACCGCTTGAACGCACCAGATGGAGCACGTCGTCGCGCTGGTCGAGCGGGAACAGGAAGTTCTCCACGCCGCCCTGGGTCTCGACGTGCGAATAGAAACGTTGGCTTGACTTGTACGCTCCGTTTGCTATATCGACAATCCACGCGTTTTTACCTGTGCTCTCGTTAGCCATTGACGGGGCGAAGTACAGCTTGCCGCTGCCGTTCAGCACGTCACCCTTCATGGTGTAATAGTCCGCGCGGGAAGTCATCACATATCCGCCGTCCTTCACGCCCGACAGATCGATGACCTTGTCTGTGGCTACCGACAGATCGTTGTTGAATCTAAGCAGACGGCCCGAAGTCACGGGTTTGGCAAACTCATATTGTCCCTCTGCGCCGTTCCTGATGAAGAAGGTGCCTTCGTCATCGACAGCGATACCCACATTGGACCCTTTGCTGGCGGTGTAGATTTTCTTTGCCGTGGCCGCCATATTGGTCGCGCTTCCGGCGTTGGCGTCAACGCATATGATGCCCCCCGACGTCGATTCAGCATAGTCCGAGCGGTCCTGACGCTGGGCTATGTACCATTTGCCTTCGTGAAAAGCAGCCTGGCGATAAAGATTCTGGTCGATGAAGTCGCTGAGCACTGAGGTGTTGGCGAGCGGCGAGTCCTTCGTTATCTCATAGTTATACAGTTCCGTGATGCCATATAGCTCATTGGCCGTGTTGCGAGGAAGCACGTCGGCCACCTTTATCGAGCTGCGCGCGCTTTCAGGACGCCGACCTTTGACGACTGTTTTCCCGTCTGCGTCTGTCTCATAGATATAGTAGACCGATGCGATTTCATACTTTCGCTGCCCCGTGGGTATGTACCTGTCTATGAAATTCATCACGGGGATATCCTTCGCTATGACCTCACCGTCGCGTATTATGTCATAGGCGTCCGGCCGGTAACCATATGTGAAGTCCCAGAGCAACTGCAGCTTAGCGTAGTAGTCATAGACGCGCATATCCTCCCATTCCGGCTCGTGAGGAATGAATCGGGGTTCGCAAAGAAGCTCTGGAGTGGGATTGCTCTCGATCCCTTCTGCGCTGAATGTCGTCACGCGGTAACAGAACGACGATGTGACATCGATATCCGTGTAGGTCAGATCCGTCACTTTCGATGCTATGACCTGCCATGTGTCATCGCCGGCCGATGCGGGCTTACGAGCCACTGCGTAGTGTGCGGCGTTGGCGACGGCGTCCCATTTCAGGACGGCGTCCTGACGGCCCGGTGTGCCGGTTGTGAGAGTGATCACGGATGCGGTGACATTGGCGGGAGCATCAGGTGCCTGCGAGGCCACCGACAGATTGACCTGGTATTTCCATGCCCCCTGTCCCGGAATGTAGCAATAGGCATATAATATTTCTGGATTGCTCGCGTCAAACTTGGCGTCGACCCACATGCCGCACGTCGCCGACGAGGCGCTCCACGCATTGGTGTTCACCTTTACGCTGTTCACCTCCCCGCTTGCGATATTCTTCACGTTGAGTGTCACCTCCGACACGTTCCACCCCGTTGCGGTGTAACCGGGATAAACATAAAACTCGCCACATTGGTTGGCCACTTTCGTGCCCGACAAGAGGGTCGAAGTGTAGGGGGCGTCGTCAACTACCGTGAGAGTGCCCCCGTTGAGTGAATAAAGAGCGGCCTTGCTGGTGTTGCCGCCTGTCTGGATCAGCACCTGATCGTTGCCGTTAGCGTCTTTGACCCCCTTGGCCAATGCGGTCACGGCCGATGTTGGCAAGCCGCCCGAATATGTTTCCACAACGTTGGCATAGGTGGAGCTGACCCCTTTCACTCTGACAAGTTTGCCCGCATTTGACCCGGCGCTTGGATAGAAGTATAGCCAGCCGCCGCCCGCGGTTCTCAGTTTTCCCGCGGCCGACATGAAATCTATGCGGCAACCATTGCTGATAGTGCCCGTGGGGATTGTGAGATATTTCAGATTCCCGTCGCCCCCTTTTGCCGAAGATAAATCTTCAGCTCCCGGCTTGAGCAAGATAAACTTCATATCATAATTCGTTGTGGTCGCCGGGAAGCTGGGCGACACGGGAATCACAAGAGCGCCATTGTCGTCTGAGGCTAACAGAAACGAACTCCCGATTGTGACTCCGCTTGGCAAACCGCTCTTGTCTATCGTTTTCCAGCCCGCCCCCTCGGTGTAGTAGATGTCATTCGTCTTGTAATCCATGGTGTATATGCGCCCCGACGATACTGCCATCGAGCGCGCGTTGCTGCCCGTCGGGCAGCCCGTGGTCTGGGACCATAGTGGAGTGGGGTTGATTTCCGCCTTATAATCTGATGCGAGAGCCGTGGGAGCGGCATTAAATAACAAGCCCACCGCCGACAGTAAAATTATGTGGTAATGATTTTTCATAGAGAGATGGTGTTATAGTTATCTTATGGATTAATTGATGATTGTGAAAGTTAAATTAGTTTTGATTGTTAGATTGTGGGTTGATAAAACTTAACGACAAAATAGTCCTCGAGGAGAGGTTCCATGATGATTCTTTTTGACGTGTAATGTGGTTTTTCGTCGTAAAAACAACGATGGGTAGACAATGTGATGGGAACAGTTCAATTATTCAAGAGACTTATATCGGTTTTATAGATAAATCGTTTTTAGGGTTGATATAGTGTCGATGAATTGTAAGAATGCAAATATCGGTATTATTTTCTATAGTTACCATATTCCCACAATTACCCTCCCCCATTTCTTAACCTTATTTAACAGAAAAAACACCCCCGCCGTCCCGCACCATTGCGAGCCATACTGGGTAGGGTCAGCCCATGGGCTGACCGCCCCGGCGCAATCCGCCCTGCTGCCCCGTCGTCATTTTGAACCGGGCTGGGTAGGGCTTGCCCATGGGCAAGCCGCCCCGCACACTTCCCCCGCCGCCCCGTCGTCATTTTGAACCGGGCTGGGTAGGGCTTGCCCATGGGCAAGCCGCCCCCGCCGATTGTGAGAAATCAGAACGCCGACGGCTTGAGAGTCAGCCCGACGCGCTCCTGTAGCCCGAAAATGAGGTTCATGTTATGCACCGCCTGCCCCGACGCACCCTTGACCAGATTATCGATGACAGAGGTGACGAGCAGCTTGCCGTCCACCTTGTCGAGGTGAAGTATGCACTTGTTGGTGTTCACCACATCCTTGAGGTCCGGTGCTTTATCGGTGACGAAGGTGAAAGAATGGTCGTCATAGTAATCCTCATACAGCTTTCTCACCTCCTCAAGTTCCAATGGGCAGTCCATATAGACGATAGCCATGATGCCTCGCGAGAAGCATCCCCTCACAGGGATGAAATTGATGTCCGTCTTGAAGCTGCTTTGCAGAGAGGTCAGCGACTGGCGTATCTCAGCCAGATGCTGATGGCGGAAAGGCTTGTAGATCGACACATTGTCGTTGCGCCACGAGAAGTGGCTTGTGGCCGACGGTTTCACACCCGCGCCGGTGCTTCCCGTTATGGCGGTCACATGGATGTCCGAGTTGAGAAGCAGGTTTTTGGCCAACGGCAGCAGCGCAAGCTGGATGGCGGTTGCGAAACATCCCGGGTTGGCCACGCGGGTCGCCCCGCGCACCAATCGCTTGCGGTTAAGCTCCGGCAGCCCGTAGACAAAGTCGTGCGTCCCGTCCTCTATGCGGTAGTCCGTGGAGAGGTCTATGATTTTGACACGCTCAGGCACGGCTGTTGACTCCATGAACTCGCGGGTTTTGCCGTGAGGCGTGCAGCAGAAAAGCACGTCGATGTCATCCCATGGGGTGCCGTCCGTGAAACGGAGATAAGTCTCCCCGATCAGACCCTGATGCACGTCCGACACAAGATTCCCGGCGTTGCTTGTCGAGTTGACCCACGCTATTTCAACGTCGGGGTGGTTGACGAGCAGCCTTATGAGCTCGCCTGCGGTGTAGCCCGCGCCGCCTATGATGCCCGCCCTGATCATTTCTTTGACTTGTTACGTTCCTGAATGTTGTGGTAGATTTTCATCTGGTTGCCGAGAATCTTGGTGAATCCCTTGACGTCGTCGGCGGTCCATGCCTTGCTCACCTCGCCATACTCCCCGAAGTTGGTCTTCATCAGGTCATAGTCGCTCTGGACGCCCACGAGTATGTAGCGGTAAGGCTTGAGGTCGATGATGACCCGCCCCGTGACGTTGCGCTGCGACTCGTCGAGATACGCCTCGATGTCGCGCATCACTGGTTCGAGATACTGCGCCTCGTGCAGGAACATCCCATACCAGTTTCCGAGCTGGTCTTTCCAGTATTGTTGCCATTTGGTCAGGGTGTGCTTCTCAAGCATCTTGTGGGCGGCTATGATGAGCAGCGGTGCGCCGGCCTCGAAACCGACGCGGCCCTTGATGCCGATGATGGTGTCGCCTATGTGCATATCGCGGCCTATGGCATAGGGTGCCACAAGCTCCTCTATGCGCTGTATGGCGGCTACTTTGTCATCGATGCGCTCACCGTTGACGGCGGCGATTTCGCCGCGCTCGAAGTCGATGGTCAGGCGGCTGTCGGCGGTTGCGGTCATCTGTGTCGGGTAAGCCTCCTCGGGGAGGGTCTGGTCGCTGTGGAGGGTTTCCTTGCCGCCCACGCTCGTGCCCCAGAGACCCTTGTTGATTGAATATTCGAGTTTCTTGAAATCAGCCTCATACCCATGCTTCTTGAGATAGTCTATCTCATAGTCGCGGGTGAGGTTCATGTCGCGGGTAGGAGTGATGATTTCTATCTCGGGAGCGAGTATCTGGAAAGTGAGGTCAAAACGTATCTGGTCGTTGCCCGCGCTTGTCGAGCCGTGGGCTACGCAGTCGGCCCCGACGCGCTTCGCATACTCGATGATGGCTATCGCCTGGAAAATACGCTCCGACGAGACCGATATCGGGTAAGTGCCGTTGCGGAGTATGTTGCCGAAAATCATGTATTTGATTGACTTCTCATAATATTCATGAGTTATGTCGAGAGTGGCGTGCTCCTTAGCTCCGAGTGCCAGTGCGCGACGCTCTATCTCTTTCAGCTCATCCACCGTGAAGCCGCCTGTGTTGGCGATGGCCGTGTACACTTCATAACCGCAGTCTTCCGAGAGATATTTGACCGCAAAAGAGGTGTCGAGGCCTCCTGAAAACGCTAAGACTACTTTTTTCTTATCCATATTGATTTTGATGTTATTCTTTTGATTCGTTGTTGTTGGGATGATATTTGACCTCAGCGGGGTCGTAGAGCAGACCCGTGCAGAGGCATTTGTGACCGCCGTTGCGTTGCAGTATGTCGTAGTTCACGCAGCTTTCGCAACCGCGCCAGAAGGCGGCGTCCGTCGTCAGCTCGTCGAAGGTAACGGGGCGGTAACCAAGCTCGAAGTTCATCTTCATGACTGCCGCGCCGGTGGTGAGCGAGAATATCTTGGCGTTGGGGAACATCTCGCGCGACAGTTGGAAAATTCGTCGTTTGATGCGTGTCGCAAGTCCGAGGCCGCGGTATTTGTCGGCCACGATTAGACCCGAATTGGCAACAAACTCCTTGTTGCTCCAGCACTCGATGTAGCTGAATCCGGCGAACTCATCGCCGCACAAGGCTATGACTGCCTTGCGTTCGAGCATCTTCTGCTTCACATATTCGGGGGAGCGTTTCGCGATACCGGTGCCGCGGACTTTTGCCGCGCGGGTGATGGTGTCGAGAATCTCTTCAACATATGGGATGTGTTGCTCCGATGCTACAAGAACTTCAATCGATGGTGAATCTTCCATTTTTTTAACCTAACGTACTATCTTTTTTATTTTTTGTCTAATTAATCGATAAATTGATGTTTGGCGGCTTCCATGACAGTCTGGGGAAGTATGGCCGAGAATAGAAGATAAAGCTCGGCGCGGGTCGACTTCTCGTTGACCACGGCGATTACCGTATCGGCGCCCGGGATGGTGCCAAGCACATGGGGCGAGTCCATCATGTCTATATCGTAGGCTAAACCGCTGGCATAGCCGTTGCGTGTCTTGATGACCACAAGGTTGCCCGAAATAGCGATTGACAGCGTGGTGGCGTGGCGGCTGTCGCCCGTGGCGACGCCCGATGGGAGAGTGTCGTTGGCAATGATGTAGCGGTATCCGTCATCAGTGGTTACCTTGATGGTTTTGAGCGTTTTCAGGTCGCGGGAGAGCGTGGCCTGCGTCACCTCTACTCCCCGTTCCAGGAGCAGTTGCGATAATTCCTCCTGACTCCCGATTTTATTGTGCGTCAGGATGTCGGCAATCGCCGATAGCCGCGAATTCCGTTTTTTCATCATTAATCAGAGTTTATCCTTGCAAAATTACGAATAATAATCGGATTTAACAGATAAATGAACGTTTTTTAAGCAATCAGAAAGCAATCTGAACATTTGTGAACATTCATGTGGAGCCATCCGGATCAACGGCGCGACGGGAAAAGCTCGTTGAAAATCTGCGCTGTTGCGCCGATGTGCGATGCGATGTAGTCTGAAGCGGCCTTCCCGGCGGCGGCGCGGGCGGCGCGGTCGGCGAGCAGCCGATCGAGTGCCGCTGTGATTCCTGTGGCGTCCGATGCGCTGAATGCGCCTCCGGCGCGGAGCAGGTCGCTGGCTTCCTTGAATTTGGTGTGGTGAGGCCCGAAAACTACCGGGATGCCATAGACGGCGGCCTCGTTGATATTGTGGATGCTCTTACCGAAGCCGCCGCCTATATAGGCGACATCGCCAAGACGGTAGAGCGACGATAACTGACCGAAGCAGTCGACAATGACAGCTCTGACGTCAGCGAAATCTGCGGGGTCGCCACCTTCCGCCATATGTGCCGACCATTCCGACAGAAGCACGGCGCGCCCGTCGACCCGTTCTTTCAGCCGGGCGAGCCGGGCGTCGTCAAACTCATGTGGGGCTATGATTGCCTTCACTTCGGGGTGGCTGTTCAGCCATGGGATATATATATCCTCGTCAGGCTCCCAACTGCTGCCGGCCACGAGCGTCATGGGCGTGTCGGCGGTGAGAGCGGTGAGCGACGGGGTCTTCAGCGGTTTGTTTTTAACGTCCGATACCCGGTCTAAGCGGGTGTCGCCGGTGATGCACACATCTTTTATGCCGATAGAAGCGAGAAGTTCCACCGAATGTTGGTCTTGGACATAAATCTGGGTGAAACAGCGCAACATCTCCCTGAACCAGCCGCCCCACCATTTGAAAAATGATTGCTCGCGACGGAAAATGGCCGAAACAAGGTAGGTTGGTACTCCCCGGCGGCGCAATTCGGTCAGGTAGTTCCCCCAGAACTCATATTTGATGAATATGGCCATCGAAGGGTTCACCGTGTCAAGGAACCGGCGGGAGAGCGATGCGGTGTCAAACGGCAGATAGCAGACGGCGTCGGCCTTGTCGTAATCCTTCCTCACCTCATAGCCCGAGGGGGAGAAGAACGTCAGCAGTATTTTGGCCGACCGGTCCCGCTCCTTTATCATCTCTATGAGGGGACGCCCTTGCTCAAATTCGCCGAGCGAAGCCGCGTGGATCCATATCCAACGCTCGCCGGGGCGGATGCGTTGTGACAGGTAGTCGAATACACGGCTTTGCCCGTCGACCATTTTCTTGACTTTAGCCGACCGGGAGGCTGCAATCCGGGCACCAAGACGATAGAGTTGCAATCCTGTGTTGTAAAGCGGGTTCATCATCCGGCTGTCGCGTGGGTCAATGTCAGGGATTATTCGGGCAACTTGATGTTGGCTATTCCGCGCTCCACTCTCGAGGCTATCTCGTCGATACCCATCAGTTCGATGATGTCAAACATATGGGGGCCTTTGCATTCTCCGACGACGGTCAGGCGCAGGGCGTTCATCACATTGCCGAGATGGTAGCCGCCTTCTGAGATCCATGCTAAGATTTTCTCCTCGGCGGGTGCCGACTCAAGCGTGGGGAGCGATTTGAGCTGGCCGACGAGAGCGGTCAGGATGCCCGGCATATCCTCGCTCCAACGCTTTTTGACGGCCTTGGGGTCGTAGTCGCTTGGAGCGACGAAAAAGAATCGGGCCTGGTCCCAGAGGTCGCCCACAAAATTGGCGCGCCCTTTCACCATCGACACGGCGCGGGTGATGTATCCCATGTCGAAGTCGGACGGTTTGACCCCGTGAGCCTCAAGCTCGGGGATGAAAAGCTCGGCGAGACGCTCGTCGGGCATTTCCTGTAGATATTTATGGTTGAACCATTTCCCTTTCTCGAAGTCAAATTTCGCACCCGATTTCGAGCAATGGTCAAACGAGAATTTCTCTATAAGCTCCTGCATCGACATTATTTCGGTGTCGTCGCCGGGATTCCAGCCGAGCAGGGCGAGGAAGTTGACGACTGCTTCGGGAAGGTACCCTTTCTCTCGGTAGCCCGATGAGATTTCTCCGCTCTTGGGGTCGTGCCACTCCAACGGGAACACGGGGAACCCGAGGCGGTCGCCGTCGCGCTTGCTCAGTTTACCCTTTCCGTCGGGTTTGAGCAGCAGAGGCAGATGCACGAAGCGCGGTGCGGTGTCGGCCCAGCCGAATGCCTCGTAGAGAAGCACATGGAGCGGGGCTGACGGAAGCCACTCCTCGCCGCGTATCACATGGGTCACCTTCATCAGGTGGTCATCGACGATATTCGCTAAGTGGTAGGTAGGCAGGTCGTCTGAGCTTTTGTAAAGCACCTTGTCGTCAAGCACGTTGGAGTTGATGGTCACATCGCCGCGCAGCATATCCCTCACGGTGACGTCGCGTCCCGGCTCGACCTTGAAGCGCACTACATATTTCTCCCCGGCGTCGATGAGGCGTTTCACCTCGTCGGCGGCCATGGTCAGCGAGTTGCGCATCGATCCTCGGGTTGAGGCGTCATACTGGAAGTTCGGCGTTGCCGCGCGGGCGGCTTCAAGCTCCTGAGGGGTGTCAAATGCGATGTAGGCGCGCCCGTTGTCGAGCAGCATCCCGACGTGTTCGCGGTAGATGTCGCGCCTCTCGCTCTGCTTGTAAGGGCCGTATTCGCCCCCCTCGCGCACCCCCTCGTCTATGGTGATACCCAGCCATTGAAGGGCCTCGTTGATGTAATCTTCGGCTCCGGGTACGAATCGCTGTGAATCGGTGTCCTCGATGCGGAGTATCATCTTGCCGCCGTTCTGGCGGGCGAAAAGATAGTTGTAGAGAGCGGTGCGCACACCGCCTATATGAAGCGGGCCCGTGGGTGACGGGGCAAATCTTACTCTGACCTGATTCTCCATCCTGAATTGTCGTTAAATGATGGTCATTAAAAAGTTGTTACAAAGATAGCTCAATTATGTGTAATCTGCAAAATCGCTGCGGCTCACACGTTGAACAGGAAGTGCATGATGTCGCCGTCCTGCACCACATATTCCTTTCCCTCGACGTTCATTTTGCCGGCTTCTTTGACTGCCTTTTCGCCGCCAAGAGTCACATAATCCTCATATTTTATCACCTCGGCGCGGATAAATCCTTTTTCAAAGTCGGTGTGGATGATACCGGCGCATTGCGGGGCTTTGCTCCCGCGGAGGAAGGTCCACGCGCGCACTTCGTCAGGGCCTGCGGTGAAATAGGTCTGTAGGTTGAGCAGTGAATAGGCGGCGCGTATCAGACGCGACACCCCCGACTCCTCAAGACCTATCTCCGCCAGAAACTCGCGGCGTTCCTCCCAGGTGTCAAGCTCGGCGATGTCGCTTTCGGTCTGTGCCGCCACGATAAGTATCTCGGCGTCCTCGTCCTTGACAGCCTCGCGCACTGCATCTACATATTTATTGCCGTCGACGGCTGAAGCGTCATCGACGTTGCAGACATACATCACAGGCTTCGAGGTGAGCAGAAAGAGGTCGCGGGCGAAACGCTGTTCATCGACGGTGTCGAAGCTCACGGATCGGGCGGGGCGGCCCGCCTCAAGGGCCTCTTTGAAGCGCACAAGCACTTCATACTGCATCTTGGCCACCTTGTCGCCGCCGGTCTGGGCCTGTTTCTGGGTCTTGGCTATGCGGCTGTCTATCGTCTCAAGGTCTTTGAGCTGTAACTCGAAGTCGATAATCTCTTTGTCGCGGACAGGGTCGACCGTGCCGTCTACATGGGTTATGTTGTCGTCGTCAAAACAACGCAGCACATGGAGTATGGCGTCGGTTTCGCGGATGTTGGCGAGGAATTTGTTGCCAAGCCCCTCACCCTTGCTCGCGCCCTTGACCAAGCCGGCTATGTCGACGATTTCGACGGTCGCCGGAACCACGCTGCGGGGCTGGCACATCTCGACAAGCCGGTTGAGACGGTCGTCGGGGACGGTAATGACACCCACATTAGGCTCGATGGTGCAGAACGGAAAGTTGGCCGACTGGGCCTTCGCGTTTGACAGACAGTTGAAAAGGGTGGATTTGCCTACATTTGGCAGCCCCACTATACCACATTGTAATGACATTATATTGTTAACGGTTGTTTTGTGCCGCGAAGTTAGCTATTTTCGGCCAATCGCCCACCCTAAAACAGAATGTTTTCACATCTTTACCCCGAAAAGCCGTCATATCATCAATGTCAGGCGGCTCGGCGTCGGCTAACCGAGAGCCGCCATTATGTCGCCGGTCAATAGGTCGGCGCGCAGGTGGCACTCGTCGAGCAGTCCCGCGGCCGAGTAGCGGTCGAGGAATTTTTCCGGCAGTCCGTAGACTTTGACTTTCATGCTGGCCGAGTCTCCATAATATGCGGCGACCTTCTGCCCGAATCCACCGGCGACCGATCCGTCCTCAAGTGTGACAACCAAGGAGTGCATGGTCTTGAGCGAGTCGAGCATTTCAGTGTCGAGGCCGCTGACAAAACGCGGGTTGATAACGGTGGCGTTGACCCCGCGCGAACCGAGTAGCTCGGCGGTTTCTTCGGCGAGATGGTGGAAGTTGCCCACGCCGATTATGGCCACTTTCTCACCTTTACGGGTCATGGCGAAGCGGTTCAGGTCTGAATAATCGGTGGGGAAACTCTTGCCGGTGGGGGCTGCGCTGCCGAGCGGCACCCTGATGGCCACCGGATATGAACTTTGTTCCATTGCCCAGTCGAGCATGGCCATATACTCCTCCCGGCACGTCGGGAGCAGGTAGACGATGCCGGGGATGTTGGATATCATCGGTATGTCCCAGAACCCGAGGTGGGTCACGTCGTTCATCCCCTCTGCGCCACCGCTGAACACCCCGATGACGGCGGGGTTGCCGTTGATGGCGAGGTCTTGCGACAGTTGGTCGTAGGCGCGCTGGAGGAATGTGCTGTAGACTCCGTAGAACGGGCGCGCGCCGCCGCGGGCCAACCCCGAGGCGAGGGCCACGGCGTGCTCCTCGGCTATACCGACATCAATGAACTGCCGCCCCGCTTCTCGGCGGTATTCGGGGGCGAAGCCCATCACGCCCGGAGTGCCTGAGGTGATGGCTACAGCGGTAGGGTCTGATTTCATTTTCCCAAGCAGATAGTCGCGAGTCAGGCTCTCGTAGGTGTCGCCGGTCGAAGGGTGGAGCGGTTGACCGCTCGCAAGGTCAAACGGGCCTGAGTAGTGGAAGCGCTCTTTGTGAAGCTCGGCAGGGAGGTATCCCTTACCTTTAAGGGTGTTGATATGCACCACTACAGGCTTCGCCGAGTCTTTGACTTTGCTGAATGTGTCGAGAAGCGTCGCGATATCGTTGCCGTCGGCAACATAGATATAGTCAAAGCCGAGGGCGCGGAAATAATTGTTGTCGGCTTTGCCGTCTGTCTCCCTCAGCAGGGTCAGGTTGTCGTATATCCCGCCGTGGTTCTCGGCTATCGACATCTGGTTGTCGTTGACCACCACTATGAAATTCGATCCGAGCTCAGCCGCGTTGTCAAGCCCCTCGAAGGCTTCGCCGCCGCTTAGGGAGCCGTCACCGATCACGGCTATGATGTTCCCCTTTTCGCCGCGGAGGTCGCGGGCCTTGGCAAGCCCTAAGGCAAGGCTGATGGAGGTCGATGTGTGCCCTATGGTGAAAAAGTCATGTTCGCTCTCGACAGGGTTGGTGTAGCCGTTGACAATGCTGTAGTCGTCAGGGTCGAGAAATCCCTCGATGCGCCCTGTGAGCATTTTGTGCGTGTAGCTCTGGTGCGACACGTCATAGATTATTTTGTCGATAGGGGAGTCGAATATATAGTGCAGGGCCACCGTGGCTTCAACAAATCCGAGATTTGGACCCACATGACCGCCGCGGCGGCTAAGCTTTTGCAACAGCACTCCGCGGAGTTCTTCGGCGAGTGTTGGCAGTTCGCTGACCGGCAGGGCCTTGACATCGGCGGGCGATTTGATGGCTTTGAGATTTATCATGACAGGTTTTTAAATTTTAGTTTGTGCAAAGATAACAATCACGGTCGGCGATGTGATTACCAATTTACCGCATAAAAATACCAAAATTACGCTTGTCCCTGCGATTTGACCTCTATGCGCTCACCTTCAGGGGCGGCATGGGCTGCTATTTTGCGGGCATAGGTCTTGCCGCCGATGCTCACGCTGAGAGTGTTGCCCCTGAAACTGAAAGCCTGCGGCTGTCCTTCATCCGGCCATGGGATGATTCCCCTCACCCGGCCGTTCTGGTCGGCGATTTGGACACCCATTGACGTGGCGGCGTAGAGATTCCCTTCTGTGTCAAAAGCTATCCCGGCAATCCCCGGGTTTGAGAAGGTTATGTCGTGGAGCAAGTACGCTTTCTGAGTGTTGGCCTTTGAGCCGTCGGCGGCCGCGGTCGAAGCCAAAAGCCAGCATGAACCGCCGCTTTCCGGCTCTACGATGATTTTGCCGTCGGGGGTGGTTGCCGACAGTGGCGCGGGGTGGGTGATGAGGGTGTCGGTCAGCCTCCACCCCTCTCCGGCGATAAGTGTCGCGCTGAGGGTCGAGTTGCCGCTGTTGCCGGGGGTGATTGCGGCGGGGTGGTCGCGCCAGAGCCATCTCATAACTTCGGGGAATAGAGCCGCCCCGTTGACTATGCTGTGGCCGCCGTTGTCCCAGCGGCAGTCAACGTCATATCCCGCGAATTTTAGTGCCGATGCCATCAGTTGGTTCTGTTCATACCAGTGCCCGAACAGAGGGTTCCAAGCGTCGTTGCTGCCGTCGTGAAGGAAAATCCTCAGAGGCTTCGGCTCGGTTTTCCTGATAAGGGCCGGCAACAGATCCCCGCCCCTCATTGACACGAAAGTCCCGCAAGTCGCGTAGACCCTCCTGAACAGGTCGGGGCGCGACCATGCCGCCACAAACGCGCCTATGCCCCCGCTGCTTGCGCCCGAGATCATCCTGAGGTCGGGGTTGTCGGTTATCATGATGCGACGGCCGTCGGGAGTGACGAGCGATGTCACCGCGGGCAGCAGCTCTGTCTCGATGAACCGGGCCAGCCGCCCGTCGATCGCGTCATACTCGTTGCTGCGGTTATAGCGCGTCACGGTCGAGTCCGAGCCGACTATGACACCCGGTTGGAAATAGACACCTATCATCACCGGGACGGCCCCCTCGGCTATGAGAGTGTCGATGACCTCCGGGGCATGGTAGAGCGGGCCGTCAAGCCCCACATAGAGGGCCGCGGGGGTGTCGCCGACATATTTGTCGGGAATCGACACCATAAATTCGTGGCTACTCCCCGGATATACCTCCGATTCGTCAATTTTGTGCCATAATTTCAGAGCGGCATTGCCCGCAATACTACTTATTATAACACATATTAACAGTGTGAGGCGCTTATTTTTCACGCATGAACACGTTGATTGGTGTGCCGCAGAAGTCCCAGTTCTCGCGGATTTTGTTCTCTAAGTAACGCCTGTAAGGCTCTTTAACCCACTGCGGTAGGTTGCAGAAGAACACAAACGACGGCACCATCGATCCCTTCAGCATTGTCACATATTTGATCTTGACAAACTTACCTTTGTTCGCTGGCGGCGGGTAATTCGCTATGGCTTCGAGCATTACGTTGTTGAGTTGCGACGTCGGCACAGTCCGCTTACGATTGTTGTACACATCTTTCGCTGTCTCTAAAACTTTGAAAATGCGCTGCTTGGTCAATGCCGACGTGAAGATGATGGGGAAGTCGGTGAACGGTGCGAAACGTCTGCGTATCGCATCCTCGAAATGCTTGATAGCTTCCTGTGATTTATTCTCCACCAAGTCCCATTTGTTAACGCATACAACCAAACCTTTCTTGTTGCGCTGGATTAGCGAGAAGATGTTCAGGTCTTGATTCTCAATGCCGCGCGTCGCGTCAATCATCAGTATGCACACATCGGAGGCTTCTATCGCGCGTATGCTTCTGATCACCGAGTAGTACTCTATATCCTCGTTTACCTTGTTCTTTCGCCTGATTCCGGCGGTATCGACAAGATAGAAATCAAAGCCGAATTTGTCATAGCGCGTGTAGATGGAGTCGCGCGTGGTTCCCGCAATGTCGGTGACGATGTGGCGGTCTTCCCCGATGAACGCGTTGATTAGCGACGACTTACCCGCGTTGGGGCGTCCGACGATGGCGAAGCGCGGGATGTCCTCGAGCTGCTCCTCCTCATCCTGTGGCTTTTCGGGGAATTTTTTCACGACCTCGTCGAGAAGGTCGCCGGTGCCGAATCCGCTCACGGCCGATACGGGATACGGCTCTCCAAGGCCGAGTTTATAAAATTCGGCCACGTTGTAGAGCCAGTCGTTGGAGTCTACCTTGTTGGCTACGAGTATCACAGGCTTGCGCGATTTGCGCAATATCTCGGCCACATGGTCGTCGAGGTCGGTGACACCGTTCATGGCATCGACCACAAAGAGTATTTCATCGGCCTGCTCTATGGCGAGAGCGACCTGTTTGTTGATTTCTGATTCAAAAACGTCATCGGAGTTGACCACCCAACCGCCTGTGTCGACGATTGAAAATTCCATGCCGTTCCAGTCGACCTTGCCATACTGGCGGTCGCGTGTGGTGCCCGCTGTCTCGTCGACAATGGCTGTGCGTGACTGTGTCAGTCGGTTGAACAGAGTGGATTTCCCCACATTGGGGCGGCCTACGATGGCTACGAGATGTCCCATATCGGTGAGTTTTTTATTGTTATTTTACAAAATTAATATAATTCGGTATAACTGCAAAATCTTACGGCGACCTGTCGTCACGGCCGCCGTACACTCGTCACTCGTTGTCAGATAGCCGCGCGGCCTGTGGCGTCATTCTATGTAGCCGAACGATTTGAGTTTGTTTTCGCGGTTGCGCCAGTTTGGCTCTACTTTGACAAACAGTTCGAGATAGACTCTTTTGCCAAAGAAAGTCTCGATATCCTTGCGCGCTTCGGTCCCGACTTTTTTGAGCATGGAGCCGCCTTTGCCTATGAGGATTCCTTTCTGGCTGTCGCGCTCCACATAAATGACGGCCATGATGTGGATGGCTCCCTCTTTCTCGTCGAATTTCTCGACTATCACCTCTACGGAGTATGGCACCTCTTTGTCGTAGTTGGTTAGGATTTTCTCACGGATTATTTCTGTCACGAAAAATCTCGCGGGTTTGTCGGTCAACGCGTCTTTGCCGAAATAAGGGGGCGAAACGGGTAGCAGCTCGACTATGCGGGTCATCAGGTTGGAGACGTTAAAATGTTCCTTGGCCGATGTCGGGAATATCTCGGCGTTCGGGAGAAGGCCGTGCCAGCGTTCGACAATGGCCTGAAGGTCGCTGTCCCCCTTGAGCAGGTCTATCTTGTTGATGACTAGCAGCACCGGAACTTTCTCTTTTGCCACTTTGGCTAAGAAGTCGGCGTTTTTAGTGGGGTCTTCGACTACGTCGGTAACGTAGATCAGCACGTCGGCATCGGTCAATGCGCCTTCCGAGAAGTTCAGCATGCTCTCTTGCAGGCCATATTTGGGTTTAAGTACTCCCGGGGTGTCAGAGAAAACTATCTGGTAGTCGGGGGCGTTGACTATGCCCATTATGCGGTGTCGGGTTGTCTGGGCCTTCGACGTGATTATGCTGACGCGTTCGCCCACGAGGTCGTTCATCAGCGTGGATTTGCCGACGTTAGGGTTGCCGACGATGTTTACGAATCCGGCTTTGTGTTGTTGTTCCATGTTATTGAATTTTAATTTCTATGCTTTTAAAACAAAAATAGCACCTAAAAAGATGCTATTTCGTATGAAAAATTATCGTATATGATGAAATCAGATGTCCCAGATGATGTACATGGCACCCCAGGTGAAACCTGCGCCGAAAGCTGTCAGGATTATTTTGTCCCCTTTTTTCAGCTTCTCCTTGTACTCGTCGATGCAAAGAGGTATCGAAGCGGCTGATGTGTTGCCGTAGTGTTCGATGTTGACAAGCACTTTCTCTGCGGGGACACCGGCGCGGTCGGCGACGGCCTCGATGATGCGGAGGTTTGCCTGATGGGGGACGAGGTAGCTTATGTCTTCGACTGACAGGTTGTTGCGTTTCATCACGTCGAGCGACGAGGTGAGCATATCGGTCACGGCGTGCTTGTAGACATGGCGGCCTTCCTGATACACAAAGTGTTCCTCGGCGTCAATGCTTTCGTGAGACGCGGGTTTTACCGACCCGCCGGCTTTCATCACGAGGTGTTCGAGACCTTCGCCGTCGACATGGAACACTCCGTCGATGATGCCTACCTCTTTTTCGGTCGGTTCGATTAGCATGGCTCCGGCTGCGTCGCCAAACAGCGGGCAGGTGGAGCGGTCGTTGTAATTGGTCATCGATGACATTTTTTCAGCAGCGACGACAACTATTTTTTTGCGCATTCCCGATCTGATGTAGGCTGCCGCGTCCTGAAGTGCGACGAGAAATCCGGCGCAAGCGGCCTGAATGTCGTAGGCATATGAGTTTTTCAGCCCGCACTGGTGGGCGATTATGGAGCCTGTGGAGGGGAAACGGTAATCGGGGTTGGATGTGGCGCAAATCAGGAGGTCAACATCTTCGGGTTTTGTTCCGGTCGATTCAAGAAGTCTGTTTACGGCTTTAATGCCCATGAACGATGACCCGGCGCCTTCCTGGCGCAGAATGCGGCGTTGCTTGATTCCGACGCGTGTTGTAATCCATTCGTCGTTAGTGTCGACTATCTTTGACAGCATCTCGTTGTCGAGGATGTCGTCAGGAACGTAGGAGGCCACGCCTGAAATTCTTGCGTTCAGCATAAAAATTTGATGTTTAGGTTGTGACGTTAAATTCTGCCGTGACCGCTTTTCGGGTCGGGAGGAAGAATTTTGTCGTTGTTCGCAATGGAATGGGTATGTGACAGATAGCCCCCCGCATCCGCAATCTCCTTGACTGGAATTGCGGCGGGGAGGTTCATCTTATTTCTTTTGTGAAAAAGCAGCACTCATCGAAGAACGCCGGCCTGATTATACGGCGGCAGCTTTCTCGATGGCGAGTTTTCCGCGATAGTAACCACATTCACCGCAGACGGTGTGGTAAACGTGCCAAGCGCCGCAGTTGGGGCAAACGGCCAGTGTGGGCATAGCTGCTTTGTCGTGAGTTCTACGCTTCGCAGTTCTGGTCTTTGATTGTTTTCGTTTAGGATGTGCCATTTTAGTTATTGTTATTTAGTTATTGTCATTCAGTTTCTTTAGCTCGTCCCAGCGTGGGTCGGTGGGGATGTCTGACGTGCCTCCCATATCGTCCATCTCGTCGATAAGCTCGTCTTCGAGTGCCTGCTCGTCGTCATCGATTGGACGGGCGCGGTGTTTTTTCAGAATCGCGCTCATGGCTCTGTTGCATTTGCCGAGCGGGTGGACGTGCTTGATGGGTATGGCCAGGGTCACGGTGTCGTAAATCATATAGGCCACGTTGAGATAGTTGTCGCTCTCGGGTATCTCAAGCAGTTCGTCTGACTCGTCGTTGTAGTCGTCGCCATATTTCACTGCGATGTGATAGGTAGCGTCGATAGGTAGCACGAGGTCGTCGAGGCATCGGTCGCACAGGAGCGTGACGTTGCCGGTGATTACGAAATCGAGATTGTAAATGCCGCCGCGGTGAACCACAGTGAGCTTTACGTCGAGGTCGGCCTCACGCACATCGGCGCTTTCCATGTTTGTGAAAAACGTCTTACCCAAGTGGTAGTCGAATTTCTCGGTACCTTCGGGCATGCTTTTAAGCTGTAGTTTAAATTCTGAAAACTTTCCCACGGCAATTGATGGTTGAAAAAACTGTGCAAAGTTAGCCAATATCTTCAAAATAACCAACTTTTATTTCAAAATTGCATAAAATATTGTCGGCGAGATATATTAAGTCCTGCACTGCATCAAATAGATGGTGCGGTGCAGGACGGTTATGGTTGGGAGTCTGAGCTGTTCAGCGGCGTTTTAGCGTGTGGCCGAGATTTTGACGGCGCGCTTGACGGGGTTGCCATTGCGGTCGGTGGCCGACAGGGTGGCGATGTAGATGCCTGTGCCAAGTTCCGACAACTCTATCTGTGAGATGGTTCCGTCGGCATTAAGGCCGTCGAACTGCCGCAGTGTCACGCCTGTGAGGTTGACCACAGAGATTGAGGCGTCGGCCCATCCTGCGGGAACCGAGTAGGAGAGTGTGGCTGTCGATGTTCCGTAGGAGAGCGACATCATTTCGGCTGAGCCTGTTTCATCGACGCCTGACGTGATAGTCGAGGCTACGAAGATGCGTTCCGGGTTGCGCGATGACATATTGGCTTTGATGTGGAGGGTTTTGTCGCTGTCAAGCAGGTAGCAGTTGCCTTCGGCTTGGTCAAACTGCTCTTTGGTGGTGGCCTGCATCATCTTGTCGACGCTGCGGGCAGCGATGCCGGTTATGTGCTCGACGTGGTCGATGGCTTTGGTATATCCCGGGATTACGAATGTGTAGAGTCGGCTTTCGGGCATATCGGGGTAGCCCTTGCCTTCGTTGTTGATGTCGATGATGTGGTCATCGCCTGATGCCGAGCCGGTCAGATGGGTGATGATATAGTTTTCGTCGGCGAGCGATGAGGTTGATGTCTTGTCGTCGTCGAAAATCGATGCGTGGGTTTCTCCCTGATTCGCTGTGAGATACGTCACCGTCAGTCGGGAGTTGTCGATGTCGCCGGTGTTGGTGTATGTCTCCTGTGAGAAGCGGGCGATGAACGAGCCTTTGCGTCCGAAGTGGGGGAGGCATCCGAGCGGAGCCTGATAGTTTATGGTAGAGCCGCCCGAATATGTGTCTTTAAGGTTGTTGAGGTCTACCCATTCACCTTCGGGGAATGATATGGAGCGTGAGGTGGCGTCTTCGAGCACCGGTGCTACAAGAATGTCGCGACCCCACAGGTACTGGGAGTTGCAATCGTTTAATTCGCCGGGGTCGGTGCTGTGGAAGTTTACCGGGCGCGCCAGAGGTGTGCCTTTGGTGGCGTTTTCCCATGCGAGTGTGTAGGTATAGGGTAGGTAGCTGTAGCGCATATTGATGAATTTACGCACGTCGGGCAGCACCGAGCTATAGCAGCTTTGGTATGGCTCAGGCAGGTTGGTCGAGTGGGTGCGCATCATCGGTGAGAACGTCGCCATCTCTACCCAGCGCAGGTACAGGTTGGCGTTAGTGCTTTGTGCCACGAAACCGCCCACATCGGAGCCCATGTAGCCGACACCAGACATTCCGGCGCTTACCAAAGCGGGAATCTGCGCCTGCAGACCGTCCCACGAGCGGTTGATGTCTCCCGTCCAGGGGAAAGTGGAGTAGCGTTGCATTCCGGCAGCTCCGGCGCGCGGCATAATGAATGGCCGCACGTCGGCAAATTCTTCTTTGTAACCGCGGTAGACGCGCTCTATCCAAAGGTTGCCGAACTCGTTGTGGACTTCATCGACCGTCCCTCCGAGATGGTGGGATTTGCTGTCGTGCTGCTCAGGTTCGCCCAGGTCGAGCCACCATCCGCCCATGCCTTCGAGTGTGCGCTTGCTATAGAATTTCCAGAACCAGTCAAGCGCGTCGGGGTTTGTGGCGTCAATCAGTCCCACTTGGGGCGAGTTGAGCCATGACATATTTGGAACGTTGTCATCGGCCAGGTAGCCTTTCTGCTGAAGGGTGGAATAGTTTTTGGAGCGTGAGGTGAAGAACGGTTCTGTTATGCAGATTGTGCTGACTCCCTGGCGTTTGAAGTTGTCCATCATTTCCGACGGGTTGGGCCACTTGTTGAGGTCCCAGTCGAGGTTGCCCATGTAGCATTCGTTGTCGCCCTGCCAGTAGAGGTCGAATACGATGCCGTCGAGCGGGAGTTGCGCTGATTTGATGCTTGACACCACATTCTCGGCTTCGGAGCGTGATCTGTATCCGTATCTCGACGTGATGTAGCCGAGAGCCCAGTAAGGAGGCAGTTCCTGGCGGCCGGTCAGGAATGTGTAGTTTTCAAGGACAGAAGCCATTGAGCCGTCGCCACCCACATAGTAGTAGGCAACGGGGGTGTTGCTTCGGGTGGTGTATTGTGTGGCGGAGGCCGACGGGTTTATTTTAGCGCCGCGGTGATGGTCGTCAAACAGAAGTCCGTAGCCTGAGGTGGAAACGATGAATGGGATGCAGATGTTGTTGGCGTAGTCGCTTTTGGTGTAGCGGTCCCAACCGTAGTTCTGGATGTTGTCGATTGTTATGGTGCGGTTTGAGTTGTCGGTCACGCGTCCGTTATAGCCGCCGCCGTAGAAGGCTGCGTCGCCGTTGTTGATAAAGCGGAATCCGCGCGAGCCATCAGAGTTGATCAGCTCGGCCGAGGGGTCTTCGGTTATGGTAGTGGCCCCTTTGGAGTCAGTGAATGTGATTTTGCTGTTGGCCTTTGATATGGTGACTTTTACGCCTGATGTCGAGATGATGAGATTGTCGTCACTGTCGGTTATTGAGTAGTCGCATTGCGGCGTGGCGCAGACCGCTATTGATTTGCGCTGGTCGGCCACGGCTGAACTCAGCTTTGGATATACCTTGACGACATAGTCGTTGTAGGGAGTGACGGCCATCGTTCCATGTTCTGATGTCACGGTCACGGTTGTGCCGTCGTCGGTGTAAGAGATGAGTTTGCCCAAAGTTTTGTCTGACGAAGGTGTCGAACGGTTGACGAAATCGACTATTATGTCACCGTTGCCGGCGGTTTTGCCCTCTTTGTCGCAATTTTTGCTGCGCATCACGAAAGCGAGTTTGTTGATCACTTCCCCTTCGTCGAGGTTGAAGTAGACCGACGGCGTCATCGTCAGGGTGTAGATGTTGGGGTCGTCGGCCGAGCGGGTCATCAGGTATTTGTCGGAATTGTTGCCCCAGTTCGGCGCGTGCTTCCAGTCGGAGTTAGAGGTACTCGTGTTCGTGATCACACCGCAGTGGGTGTAGACATCGCCGCTGAAATCTTTCAGCCCTTTGTTGCCTTCGGCGGCGTTGTAGTAGACTGTGATCTGTTCGTTTTGGGTGGCTGTGGTTGGTTCATACCAGCACAGACGCGACTCCGCCGCCGCGGAAAATTGATGAAACGCGGGGATTGATGCAAGCAAAAAGAGACTTTTTCTCAGTAAATTAAAATGCTTCATGGATAATGGAAATTGCCTGTTAATAAAATAAATGCCTTGACTGTTGGCCCCAATTCACGGGGCATTCGTTTTTCGGCGGCAAAGTTAGGCAAATTCCATGAAAAAACGCAATAAAGTAAACCGATTTGTCACACATCGACCCATGTGCGGCGTCGGGTGGAAGCTCAAAACGATGGGGTGTTTGGCTTGAAAGTAACCTCCCAGTGCCCACCTTTGTCGGGACCGACCCGTTGAAGCATACCGTAGCGTTTTAACCGCGCGAAATGCTTCTCCACGCCTTTTCTCGATATATCGACTATGGCTGCGATGTCGCCTGCGCTTAATGTCGGGTGAGAGCGGAGCAACGCTAAGATTTTATCGGAAGTCTTGCCTTCAGCCGGAGCCTGCGGCAGCAAATTCTTGTCTCTATACATACGGTCGGATAGATTGCATTTCACCCGCGAATTTACTAAAAAATCCATCAAAAAGGACTCTTTGCCCCTCAATACCGCACTATACCCTGTTTACGAATCGCACACGGCACTATCGTTTTCATCGCATTATGTCTTCGGCTGCAAATGTATCGAATTCTATTCGATTAATACACAGGCCCGGGCAGTTGGGCCAACTTGAAGACCAAATCAAGAAGGCTGAAACGTGCGTCAAAGGTCTGACGACCATGATTGCGAATCTTGAAAGGCAGGAGTTGAAACTGAATGACGAGATAGCTCAGTTGAAGACCGACATCGAGAATGGTGCCGGAGATGTTTCCGAATTGCGTTGCCCTATAGCCGAAACGCCCAACGAGATATTGAAATGTGCAATGTATCTGTTCCTCGGCTATCTCGATGGCGCAACCCAATTCGCTCAGTCATGCGGAGGTGGAGGCACCTCATCAGACCTCCCTTGGGGACGCAATCCGGATGAAGACGATCGCCGCTTCGCCTACCGCTGCATGATGCAAGCCCACCGAATGCTGAAACCCTCTCAACCCAAACGCGGTATATCAAGCAGACGTTAAAATTATTTACGATTGACAGTCAGATTCTCATAGAAATTGTGTAACTTTGTAATTAGAGAAATTATAAACATCTGAAAATGGCCACAAGGTTAAATCCAAATGGCTGATGAAGCCAACAAAAAACCTAATCGCGTAGCGCTTTGCTGCGCAAAGAATCAAATTCCGAAACTCCCAAGCAGTCGTTTCAAGGCTCGGCCAGCCATCAGATAACTGCCGCAGGAGTTTTTTATATATGGAGCTGACCGCAGCGCAACAGAAATATTTCGCTTATTGGCTTACAAGGAGTCTGTCGATGAAGTTGACGAGAAGAAAGAAAATCTTCTCGCCAAAGTCGAAGCAATGCTCGCCCAAAAGATTGGGCAAACCAAATTAATAACCTTTCATTGGAAGATAGTATGATGGATTTAATTAAGAAATATTGGTGGTGCTATCTATTTGTCATAGTTCTGATTCCTATTGGAGTTAACTTCCTATTGCTTATTCCCAGGTTCACTCCAATTGTTGGAAATAGCATAGATTGGCTTAGATTTTGGTCATCGTATTTAGGCGTGATAATAGCGATAATAGTTCCTTCTGCAGTATGCTATTATTCATTAAAAGAAAACAGAAAGGCCCGCAAAGAACAAATAAAGAAAGAATCGTTACAAGAATACAAGAATGTATGCTTAAGTTGTGGGATTACTTATTTACCCAAGAGCATATTTGAAATTCTTTCCTTTTGTAGTGATCTTAATGAAATTCAAAAGACACTAAAAGAACACCAACAAAAAGTATTACAAAATCACCTCATTTTCCTCATGCATTATGATTTAGCCTCAGACAACATAAAATCTTTGGAATCTAAATGTTTCACATGGCACACCGATTTTTTAAGTGATTCTTTTGCCATAATTAAAGGAATCCTTTTGCTTAAAGACAAAGAATTATTGAAAAAGTATTTAACAACGCACATATTTCATAAATCTATACCAAAAATTGATACGATAATAGATGAAGAATATAACCAAGATAAAAGTTTATTTACTTTAATTCTACTTGGGAACCTACATAAACAATATTTGGCAGATTGCAATTCTTTCTACGGTCTATATGCCGCTATTAATGAATCAGTAAAGTTTGACACTCAATTATCTACTCAGATACAATAATAAATGATACAGAATAAGATAAATAAATTGGAACTGACGTGGATTGGCAAGGATGACGAGCCGCTTGCCATTGAGCCTCGTTTGCTCCTTGACACCCCGGAATATAGTTTTGGGGAGATCGAAACCGGCACACTCCCCAATGGGAAGCCATGGCCCGGCAATATGCTCATTCACGGCGATAATCTTCTCGCGCTTCGCGCACTTGAGGCAAACTTTACAGGTGCGGTTAAATGTATATACATCGACCCGCCATATAATGTTGATGCTATGAATGTTCACTATGATGATTTTGTAGAGCATAGTATCTGGCTTTCTCGCATTAAACCTCGCCTTGAGATTCTTCGCCGACTGTTGACTGACGATGGTGTTATATTTATACAAATAAGTGATGAAGAACAAGCGTATCTCAAAGTACTATGCGATGAGGTCTTTGGTCGTTCCAATTTTGTAAATATGATCTCCGTGAATATGAAAAATATCGCGGGAGCATCTGGTGGCGGTGAAGACAAACGATTGAAAAAGAACTGTGAATATATCCTTATTTACGCAAAGGATTACGATAAAATGCAACTTTTCAACGGACCATATTCTTATACTGAAATGTCTGATCTAATTCAGCAGTATAAAGAAGATGGGCGTAGTTGGAAATACACTTCTGTTCTAATTAACCCAGGCGAAAAAGTTTATGCTGGCTCTACTGTTGATGGCGATGGCAATGAAATAAAAGTGTATATTCGCAAGAATCCAATTATTAAGTCAATCGGCCAACTTGCCAAACAAGATGGAATATCAGAGAAAGAAGCCTACAAGCGTTACGGAGTTAATATATTCCAGACCACAAATGCTCAATCATCTATTCGTACTCGTATTATAGAATATCGCGAAGAACAGAACTTGGATGAAGACGTTTTGTCTATTGAGTATGTCCCAAAGACTGGCAAAAATAAGGGTAAAATTTATGAACAATTTTATAAAGGCGATAAGTGTAGGCTGTTTGTATGGCTCAAAGATACTTCTGTTATAATCAAAGGCGAATTGTATAAAAAAGACTTGCAGGGTACTTATTGGGATATGAATGCTTGGATGAAAAATCTCACCAAAGAAGGAAACGTCGAATTCCCACAAGGTAAGAAACCTGAAAAGCTCATTGCGCAGATTCTATCTATGCTAACAGAGCAAGGAGAACTTGTCCTCGACAGTTTTTTAGGTAGTGGAACAACCGCTGCTACGGCTCATAAAATGGGTCGTCGATGGATTGGTATCGAAATGGGGAACCATGCATACACCCACTGTGCTCCGCGATTAAATCGTGTCGTTGACGGAGATGACAAAGGAGGAATCACAAGTGATGAAGATTGGCAAGGCGGTGGCGGCTTTAGGTTCTATGAACTTGCGCCGAGCCTTCTCAATAAGGATAAGTACGGCAACCTTGTTATCAATAAGGAGTATAATGCCGATATGCTTGCAGCGGCTATGGCAAAGCATCAGGGCTTCACATATTCGCCCGATACTGAGCAATATTGGAAGCAGGGGTACAGCTCAGAGCACGACTTTATCTTCACGACGACTCAACTTATAACAGCCGAAATGCTCGAAACAATCCACGAGCAGTTGAGCGAAGATGAATCGCTGCTCATTTGCTGCACCAAATTCCAGCCGGAGTGTCGCAACAAGTTCCCGAACATTACCATCAAGAAAATCCCCAAAGTCCTCCTCAACACCTGCGAGTTCGACCACGACGATTATTCCCTCAACATCGTGTCAGTACCCGAAATCGACGACACAGATACTGTAATTGATATTGCTGAGTTGATGAAAGATGAAACACACTCAGCAAAAGATTCAGAAAACCAACTCAAGCTATTTGAAGAATGAGCAAGCTGAAAGATTATCTTATAAATACATTATTTCTTATAGTATTATGTACTCTGATTATTGGAATATACTATTCCATAAAATATCAGATTGCAAATGGACATACTAAAGAAGTTGTATCAGAAGTTGTTGCGTTTTTGTGTGTTGTCGGGTATATAATTGCATTATTTTTGTCACTAATATTCAGTGATAAATGTAAATTTGCAAGTATTATCTCGGCGATCCTCTATTTTCCTATCCAACTATTGAGAATAATCTTACCTTGGCATCAACAATTAATGTATTTTTTATTTGTGGTCCTCTTTCCAGCTGGATTATGTATTTTTGTTCTTAGAATAGTTAGTACGTTAGGCGAATATAATTTGCCTAATGAATTAATCTATTTCGTTTCATATACATTGGCTGCAATTCTTGCCTCAAATCATAAATTTGGTAATATGATCGTTAGAATTACGTTAACGAAAAAATTTTTTAAGGAAAGAGCAAAAATTTCAGCAGAATATGATGTCGGAGCGATAAGATATCTTATATATATGTTGTATTTTGTCTTTTTGGTTATTGTATATTCTAAGAGTTTCTATTATAACGTTGATTCTTTTCCTAAAGAGATTTCAGCTTCTTTCCTTGTCTACCTTGCGTTTGACAGACTTGTGGCAAATAAACATCTCGTTAAAGATGTAAATCAAAGAGTGAAAAATGGTTTAATTGAGCAAATTAATTCATAATGGATTCACAGGTTAACTACATACGTCAAAGGCTCTCACTTCGCAAACCGCTGGCGAAAGCATTGGAGCTTACCGCACGTCTGACCGACATGCTCTCTTTGAAGAAACCACCGACAGACCCGGATATGCTCGAAATGTTCATCGCGGATGAGCTTGCAAAGGTAAAATCTATCGTGCCGACGGTCAAAGGTTTTGACCGTGACTTCCCTTCGCTTGCCTTTTCAATTGCCACCGGCATTGGAAAAACTCGACTGATGGGGGCAATCATAGCATATCTATATCTTAAAAAAGGAATCAAGCACTTCTTTGTTCTCGCTCCTAATCTTACGCTCTACGAGAAGTTGATAAAGGATTTCGGCGACGAATCCTATTCAAAATATGTTTTCAAGGGAATAAGTGAATTTGTCGGCAAACCGCCGAGAATCGTTACCGGGGAGAATTACAATGAGCGCACCGGCAGCTTATTCTCGGATATTGAAATCAATATTTTCAATATCTCCAAGTTCAACACCGAGAATAAGACAACCAAAAAGGGAGGCGTTACCGTTCAACCGAGGATGCGCCGACTTTCCGAATATCTCGGCCAGTCGTACTTCGATTACCTCGCTTCGCTCCCCGACCTCGTAATCCTTATGGACGAAGCGCACCGCTACCACGGCGACGCCTCTAAAAAAGCCATAAATGAACTTCGTCCGATACTTGGTTTTGAAATGACGGCTACACCCTTCGATGAAAAAGGGAAAGCCTTTAAGAATATTGTGTTTGAATATAACCTCGCCGAAGCTCTCGATGATGGCCTTTACGTCAAAAATCCGGCTATCGCCAAGGCTCGCAATTTCAACAAAGACAATTACACTCCGGACGAGATAGAAATTATCAAGCTTGAAGACGGAATTACCAGTCATGAGCGAACAAAACTCGCCATAGAGATGTATGCCAAGCAGAACGGTCAGCCCCTCGTTAAACCATTCATTTTGGTGGCTTGTCGTGATATCAACCACGCCAAGTCAGTTGAGGAGTTATTGCAAAGCGACCGAATTTATCACGGAGCATACAAGGGTAAGGTATTACGCATTGACAGCAGCTCGAAAAAGGATGAAGATATCGAACGTCAATTTGTCGCGCTCGAATCGCCTGACAACGAAATAGAAATTGTCGTACACGTCAATATGCTCAAAGAGGGCTGGGATGTGAACAATCTTTATACGATTATCCCCCTCCGCGCTTCAAATGCGGCTATACTTATCGAGCAGACAATCGGACGTGGTTTGCGTTTGCCTTACGGCGGACAGCGCACCGGCAACAAGGACGTCGACACGCTTACTGTTATCGCACATGATAATTTCCAGAAAGTTATCGACGAAGCCAATAAGGGCAATTCGCTTCTCAAACGAGTCTCTTTTATCAAGCTTGAAGATCGCGACGAAAGAGACCAAGGCGGTCGGGTGGAAACCACTCCGACATCAACAGAGCAAAAGATTCAGAATCAGATTGAAAAGATCAAAGGAGAAATCAGCGAAAAGGCTAAACAGTATGTTACCCAAGTTGGTAAAGCTGTGGAATCCGCCATTTCAAACATTGCCGCCGAAGGAGTCGCTTCTTATGGCGACCTCCAAAAGAAAGATATAAAGGAAAAACTTCGCGAAAAAGCCATTGCAACAATCAAAGAAAGTGTCAAATGCAGCCTTTTCGCCGAGCAGGATGCTGCCGAACAGATTGAACAGGTTGATGAAGTAATCAACATTGTTGTCGAGGATTACAAGAGAAATGTAATCGAGATACCGCGTATCGTGGTTGAGCAGCAGAATGTCAAAGCAATCTTTGAAGATTTCGATCTTGATACTTCCAAAGGCTACAATCTTGATGAACTGCATCGCGAGATTATCCGTCAAGGCCTGCATGACTCCTCAGACTTCGAGGTTATCGCAGGTAAATCCGGTAGCTCAAAACGACCTGCTGTTGAACAGCTCATTACTACGCTTATCGACTTTGACGATGTGGATTATGACGAGGTTTCAGACCTGCTTTATAAACTTGTCGGTCAAGCCGTCAATGCTATCCGCAACATTGCTTCAGGCATCTCAGATGATGATTTGAATGAACGTGTTCACGCTTTCAAACAAAGTCTTGCAGACAACATTTATAAGCAGATGAAAGAGCACTATCGCATTATCCCGGGAGAGTTCAAAATCAATAAGGTTCTTCCTTTCTCCAAAATCCTCGATCAACAAATTATTGTCAACAACTGGGGTACATTAGATTTTCATGAGCCTGTACCGACTCAGAAATCAACCGTTGTTAAGTTTGTATATGTAGGCTTCAAAAAATCTTATTACACCAAATATCGTTTCGACAGTTCCACCGAGCTTGATTTTTCATTCATTCTCGAAACCAACGACGAGGTGCTTAAATGGATTCGCCCCATACCCAATCAGTTCAATATCTACTGGTCGAGCGGAGCGAAGAAATATGAGCCGGATTTCATTGTGGAAACTGCCAATGCTATCTATATGTGCGAAACCAAAGCGGCTAATGATGTCAATAATCCGGACGTACTGGCTAAAGCAGAAGCCGCCAGCGAGTTCTCCTGCCGAGCCTCCGAGTTTACTGCACAAAACGGTGGCAAACCCTGGCGTTACGTCATAATTCCGCACACGCTTGTTGACCGCTCCTACTCTTTCAACTACATTCTCCAACAATCTAAACTCAAATAGTGGACAACGGACAGATAATATTATTTCAGACGCAGGGCGGAGAGACGAAGATTGAGGTTCGGCTCTCCAATGAAACCGTGTGGCTTACGGCCGACCAGATGGCTGAGCTGTTTCAGCGCGACCGCTCAACCATACAACGACATATCAAAAGAATCTATGATGAAGGTGAGCTGGCCGCCGATTCAACTTGTGCATTTTTTGCACAAGTTCAAACGGAAGGGAAACGACAGGTTGAGCGTAAGATTTCCATTTATAACCTTGACATGATTATCAGCGTGGGCTATCGTGTCAACTCGCATCGAGGCGTGCAGTTCCGCCAGTGGGCTACTCAGGTGCTGAAGGAGTATATGATTAAGGGGTTCGTTCTTAATGACGATTTGCTCAAAAATGCCGGACAAGGAAACTATTTCGACGAATTGTTGGCCCGCATCCGAGACATCCGCAGTTCGGAGAAGGTGTTCTATCGTAAGGTGCTGGAGATTTATGCTCTCAGCATCGACTATGACCCTCGCACCTCCATCACTCAACAGTTCTTCAAGACGGTTCAAAACAAGATGCACTTTGCCGCCCACGGACATACTGCCGCAGAGGTTATCTATGACCGTGCCGATGCCGAAAAGGATTTCATGGGGCTGACAACATGGCGGGGTGCCATGCCGACCAAACATGAGGCTGAGATAGCGAAGAATTATCTTTCGGAGGAGGAGGTCGATATGCTCAACCGAATCGTCAACCTATATCTTGACTTTGCCGAACTTCAGGCCAAGAGTCATGTCCCGATGTATATGAAAGACTGGATTCAGAAACTTGACGATTTCCTAAAGCTGTCGGGTAAGGAATTGCTGAACCATGCCGGAAGCGTCTCAGTCGAAGTTGCCAAGCTGAAAGCCAATGAAGAATACGATAAATTCCGTGAGCGTACCCAGTATCAACTATCTCCCGTGGAAATCCACTTCCTCGAAGCCTTCGAAGCAGAAAGAAAGCGTCTCGAAGGCAAGAAATCATAACTAAGATCTAATAATAACAGCAAAATCATAACGAATGAGTCCGATTAGATTGCCTAATGGTAGGCTTGCTGGTCTTGAATACAAAATGACAGCAGAATATAAACTTGCGATAATTTCTACTATGTTTGACAAGCACGGTATAACATTTAGCAAGACGGTAGCGGCCAAACTAGTGGGCGGACGCGGCAAGTTGGGTAGATTGATTGAACAAGGGAAGATTAGGGTTGAAAAGAAAACCTCTAAACAGAACGGCAAATGGTATTGCTATGCCGGAGATGTAATCTTACACATGAAAATATAAATTCCCTAAATAATAATAACTCGGGATGCCCATGCACTAACACCCCACGGCATTGACAAAATGTTGACAATTATGGCTTGAGTCGAAAGATCCTTATTTTAGTGTACAAAACTGAGTTTAGAATATCCGAAACACTATCCTCGCCAGTAGCGGAGAATTTCTTTGCCCGTAAACTGTAGACGTCCGTTATCGCATCGCACTCTGGCGTCAATTCCACCACGTCTTGCTCCACGTTTTATTGCATTGTATAATTTGCTACAACTAACTCCAAGAAGCTTTGCAGCCTCTTTCACACTATACAGACCAGTTTCAGTTACTTTAGGAGGTTCGTTTGTCATAAGTTTTTTATTAAAATCCGCTGCCTCCGGATTAGGAAGACAAAAGGAGGACAATTTCAAGGAAAGAAATAAGCCAAACTGCTGTGGATTAGCAATCTGGCTTATTTAATTGGTGATCCGCCTGGGGCTCGAACCCAGGACCCCAACATTAAAAGTGTTGTGCTCTACCAGCTGAGCTAGCGAATCTCCATTGTGGCTTTCCGTTAAAAGCGATGCAAAGGTATGGAGTTTTTTTGAACTGTGCAAATTTTTGAGCAAAAATTATTAAAAAAATATCCGACGTGGGCTTGTCGGCGGGATTTTGCTCGGTGGTTTGGCGGATTATGTCTAACTTTACGGTGTCTATGAAAGGATTGGATTATAAAGATGTGCGGCGGTTCAAAATGTGTGGGCTTGTCGCATTGGCTATAACGGCCGTCGGCGCCCTCTCGTGGGGTGCGGCCGGTTGCGCTCAGTCGGCCATGGCTTCGGGGCTGTTCGCCGAGGGCGACAGTGTTGAGGCTGCCGAGCCTGTGGCCCTTACGGCTGATGACAGTGTCGTGTCGGTGCTTCTCCTCGATAGGCCGGGTCGTGACTTCAACGCCCATCTCGGCGAGATGCCTCCCGGGGGGCGTCGTCTCAGATACAAGCCTGTGCCCTCGGTGGGGCGGCTGTTCAACGACAGTAATTATTTGCAGCTACAGGCGGCCGCGTCGATGGGCCTCGAGCCGGTGGCCACGTTGCGCGACGCGTGGCGGCTGCGTCGGCCGGTGGTTAAGGTGAGGTCGTGTGGCGACTATTTTGTCGACACGCTGACCCATTCATTGCCGTTCCTGGTGCCTGAGGCTGAGACTCTGTTGCGCGACATAGGCCGGCAGTTTCGCGACTCGCTCGCGGCTCGCGGCGGTGGCGATTATCGCATCAAGGTCACGAGTCTGCTGCGCACGCCCATGACCATCGCCAAGCTGCGCCGTCGCAACCGCAATGCTGTCGATTCGTCAGCCCATCAGTATGGGACGACATTCGACATCAGTTATATGAAGTTTATATGTGATTCCAAGAAAGTCCCGCGTACTCAGTCTGACCTCAAGGGGCTT
Organism: uncultured Muribaculaceae bacterium; assembly: GCA_947625935.1. Classification (GTDB taxonomy): domain Bacteria; phylum Bacteroidota; class Bacteroidia; order Bacteroidales; family Muribaculaceae; genus JAJPXC01. Next base: position 19,459 of record CANQQE010000025.1, on the reverse strand, counting down.
CTGACCGAAATACTTGTGGATATGCGCGACAGCGGCCGTTGCTATGTGAAGTATGAGCGAAAGCAGTCATGTTTCCACATAACGGTGCGCGGCGAAAACAGATCTGATTATGTCGAAAAGACCGAAATATGATGCGGGGCCCACTCGCCGCGGCCCTCTGTGGCGTGTGGCCAAAGGGTGCTTACTGACGATTTTATGGGCGGTTGTGGCCTTGGTGTTGCTGACTGTCGGCATGGTGACCACCGCTGTCAAGCTGCTCACACCCGAGCGGCTGACGCCGCTCGTCAATTATTGTGCGTCGACCTATCTCAGGGCCGATGTCAGAGCTGCGAGGGTCGAGCTTACGTTTTGGCACACCTTTCCGCGGCTGACGCTTGAGGTCGATTCGCTTAATGTCGTCAGCAGGTCGCTTACGCCGCTGTCGGAGGCTGAGCGCGCTTCGTTGCCCGCCGGGGCCGACACGCTGCTGACGGTCCGCGGTTTCTCGGGGGGCGTCAATCTCGCTCAGTTGCCGTTGGGCCGCATAGCTCTTTATGATGTGGTGATTGACCGCCCGATGATTAATCTCGTCAGTGTCAACGATTCGGTGGCCAACTTCAACATCGTCCCGCCATCTGAGCCCGACACCGCCGCCGCGCCGGTGATTATTCCCGATTTCTCTATTGACCGTTTTGCCATCGTCAACGCCGAGACATTCAGCTACAGGTCGCTCGCCGATTCTATTGCCGGGAGCGTGACGCTGAGCAGGGTGGAGTTTGGCGGCAAGGGCGCGCCGGTCTATGACGTGGAGCTGCGAGGCGATCTGGGCTCTCCGTTGCTCAAGGAATTTAACTTCGATAAGATTGTCATGGGGCTTGACGGCAGTCTCTTCTGGGACAAAAAACATCCCCGCCAGATTGGCGTCAAAGATTTGATTGTCGATGTGGATGAGATCAAGGCAAACATCGACACCGACATTGACTTCACCGACTCGTTGACCGTCAGGACGTTCGACCTCAGGCTCTCCCCGGTCAGAGTGCAGTCGCTCGCAGCCCATTTCCCTGCGGCCTATGCCAAGGCTGTCAAACCTTTGCGCACCGATATGGTGATCGATCTGCAAGGTCGGCTTACGTCGCCCTATTGCCTGACCGACACCGCCGCCGTGCCCTCGTTTGAGGCGCGCCTGAAGATTCCTGACTGCCGGGTCGATTATGGCCGGGCACACTTCAGACGGTTCGGCGCGGATGTCGCCGTCAGCTTCGATGGACGTAATCCCGACAAGAGTGTCGTTGATCTGAAACGCTTCGTGGTGGAGGGACCGGCCACCTCTATAGGCATCGACGGGACTGCTACGTCGCTTCTTAGCGGCCCCGCCGTCGATTTCCGCATGAAGGCCGACATGGCCCTCGACCGGCTCCCGGCCGAGCTGAAAAGACTGATTCCTGTCGCTGTCAGCGGACGGCTTCATGCCGACCTTGCGGTCAAGGGACGCAAAAGCTACATGAGCCGCAACCGATTCCATAAACTCAAAATCGACGGTAGTCTGCGCGGGACCGACCTTGACGTGTCGATGCCCGAGAGCGATCTGACGGCGTGGTTGCGCGAGGTTGTGGTGGAGTTTGGCACGAGCAAGAGTTTCGTGCGCGATGACCAACGCGTCGACTCGCTGCTGACCGCTTCGGTCAAGGTCGACACCGCCTCGGTCAATGCCGACGGAATGGAAGTGACGTTGTCGCGGTTTGCCGCGGGGGTGGGCAGCACAAACCGCCGCGAGTCGGCCGACACCTCTGCCATCAATCCGTTCGGGGGCGCGGTGCGCATCGGCAGGCTCAACGTGATTTCCCCGGCCGATTCAAGCCGTCTGCGCTTGCGCGACTTCGCCTGCCGAGGCTCGTTGCAGCGGTTTGAGGGTGAACGCCGCATACCCGAGCTCGCTCTAAAGATGACGGCGCGGCGCATCAGTGCCGGCAACCCCCGTTCGCGCTACTCCCTGCGCGAGAGCGACATCGACATAATAGCCCACATAAAGCCAAAGAAAAAGATGGGGGCCAGGACACAGGCCGTCTATGACTCCATAGCAGCCCTGCATCCCGAGCTGTCGGCCGACTCGCTGCTGACTCTCGCCCGCGCCGAGCGGCGGAGGCAACGAGCCGCGCGCGGCAGCGTCGACGGCGGTGCCGACAAGGAGGTGGTCGAGTTTGGCCTCGACTCAAAGATGAAGGAACTGCTGCGGCGTTGGGGCGTGCATGGTTCGGTCAAAGCCAAGTCGGGGCGCGTGTTCACCCCCTATTTCCCGCTGCGCAACAAACTCAGCGACATCGACATCGAGTTCTCCACTGACTCGCTCGTGCTGCGCGACGTGAAGTACAAGGTGGGGCATAGCGACTTCCTGATCAACGGCACTGTCTCTAACCTGCGCCGCGCCATGACCTCCCGCCGTCATGTGCCTGTCGAGATTGACTTCAATCTGCAGTCCGACACCATTAACGTCAACGAGCTGGTCAGGGCCATCTTTGCCGGGGGTGCCTACGCCGACCGTCTCAACTCCGACCGCCCGGTGCTCGACCTCGACCGGATAGATGACGACGCGGCTCTTGAAAGGGCCATATCGGCCGAGAGCGACACCATATCGGGTCCCTTCCTCGTGCCACACAACATTAAGGCTTCGCTGAGGATGCGCGCCCGCAACATAATTTACGCCGATATGCTTCTGAAGCGTTTTCGCGGGGTTATCGATGTCTACGACGGTGCCATCAATCTCAACCGTCTATCGGCGCGCACCGATTTGGGGTCGGTTGACCTTTCCGCTCTCTATTCTGCGCCCGACCGCGAGCGCATGGAGTTTGGGTTCGGCGTGAAAATCAAGGATTTCCACATCGACCGCTTCCTGACGATGTTCCCCTCCATCGACACCATCATGCCGATGCTTAAAGATATTTCCGGGATAGTCAACGCCGACATTGCCGCCACAACCAACATCGACACGCTGATGAACTTCGTGGTGCCCACGCTCCGCGCCGCCATCAAAGTGGAGGGCGACAGCCTTGTGCTGCTCGATGCCGACACATTCAGGATGCTGTCCAAGTGGCTGTTCTTCAAAGACAAGAAACACAACATGATCAACCACATGAGCGTTGAGGCCGTGGTCGAGAACTCACAGCTTGAGTTGTTCCCATTCATGTTCGACATCGACCGTTACCGTCTCGGAGTGATGGGCCACAACGACCTCGCTCTCAACTACGACTACCATATATCGGTGTTGAAGTCGCCGCTGCCGTTCAAGTTCGGCATAAATCTCCGCGGCACACCCGACAATATGAAGATACGCATGGGTGGGGCCAAGTTTAAGGAAAACATGGTGGTGGAGCGTCGCGAGATAGTCGACACCACCCGTGTCAACCTCATAAAACAGATGTCGGCGGTGTTCCGTCGGGGCGTAACAGCCGCCCGGCTCGGACGGCTTAACATAGGCGGTGGAGGTCAGGCGCCGCTGCTGCCCGCCGAAGCCGACACGCTGTCGCGGTCTGACTCGCTGATGCTCATAAAAGAGGGCCTGCTCGAAGCTCCCCCCTCCTTCCTGCCCGACACGACGGCCACTGTCAAAAAGAAGCCGAAACGAAAACGAAAATGACAATGCTAAAAGACGATGATATGATTACGGCGGCTATCAGCCGTTACCAGCGGCGCGCGGGGTTCAGCCGCGTCGCTCCCCGGGCGGCGTTGATCGACATGGACGGGACTCTCTATGATTCCATGGGCAACCACGCCGATGCGTGGCACCGTATGATGACCGAGCTGGGGGTGGCCACCACCCGCGATGAGTTCTTCCTTTATGAGGGGATGACCGGCGCGGCGACCATTAATCTGCTTTTCCGGCGGGCCTTCGATCGTGATGCCACAGCCGGGGAGGTGGGTGAACTTTATCACCGCAAGACTGTTTACTTTACAGAGCTGCCTGCGGTCAATCCAATGCCGGGGGCGGCTGAAATGTTGGATTTTCTGGCCTCGGAGGGCGTGCGTCGGGTGCTGGTCACCGGCTCCGGGCAAAGCTCGCTGATAGGTCGGCTCGCCGAGGATTTTCCCGGAGCTTTCAACCCCGGGGATATGATCACGGCGCGCGATGTGACCCGGGGAAAACCCCATCCCGAGCCATACCTCAAAGCGATGTCGCTCGCCGGCGTAGAGCCTTGGCAGGCCATAGTGCTTGAGAACGCTCCGTTGGGAGTCGAGGCGGGAGCTGCCTCGGGGGCTTTCACCATAGGGGTCACCACGGGGCCCGTGCCGCGCCAGGCTCTTGTAGAAGCCGGAGCCGACTTGGTTTTCCCGTCGATGACGGAGTGTGCGGCAGCGTTGCCGCGATTGTTTAACGCGTTTTAACCGATTGATTTTATGGAACGACAAGATCTTATTTTCACCAATCATGTAGCCGAGACCATCGACCGGCTTGTCGTGGCGATGAATCCCTCGAAACTGTTTGTGCTTGTTGATGTCAACACGGCGTCATTTGTGCTTCCCCGCCTGCAGGCGATGTCAAAGACCGTTGCCGATGCCGAGGTCATTACGGTGAAAGCCGGCGATGTCAACAAAGACCTTGAGGCGCTCGCCTCGATTTGGCGTCAGCTTGGCGACCGCGGAGGGACGCGCCATGCCCTTATAATTAATGTGGGTGGGGGCGTCGTGACCGATATGGGGGCGTTTGCCGCAGCCACGTTCAAAAGAGGCATACGCTGCCTGAATATACCCACCACACTTCTCGGTGCGGTCGATGCGTCGGTCGGCGGGAAGACGGGCATCAACTTCAACGGATATAAAAACGAGGTGGGGGCGTTCAGTGAAGCCGACGCCGTCATCATATCGACCACATTTTTCAACACGCTGCCCCAGCAGGAGCTGCTTTCGGGATATGCCGAGATGCTGAAACACGGTCTGATAGCCGACAAACGCATCTACCGGGATCTGCTCGCCTATCGCATCGCTCAGTCCGACCCCGACCATCTGTTGCGGTTGCTTGAGGAAAGTGTCAAGGTCAAAAACGACATAGTCAGTCAGGACCCCACGGAGCACGGCATACGCCGCGCCCTGAACCTTGGCCACACCATAGGCCACGCCTTCGAGTCGCTGGCCATGAAGCGAAAATCGCCCATCCCTCATGGCTACGCCGTGGCGTGGGGGCTTGTGGTGGAGCTGATACTGTCGCATATGCAGCTTGGATTTCCGAGCGACGAGCTGCAGCGGTTCGCGGCATATGTCTATGACAACTACGGAGCGTTTGAAATCGATTGCTCCGACTACGACGAACTGTTGCGTTTCATGGGCCATGATAAGAAAAATGTCAGGGCGGGGGAGATAAACTTCACCCTGCTCAAGGATGTGGGCGACGTGAAAATCGACTGCACCGCCGACAGTGAGCAAATCAAGGCCGCTCTCGACATATACCGCGACCTGATGCACCTGTGACCGCAGGCGATGTAACGGATAGAATAAACAAAAATTGGTGTTAATTGCAAATTTAACGCCAATTTTTTTGTTTATTTCCATCGTTTCACATACCTTTGCAATGTTCTGATGCCGTAAAACTGGTGTCAATAACCTTGAATTATCCTTAAAGAATATAGTAATATACACGAAGTCAACAGATTATGAAAAAAATCTTCACAATAGCGGCGGCCGCGGCAATCGTCCTGTCTGCAAGTGCTGCCAAACCCAAAGTTGATTATACTATCGTCTCGGTTCCCGAGGAGGGCGGTGTCAAATTTGAGCGCATCACCGAGGATGCCGACGCTGTCAGCACCGATTTCGTTCTTAAAAAAGGCACATCGTTCTTCGGCAATGGCAAAAAAACGATGATTGACTGGTGGGTTAACCCGCAAATCGCCGTGACCCCCGACGGTAAAAAAATCGCTTATATCAACGATAAGAACCAGACGACCAATGTCATGGTAAAGGATGCCAAAAAAGGTGGCGCGAGCGTGCAGCGCACATTCCGCACCAATGTCCGCGACTTCACCCTCAGTCCCGATGGATCCACCATCTGCTTCACCGAGTGGCGCAGCGGTCACTACGGCATCTATCTCGTTGACGCCGTGCAGGGCAACGTTGTTCGGCAGGTGTCAAACGGCACCGACAACGACTACGCCGGACAGATTTCAAAAGACAACAACACCATCTTCTTCCACCGCGGCGAGGGCTTCAACTCCTACTCGCTTTGGAGCTGGGACCGCAAGAACAACCTTTTTTCAAACTATTCCCGCGGTATGTCGCCCGTGCTCGACCCGCGCGACAAAGATGTGATTTACTGCGCACGTTTCACCGACAAAAAAGAGAGCGAGATTTGGCGACTCAACCTCAGCACAGGCGTCGAGGAGCTGATTCTCGGATTGCCAGGACGTAGCTTCACCACACCCCAGTTGTCGCCCGACGGCAAATGGCTCTTGGTTACCGGCACCACACAGGCCGAGAAAAACAAGCGCATCAACACCGATATATTCGCGGTGCGCACCGATGGCACACAGCTCACACAGTTGACCTACCACCCCGGTAACGACCTCTCGGCTATCTGGGCGCCTGACGGAAAGGCAATCTACTTCCTTTCTGAGCGCGGCACCGCCGGCAAGGTATACAATGTGTGGAAGATGGACTTCAATATGTAATAATCTAAAAAAATAATTCTCTTTTTTATTAACCAATAAACCTTTTAAGCAATGAAAAAGATTTTACTTTCGCTCGCCTGCGTGGCCAGCGTATTCTCGATGTCAGCACAACGCGCATCTGATTCAGAGTCAACTTTCTGGGACAGCTCTAAACCCGAAAAACTCGTTCACCTCGGTGTTCGCGCAGGTCTCAACGTGGCCAGCTTCACCGGTGACCTCGGCGAAGATATGGATTCTAAGTGCGGTTTCGTCGGCGGTCTGTCTGCTGACTTCGCTCTGATGGAGTCTTTCTACATCAACTCTGGTGTGTTCTTCTCGATGAACGGTGCCAAATATGATGAAGATGGTTACGAGTTAAACTACAGCCCCATGTATATCAAGATTCCCGTAATGGCATCTTATCGCTACAACTTCAACGAGAATCTTCAGTGGCAGCTCAACTTCGGTCCCTACTTCGCATTCGGCGTAGGTGGTAAAGCTAAAGCTGAATATGAAGGAGAGGAAGTGAAGGCTGATTTCTTCGGCGATGATGACGACCAATTTGGCGGCCAGCGTTTCGACATGGGTCTCGGTGTAGGTACCGGCATCATCTGGAACAAGATTTTCTTCGGCATCCAATATGACTTCGGTTTGACTAATGTGGTTAAAGATGCAAAAGAAAGAGAAATGAAGGGTAAAAACAGCGCATTCTCAGTGTCAGTTGGTTACAACTTCTAATCTCTGTTAGACGTTTCAAACAACCATATAATTTAACGATATGGCGATTCCGCTTGGCGGGGTCGCCATATCTTTTTCCATCCCCTCCAGGGTAGGGCTTGCCCATGGGCAAGCCGCCGTTTATCGCGGACTCGTTGCCTGTAGGGCCAGCCCCCTATTGGATTTTATCGTTTGTTAACAATGAATCTCGGCACCCAATGGGTTAAATTGTATAAATTTGCCACATATCACATTAACGCATACATATATAATACACATTTAACAATGAAAAAAATTTTACTCCCACTTGCCTGTGCGGCCTGCGTGCTGTCAATGTCGGCGCAACGCGCGTCCGATTCAGAAGCCACATTCTTCGACAGCTCTAAACCTGAGAAACTTGTGAATTTCGGCGTGCGAGCCGGTCTTAACGTCTCAGGCTTCACCGGCGACCTCGGCGACATACTCGATGAGTCGCGTTGCGGTTTCGTCGGCGGTGTCTCGGTCGATTTCGCATTGATGCGCTCATTCTACATCAACTCAGGCGTGCTGTTCTCCATGCAGGGTGCGAAGTACTCGGGAAACGGCTTGAAATACACCGCCACACCCATGTATATCAAAATCCCCGTTATGGCCTCCTACCGCTATAACTTCACCGACAATTTGCAATGGCAGCTCAACTTCGGCCCCTACTTCGCCGTTGGTGTCGGAGGTAAATTAAAAGCCGAGATGGGCTCAGAGAAAGATGATTTTGATTTCTTTGGCGGCGGCTTGGAATCTGATCCCGCCACGGGAGAGACCCACCTTGGCAAAGACGGTTTCGGCGGCAAACGTTTCGACATGGGCCTCGGTGTAGGCACCGGCGTGGTCTGGAACAAAATATTCATCGGATTGGAATATGATTTCGGCCTGACAAAGGTTGTGAACCACACGGGTGGCAAAAACAGCAACTTCTCGGTTTCCGTGGGCTACAATTTCTAATCCCCGGCAACCTGTTCACCATAAATGGCGATACCGATTCCGCGGCATCGCCATTTCTTTTTTCCCCTTCCCTCCCCGAAGTTCCGCGTCACCCCTCTCTGCATTGATTATTTTGCCATTTTGGCAAAATGTAGTAACTTGCGGTGAAATTATAACTGTGACTCCACGATGAAAAATTATCTGGTTACCGGCGGTGCCGGATTTATCGGCGCCAATTTTGTTAAATACATCCTCTCAAAGCACGACGATATTGCCCGGGTGGTTATTCTCGACGCTTTGACCTATGCCGGAAATCTTCTGACGATAAAAAAGGAACTTGAAGACCCCCGTGTCACATTTGTCAAAGGCGACATCGCCGACACCTCAGTCGTCGATGATATTTTTCAGCGGTTCGACCCCGACTATGTCGTCAATTTCGCCGCTGAGAGCCATGTTGACCGTAGCATAAGCAACCCCCGTTTATTTCTGGAAACCAATATTTTAGGCACACAGAACCTGCTCGATTGCGCCCGTCGCTCGTGGGCCTTGCCGGGGGGTGGTTACCGACCGGGAAAAAAATATCTACAGATAAGCACCGATGAGGTCTATGGGTCTCTGTCAAAGGACTTTGACCCCCCTCGGCCACTGTCGCTCCCCGATGAGCTTTCTGAGGTGGTGAAAGGGCGCGACAACCTCAAATGCTACGGCAAAGGCTTCTTCGTTGAGACCACCCCCCTCTCACCGCGGTCTCCCTACTCGGCATCCAAAGCCGGTGCCGACATGATAACTATCGCATATTACGACACTTACGGGTTGCCGGTCAACATCACCCGATGCAGCAACAACTATGGCCCCTATCATTTCCCCGAAAAGCTCATACCTCTGATTATCAAAAACATACTCGATAACAAACCCCTCCCCGTCTATGGCGAGGGTGTCAACGTCCGCGACTGGCTTTATGTGCGCGATCATGCCAAAGCCATCGACATGGTGTTGCGCAACGGCAGGGTAGGTGAGATTTATAACATCGGAGGCTTCAACGAGGAACGAAACATCGACCTCGTGAAGACCGTTATTGATACAGTGGCCAACCTCGTCAAAGAGAACCCCGCCTACCTCGATCTGTTCGCCGACCCCGGCCGCCCCATCGACTATTCGATGATAACATTCGTCGCCGACCGTCCCGGACACGATATGCGCTATGCTATTGACCCGGCGAAGATTGCGACCGAGCTTGGTTGGTATCCCGAAACGCCCCTCAGCCGAGGGCTCGCGCTAACCGTGAAATGGTATCTCGACAATCCACGGTGGGTTGAAAGTGTCGCGTCAGGCGACTATCAGAAATATTATGACGAGATGTATTCCAACCGCTAAAACATTGTAATCCACTATGAAAGGTATTGTACTTGCCGGCGGTGCCGGAACCCGTCTATACCCCGTCACAAAGGGCATTTCCAAGCAGCTCATCCCCGTCTACGACAAACCGATGATATATTACCCCATCTCCGTGCTTATGCTCGCCGGCATACGCGATATTCTCATTATATCGACGCCCGACGACCTACCCATGTTCCGACGCCTGCTTGGCGACGGGGCGGAGTTGGGAGTGAAGTTCTGCTATGCCGAACAGCCCCGCCCCGAGGGGCTTGCCCAGGCATTCCTGATCGGCGAGGAGTTCATCGGCGGCGATGATGTCTGCCTCGTGCTTGGCGATAACATATTCTACGGACAAGGTTTCACCGGTATGTTGCTCGATGCCTGCGAGATAGCTTCAGCGCGACGCGAAGCCACCGTGTTCGCCTATCCCGTCAACGACCCCCGGCGATACGGGGTGGTGGCGCTCGACGAGACAGGCCACGCCATATCCATCGAGGAGAAACCCGCCGAGCCTAAATCCAATCTGGCAGTCGTGGGGCTCTATTTCTACCCCAACGATGTGGTGCAGGTCGCCAAGATGATTAAACCCTCTCCGCGGGGGGAGCTGGAGATCACTTCAGTCAACGAATGCTTCATGAGACAAGGCCGTCTGACTGTCAAAAAATTTGGCCGAGGCTTCGCATGGCTCGACACAGGCACCGTCGATTCGCTGATGGAAGCCTCAAATTTCATCGAAGCCATACAAAAACGTCAGGGACTTTACGTCGCTTCGCTCGAAGAAATAGCATTTAGGCGCGGTTTTATCAATGCTGCTTCCCTGAAAAACTTAGCAAAATTAACGTTTTTTAACGCATACGGACAGTATCTTAATGCTCTTGCTGAAAATGGAATTGACAAAACCTCAGATAATTAAACTACCCAAAATAGCCGACCCCAGAGGCAATCTGTCAGTTATTCAATCGCTTGATAACCTGCCGTTTAACATCGCTCGATGCTATTGGATCTACGACGTCCCCTCCGGCATGGACCGCGACGGTCACGCATTCTACTCCTCATCTGAGCTGATAGTCGCTCTGTCAGGTAGTTTCACTGTGGAAACAGATGATGGTCAGGAAGTTACGTCATTTCACCTGAACCGTCCCGACATGGGGCTGTACCTCCCCCCGATGGTATGGCGCAATCTTAAAGAGTTCTCTACCAATGCGGTAGCTATGTTACTGTCGTCTGAGTTGTATGACCCCGCCGACTACATCAATGACTATAACCAATTCCGACAGATCAATGAAACCAGATAGACACTCAGTTTCATCTTTGAGCGAGTGCAAAGTCATCGACTTCCCTCGTCACCGTCACCAGCGCGGCTCGTTGACAGCCGTGCAAAACGATGATACACTGCCGTTTGCGATTAAACGTGTGTTTTACATCTATGATGTCCCTGTAGGATCCGAACGCGGAGGGCACTCACATTTCGAGATGGAGGAACTGATTGTAGCTGCGGCCGGCGGCTTCACCGTAACGCTTTTCGATGGCCGCGACACACGCCGCATATCGCTCAACCGCCCGTGTGAGGCGCTTTATGTACCCGCCGGTATCTGGCGTGTAATCGATGATTTCTCCTCTGGTTCCATTTGCCTTGCGCTCGCATCAACCAACTATGACCCAGACGATTATGTCTATGACTATGACAGATATCTTAGTCTGACAGCTTCAAAACGTGAAAACAATGACTGAAATCAGATACCCTTTTCTCGACCTCGCCACGGTCAACGCTCCCTATATTGACGAGATTAAGGCGGCGTTGGCGCGCGTGGCCGACAGTGGCCGCTATGTTGGTGGCGATGAAGTCGCTCGTTTTGAGGATAATATCAGAAATCTGATTGGAGCATCCTGCGCCATCGGTGTAAGCAATGGCCTTGACGCGCTGAGGATGATTCTGAGAGGCTACATGGAGCTTGGCCGCTTACGCCCCGGCGATGGAGTTATCGTGCCGTCAAACACTTATATAGCTTCGGTGTTGGCCATAACTGACTGCGGCTTGTCGCCGATTTTTGTTGACCCGTCGGTTGAAAGTTTCAACCTCAATGCCGATGGTGTGGCAAAAGCGTTGAATGAAAACAACGCAAAAGCTCTCATGACGGTGCATCTCTATGGCCGTGTGGCCTGGGATGCCGATTTGAAGCGGCTCGCCGGTGATAACGGGCTCATCGTGATTGAGGACAACGCCCAGGCAATAGGTGCTGTCGCCCCGGTAGAAGGGATGACGGCGGGTTCTCGCATGACAGGCTCGCTCGGCCACGCGGCCGCATTCAGCTTTTATCCAACAAAAAATATCGGCGCACTTGGCGACGCCGGAGCAGTCGCCACATCTGACCCCGAACTTGCCGCCGCTGTGAGGGCTTTGGCCAACTATGGTTCCGACACGCGTTACCATAACATCTATCGCGGTTGGAATTGCCGTCTTGACCCCGTACAAGCCGCCGTCTTGAATGTCAAATTGCCCTATGTCGCTGTAGAAAACGGATATCGCCGGGGAATTGCGGCGACTTATGGCTGTGAGATAACTAATCCTTTGGTAGTCAAGCCTGTTTTTGTCGATGATGATTCTATGGTGTGGCATCAATATGTGGTGATGTCTCCCCGTCGGGATGAGCTTCAACGCTATCTCCGTGCCTGCGGGGTGGCTACCGATATCCATTACCCGACCCCCATACACCGTCAGCCATGCTATGAGACATATAGCGGATTATCGCTTCCCGTGGCTGATAAAATAAGCAAGGAGGCACTATCGCTCCCGGTGTCGCGATGCACCTCCATTGACGATGCCCGCGCGATAGCGCGGATCATCAACAGGTTTGAATGACAGGTTTAAGCCTGTTCCCGTTTGAGAACCTCTATAGCTTCATCATATTTAGGCTCATTAGTAATCTCCTCAACGAGGTCGCTGTAGATGACGTTGCGGTCTTCGTCGAGAACGATGACCGCACGCGCGAGCAGTCCGGCAAGCGGTCCGTCAACCATCTGAAGGCCATATTTCTGAGCGAAAACCGGTGAACGGAAAGCGGATCCCACAGTAACGTTTTCTATACCCTCGGTGGTGCAGAAACGTCTGGCGGCAAAGGGCAAGTCCATCGACACACACAGTACTGCGGTGTTTTTCAGTTTGGCGGCTTCCTGGTTGAAACGTCGCACAGATGCGGCGCACACCGGGGTGTCAAGACTTGGAAAAATGTTGAGTACCACTCGTTTACCCTGGTAGTCGGCGCAGTGTATCTCGGTAAGGTCGGGACGTACGAATGTGAAACAGGGCGCTTTTTCTCCGGGGCGCGGAATGGTGCCGCAGGTGTGGCACGGTTGTCCTTTAAAATAAATAGTCTCCATTGTTATATATGTTTTTTTGTTCCTGATTTGGGTTAGAGTTTCCCGATAATCGCGGTTTTCTGAATAACATCGGAATCCATATTTTTGTTGAACCCGATGATCACATCGTTGATTTTACCGTAAGTGTCGCAAATTAATGTTATGGGGAAAGTTGAGACGCCGCAGTCGAGGGCGAGAGATTTCGCACTCATCACTATATGCTCGCCGGGCCTCGGCCTGATTATGACATTGTCGATGTCGTTGATGTTGTTGCTTGTGAAAGCCCAGATGACTTCCGCCGACATCGGGAGTGAATCGACACCTTTTCTTACAAGTTCTATCGTTTTGTTTGCCGTTCCGACCTTAGGGTCAAGGAACACCACAAGCGTAGGTGATGCGAATTTATCGCCGGTGGCACGGGAGTACCGTTCGCCGGTGGGGGTCGGTGCCGAGAATCCCGGTAGCTGCGTCCCTGGCAGATTCTCCACTTTGAAGTAACTGAGTCTGTATTTCTCAAACGCTTCAGGATAGCGTTCGACAAGCCCGCTTTCTGTAAAATCTACCGTTTCAGCGTTGTCGAAAGGTGTATATGTTACAGTGATTTGTTGCTCGCCTATTGAGCCGGGGTTGTTTTCGATTTCAAGTCTGAGGGGCATAAGTGTAGCGGGGTCGAAAAAATAGGTCAGTTCCTTGCTGTCATATCCTTTGTAGCGTTGCAACGCTTTCAGCACGGTCAAATGCCGCGAACCCACAAGGGAGTCGGGGGCGATGCTATAGCTGTATGTGCTGTCGGTCTTAATCTTAGCGAGTTGCCTCGCCATGAACTGAGGCAGGATTTCTGTGAATTGTGCGTTGTTTTGCACTCCTCGTTCTATTGATGCCGCCGGGTGTGGTTTCCCGAGACCGAATGGTATGGAGTCCCACTCCACATGATATTCTTGCAGACGATTGTCGCGGTAGCGGTAGTGGTGCCCGTTGTGGTAGGCCGAGAAGCCGTTGCTCTCACCCGATACGGTCGGCACACGCCAGTCAATCAGGTATGAGCAGGGTGATAACGTATCGCAGTCTGATTTGGCTGATGCGATGTCGATGTCATAGATTATGGGGTTGCTGAATGATGGTATCACCACTTCGTATGTCACACGGGAACGATAACCGTCAGCATTGGCGAGGGAGTCTATAACGTCATCAATCCCCTGGGCATCAACGCCCAAGGGATTTAATGTCGCAATCATAATTAACAAGCAGAATTTCCCTTTCATAAATCTGATAGTTGAATCTTTGAATATAAAACGTTTATTAAAGTCGATAGGTTCATGAAAACTGTTGAAAAAATTAGGGCCATGCGCCAAAATCGGCGATGACCCTAAGATAAGTTTGTTGTATGTCGTTTAATTTAAACCTGTTATCAGATACCGATGCGGAATCCTACCTGAACTAAACCTTGTGCGCCGAAGCCAAGTTCACCAAACATCTTGATGTTGCGTGACAGACCGATCTGTGCGCCTACGGGTGAAATCTGGAATGCGAAATATGTGCAGTTGTAGGAATCTGCATATTTGGGCTGCATATGTGAGACAACTGCGCCGAGTCCAACGTGCGCATAAACCGAAACGGTTGAATTGCGGTAGTATTCATAGCGACCGTTAAGCATAATAGCGTGATAGGCGATTTTTGAAGCGTGTTTGCCTCCGTCGGTCTTTGTGCTTGAGAATGTGTACGACGGGCCAAGCCACATTTTAGGGGAAATCTTGAAGTTTACCCCTGCGGTCAGCGCACCCCATGCGGTGTTCACGTTGTCCCATCCGTCGTGGCAATCACAGGCATCCATCTGGGTGTAGCCACCGTAACCAACTTGAATCTCGGTTTTCTGTGCCGATGCGCACAAACTCATGCCTAAAACGGCAACGATTAAAAGTAAATACTTTTTCATAACTAAATTGAAATGTTAATTAATGCAATTAACCATAGAACACAGAAAGGTGCCATATGGTTTAAACAATCTTTTCATTTTCGTTAGACAAGTTAGCTTTAAAAAAGTTTAACGCCTGCCGCGAATTATCTATCTTTGTAGACAAAAATAACAATTTTGTCTCTGTGAAACAGTCATTGATTAAATATGCCTTCTGTTATCTGTTGCTGATGCTGATATTTATGCTGCAAAAGCCGCTTTTCATGCTGTTTAACAGTGGGATATATGGCGAATATGGTTGGGATGCCTACCGCCAGGTGATGTCGCATGGCAAGCCTCTCGACGCTTCGTTGGCGGGTTATCTGTCTGTTGTGCCCGGATTGATGCTTATCGTGGCTCAGTGGGTCAAGGGACGATGGTTTTCAATAGCGCAGAAAGTTTACTTTGGTTTAGTTTCAGTGCTGCTTTCGGCAATTTTTGTTATTGATGCGGTGCTCTACAGCTTTTGGGGCGCCAAACTCGATACAACTCCGTTTTTTTATTTCATGACATCTCCCGGTGCGGCATTCGCGAGCGTTTCGGGTTGGTATGTGGCCTGTGGCATCGGGGTCATGCTGCTGTTTGCGGCGATTTACTACGCCGCATTCTATTTCGGAGTTATCAGAATGGGTATAGACTATGCTTCCCGTCTATCTGTCAGGTGGATTCGGACGGCTGTACTCATGTTTGTTACGGGATTGCTTTTTATCCCCATAAGGGGCGGATTCACTGTCGCCACCATGAACCTGAGCGCGGTCTATTTCAGTCCGGACCAGCGTCTGAACCACGCCGCTGTCAATCCGGCTTTCAGCCTCATGTACTCAGCCACCCATCAAAGTGATTTCAGCAAACAGTTCCGTTATTTTGACGATGATGAGGCCGCCGCGCGCTTCTCGCGTCTGATGGCGGTTGATTCGGTGCCTACCGATACGGTCGTGCCGCTGCTGACGATGAAGCGTCCTGACATCTATCTCATAATTCTTGAAAGTTTCTCTACCCATCTGATGCCTTCAATGGGTGGAGAGAATATCGCTATCGGTCTCGACAGCATAGCCCGTAGCGGCCTGTTGTGGACAGACTTCTATGCGTCGAGCTATCGTACCGATCGTGCAATCCCCGCCATTCTCAGCGGCTATCCCGGTCAGCCCACTACGAGCATCATGAAATATGTCAAGAAAGCCGAGTCGCTGCCTTCGATTCCCCGTTCGCTTAAAGCCGAGGGCTATGATTGCGCCTATTATTATGGCGGCGATGCCAATTTCACTAACATGAAAGCTTATTTGGTTTCGGCCGGTTTTGAGACAATCATCGAAGATAAGGATTTCCCGCTTGTCGACCGGATGTCGAAGTGGGGGGTTGTCGACCACAAGGTGCTTGACAGGGCGGCTGACTGTAACGCTGATTCATGGAAGAAGGGACAACAGCCTCGTTTCGTGGTGGTGCAGACCTCAAGCAGCCACGAGCCATTTGATGTCCCTTATAACAACCCTTCGCTGACCGACCCGGCGGCCAATGCGTTCGCCTATACCGACAGTTGCCTGACGGCCTTTGTAAACCGCTTGCGCGAGTCACCTCGATGGAACCGCTCGCTGGTCGTCGTAGTGCCCGACCATTATGGGGCGTATCCTAAAAATCTCGGTTTGATGCTTGACCGCCACCACGTCCCTCTTGTTATGACCGGCGGCGCGCTCGCACGCAAAGGTGAGATTCGGATTCCCGCCTCTCAAGTCGATATTGTGGCTACACTGCTTGGCCAGATGGGCATTGACCACTCCGATTTCAAATTTAGCAAAGATATATTCGCCGCGGGGCGCAAGCAATTCGCCGTGTTCACCGATCCCTCGCTGATAGGGTGGGTGACACCGACCGATACTGTTGTTTACGGATTGGCGGATGACAGGGTGATAAAGGGGAGAGGCCCCGCTGTCAATGACGCTATTGATGATGCCAAGGCGTTCCTGCAGATTCTTTATGATGACCTTGACCGCCGTTGATTGTAGACAAATTACCTAAACTGAAGATGCCATGGACTCGATACTGAACGCTCTGATAGATGTCGATACAAACGTGTTTCTGTTCTTTAACGGTATGCACGCCCTGTTTTGGGACTATTTCATGTCGATGTATTCCGGACGTTTCATCTGGGTGCCGATGTATGCCACTGTGTTGTTTCTTCTCTATCGCACATTCGGTTGGCGCACGGCCACTATCTACCTGCTTGCCATAGCCTTGACCATCACCATAGCCGATCAGGCGTGCGCGAGTTGGATCAGGCCCTATGTAGCGCGGTTGCGCCCGTCCAATCTCGAAAATCCGCTGTCGGCTTTGACTCAGGTGGTCGACGGATATCGCGGCGGCTCCTACGGGTTTCCGTCGTGTCATGCCGCCAATTCTTTGGCTTTCGCCTCGTTCATGGCCATGATGGTAAGGCGGTGGCGGTTCACTCTGTTTATAATGCTGTGGGGTTTACTCAATTGCTATACAAGGGTTTATCTCGGAGTGCACTATCCGGGCGATCTCCTCGTAGGCGCTGTTATCGGGTCGGCTGTCGGTTGCATAGTGTTTCTCTCCGCACGATTTGTCGCCTCTCTGATTGACTCCCCCGCTCCCCATTGGCATCACCTGAGTTTTACTATCGCGGGTCGCCGCTTATCGTTCAACGACACGGCTGTTACTGTTACCGCCGGCATGCTTACGGCGGCGTATATCGCTGTCGCATCGGCCATGCGCTGCCTTTAGTTGTAAAAATTTAAAATAAACGCTTTTATGGGTTTAGCAGGTCGGGGTTGTAGAAGTCAAAAATGGCCCTTGCTTGTTCTATCGCTACATTTGCCGGGCTGTCGGGGTTGATAGAGACGGCTCTGTTGTAGGCATCCATGGCTTCGCTGCGCCGTCCAAGCCGCCACAGCAATTTTCCCATGGTGAAGTAAGTGTTGTCGTCGGCGTTACCGGCATCTACTTGTTTGCCAAGAAGTCTTATTGCCTCATCAAGCCGGTTTTGGGTGATTAGTTCATCTATTTTTTGCATGACCGTCTACTTTTTCTTATTTTTGAGCCAAAGATAATAAAAACATCCTTTACAATGCGCCGATTCTTAATTTCGATTGTCTGCCAGTTCTCGCTGCTGACGCTTGTCGCCGCCGATCCCACGGCAACCAACTATTCTGCCGCCGATTGCCAAGGCAGCCTGAAACCATATCCCGTCCCTGAAAAATCATTTGAATACCCCGACTCACTAAAGCCTGTCTATATAAGCCATGTTGGACGACACGGCGCGCGCTTCCCCGCAGGCCCCTCCCACTCAGCGGCGTTGCGTAAGGCTCTGCAGCGCGCTGACTCCGCCAAGACCATTACCCCGTTAGGTCGGAGACTGGCGGCGTTGACGGATTATGTCATAGCTGTGAGTCATAACCGTTGGGGTGCGCTCGACTCGCTCGGTATGGCCGAGCAGCGCGGAATCGCATCAAGGATGTTTATGAATTTTCCCGAACCGTTCCGCTCGGGGTCGGTCTATGCGATGTCGTCTTACTCACCGCGCTGCATGATGAGTATGTTCTCGTTTGTGCATCAGCTCGACCGCCTGAACAACTCTGTCGAAGTGATAACATCGACCGGGCGTCAAAATTCAAAACTTATGCGTCCCTTTGATTTGAGCAATGACTACAAGGAATTCCGAGCTTCTGACGGATGGAAGAAGGTCTACGATGACTATATGACTCAAACCGTGCCTGTGACGGCAATAGAGCGCGTGCTCGGCAAGAACTACCCATATGGCGACACTGACCCTAAAGACATCGCTCTGATGGAGTATTATGTGCTGGCCGGAATGAGCGCGATGGGGGTTGAAATCAACGCTCTCGATTATTTCACGTCGGCCGAGTATAACGCACTGTGGTCGACATTTAACCTGCGCCAGTATCTGCAGCGTGTGGCTTCGACGGTTTCGTCAGTTCCCGCCGACATCGCCTCTGACCTTGTACTCGACATCGTTGCCCGCACCGACGGGTTTATCTCCGGGAGTAATCCTGCCACGGTCGATTTGCGTTTCGGTCATGCCGAGACTCTGATGCCTCTGCTTTCGTTGCTCAGATTGCCAGGCTGTTACTATCTGACCAACTATTTTGACACCGTGGCCTTGCATTGGCGCGATTTCGATGTCGTTCCTATGGCTGCCAATCTGCAGATTATTCTGTTCAAATCTGCCAAAGGCCGCTACTATGTGCGTTTCGACCTCAACGAGAAGCCTGTCACGCTTATCCCCAACGATTCACGCGTCATTATCCCCTGGGGTGAGGCCCGCGACTACATGACGCGCTGCGTACCCATCTACTATCAGCCTTAAACATCCTTGCTTTTCTTGCCTGAAAACAAGAGGGTGTTGCATAACTATCGCCAATAAGCCCAAACTCATCGGCGGAGGCTGTCTAACAACCAAAGTTAGGCAGTCTCTATTTTATAGACAAAATCTGAAGATTCAGGCTGCATTTGCCGC
>CANQQE010000024.1 GCA_947625935.1 uncultured Muribaculaceae bacterium | reverse complement strand
GTCGCCTGAAATATATCCATATCTCAGCACCCTAAAATGAGAGGGTGCGCCGTAAACCTTTATTACGACACACCCTCCCTTTTGCATTCACCGATAGTCTTGTCCCTATATTTTGACCTTAACAATTCTATCCATAACCCGAACTATATATACTCCACCGGGAAGGCTACTTATCACATGAGATTCTCCACTATAAATCGCACGGCCCTGAACATCATAAACCATGATAGGTTCACCGCATCTAATCCCCTCAATTATCAGGGTGTTTCCATTCACATTAACACTAACGCCTTCATCATCCGCCCTTACAGAGCCAATTCCTGAAAGATCAAATTCTTCAATGGATAAAAATCTTTTCCACGGATCTGTATTCTCATAATCATTTTTCGTACCCTTCGGAACATATAATTTTGCATTCTGATAGGTTGAAGTAAGGAATGAATAGGGAAGAGCACGCGGAGGATTAATAGCTCTGCAATGCACATCCGTAATATTATTGCAGTCCGAAAAAGCGCCTGCGCCAACTGATAAAACCGAGCTACCGATGGTCACTGACGATAGTTTGTCACAAAAGGCGAATGCCATTTGGTATATGTATGTTACCAAATCGGGGATTACGACTGAAGTCAAGTTAGCACAGCCATTAAATGCCTCCTCCCCAATTGAGGTAACCGACTCGCCGATTGTCAATGCCGCAAGATTACTGCAACCAAGAAAAGCCCAGCTTCCAATTTGAGTAACTGAATTGGGGATTATAATGGATGTCAATCTATCGCAATAAGAAAATGCGCTATGGTCTATATACATAACTGATTCAGGAATTGTCACTGAGGTTTGCGCACCTCCACATTGAATCAAGCGAGTGACATCCTTAGAGTAAAGCACACCATCGATTGAACAGTAGTGATAATTATCTTCACTTACTATTATATCTGCCAGATTCCGGCAATACCAAAAAGCATGGTATCCAATTGAACTGACTGAGCGGCCGATTTCAACCGATGTCAAACTTGTGCAGTGGTCAAACATCTCTTGCCCGATAGATGTGACCGAATTACCGATTGTCGCTGATTTCAAAGATATACAACCGTTAAACGCCCAATCGCCAAGCGTGATAACCGATTCCGGGATTGTTATCGAATTTAAATTCGTACAATTGCTAAACGCACTGCGGCCAATGGATGTTACTGACTCCGGGATGGTTATGCCGGTCAAGCCTGAGCAAAATTCAAAAGCTCCATTGCCTATAGATGTTACGGCGTACTGAACTTCGTTATAGCTAACAGACGCAGGAATTTCTATATTGCCGGAGATGTCACGGTAATCCGCGACGGAAACAGCACCATATCCGTTTTCTTCCCAAATAACCTCATAACTTAGATTATCAACTTCAAATGTTACAGCCGAACAAATCTCAGGAATGATGAACATTAAACCCACTAAAACGATTCCCCTCAAAAAAAAGTGTTTCATAACCAATTTATTTCACATCTCTCATCCTCCATTGAGATAGTTTATAACATAAATAAATAACAAGGTGTGAGGAATGTATCTTGTTTTATCCAATCATCAGGCTCTCGCATTGCCCTTTCCACGGATAAAACAATAGCCCCACACCGATATTGCTATATGATTCACTGTTTTTGCAGTGACATACAGGCAACCAATGCAGGTGCTATTGTTAGCTTCATCTTCGTGGAGTTCAAATTTGCGAGATTTGATGATTGAAGATAAAAATATCAATAACACCTTGTACAATAAAAATCGGTCGACACATCCAACTCTATGGACGTATTGTCAACCAATTGCAAATTTATTAAATTTTTACATGAAATCAAATGTTTAAACCTAGATTATAATAAAAACAATTGCTGCCCTTTAAAAGCCCCCGTCTCAGGCAGTCTTCGACATACTGCAAAAAAAAGAGGTTATCCTCGCGGACGACCTCTTTGTAAGTATTTAAGGGATGCTGTCAATATCCCCCTAAGGGATTGGATTCAAATCCAACATACAATGAAAATTCAAAATAATGTGAATGATTGGGTAGGAGAGGCTGGCCGACGACAATACTTGCCGACGGCGGGGGCTGTTTATTTGTCGCTTACCTTGGTGTAGCGGGCGTTCAGACCGTCAATCACCTCCTTGGTGATATCGAGAGCGGGGTTGAAATAAACGCCTGCCGTGCGGAACAGGATAGCGTCGTAGCCATGCTTTTTGTTGTAGTCGTTGATGAACGACTGTATCGAATCATTGAGCTGCTGCTGCTGCTGCATCATCTCAGCCTCGGCTTTGCGTTGCAGCGAAGCGAGATAGTTTTGAGCGTCAGACTGCATCTTATTCAGTTTCTGCACGTCGCCGTTATAGCTGGCCTCGGAGAGATAGCCGTTGCTGCGCATCTTTTCCTCGATAGCCGAGCCGAATTTCTGAATCTCGGCGGCACGCGAACGCTGCGCGTTCTCAAGGTTGCTGTAGGCTCTCAGTGAGAACTCTTTGAAATCTTTTGCGAGGTTATAGTGTTCGGCGATCGAGTCACCGTCGATATAACGGATGTTGATTGAAGGGGCCTGAGACTTGGCGTCGGCCTTAGCCGCCGGGGTTTTAGCGTCTTTTGGCGCTGTGCCGGAGTCGCCCGAACAAGAGGCGGCCGTCAGGGCCAACCCGATTAAAACAGCTTTGACTGAGCAAGCTAAGTAATTCATTTTCAGCAATAGTTTTAATTACTATATTATATGTTTCTATGTTCACTTTTTGCCATCGTTTTTGTCGTGTCGACGTTTCAGGGCCTCTATGTCGTGGACATGGCCCGACGGAAACCGACCCCCTTTCACAAAAAAGACTTTGACCCCAAGCGCAAGCACGGCCAAGCCTAAAATCAGGATAGATAGAGCCAACGTTTTCACTTCAAAACGTGTTTTTACAGTGCAAATATATGAAACGTATCTAAATTTTTAGCCATAACTAAATTTAATTTTGTAACTTAGTGGAGTAATTAATTGTTATTTAACATTATTTCCATTTATGAAATAATTTATAACCCACATATAACACTCTAAATCAATTTGATTATGACTATCAAGGATCTAAAACCGGCACTCGTATGGTCTATTTTCGACCGGATCACCAAGGTGCCCCGCCCGTCGAAAAAGGAGGAAAAAATACGTCAGTTCCTGCTCGACTTCGCCGCCGAGCACAACATAGCAGTCAAGACCGACGCCATCGGCAACGTGGTAATGACAAAACCCGCGACAAAAGGCCACGAACAGGCACCGACCGTCATCATGCAGGCCCACATGGACATGGTCTGCGAGTCAAACGACAAGAGCTTCGACTTCGAGAATAACCCCATCACAACCATAATTGACGGCGAATGGGTGCACGCCGACGGAACAACCCTCGGCGCAGACAACGGCATCGGAATGGCCGCGGCTCTTGCCGCGATGGTCGACGATTCACTGGTTCACGGCCCGCTGGAAGCCCTGTTCACCGTCGATGAAGAAACCGGACTAACAGGTGCCAACAACCTCGGCGAAGGGATGATTTCAGGCAAAATGCTCATCAACCTCGACTCGGAAGATGACGCCGAGATTTTCGTGGGATGCGCCGGAGGCGTCGACACCACCTGCACCTTCAACTATCACCGCTCAGTCGCCCCAACCGATTTCTGCTACTTCCGCATCAACATTTCAGGCGGCCTCGGAGGTCACTCAGGCGGCGACATACATCTTGGCCGTGCCAACGCCAACAAGCTGCTCGCCCGTTTTCTCTGGAACCTGAGCAAATCTCACGAGATATCTCTGTCAGAAATTGACGGCGGAAATCTGCGCAACGCCATCCCCCGCGCAGCGCACGCTATCGTCGGTGTACACACCTCGCACAAGGAGGAAGTGCGCGTGGCGCTCAACAACTATGTGGCAGCGATCGAAGCAGAATACGCCGGCCTCGAACCCACGCTCAAAATCGAGATGGAAAGTGTGGATCGCCCCGAATACTGCGTTGACTCAACCACCACCGCCAACCTCGTGGCAGCTCTCTACAGCGCGCCCCACGGTGTCATTTCCATGAGCCGTTCACTGCCCGGGCTGGTCGAGACATCGACCAACCTCGCATCGGTCAAAATGCTCCCCGACAACAAAATTCTCGTCACCACAAGCCAGCGCAGCGACGTCGACTCGCGCAAATGGGACATCGCCAACCAGGTCGAAGCCCTTTTCACTATGGCAGGAGCGAAAGTGACCCACGGCGACGGATATCCGGGATGGACCCCCAACATGAACTCACGCATCATGGAGATAGCACGCGACGCCTACAAAGAACTATACGGCGTCACTCCCGCGATCAAGGCCATCCACGCCGGACTGGAATGCGGACTGTTCCTTGAGAAATACCCGCACCTCGACATGGTATCGTTCGGCCCGACACTCCAAGGAGTGCACTCGCCGTCGGAACGTATGCACATTCCCGCCGTCGAGCGTTTCTGGGGCCAACTGACCCAGATACTGAAGAAGGTCGCCGACCTCAAGGATTAACTCTTAAACCGATCCAACAACAGGGGCGTGGCTCTCAGTCCACGCCCCTTTATAAATTCCGCGCCATGAAACGACATTTACTTTCAATCGGCATCATCGCCGCATCGGCTGCGATACCGGCCGCAGCAATGCCCCAGGACAACGTGGCAAAAGCAGGCGTAGAAGCGGTCGAGACCGTGGCCGACAGCATCGACACCGCACGCTATTCGCAGCTGACCGAGGACGATTACCGCACCGTCGCCGAACAGCTCGGCATAGAGGTCGCAGCCATCAAGGCGGTTGTCGACATCGAAGCCGGACGCACCCACCAGGGGTTTGCGTCCCCCGGCCAACCGCTGATAAACTTTGACCTCGCGATGTTCAGGCGTTTCGCACAGAAACGAGGCATCAATCTGTCGAAATTCCGAAACAGCCACGCCGTGGTGTTCTCAACCCCCAACGCGCGCCGCTACGGCTCACACCAGAACGCGCAGCACGCCCGGCTCGAAGCCGCACGCCGCATCAGCAACGAAGCCGCCATCGAGGGGACTTTCTGGGGAATGTTCCAGATCGGTGGATTCAATTGGAAGAAATGCGGAACTGAGAGTATCGACGATTTCGTCGACAGAATGAGTTATTCCGAGCGCGAACAGCTTGAACTTTTCGCCAAGTTCATCGAAAACAGCGGCATGACCCGCTATCTCAAAAACAA
The DNA here is from genome assembly GCA_947625935.1 of uncultured Muribaculaceae bacterium. Lineage (GTDB taxonomy): Bacteria > Bacteroidota > Bacteroidia > Bacteroidales > Muribaculaceae > JAJPXC01. Next base: position 48,270 of record CANQQE010000024.1, on the reverse strand, counting down.
AGACTGGGCCGGCTTCGCACTGCGCTACAACGGACCCAGCTACCGCAAGCGCGGCTATCACACCCGCCTCGCTAAATCTTACGCCAAACACCTCAAGGATTCCACAAAATGACATCACTGCTACAAGATTACCACCTGCTCGGACTGTTCATAGGGATATGCACGTTCCTGATAATCGGGTTGTTCCACCCGGTCGTGATAAAATGTGAATACTATTTCGGCACCCGCTGCTGGTGGTGGTTTCTGCTGCTCGGCATAGCCGGCATAGCGCTCTCGGTGTGGATCAACGACGTCGTGTGGTCGTCACTGCTCGGAGTCTTCGCATTCTCATCGTTCTGGACTATAGGCGAGATTTTTGAGCAACGCAAACGGGTGGAACGCGGATGGTTCCCGCGCAACCCCAACCGCAAAAAAGATTAGACGAATAGCGTCCCTATGGGCGGCGCGAAACAAGCAGCCGCTTAACCCTCTCGACTCCCGCTTTCCCGAGGATAAGCAGTGCGGTGTACTGCGAAGTCTTGGCAAGTCCGAAGAACAGAACCCACAATACCCCTTTGGCACTCACCGACAATGGCAACAGCATCTGCAAGAACGAGACGGCATAGCACACAGCGCATATGGCCGCTACGATACATCCTGTGCGGAACGACAGGGAGCTAATCCAATTCTTTATATGGGTAAATCTCGATTTCACGGAGAATAATAAGCGGTGGCACCATGTGCCATGAAAAAAATAATTTGATTAATACATAAAAAGAGACGCGGCCTCCTGGAAGGATGCCGCGTCGTCTATCTTATCAACTGTTGTGTCGATTTTAGGGGTTTACTTCGAGAGCTTCTCTTTCAGGGCAGCGAGAGCTTCGAGGTCACCGAGAGTGGTCTTCTCGATGGGGGTGGAAAGCATGGGAGCTTCCTCCTTCTTTGAGTTCTGACGTTTTGCCTTGCGAGCCTCAGCCTTCTCAGCCTTTGCTTCATCCTCGAAGATGCGGCTGTGAGAAAGGATGATTCTCTTGGAATCCTTGTTGAACTCGATAACCTTGAAGTTGAGTTTCTCGTCAACCTGTGCCTGTGAGCCATCTTCCTTAACAAGGTGTTTGGGGGTAGCGAAACCTTCGACGCCATAGGGGAGAGCGATCACCGCACCCTTGTCGAGCATCTCGATGATGGTGCCTTCGTGGATGCTGCCGAGAGTGAACACTGTCTCAAATACATCCCAGGGATTTTCCTCAAGCTGCTTGTGGCCGAGGCTCAAGCGGCGGTTGTCCTTGTCGATTTCGAGAACCTGCACCTGAATGTCGGCGCCGATCTGGGTGAACTCGCTGGGGTGTTTGATTTTCTTGGTCCAAGAGAGGTCGCTGATGTGGATAAGACCGTCAACACCTTCCTCAATCTCGACAAACACGCCGAAGTTGGTGAAATTGCGCACCTTGGCGGTGTGCTGGCTTCCGACGGGATATTTGATTTCGATATCTTCCCAGGGATCTTTCTTGAGCTGCTTCAAGCCAAGCGACATCTTGCGCTCGTCGCGGTCGAGGGTGAGGATGACTGCCTCGATTTCGTCGCCGACTTTCATGAAGTCCTGAGCCGAGCGGAGATGCTGCGACCATGACATTTCTGAAACGTGGATGAGACCTTCCACACCGGGAGCGATTTCCACAAATGCGCCGTAATCGGCCATCACAACTACGCGGCCCTTGACCTTGTCGCCGACTTTGAGGTCTGCGCTGAGAGCATCCCAGGGATGGGGCTGGAGCTGCTTCAAGCCGAGAGCTATACGCTTCTTCTCGTCGTCGAAGTCGAGGATAACGACATTGAGCTTCTGGTCGAGCGAAACCACTTCCTCGGGGTGGCTTACGCGGCCCCATGAGAGGTCGGTGATGTGGATAAGACCGTCCACACCGCCAAGGTCGATGAACACGCCGTAAGAGGTGATGTTCTTGACTGTACCCTCGAGCACCTGACCTTTTTCGAGCTTGGCGATAATCTCGCGCTTCTGCTGCTCAAGCTCAGCCTCGATGAGGGCTTTATGTGAAACGACAACGTTCTTGAATTCCTGATTGATCTTAACGACCTTGAATTCCATTGTCTTGCCGACAAAGATGTCGTAGTCGCGGATGGGTTTGACGTCGATCTGTGAGCCGGGGAGGAATGCCTCGATGCCGAACACATCGACGATCATGCCGCCTTTGGTGCGGCATTTGATGTAACCCTTGATGATTTCATCTTTTTCAAGAGCCTCGTTGACGCGTTCCCATGAGCGCGACGCGCGAGCCTTGCGGTGAGAGAGGATGAGCTGACCCTTGCTGTCTTCCTGGTTTTCGATGAAAACCTCAACTACGTCGCCGACCTTGATGTCGGGGTTGTAGCGGAACTCGCTTACAGGGATGATGCCGTCGCTCTTGTAGCCGATGTTAACCACTGCCTCACGCTTGTTGAGGGCGATGATGGTACCTTCGATTACCTCCTTGTCCTTGACGGTGTTGAGCGATTCGTCATAAGTTTTGGTGAGTTCCTCGCGAGACTTTTCACCGTTGGTTTCGCCCTTCTCGTAGGCGTCCCAATCGAAATCTTCGATTGGAGAATTTTTTACTTCTTCAGTCATTTAATTGGTTAATAAATTGGGTTAATTAATGAGCCGGGCACATAGCGCACCCGGGCTTTCGCACGCGAAGTTACACATATTTTTCTATTTATCAACACTTTTCATCGTTGGCACACCACTTTTTCTGAAAAATCATCCTCACCCGGCTAAAAGTCTTATGAAACTCATACGACCCACCCCCTTATACTGCGAAAATGTCAAAGCTGCGGGGGGAGGAAGCGGTCGACGGCGGAGCGGCTGAGGCCGCGGCGGGCGGCGTAGTCGTCGCGCTGGTCATCGCCCACATCGCCGAGATGAAAATAGCGGCTGTCGGGATGCGCGAACATAAACCCTGTTGTCGAAGCCGCGGGACTCATGGCCCCGTTCTCAGTCAGACTTATTCCCAATTCACCGTAATGCAACGATCTGTCAGCTTCAAAAATCAATGACTGGTCAGGAAGCGATGGGTAACCTATCGCCGGTCTTATACCTTGATAATATTGCCTCAACAGGTTTCGAGGGTTGTCATCCTCGCTTCCTTCCGGGGCATACCCCCACAGCTCACGCCTGACGCGTTTGTGCATCAATTCGGTCGCAGCCTCGACAAGCCTGTCGGCCACACTCTGATAGAGCAGCGCGCCATAGTCGTCGCCAATCTCCTTGCGGCGGTCGATTATCGCCAGTATGTCAGGGCCGACCGTGACGGCGAAAAGGCCGATATGGTCGCGCAACGAGCCGTCAGCCTCAACCGGGGCAATGAAATCGGCCAACGCCGCGCGCGGTTTTTCCCCGTCGCGCGACTGCTGGCGCAGCGTGGGGAGCGTGTGGCGCGCGCCGTCATACTCATATATGATGTCGTCACCGCGGCTTCCCGCCGGGCAAAGGATTACCCTCGCTCTCATATCCTTGGCTTTGCGGCCAATGTAATCGAGTGCCCTGCGCGCCTCTTTCCATAGCTGCATACCCTCGGCGGCATGGGCGCGGCGTTCCACCGGCTTGGAAGCCAACCATTGCGCCCTGCAATGGTCGCAACCGCCTATCTCGGCCACCTCGGCAATCGAGGCGTCAAGTTTCCAGGCGGCGAAAAACGCGCGCCAGTTGATCAGCTCGCGAGCCTCGGCCACAGGGATACTGATGTCATGAAGTCCCGGGCGGGCGGGCGTCAGCGATTCAGGGGCATATCGCAGTTTGGGAGCCATGGCCCGGGCCTCGGCAACGGTGTAGAGCGACTGCCGACGCTCATGGCTCGCCCTCAGCCGCCGCTGCTCATCGGCCACCTCGGCAAGAGCCTCATCGCGAGCCGACGGGTTCATCAGTCGTTGCGCCACCACAGGCATCATCGCTGCATCGCGGGTATATATCACCGGCCCCCCATAGCAGGGGGCTATCTTGACAGCAGTGTGAAGTGCCGAGGTGGTAGCGCCGCCGATCATAAGCGGTATTCTCATACCGCGGCGTTCCATAAGCCGGGCCACGCGGCACATCTCCTCAAGCGATGGAGTTATAAGTCCGCTCAGGCCCACGAAATCGGCGTTCTCCCGCTGCGCCCTGTCGACAATATTCTCCCCGGGAACCATCACCCCGAGGTCAATCATCTCAAACCCGTTGCATCTCATGATAACATCGACTATGTTTTTGCCGATGTCGTGCACATCGCCCTTCACGGTGGCAATCACCATCTTACCCGCCGAAGCCCCGCCCCCCGATGCGGCCTTCTCGCGCTCGATATGGGGCGTAAGCCACGCCACGGCCTGTTTCATGGTGTGCGCGCTCTTGACCACCTGCGGCAGAAACATCTTCCCGTCGCCAAACAGACGGCCCACGGTGTTCATCCCGGCCATCAAGGGGCCGTCGATAACCTTCACCGCGCTCCCGAGTTCGGCCATGACCTCCGAGAGCAAAGGCTCGATACCCTCCGTGACCCCGCGGCGCACCATTAGTTCGAGACGTTCCGAAGCCGATTTGGCCTCACCCGCGGCTGCGTCACTTTGTGTCGGTGCAGCTTCGCCGGCACGCTCGTTTTTTATCCGTTCGGCTATATCTATGAGACGTTCGGTCGCGCCGGCATCGGTGTTAAAAAGCACATCCTCGACCGCTTTGCGCAAATCGGCCGGTATGTCGTCGACCGGGACTATGGCCGCGGCGTTGACGATGGCCATATCCATCCCGCGGGCAATTGCGTGATAGAGGAATACGGAGTGCATCGCCTCGCGCACATAGTTGTTGCCGCGGAAGGAGAACGACAGGTTGCTGAGCCCCCCGCTTACCTTGGCAAGCGGCAGATTCCCTTTGATCCACGACAATGCGTCGAGAAAATCGAGGGCGTAGTTGTCATGCGACTCTATGCCTGTGGCGACAGCGAGCACGTTGGGGTCAAATATTATATCTTCAGCGGGGAAACCGGCATCGGTCAACAGCCCGTAAGCCCGACGGCACACCTCGATTTTGCGTTCGAGGCTGTCGGCCTGCCCCTTTTCGTCGAAAGCCATCACCACAACGGCGGCACCCATCTCGCGGACCGCCATGGCACGCTCCACAAACTTAGCCTCACCCTCTTTCAGGCTGATAGAATTGACTATAGGACGGCCCTGCACACGTCTCAACCCGGCGAGAACGGCGTCCCACGACGACGAGTCGATCATCAGCGGCACTCTCGCCACGTCGGGATCCATCCCCACTCTGCTGATGAAAGCGGCAATCTCGGCGGAAGCGTCGAGCATAGCGTCGTCCATGTTGACATCAACGACCTGCGCGCCTGCCTCTACCTGGCCGCGGGCTATGCCGATAGCCTCCTCCATGTTTTTCTCCTTGATGAGTCTCAGGAACTTACGGCTTCCGGCCACATTGCAACGCTCCCCTATGTTCATGAAGTTGCGGTCGGGCGACACGGTGACCGACTCCAGTCCGGCCAGTATCATCTGACGGCTCGGCTGCGGCACGACCCTTGCGGGCGACTTGCCCGCTATCGTTGCTATCGCTTTGATATGCTCGGGGGTCGTTCCGCAACACCCCCCTACCATGTTCAGCATCCCCCCCTCGAGCAGCGGCTCAAGTTTCGCGGCCATCGTCGACGGGGTCTCGTCATACTCTCCGAATTGGTTGGGCAGACCGGCGTTGGGGTATATTGCCAACGGTGCCGGGTAGTTCTGCAACGCCTCGACATAGCGGATCATGCCGTCGGCACCGAAGCCGCAGTTCAAGGCCACAGCCACCGGCTCGGCGTGAGATATTGTGGTCAGGAAAGCGTCGAGAGTCTGCCCCGACAGCGTGCGGCCGCTCTCGGTGAGGGTGACCGACACCATCAGCGGCAAACGCCGTCCGGCGGCCTCCATAGCCCGCCGGGCCGCGTAGACAGCCGCCTTCGCATTGAGCCCGTCGAAAACGGTCTCAATCAGCAGCAGATCCACTCCACCCTCTATCAACGCCAGCATCTGAGTGAAATAAGCGGCTACCAAGCCGTCCCATGTCAATGCGTCGCCGGCGGTCTCTTCAAGCCCTTGCGACATCGAAAGCGACTTGCTCGTCGGGCCTACGCTGCCGGCCACCCAGCACACTCGGCCAGGCTCACGCGACATAGCTCCATCGGCGGCTTCGCGGGCAACGGCGGCCGCGGCGAGATTGATTTCCCTGACGCGGTCGGCAAGGTCATAGTCCGCCATCGAAACAGCGTTGGCGTTGAACGAATTGGTCTCGATCACGTCAGCACCGGCCGCGATATAATCGGAATGTATTTTCAGGATATGTTCACGGCAAGTCAGGCAAAGAATATCGTTACACCCCGCCAAGGCTACAGGCCAATCAGCGAAAAGCTCCCCGCGGAAATCAGCCTCCGTCAGACCAAGCCGTTGGATCATAGTACCCATCGCACCGTCGAGCACCACCACACGGCGGCGCAAAGCGTCGGCAAGCGACACCCCTGTCTCACTCATCGGCAAATCGGTCACCAATCTCTCCCCGGCAGGAAAACCTATACAAATATCGTTATTCAAATCAATGCTCATGACAAACTGTAATTATTTCACCCCACAAAGATACAACATTACAACCAAACCCCAAACATCCCCTCACCCCGCCTGAAGGATGCGGGTATGCCCATGGGCTGGCCGCTGTAAAATTAGAGGGTGATGCGGCGTGTGAGAGTGCCGGCGCGGAGGATGTAAATGCCGCGCGACGCAAGATGCAGGCGGTAAGTTCCCGCCGGGACTGACTCTTGCGAAATCTGCTGGCCGAGAATAGAAAAAATCTTGACCGTCACAGGGCGTTGCGACGCGATATAGATATACCCGTCCTTCACCCATACATCAGGGGTATCCGCATCGGTGCGTTCAGCGGCGGCACGCTCAGCCGCCGGCATAGTCTTGTCGGTAGCTTCCCAGCCATTGGCTGCCACAGCCGTCGCCATGGCGGTAATGCAGAACAGTATCAACGGGATGAAACGTCGCATCAGAATAGATTTATTGGCCAAAATTAATTGTTTTTGGCTAATCTACCAACTATTCCCCCAATAATGCCACTCCAAACAAACCAAAGACAGCAGAACGAACCTATAACCGTCTGATTTATAACGAATGAGCCTAACCCCACAATTTCCATTACCAAACTTGGCCAACTTCCATTACCAAACTTGGCCAACTTCCATTACCAAACTTGGCCAACTTCCATTACCAAATTTGGCCAGTTTTCATTACCAAATTTGGCCAACTTCCATTACCAAAGAACCGTAAAAGATGCCGGGCGTTATAAATAAAAATAAGGTCTGATGGAATTACCCATATTTGCTCAAACTAAATGAGTGAAATTACGATGAAACAGCCTGATTTATCGAATGCGAAAGGCTCGAGGCGCCTTTGCTCAATAGGGATACTCTTAGGGCTGCAACCGATACTCTTTCTGCCGCCTTGGGCGAAATGGATCGGATGCGCGATAATAGCAGTGTCAATCGGATACTTTGTGATTCAAGCCCACAGACAGAAATGTTATGGCTACATGACATTGATGATTATAGCCGTGCTTTTATTCATAGCGATCACCGCAACGTTATCGTACGCCTGGGGCCTCGGCTACCACTAATCCATAAAAGCGAAATGAAAAAACCCGTATTCCGAAACCGCCTGTTGCCGATAATCACCTTGTTGATTATGGGTGTATCGATTCTGACTATGACATTCTACCATGAGCTATTAGGCCCATGGGTCTGGTTAACGGTGGCAGGTATCGCCACACCGTTCGTCTACCGCGGATGGGTCGCTGCAAAGCAAGAATGCTACGGCCGCGCTGTAACGGAGGCCGTATTATATGTGGTATTTATCGTGACGCTATACCTGATTGGCCGCTACGCCTGACGGCCCGGGAACGACGCGCCGCTATTCCGGCTTTGAGGGAGGGGCAAGCAGGCTGTCGTAGGCCGCGGGGTCGTTGATCAGACGCAACCCTTCGGTATAGACCGGATTAAGGGTATTGGCTATGCGGTAATAGGTCGACACGTCATAGAGGTCGCGGCCTATCATGGCCTTAACGATGGTCTCCATCATCGCCTTGGAGGTCGAATAGTCCTTATCTACATACTCCACACCCTCCTTGGCGCCCCATTCCACAAGACCACGCATAAGTTCAGGGGTGACCTTGAATCCGCTGATGAAAGCGTCCTCGGTGGGATACTGCTTTTTCAACTCTTTTCGATGCGCGTCGACATAGTTTATACAGAACTGGTTGAGTGCGCCCTTCGCGACGAGGTCGCGGTAGTAGGGTGAATAGCTCGCAGTGTCTAACGGCACAAAAAGGTCGGGCATGATGCCACCTCCGCCATAGACCACACGCTTGTTGCGGAGAGTATAGTATTTCTCTGATTTATCGAGATGTATGCTGTCGGCGTGCATCAGCTCTCCCGACTCATAACGTTTGAGCATATCATCGTTGTAGTCGTCGGGATGACCGTTGGCATATGGTTTTTGTATGCAACGGCCCGAGGGGGTGTAGTAGCGGGAGTATGTGAGCTTGATCATCGACCCGTCGGGAAACGGCATAGGCCGCTGCACCAGACCCTTGCCAAACGTGCGGCGACCCACAATCACGCCGCGGTCATTGTCCTGCAACGCACCCGACAGAATCTCGCTCGCCGAAGCCGAGTACTGGTTAACGAGAACCACCACGCGGCCATCCTGAAAATCGCCGTCAACCTCGGCCAAGAACTCGTTGGGGCGATGCACGCGGCCTTTGGTGAACACAATCATGTCGCCGCGGCGCAAGAATTTCTCTGACAGCTCGCTCGCCGGGCCCATAAGGCCGCCACCATTGTCCTGAAGGTCGAGAATCAGATTTTTCATCCCTTGCTTGCGCAACTTTGCCATGGCCTCGTTAATCTCTTTGACCGAGGTCTCCGAGAATCTCGACAGGCGTATGTAGCCGGTCGTCGGGTCGGCCATGTAAGAGGCGTCGACGCTATAGATGGGTATGTCATCGCGGACTATGCGGAACTCAAGCGGCTCTTTCACCCTGCGGCGCAGCACCTTTACATCGACCCTCGTCCCCTTTGGGCCGCGGAGCAGTTTGATGACATCGGTGTTTTTCTTGCTGACACCCGATATCAGGGTGTCGTTGGCACTGAGTATGCGGTCGCCGGCGAGAATGCCCACCTGCTCCGACGGGCCGCCGACTGTGGTTTGGATGACAAACAGGGTGTCGTTGAGCATATTGAACTGTATGCCGATTCCGCTGAAGTTACCCTGCAACGGGGCGGTCATCTCCTTTGTCTCCTCAGGATTGGAATAGGCCGAATGGGGGTCAAGCTCCTTGAGCATCGACACGATACCCTCCTCCACAATCTTGTTTGAGTCGACCGAATCGACATAGAACCCCTCGATGATGGCGAAGGCGTAACGCAGCTTGTCGGCAGGGGTAAATTCACGGTGCTGGGCGGTAACGCCCGAAACAGCGATTGCGGCCATAGCCGCAACTATCAGGAATATTTTTTTCATAAATCTATCTCTTTGGAATGAACCGGGAGACGTCGCGGCCATAGCGCGCCAGCTCCCTCACCATCGACGAGCTGACCACGGCCAACTCGGGAAGCGCATATAATATAACGGTTTCGATGTCAGAAATATTGCGGTTGACGTCGGCCAACGCGCGCTCATACTCGTAATCGGCCACCGAGCGCACACCCCTGAGCAGAAAACGCGCGCCCTCGGCCTCGGCGGCCTCAACGGTCAGGCCGGCATAGGCCACGGCCTTAACTCTCGGCTCATCGGCGAATATCTCCCTGATGGCATCGACCCTCATCTCCGCGGAGTTTCCCGAACGCTTGCCGTCGTTGACCCCGACGGCGACGACGATGCGGTCGAAAAGTTCCAGACCGCGGGTCACTATCGACAGATGCCCCGTTGTGAACGGGTCGAACGTCCCGGGAAACAGAGCCACCCGTTCGGGACGGCAGACCTGTGGATTATGAGATTTGTGAGTCATCTTCTATCACAAGATTATCAATGATGAAATTCTGACGCTCAAGGGTGTTTTTCCCCATGTAAAATTCAAGCAGCTCGGCCACGCCGTCCTCCTTGCGCAGGCTCACGCAATCGGCCCTCATGTCGGGGCCTATAAACCCGCGGAACTCCTCGGGAGATATTTCGCCGAGACCTTTGAACCGCGTTATTTCGGCGTTTTGCCCCAGACGCTCTATCGCCGACACCCTTTCTTCATCATTATAGCAATAGTAAATTTCAGCCGGTGAAGTTTTTTTAACATTTTTTCGCTTTGATGTGCGCTTATCACGCACTCTGAAAAGCGGCGTCTGCAACACATAGACGTGCCCTTTTTTGATGAGATCGGGGAAAAATTGCAGGAAAAATGTCAGCAGCAACAGCCTGATGTGCATACCGTCGACATCGGCATCAGTGGCTATGATGACGTTGTTATAGCGCAACCCGTCGATACCCTCCTCGATGTTGAGCGCAGCCTGCAACAGGTTGAACTCCTCGTTCTTATACACCACAGCCTGCGTCTCGCCATAGGTGTTCAGAGGCTTGCCGCGGAGCGAGAACACAGCCTGTGTCTCGACATTGCGTATCTTGGTGATTGACCCGGCGGCAGAGTCACCCTCGGTGATAAATATCGACGATGCGTTTTTCTTCTCCTCGTCGCCTTTTGCATCATTGAGGTGCACCCGGCAGTCCAACAGCTTGCGATTGTGGAGGTTAACTTTTTTAGCGCGCTCGCGTGCCAGCTTGGTCACCCCGGCCATCGCCTTGCGCTCTTTCTCGCTCTCCTGCACCTTGCGAAGTATTATGTCGGCTGTCTCCAGGTCTTTATGCAGATAGTTGTCAAGCTCTTTCTTTATGAAATCGCCGATGAACTTTGCCACGGTGGGGCCGTCGGGTCCTATGTCGCGCGAACCGAGTTTGGTTTTGGTCTGCGACTCAAACACCGGCTCCTCCACCTTGATCGATACAGCGGCGATCATGCCGTTGCGTATGTCGGAATACTCGAAGTTGCGCCCGAAATAGTCTTTGAGCGTGCGCGACACAGCCTCCTTAAACGCGGTCAGGTGTGTGCCTCCCTGCGTGGTGTGCTGGCCGTTGACAAACGAGTAGTATTCCTCGCCATACTGGTTTGCGTGGGTCAGTGCAATCTCTATATCCTCACCTTTGAGATGAATCGGGGCATAGAGGGGGTCCTTGGTCATGTTTTCTTTCAGCAGGTCGAGCAACCCGTTGCGCGAGATGAAGCGTTTTCCGTTGAAGTAGATTGACAGCCCGGTGTTCAGGAAAGTGTAGTTTTTGAGCAGCGGCACGATGAACTCCTCGCGATAACGATAGTCGCGGAAGATTGTCGGGTCGGGAGTGAAGCTGACATATGTGCCACCCGGCTCATCAGTGGGAGTAATCTCACTCTCGCTCAAAAGCTCGCCGGCGGCAAACACGGCGGCCTTGCGGCGTCCCTCGCGGACGCTCACTATCTCGAAGCGCGTCGACAGGGCGTTGACCGCTTTGATACCCACACCGTTCAGCCCCACAGACTTTTTAAATGCCTTTGAATCGTATTTTCCGCCGGTGTTCATCCTGGAGGCCACCTCGACTACCTTGCCGAGGGGCACGCCGCGGCCATAGTCGCGCACCGACACGGCGCCATCCACAACATCGACGGTTATCTGCTTGCCAAACCCCATCATATATTCGTCGATGGCATTATCGAGCACCTCCTTGAGCAACACATATATGCCGTCGTCGGAGTTTGAGCCGTCGCCGAGTTTTCCGATGTACATTCCGGGGCGGCGGCGTATGTGTTCTTTCCAGTCGAGTGTAATAATGGCGTCGTCGCCATAATTCTGATCTGGCGGCGTCACATCTTCAAATGTGGGAAATTCTTCTTCAATCATGGTACGGTTGGACGGGGGATTTATCTCCATACAAAGTTACAACTTTTTCGTGAAACCCTCAAATCGGCCAACCCGCCCGGCAATGTTATGAAAATTTAAACCGCATTTTTCGATATTTAACCAAACCCGCAGTGATTATTCACAGCCGACATGATAATTTCGCGCCACATAATCACATATATAGTCCTTATTGCCAATCAGATGTTTCAGCTATTTTCAAATCAGCGATCCGTAATAATCAGAAGTATCGTTATTTTAATCGTCTTTTGTTGCCAAAGCCTGACGGCAATGTCAGAGATAAGAATCAAGGGGAGGGTGACGGATGAAAACGGGACACCCATACCCTATGCTACCATCTCTATACCGACACGCGACAGGGGGACTTTGACCGATTCAGCCGGAGTTTTCAACGCCGGATTCGGATCGGTACTCCCTACCGACACCATACGTTTCTCATCAATAGGATATGAGCCGCGCGCTACAACGGCTAAGGATATAAACTCAGCCGACGGGACGTATACAATCATTCTCAAGTCAAAACCATATCAGCTACATGAGGTGTCGGTGATACCGCCCAAAACCAAGAAAAAAACATTCGGACGCACATCGATGGGAGGAAGTTTTGAAGTCCAGATCGGCAGCGAACACAGCGAAGGCTGCGGGCCGGCCGTGCATTGCAAAGTCAAGAAGCGCGCGTGGATAACATCGGTCAGCATGGGCTGGATACAACGCAAAGGGACTGTGGAGAAGATGCCGTTCAGGCTTAACATCTATAACAAAAAGGACGGCCGATGGGTAAACGTCACCCAACGGTCGGTGACATTCACCTATCGAAAAGAAGACCTAAACGAGGAAGGGCGGTTTGTCTATAAGTTGCCGGAACCGATGATGTTCAGCGGCGACACAATGGTAGAGTTCGAGTTTCTGGAGCCTATGAAGGGGCGCACCATATATATCAAATCAAACATCATGGCGGGGCATTTCATATGGCATGAAAACAACAAATGGGAATCAATCCCCACCGGCACCTCGTTTGCGGTCGAGGCAATAGTCGAGAAGTAAAGGGACAAAAAGAGGGCCGTACACACGCGATAACACGGGATGCGCACGGCCTTCCTTATTTATTCTTCAACGGGACTGAACTGGTCTTTGCCAACGCCACACAGCGGGCATACCCAATCATCAGGAATATCCTCAAAGGGAGTTCCGGGGGCAACACCTCCGTCGGGGTCGCCAATAGCGGGGTCATATATCCAACCGCATACATCGCATACATACTTTTTCATAATCAACTGTTTTTTGTGTCTTAATAAGATAACAGATATGCGGCGGCAATGTTCGCAATTATTTTTTATGCGCGAGCATATATTGGGCGATCTGAACGGCGTTGAGCGCTGCGCCTTTTTTAATCTGGTCGCCAACCACCCAGAACGACAAGCCGTTGGGGTTGGTGAGGTCCTTGCGCAGACGGCCGACATAGACGGGATCCTTACCTGCGATATCGAGCGGCATCGGGTAACGTTTCGCAGCGGGTTCATCAACCACCACAAGCCCCTGAGCGGCGGCGAACGCCTCGCGCGCCTGTTCGATGCTGACGGGTTGCTCTGTCTCGACCCAAACAGCCTCGGAGTGGGCGCGCATCACAGGCACACGCACACAGGTGGCACTGACATCGAGGCCGGGGGCGTGCATGATTTTCTTGGTCTCGTTGTACATCTTCATCTCCTCTTTGGTATATCCGTTGTCGAGGAACACATCGACATGGGGGATAACGTTGTAGGCGAGCTGGTAAGCGAACTTCTCGATAGTGGGCTTCTCGCCGCGGGCGAGCTGTCCGTGCTGCGCCACAAGCTCATCCATCGCAGCCGCTCCCGCACCACTGGCAGCCTGATAGGTCGCCACATGAACGCGGCGTATCGGCGAGATGTCGTTGATGGGCTTGAGCGCGACGACCATCTGTATGGTGGTGCAATTGGGGTTGGCTATTATGTTGCGGGGGGTGTTGAACGCATCGTCGCCGTTGACTTCGGGGACAACCAAAGGCACATCGTCGTCCATGCGGAACGCACTTGAATTGTCTATCATAATCGCGCCGTGACGGGTGATTGTCTCGGCAAACTCCTTGGATGTGCCCGCACCGGCCGAAGTGAAGGCGATATCGACGCCCTTGAAGTCATCGCCATGTTTCAGTTCTTTGACTACAACATCCTTATCCTGAAACCGATATGTGCGACCCGCACTGCGGCTGGATCCGAACAGCAACAGCTCGGTCACAGGGAAATTCTGCTCCTGAAGCACTCTTAAAAATTCCTGGCCAACGGCACCGCTGGCTCCGACGATGGCTATTTTCATAACTTTTTATCTTTAAAATTACAATATACTCGTTTTGGTGCGCAAAATTAAAACAAATTCCAATTTCAGCCAAGAATATCCGCTACAATTCTAAATCGCAGGTTAAATAGGCAAATGCAAAATCAACACGATAGAGAGCCATATTCTGATACTGTTTCAATTTCAAGTGGCAGATGGTCGCTCAATGAGAGCCATTGCCATCTTGCGTGAATAGTGATTGACTTGACTAGATCCGGGCTTGCGAAACAATGGTCGAGATGCAAAGGCTTGTCAAGATGTCGGTAAAGATAGAACGTGGGCGTTGACTCTTTACCTTGCTCCTGTTTATGGTGATAGTGCCACATAGGGAGCAGCCCTTTCGGTTCAAGCAGTTCTATAACGTGGCCGAAACTTTTGCCCGATTTGCGAATGTGCTTCGGGTCCAAAGTCACGTTGCTGTTTAAGTCACCGATAATAATGGATTCATTATTGAGATTGTCTGATACAGCCTCGACCCAATCTTGTAATTCTTCACAATAAGGGTCACAGGCCCAGGCTGCTACGAGATTGAAAGAGCCGTTTACTCTAACAGGGATAAACACACGCTTATCCTAAGCACCCCAATCGAGGCGGTCGAGAACGATATCAGGGCGTGTAGAGAATACCATTAATCCTTTATAGGAATAGACCCCGGCCCAATGATAATTCTTGAAGAAAGAGCGGTATCCCGGATCCTGGTAGATTTCGGGATTTTCGCACTCTTGAATGACGTAAATATCCGCATCAAGTTCAAGAATTGCCTTATATTTTTCGCGGAACTTTCCGTTAGCGTTCCAACTTATTATTTTCATAATGCGTTATGCGATTGAAGCCGGACGGTCAAGACCACAGGCTTGATTTCTTGTAGAACCAAGCGGCAAGCCGATAAATAAAAGCGCGGCGGGGTTACCGCAACACCACTATCATATATCATCTAAATCATTTTGGATTTTAGCTTCAACATTTTGTGCATCACGATATTTAATGACGACCATGCCATTAGAATATCCGGATTTTTCTATTGACATCACAATAGTTCCTCCAGTAACATTCCATTCGCTTGCATATGTAACAGTTCCTTGTGAAAGTTCGAACATAAGCATTGTATTACTATCGTTATGGCTCGGATTATACTCTCTACAAGCAGAAGGCTTGCCGTATTTGCGCGTATAAAGATCCTTGTAGTAATCGTATGTGCTAACGAGCGTGTTCCACTCTCGAGATTCATCAAACAGTACGATAACTGAATGAACATTTTCGCCATCGTCAGTAGCAGCAACCCCGACTGAAGCCTTGCGCCCCGTGAAATTCCCGGTAAACATCGTAATGTTATTATCTCTGCCAATTTGTGTGAAGCCTTTGGCTTTTAGCTTTTGACAAAACGCAGACATACTACCCCCAATAGGAATACCTTTGAAGGATAAGTGTTCCTGAGCAAAGCCACATATGGCAAATGCGCCAAAGATAAGGGAGATTAGAAATTTCTTCATGATTATATTATAAAGTGTTAGAGTTAGTCCCTGCAGTTTAAGTTGTCGATGTATTCGTCGAGGTCGGTATCGTCGAAAAGCTCTGCATCCTCGTCGGTGTTCATATAGCGGTCAAAGTCCACGTTCATGTCGTGGGCTGCATCACCATTGTAGGTGTCTATGTCGTCGTATTCGTCCATTTAGAGTTAAATGGCTCTTAGATTATATGTGTCGCTTTGAGGAAATAAGAGAGGCCTTGCCTTACCCTTAATTTTGAAGCTATATGTATCGCCTCCCGAATCTCGACACAGCAAGAAGTCAACAGTAATTTGGCCTTGATCAAGTAAAATGTCAAACTGTGATGGAATCGGATTTTTTGTGTGAAGAATTTCGGTCACTCTGAATAATTCTCGACCGCCCTCTTTTTTGGTTTCCGCATCAATCCAAAATGTTTCGTGATGTTTTGTGAGGAGACGTTCATGCAAATTCATGAGTTGCCAAGCGGCAACATCATTAATTTTTCTGAATGAACCATCTTCTAATGCAACATGTGAAAATTCGTCAGCTTCGAGCAGTCCAAGTTGAGGTTGCACAAGGAGCCCAAGTCCCTGTGGATTTGGCCTATTGGCTGCAAGAGTAACATGTAAAGATTTGTGAGTATAGCCCTCCGGGGTATATCCATATTCTTCAACTATTGCTTTTCCGCTTTTCAGTCGGCTAATAGCCCATTCCGGCGCCTGTGTAAAAAGCGCATTGCGAACACGTGAAGCCTCGCGATGGCTTTTAAGTTCAATTCCTTTATAGTCCGGCACTTTAGACGGATTCATATCGATGCCAAGAATAGTCTCGACAGTACGGCCAATACCTGTATCGGCTAAGATTTCTGCGGGCATCCAATCTGTCATTCTATCCTTAATCAAGCCGAGCAATTCTTCACTTACAGAGTTCTTTTCGCGTGATACTTCAAAGATTAAATCTTTAAGCGGAGTGTCAATCGGCGACGCACAAACTTTTTCAATGTTAACAGTTGTAAGATTTACAGCGAAAAGGATGCCTCGGTGCGCAATTATGGCAAAAATATCATTAGCACGAAGAAACTCAACATCACGGACTTTATTAACCCAGAGTCGAGGGTCTCCCTTTTTAGTCATGGGGCGATACAGAGAAGTTTTGGTAAGGTATTGTGCACCTTCCGTCAATATATATGTATCGATGACACGCTTGTGCTCCGGCCCCTGAAGTTGAGATTCGTAATCATGAACATTCTTTTCCTTAAAATAAGCACGAACAGGAGCGGTAGCATCCAATATGCTTTTCTTTAAGCCTGTTTCGGTGATCTGTATGGTAGTAAATTCCACCTGCTTGTCAACCAAAAATCTTACATTTTTGGTCTCAAAAGCATTGTATGGGCGCATATGTATCATGTTCGGCTATTTTATGTGTTTAAGAATAGTATTGGCGATGGCTCTTGCCATAAGCGGAGGCACAGCATTGCCCACAAGAGTGTATTGCGGGATTTCTGACTTTCTTTTGGAGCCTCCGGTCTGACGTTTACCTTGAAATACGAAAGAGTCATCGAAAGATTGGAGACGTGCCATTTCGCGAACTGTCATTGCCCTATGTGCAGCGTAATGAATAAAGTCATCGGGCATCGTAACGACCGTAGGACTTTGACCTCTTGGGTTCAAGACGGTATAGTTACGCTTGTTGGATTCCAACCCTAATTGCGTAAGCTCAACCTTACAATCTTCATCATACACTCCGTGTTTGGCTATGATAGAAAGACGTTCTTTCACATCGTCACTTTGTGAACTCGTCTGATGATTGTACAAAACTGGAGCTTCACAGAACAGATTGTTGTTCAGATCTTCGAGAGAACGTACATAAAATGGTTCACAGCTGAAATCAAATCTATGAGCGAAGCGACCTATTTTAGACCACTCGGAGAAGGTATGTGTTTCATCAGCATCCGAAATATGGCCCTGCACTTCGCGTCGGCGAATAAGAGGCTCAAATTCAGGTATGATACGCTGTGTACCATAGGTCTCAGCAACGGAACCGTTACCTAAGAAGTCAAGGTCGTGTATTGCCTCATAAACCGTTACCCTTTCTTCTTCGGTAACGGTGGGAGGAACGGCATCAATAAGGTCTTGATCCTTGCGGCACCCGATAAATAGAACTCTCTCACGATTTTGCGGTACTCCGTAGTCAGCAGCGATAGCGACGATGGGCTTAGCGACCCGATAGAGCCTTATATCTTCGAGGTGCCTGTCAAGCTCCTCTGTTTCCTTTTTGCCTTTAGCGAATTTCTTTACAAGAGAGAATGTCTCATCGAGCGTATAGGAATACAACTTTATCATTTCTCGGAACTCCTCGACATCGTTTGAGGATTTATCGAACTCTTCGAAAGTATTGATGGCCGAAAGAATGGTGTTAGTTATAGTCGAATCATCAATGAAAGATATGAAATTGTTGAATTGATTGACAAAGAAATCATTGTCAATATCAGCTTGTGATTTTTCATTGATGATGGCAGCGGAGATAGCGTTTCTTTCATCAGTGCGACGGAGTAGGTTAAGACCGTGTCGAATCGTCGCAATGTTGATGTTTGATTTACTGAGGCGGTAATCTATTTTGCGTGTAATTGCCTTGAATTGGGTATCAAGTATAGCAAAATAGCTATCACGTTCAGCACATGCCGCTTCGTCATCTGCAACCTCCATTTTTATTTTCGTAAGGATGCAATTTTTGACAAACGCAGATGCGTTCTTGTCAAGAAGCCGCGTAAGGAACATAATAAATGACGGTATATTTTTATCGTCAATTATTGAGCGGATTTCACGAAGTATTGCCTCCTTGAATTTTCCTTTGTCTTTAGTTAGAAGCCCTTTGACATTCTCCATGACAAAGTATTTAGGACGTAATTTGCGGATGACAGTCAGATAGTGGAGAAAAAGATTATCTCTTTTGTCAAAGCGTTTGCGACGCCCAGACAAGCTGAAAGACTGACAACTGGGGCCCCCAGTCACTACGTCTATTTTCACATCGCCGAGTTGAGCAAGCAGGCGCGGCATAAAATCCGGTGCCATAATATCAGCAGTAAGGAACTTAGTGTCAAGTCCGAACTGGTGATTATATCGGACAATGTGTGTCAACTCACAATTCTCGTTAATATCGCTGGCAAGAATAAACTTGAAATATCTATCGGAGGTATATGCCTGAAGAAACCCTTCACTTATGCCTCCAGCACCCGCAAAGAGATCGAGAAATGTGACCGGCTTTTTCCCTTTAAGAAAAGATTTCTTTTCTGCCATATTAACAAGAGAGGGACCTTCCGGGTAGGCTGACAGGCGACCTTATCGGGCGTAAGTCCCGCTTGCGTTAGGCAAGAATCCTTTATGCGGCTACAAGGAAGTTCCTTAATATGTTGTATATAAGTTATACTTACGTTTGGCGGTCTTTAGTCAGCGGGCGCTTTAGGATGCAAATTTATGGATTTTCAGTGATATATCAAAGGCTTACTTCGCAGTACGCAAGATTCGATGGGATGAATGCCGGGGGAATGGGGAGGGGTACGCAAATTAACATTTGGTGCACGGGATGGAAATGAATGTTAACGTCAGCCCATTTCCAGAGCTTGCGATGTTATCATTAATGGATAATCTCCTTAATTTTGCACCGTTTTTTGACAAAAGTAAAAAAAGAGTATGGCAAACATATTAACCGACCTGATCAGCGACCAGGCCCATAAGTACGGTGACCGCGAGGCCATCGCATTCCGAGAAGCCGGCGACAGTCACGACTCCGTTTTGTCGTGGCAGCAACTAAGCGACAAGGTCGATCGTCTGGCCGCCGCATTCATTGCCATGGGCATCGCCGAGGGCGACAGCGTGGCCGTCTTCTCCCCCAACCGGCCCGAAATAATCATTACCGACTTCGCCGCTTTCGCCGTAAGGGCAATCCCGGTGTCAATCTATTCGACAAGTTCCCGGGAGCAGGTGGAATATATAGTCAACGACTCCAAGGCTTCCATCATATTCACAGGCACCAAGGAGCAATATGATACCGCCATAGCCGCCAAAGCCCATTGTCCCTCGCTGCGCCGGGTTATACCATACACCGACGTCGAGAGCGAGGAAGGTTATTTCGCCGACTTCCTTACGCAGCCGTCGGACAGCGACCGCACCGAAGTGGAACACCGCCGCGAATCAGCCACCCCCGACGATATAGCCACACTCATCTACACCTCGGGCACGACAGGCGAGCCTAAGGGTGCGGTGCTGACCCACAGTTGCTTCAACGCCGCGATGGAAATACACCGCGAACGCCTGACGATGTTGAGCGACCGCGACTCGTCGGTCTCATTCCTCCCATTGAGCCACATATTTGAGAAAGCCTGGACCTATTTCTGCCTTTACACCGGCATGAAAATATTCGTGAATCTTGACCCCAAAGAGATACAGGCGACCCTGCGCCGTGTAAGCCCCACCTGTATGTGCAGCGTGCCGCGGTTTTGGGAAAAGGTCTACACCGTGATTCAGGACAAGATGTCGGCCATGAGCGCATTCAGGCGGATGCTGCTCAACCGCGCCCTGAAGGTCGGAATCAAACGCAATCTCGGCTACCTGCGCAACGGACGCCGCGCGCCGCTGTGGCTTGAAGCCCGCTATCGGTTCTATGACCGTCAGGTATTCGGGCCCCTGCGCCGCGTCATCGGGGTAGACAACGGGAACATATACCCAACCGCCGGCGCACCCATCAGCGATAAAATCGTTGAGTTCATGCACGGATGCGGCATCAACATCGTGGTCGGCTACGGGCTGTCGGAGACAACGGCCACCGTCACCTGTTACCCGCAATACGGCTACGAGATAGGCACGGTTGGGACGGTGCTGCCTCGCATACAGATAAAAATCGGGGCAGAGGGGGAGATACTCGTAAAAGGGCCCACGGTGATGAAAGGCTACTACAACAAGCCTAAGGCCACCGGGGAGGCTTTCACTGCCGACGGCTGGTTCTGCACCGGCGACGCAGGATACATCAACAATAACGGTGCGCTCATACTGACCGAACGTCTCAAAGATCTGTTCAAGACCTCAAACGGCAAATATATCGCTCCGCAGGCCATCGAAAGCCGGCTTTGCGAGGATAGCCTCATCGAGCAGGTGGCCGTCATAGCCGACAAACGCAAATTCGTGACCGCACTGATTGTGCCCGCATTTGACAAAATCGAGGATTACGCACTACAAAAAGGGATCAAATTTGGTTCCCGCGAGGAACTTCTGCAAAATCCCGATATAATCAAATATGTGGAAAACCGCATCACGCCGTTGCAGAAGGGGCTCGCACCATTTGAACATATCAAACGGTTCACGCTGCTGCCCAAAGAGTTCACCATGGAATCGGGCGAACTGACCAACACGCTCAAACTGCGCCGCAAAGTCGTGGCCGAACGCTACGCGCCCCAAATCGACGCCATGTACAGATAGGAGTGTCAGCAAATGCAGTAAATCGGTGGTGAAAGCGATTTTGTGGATTGCGGGGATTGTCGTAAATTTGTGAATCGGCTGTCAGGAACAGCCTGCCTGAAAATTAACCGATTCTAAAATTTACAACTTAAAGCATAGAGATGAAGCATCGATTTATCATCGCGGCCCTGGGGGCTGTAGCGTTGCTGGCCAACGCCGACGACAAGGTAGTGGTTCCCGACAGCACGGGATTTAAATTCACCGACATCAAGGTAATCAAGACCACCCCGGTCAAAGACCAGAACAAGTCAGGGACTTGCTGGTGTTTTTCGGGAAATTCGTTTTTTGAGGATGAAGTGTTGCGCAAAAGCGGCAAGGAGATTGACCTGTCAGAGATGTTTGTCGTGCGCCAATGCTATCTTGACAAGGCCGACCGCTTTGTAAGGCTCTACGGCGAGACCAACTTCGCCGCCGGTGGCAGCATAATCGATG
This sequence comes from uncultured Muribaculaceae bacterium, assembly GCA_947625935.1. GTDB lineage: Bacteria > Bacteroidota > Bacteroidia > Bacteroidales > Muribaculaceae > JAJPXC01. The sequence continues at coordinate 26,520 of CANQQE010000024.1, read as the reverse complement.
TGCCCCACGTCTGGGAAACCCTCGGCGCCATGCCCGAGGAAGCCTACAGCGGGCTTGGCTACGGTGAGGATAAGCACGTCCACGCCGAGCTTCAGTCAGTGCTCGAAGCCTATCTGCGCGGGGTGGTCAGCAAGCCCAACAAACGTTTGTCGACATCGTGGCGCAAAGGATTTGAGGCCATCCTTGACGCATATCTCGGCCCGGTGCCTGAAAATTTCACAGTCGACGGCAAGACCTATACACCGCGAAGCTACGCCGAATCGTTAGGACTGAACACCGGTGACTATGTGGCCGTCACATCGTTCTCACATCACCCGTTTTACACGCAATTTCCCCTTGAGGTCCCCGACAACTGGCTATGGGCGCAATATCACAATGTGCCGCTCGACGAGCTGAAGGCTATTGTCGACAATTCGATTGACAAGGGTTACTCAGTGGTGTGGGCAGCCGACGTGAGCGAGGGAGGTTTCAAATGGCGCAAAGGCTACGCCGTTATGCCAAAGGAGAAAACCGCCAAGGATATGGAAGGTTCGGAGCTGTCGAGATGGGTGCAACTGTCTGACAAAGACCGTCAGGAAGCGATGTACGACATCAAGGGGCCGGTGCCTGAAATCGAAGTTACCCAACAGGTTCGCCAGGATATGTTTGACCGCCAGGAGACTACCGACGACCATGGTATGGTGATAGTCGGCAAGGCTGTTGACCAGGAAGGCAACAAATACTACAAAGTCAAAAATTCATGGGACACAAATCAGCTTTATGACGGTTACTTTTATGTGTCAGAGCCTTATTTCCTTGCGAAAACAGTCAGCATCCTCGTCAACCGCGATGCGATTCCGTCGGCTATAGCCGGGAAACTTCCGTTGAAAAAATAAAACAACCCTCATACCATGACAGATAAAAGAAAAAAATTAGCCGCACTGGCATCCGCGGCCGCCGTGATAGCCGCCACGTCATCATGCTCGCAGAAACAGCCCGACGGATTAATCTACGGGTGCGATGAATATTCAGTTTACGCCGACAGCGTAGTCCAGGGCCGATTCACAGCCGTGGCTGTCAGCCCCCTTGAGATCAAGACCAACTACGAAAGTCCTGAACTATCGGGAGCGTCGTCGAAAGTGGAATTTCGCTTCTCGCTCAACAGCCGAGACAACGAGCTCCCTTTAGGTCGCTGCCACACCGCGCTCATAGGCGACACAGCGAGCGACAACCGCATCTATACGTTCGGAAGCCTGTCGGCTGATGAGCCGGCCGATAGCGAAGGCGCTACACTCCCCAACGACACCCGCTGGACTGTCCGCGTCGATATGCGCCCCATCCTTCGCTCGTTCAAGCAGCTCGGCTACTATGCCACCGCCACTGGCGACACCATCTTCAGCGATGACTTCAAGGGAATCTGGGTGGCCGGCAGTGTCGATCCTCTGAGCTGGGACTTCGAGAACCTCTATGGCAAGGATGACCGCAAACTCACCGACCGCGGCGACAGCATCTATGAGGTTACACTGACGGTCAACCCCAAAGTGGACCGTCCGGCCAATCCCACGGGATGGAAAATCGACGCTCCCGATGAACGCTATCCACGCTTTGAAGCGCAACAAAAACTTCTGTCGGCACTCTACAACATGGGAATCGCCGACATAGCGTCAAACATACGCCCCGACGACACGTTCCGCGCAGGTAAAGAGTGGGATGGGGTGTGGACACGCGATGTCGCCTACTCCATCTATCTGTCACTCGCCTACCTCGACCCGCAACGCTCCATCAACAGCCTGCGCGCCAAGGTCAAGAACGGTCACATAATCCAGGATACAGGCACCGGCGGAGCATGGCCGGTATCAAGCGACCGCGTGGTGTGGGGTCTCGCCGCATGGGAAATCTACTTAGTTACAGGCGACACTGATTGGCTCAACGAAGCCTTCAGCGTTGTGGTCAACACCCTACAGGCCGACCTCGACGTGTGCTATGACCCGCACTTCAAGCTCATGCACGGCGAGCAAAGCTACCTTGACTGGCGCGAACAGACCTATCCCCGCTGGATGCAGCCAAAAGATATATATGAATCAATGTGTCTTGGCACCAACGTAGTATTCGCACGCGTGTGTGAAATCGCGGGACTTATGCACACCGAATTGGAGCGAATCGGCTATGAAATGGAAAACCCCGGTGACGCACGGATTATCGCCACAGCCGACACTCTGAAACAATCAATCAACAACCGCCTGTGGCTACCATCGGCAGGATATTACAGCGAGTACCTCTACGGCGGGGTCTACCCAATCCAGTCGCAGGCCACTGACAACCTCGGCCAGGCATTGAGCGTCATACTCGGAATAGCCACTCCCGATATGGCCAAATCCATTGTGACCAAGACACCTGTTGTGGCATTCGGCACATCATCGGTCTATCCGCAGCAACCCGATATCAAACCTTATCATAACGATGCCGTCTGGCCGTTTGTGCAAACCTACTGGAATCTCGCGGCAGCAAAGACCGGCAACATGAAAGCGTTGACCGCAGGGCTTGCAGCCGTCTACCGCGCCGCAGCCATGTTCGCTACCAACAAAGAGCTGTTCGTTGCTTCCAACGGAGACTACCGAGGCACCGCCATCAACTCCGACAGCCAGTTGTGGAGCTGCGCCGGAAACGTTGCTATGGTCTACCGCGTGTTTGCCGGAATGAACTTCGAGGCCGACGGAATCCACTTCACTCCGGCAGTCCCGGCGACCATCCCCGGCGAGAAAAAAATCACGGGATTCAAATACCGTGACGCCTCAATCGACATCACCATCAACGGCACCGGCAGCAAGATAAGCCGCTTCGCTATCGACGGCAAGGAGAGCAAAGAGGCGGTACTTCCCGCCGACATCAAAGGGAACCATGCGGTCGAGATCACACTTGAAGCGTCCAAAGAGGAAGAGGACAGCTCATTTAACCTCACATCACAGAAATGGATGCCCGCCACGCCCGTCATGACATGGGGCACGCCGACCGCCGCAGTCATCGACAACTACTCGGCAGACAACACCTATTCCGTCTATATCAACGGAGTGCTTGACGAAGACCTGAAAGCTGACAAATACACCCTTGGAAACACCGACCGATACACCGTGGCCGATTTTGTCGCAACCGACAAGAATCATATAGCGGGTTTTACGCCTCGTCCTCACGAATACATACCGGCCGGCTCAATGATTATGGTACAGGCAGAGGAATTCGGGAAACCCGGCACCAAATATATCACAGACCCGGCCAAGGCCTCCCGCTTTGTGGAGCTTACACGCCAGCCGCTGGAGTTCTCCGTTATAGTGCCTCAGTCAGGCGACTACTTCATTGATGTCAGATATGCCAACGGAGCCGGGCCGATCAACACCGAGAACAAGTGCGCCATACGCACCCTCGCTGTCGACGGCGTACCCGCCGGCCCAATAGTCATGCCGCAGCGAGGCATAGGCGAATGGCTCTCCACAGGCTACTCAAATATGCTCACCGTATCGCTGAAAGCCGGCAGCAACCGCCTGTCGATTGTCTATCTGCCACATAACGAGAACATGAACGGCGAGTTCAACACTGCCCTTATCGACTACATACGCATAATCAAAAAATAAGTTTTATCCCCATGAAAAAATTAGCATTTCTAATCATCTCACTTTTAGCCGCGGCTACAGCGATGGCCGCCAAGCAGCCAAAGCCGCAGGTAACCACAATCGACCCACCCTACTGGTGGACCGGAATGGCCAACGATACCTTGCAGATAATGGTAGCGGGCCCCGACATACGCGACGCGGAGTTTAAGGTTGATTATCCGGGAGTGAAACTGCTCGATGTGGCCCGGCTTGACGGAGCCAACTACCAGTTCATATATCTGCTAATCGGCAAAGAGGCAAAACCCGGCACAATGGAGCTGACATTCTCCCGCGGGAAAAAATCGCTCAAAGTGCCCTATCAGCTCAAGAAGCGTGAACGCACCGACGAGATAAGGCCGTTTGACGCTTCAGACGTGTTGTATCTCATCATGCCCGACCGTTTTTCTGACGGCAATCCGACCAACAACGGCGACAACCAGCCGGGTCTGACCCAGAAAGCCCCCGTTGACCGCAACGACCCCAATGCCCGGCACGGCGGCGACATACAGGGGATGCGCAACCATCTTGGCTATATCGATTCTCTCGGTGTCACGGCTGTGTGGGTGAACCCTGTGCTCACCAATGATATGCCAGGCGGCGCTTACCACGGCTACGCGACCACCGACTACTACAACATCGACCCGCGCTTCGGCTCAAATGAGGAATGGAACGCCTTTGTGGCGGAATGCCATCAACGCGGTATAAAAGTGGTGATGGACATGATTTTCAACCATTCGGGCAGCAACCACCGCTGGTTTACCGACCGCCCGTCGAAAGACTGGTTTAACTTCCCCGACGGGTATGTACAGACCAATTACCGCCTGTCGACCGTGCATGACCCCTATGTCAGCGACTACGACCGCAGCCGCACCGTCGAGGGATGGTTTGTCGAGTCGATGCCCGACTTGAACCAGCACAACCCCCACCTGATGAAGTATCTGATCCAAAACTCCATATGGTGGATAGAATCGTCGAAAATCGACGGCATACGCATGGATACCCACCCCTATGCCTTCATGGAGCCAATGGGGGAATGGATCGATGCGGTGCAACGCGAATACCCGGGCTATAACATCGTCGGCGAATGCTGGTATGGCACTGAGGGGGGCGAGGCATACTGGCAGCGAGGCAGCAAAGTCAACCCCGGCGACTCACGTCTGCCGAGCGTGATGGATTTCGTGCTGTCAATCAACGCCCGCAAAGCGTTCAGCGAACAGACCGACCCCTGGAACGGGCTAAACCTGATTTATGACCACCTCGCACTGGACTACCTGTTCCCGCAACCTCAGAACATACTGACATTCCTCGACAACCACGACACCGACCGTTTCCTCCTTGAGGAACCCGACTCGCTGGGATGGTGGAAACAAGCCCTGACATTCCTGCTTACGTCACGCGGCATACCGCAAATCTACTATGGCACCGAACTGTTGATGAACGGCTCAAAGGAGGGAAGCGACGGATATGTGCGCCGCGATATGCAAGGGGGATTCCCCGGCGACACCATTAATGTGTTCACCCGCGAGGGACGCACGCCGAAGCAGAATGAAGCCCATGACTTCCTCACTAAACTGCTCAACTGGCGCAAAGGTGAGGCCAACGAGGTTATCGCCAAAGGGTCATTGAAGCATTTCATGCCCCAAAACGGAGTCTATGCCTATCGGCGCAAACTCGGCGACAAAGAAATCCATGTGATGATGAACGGCAATGACACGCCGCTGACCACTTCAACCGAGCGGACAGCCGAGGTGTTGCCCGTCGGGACAAAAATGCACGATATGCTCACGGGACGCGAGGTGGAGATAGGCGACACCATGACTTTCGCACCGCGCGAAATACTGATACTCCAGAACTTCTGATTGTGGCCAAACGCATAGGTATACTCTCTGACACCCACTCATGCTGGGATGACCGCTACGCCAAGCATTTCGCCGAATGTGACGAGATATGGCACGCAGGCGACGTAGGCGATATAGATGTCGTGCGCCGGCTGGAGGATGTCGCCCCGATTGTGAGGGGTGTCAGCGGCAACATAGACCACGGCGACGTGTGCCGCCGCTTCCGTGAAGTCGAGGAATTTACCGTGGAGGGGGTGAACGTGTTCATGACCCACATAGGGGGCTACCCGGGCCGATACCAGCCCGGAGTGGAGCGAATATTGCGCGACGGCAAAATAAGACTTATGGTAACCGGCCACTCCCATATACTGAAAGTGATGTGGGATGAAAAGTGGGGTGTGTTACACATCAATCCCGGAGCCGCCGGCTACCACGGCTGGCAAAAGGAGCGCACGCTCATCAGACTGACTCTTGACGCAGGCAACATTCGCGACCTCGAAGTGATAGAATTGGGAAAATATAAGATTTAGAATATGAACAAGTTTATATTATTGACCGTGCTGGCGCTCATCGCCCTGACGGGCTGCAAGACGACCGAAGCCAACTACCGGGCGGCATATGAAACCGCTAAGGAACGCACCAATACCGGCGGACTTGACTCGACAGTATATGCCCGCATACGGCAGGAAGCACGTCCCGGAATGGTGAAAGTGGGTAACGACACAATGCCCCTGACCACACAATATGTGAAACCCACCGCAATCGACGGCACGGCCAAGCCTCTCGACCGCTACAACATTGTCGTGGCGCAATTCAAACAACTGTTTAACGCCAAGTCGATGGTAGGCAGGCTTAAAGAGGCAGGTTATGCCGACGCGTCGATAGCCGAAACAAAAGAACCGCTCTACTATGTCATAGCATCGGGCCACGGAGATGCCGCCTCGGCTCTGCACGGGCTTGAGGCAATAAGGTCGCAACCACCGCTACCTTTGCGCGACCCATTCCCGTGGGTGCTCCAGCCGGCCTCGTTCGCCCGCTAAAACGATTACACAAAAAAGCGATGCGGCTTCACCGGCCGCATCGCTTTTTTGTGTAATCAATTCACTAAGTCTAATCCATATCGAGTGCCATATAATGCTTGCGGGGATGATCGCAGGCCGGGCAGACGGCAGGCGGCTCGGTACCCTCATAGATATATCCGCAGACAAGACACTTCCATTTAATAGCGTGGTCGCGTTTCCATACGGTGCCGTCCTGCACCTGTTTGAGATAACGCTCGAAACGCGCCTTGTGGTGCATCTCGATTTCGGCTATAGCCCGGAAATGCTCTGCGATTTCGGGGAACCCTTCCTCATCGGCAACTTTAGCCGATGCCTGATACTGCTCTACTCCCTCAACTTCCTCCTCATGCGCCGCTGTGGCAAGATTGGAGGCGGTGTCGCCTATAACGCCGGCGTCAACATCGAGAGCGCAGTCTACCGAGCCGCCTTCAAGAAATTTGAAGAATACTTTACCGTGGCGCAGCTCGTTTGCCGCAGTCTCGGTGAAGACCTGCTCGATCGGGTAATAGCCCTCTTTGTTGGCCTGAGAGGCATAATAGGTATAGCGGGAATAGGCCGCTGACTCACTCATATAGGCTTTGACCAGATTATTCTCGGTTCGCGTGCCTTTAATGCTTTTCTTTGTCGAGTCCATTGCTATTGGATTTAGTCGTTATAAGTTTATTATTAAAAACATAATCGCAACGACAATGTTCACAGCAAAATCCACATTAACTCAATTTGTCCGGGTAACAAAAAACGGAGCTGATGCCCACACCAGCTCCGTCATATTACACAAGGATAATTTCAGCGTTATTCGGGAAGTTTACCGACCTCGGGATCCACGCCCCATTGCTGCTGAGCGAGACGGCGATAGTTGTTGTAACGCCACTTAGCGTTAGCTTTGGCAGCGGCGAACAAGTCGGCAGCCTCGGCGGGATACTGCTTCATCACTGAGGCGTAACGCACCTCGCCTTTGAGGAAGTTCTCGAACTCATCCCAGTTAGGCTCTTTGCTATCGAGCGAGAACGGGTTCTTGCCTTCCTCCTCGAGAGCGGGATTGTAACGCCAGAGGTGCCAGTAACCGCAAGCCACGGCGTTGGCCTCCTCTTGCTGAGCCTTGCCCATGCCGGCTTTCAATCCGTGGTTGATACAGGGGGCGTAGGCTATGATAATCGAGGGGCCGTCGTAAGCCTCGGCCTCGCGGATGGCTTTGAGGGTCTGTGCCTGGTCGGCGCCCATGGCCACCTGAGCGGCGTAAACGTAACCATAGGTGGTTGCAATAAGGCCAAGGTCCTTCTTGCGGATGCGTTTACCCGAAGCCGCGAACTTGGCTATAGCACCGAGGGGGGTAGCTTTTGAAGCCTGACCGCCGGTGTTGGAGTAGACCTCGGTATCGAGTACAAGGATGTTGACATTCTTGCCCGATGCAAGCACATGGTCGAGACCGCCGAAACCGATGTCGTAGGACGCACCGTCGCCACCGATAATCCATTGCGAGCGTTTCACGATGTAATGTTTCAACGACAGGATGTTCTTGCAGGTGTCGCAACCGCAAGCCTCGCAAAGCGGGGTGAGCTTGTCGGCGATTTCGCGGGTCTTGGCAGCGTCATCTTTGTTAGCGAGCCATTCAGCGGCAAGAGCCTTGATTTCATCGCTGCATTTGGGGCACTCCTGGGTAGCCTTCATATACCCCTCGAGACGACTGCGCATTTTGTCGTTGGCGAGAGTCATGCCCAAACCGAACTCACAGAAGTCCTCGAACAGAGAGTTGGCCCATGCGGGACCGTGACCGCGGCGGTTGGTCGTATAGGGAGTTGAAGGTACAGAGCCGGAGTAGATTGATGAGCAACCTGTGGCGTTGGCTACCATCTCGTGGTCGCCATAGAGCTGAGTAATCAGTTTGACATAGGGAGTCTCACCGCAACCGGAGCAAGCGCCGGAGAATTCAAACAACGGAGTGGCGAACTGGCTGTTCTTGACGTTGGCTTTGATATCGACGAGGTCTTGTTTTGAAGCGACCTCTTTAACACAATAGTTCCACTCTTTCTGTACATCAAGCTGGGATTCGAGCGGCTTCATCTCAAGAGCCTTAACGCCTTTCTTGCCGGGGCATACATCCACGCAGTTGCCGCAACCGAGACAGTCAAGGACGTCAACCGACTGGATGAAACGCATTCCCGCGAAAGTCTTACCGATAGCCGGGATAGTGTCAGCTTCGCCAAACGGAGCTTTTGCCATTTCGTCGGCATCGAGCACGAAGGGACGGATTGAGGCGTGAGGACAGACGTAGGCGCACTTGTTACACTGGATACAGTTTTCTTCGAGCCACTGTGGAACGAATGCAGCCACACCGCGTTTTTCATAAGCGGCAGTGCCCTGTTCCCAGGTACCGTCCTCGATGCCCTTGAAGTCGGAAACCTTGAGAAGGTCACCGTCCTGAGCGTTAATGGGGCGCACGATGTTGTTGACGAAAGCGGGGTCATCGTTGGCGGCGGGAGCCTCGGGAGTAAGCTGGGCCCATGCGGGGTCAACATCGAGACGGTGGTATTCACCGCCGCGGTCAACAGCGGCATAGTTCTTGTCGACCACATCCTGACCTTTCTTACCGTAGCTCTTGACGATGAATTTCTTCATCTGCTCGATAGCGAGATCAACGGGGATAACCTCAGTGATGCGGAAGAACGCGCTTTGCAGGATGGTGTTGGTGCGATTGCCAAGTCCGATTTCCTGAGCTATTTTGGTAGCGTTAATGTAGTAGACGGTGATGTTGTGGTCAGCGAAGTACTTCTTAACCTTGGCAGGCAGGTTTTTGGCCAGCTCCTCACCCTCCCAGATTGTGTTGAGAAGGAATGTGCCGCCGTCGCGCAGACCGCGGGTCACGTCGTACATATGGAGGTAAGCCTGAACGTGGCAAGCCACGAAATTGGGGGTTGTCACCAGATAGGTCGAACGTATGGGAGCGTCGCCAAAACGGAGGTGAGAGCAGGTGAAACCGCCCGATTTCTTTGAGTCGTAGGCGAAGTAAGCCTGACAGTATTTATTAGTGTTGTCACCGATAATCTTGACAGAGTTCTTGTTGGCGCCCACAGTACCGTCGGCACCGAGGCCGAAGAATTTAGCCTCAAACGTGCTCTTGTCGCCAAGGGCAATCTCCTCTTTCGGAGGAAGCGAAGTGAATGTCACATCGTCGATGATACCCACGGTGAAATGGTCTTTCGGCATCGGAAGCGCAAGGTTCTCATAAACGGCGAGAATCTGGGCGGGAGTGGTATCCTTTGAAGCGAGGCCATAGCGTCCACCGACGATGACGGGGGCGTTTTCCTTACCATAGAAGCACTCTTTGACATCAAGGTACAACGGTTCGCCGTTTGCACCCGGTTCCTTTGTGCGGTCAAGCACCGCGATACGTTTCGCAGTCGCGGGAACGGCAGCGAGGAAATGTTTTGCTGAGAACGGGCGGTAGAGATGAACCGACACAAGACCGACTTTCTCACCTTTTTCGGTGAGATGGTCAATCGCCTCTTGAGCGGCTTGTGTCACAGAGCCCATGGCGATAATCACGCGGTCGGCATCGGGAGCGCCGTAGTAGTTGAACAAGCCGTATTTGCGACCGGTGATTTCCGAGATTTTGTTCATGTATTCCTCGACGATAGCGGGAACAGCATTGTAGTATTCGTTGCATGACTCGCGGTGCTGGAAGAATACGTCGCCGTTCTCAGCCATGCCGCGGGCCACAGGTTTCTCGGGATTGAGAGCGCGGTTGCGGAAGTCGGCGAGAGCCTCGCGGTCGAGGAGCGGAGCGAGGTCATCGGCCTCGACAGTCTCGATTTTCTGGATTTCGTGAGATGTGCGGAATCCGTCGAAGAAATTGACAAAAGGCACGCGCGATTTAATGGTAGCCAAATGAGCGACACCGGCCAGATCCATGACTTCCTGCACAGAGCCTTCGGCCAGCATGGCGAAACCTGTCTGACGGACTGACATCACGTCCTGATGATCGCCGAAGATGCTGAGTGCGTGAGAGGCAATCGTACGGGCCGAAACATGGAACACGCAGGGGAGCAACTCGCCCGCGATTTTATACATATTGGGGATCATGAGGAGAAGACCCTGCGAAGCGGTGTAGGTGGTAGTCAGCGCACCGGCCTGAAGGGACCCGTGGACAGCACCCGCGGCACCGCCTTCCGACTGCATTTCCTGCACCATTACGGTCTCACCGAAGATGTTTTTGCGTCCTGCGGCAGCCCATTCGTCGACATATTCAGCCATAGTCGATGAGGGTGTGATGGGGTAAATCGCAGCCACCTCCGAAAACATATATGAAATATGCGCAGCAGCCTGATTACCGTCACAGGTCAAGAATTTCTTTTCTTTACTCATAGCGTTGTAATCTGTTTTATAAAAACTTAAAGTTAATAATCTCTGGATATGCGTGCGAAGCAACGGATTTCGTGCCGGAAAACATGATTTGGGCGGTCGACTCCACAGCTTCTGTCACCGCGGCTATACCGCGGCTAAAATCGCTCTGCGAAATTACTAATTTAATCGTTAACGGCAAAATATTATCGACCTAACTATGTTGTATCACCGCCAATTAGCGTCATAAAAAATCAAGAAAAGCTGATTTGTTTCTCATGCTAAAAATATATTAACAAATGCAAAATACGGAAATTCAACCCATCTAAGCATGAAATATCGAATCATCAGAATAAGGCTTGGTTTACAGCAATTTAATACCGGCAGGCGGCTCCAAGAGCAAAGCATGAACGGAGATATAATATTTAATTATATATAATTGCCCTCGAAAACTTGTTTATGATTCGGGAATAATTCTTACCTTTGCATGTGTGTTTTTCATAGTATTAGATTAAGATAAAGGTTTAAAGGAAAGAGAGCTGTCGTGAGACAGCTCTCTTTTTATATCTTTTTATTATTTCTCCTGATGTCAATCGACGCGCGCCCGACGACGGCCACCATTTTTCAAAAAGGATAAAAAACAACTGGCTGTCTCACGACAGCCAGTTTGTTTTAACCTTAAATCTAATACCATGAAAAACACAGTGCAAATATAGTAATTATAGCTTTAGAACATGGCGCGGCGTCAATAGTTCACGCCGCCCGTGGTTATTAACATTCTTTAACCCAATATCCCGTCATTTATTATTAATTTTGGGTACTCTAAAAAAGAACCATCATAATACCATATATGAGAATCAAGATTTTAGTTATCGACGACGAAGAATCGGTATGCGAGATACTCAAATATAATCTCGAAAAAGAGGGCTACGAAGTCGATTGCGCCTACAGTGCCGAAGAGGCTCTGACAATGGATCTGGCCATTTACTCGCTGTTCATCGTCGATATAATGATGGACCGCCTGAGTGGCTTCGATTTTGCCAAGCGCGTTAAAAACGAGGCTGCGACAGAGAACACCCCGATTATATTCTGTTCCGCTCTAAGCGACGAGGATGACATGGTCATGGGCCTGAACATGGGTAGCGACGACTATATAACCAAGCCGTTCGTAATCGGCGTGGTGCTCGCTCGCGTGCGCGCCGTGCTCCGCCGCTCACAGGCAGCCCAACAAATCGAATACAACAAGTCGATTGGCTCATACGAACCGGACATCACATTCAAGACCCTGCGCATAGACCGCAACGGCAAGGCTTGCTACCTCAAAGGGGAGCCTGTCGGCCTGACACGCACCGAATTTGACATACTGCTGTTTTTCCTAACCCACCGCAACCGCATCTACTCCCGCGAGGAAATCATACGCCAAGTGTGGTCGGGCGACGTGGTTGTCACCAACCGGACAATCGACACCAACATCACCCGGCTTCGCAAGAAATTGGGAGAATACGGAGCCAACATCGTCACTCGTTTAGGTTTCGGTTATGGTTTTAAAGAGACGACTTAGTTACCAGTGGCGGTTGTTCATACCTCTCGCCGCCCTGCTGTGGATACTTGTCATTTCACTGTTTTACTTTCAGGTCAGGCGCGAGAAAGCTATCCGCGCCGACATCCTCCGTACGCAGCTTGAACTGATCAACGCCCGCATAATCAAGGCTTATTCAACTGACTTTTACCCGATGCCGTTCATGGGATTCGTGCGCGATTATTTCGGCAGCGATTTCTATGATGACATCCGTCTGTCAGTCTACGACACCAGCACCGGCAAGCTCCTATATAACATAGGTCTGCCTTTGCCGAACATCGACATAACCCGCGACAACAAACAGGGGATAAGCCGCGAAATCCACTCCGACAACAACCTGAACAGCGTGAGCAACGAAGACCTGTTTTTCTATTCGGCCAAGATGAGCGATGACGGGAGTGTGAAGGTCATGACGGCATTGCCCTATAACGTAACAATCGTCGACGCGCTGAAGACTGACTCAGACATGCTCCTGATATTTCTGGGTATAGCTGTGGCTATGACTTTCATAGCATATTTCTCGACACGTTATCTCGGATACACGATAAGACAGCTACGCGACTTAGCCAAACACGCGGCCAGCAACACCGAGTTCACCCCGTGGAAACGATTCCCTAACGATGAGCTTGGCGAAATAGCCACACACCTCGTCAACATATTCAACAAGAGCATCCATGACCAAAACAAGCTGGAATGCGAACACCGTCTGGCCCTGAAAGCGACAAAAGACAAGGCCGAGTTGAAAAAAGTGCTGACCAACAACATCAACCACGAACTTAAAACGCCCATAGGGATAATCAAAGGCTATCTCGATTCCGTAATCGAAAACCCCGATATGCCCGAGGAGCAGCGCATCCACTTCCTGACCAAAGCCCAGGCCAACGTAGACCGTCTGTGCTTGATGATGAACGACCTCTCAACCATAACGCGCCTTGAGGAAGCCCACGAGAGCATCCCGGTGGAAAACATCGACTTCCACGAATTTATCTTCACGCTTGCCGACGAAATCAAAGAATCAGGCGCATCAGGAAAAATGAGATTCGTCTATGACATACCGGCCGATTGCGAAATCAGGGGCAACGCCTCACTACTGAGCGGCGCACTGCTCAACCTCACTAAAAACGCCGCCGCATACTCACAAGGCACAGAAGTGGGGATAAAATTAGTTAAAGAATCAGACCGTTTCTACACATTCTCGTTCTACGACAACGGCATCGGAGTCGAAGACCGTTATCTGCCCCATCTGTTTGACCGCTTCTTCCGCGTCGATGCCGGCCGCTCGCGTAAGGCGGGGGGGACCGGGCTGGGTCTGCCCATTGTCAAGAACACCATCATCACGCTCGGAGGCAGCATAACAGTCGACAATCGCAAGGGGGGCGGCCTCGAATTTATGTTTACCCTCCCCAAAGCTGTATAAACCAGCCATACATCTATAAAAAATATAAAGGCCTCAACCATTTTTTTAATCGCAACGTTTGTTATTCTAATAAATGGTAGTAACTTTGCATCACTTTCAACTTATCGCAAGCCAAGGATAGACAGCCGGACGACCGACAGACTGTCAAGGCATTAAGTTCTCCCATTTTATTTTCAAAAAACAATTAATCACAACAGAAAGCGACCGAACCGCAAAAACCGATAAAATTATGTCTTTACGGTAGCGCAGGTCAACAAAATATTATGATTATAACGGGTTTATAATCGCCCACCCCATTTACTCTATGTACAACATTTCTGACCTCAACGCAATGAGCGACACAGAGCTCAAAACGATTGCGGAATCCATGGGATTGAAGAAAGTCGATCCCACTCAAAAAGATGAACTCATCTATCGCATACTTGATCAACAGGCGATAGACCATGCGGCATCAGCAGCCGAGAAGAAAGCTAATGTCCGTCAGCCGCGAGCCAAGCGCGAAAAACAAGCCGAGGCTCCACAGCAACAGCCACAACAGGAGGAAACCCCCGCTCAACCTCGCCGCGGCCGTCCGTCAAAACGCACAGCCGCTCAGGATCAAACGCCACAGGAAGCGGGCGAGACAACAAAACCCGCCGAAGCTGAAGCACCCGCCGACGAGAATGCGCCGGCCGCACCGGCAAAACCGGCCACCCGTCGGGGACGGCCGCCAAAGCGCACAGCCGAACAAGAGCAACAAGCCGCCGGCACACCCGCCGAGGCTGAGACTCCCGTCGACCATACGGCACCAAGCGCGACAAACGACACTCAGGCAGAGCAACCGCACCCCGGCGATGAAATGACGCTTCTCCCCCCTCTGCGAAACGAGGCCGACCTCACCGCCGAGGCTCCCGCAGAGAAGGGCCGCGAAAATTTGCCCGACGGCCCGCCTGCGCCTCAAAAGCGGGACTTCCGTCCAAGCAAAGATTCATCATTGGGTATGTTCTTCCCCCGCAGCGGCGGACAACGGTTTGTGCCCCGCTCGCAACGCGAGAAGGAGGAGGCCGCGGCAGCAGCCGCGATTGCAGCCGCGACTGCTCCTATAATCATAGGTGAACCGGGAGCGGAAAAACAGCAGCCGCAGATTCCGCAGCAACAACAGCAAGGGAAGAAAAAGAAAAACAAAAACCAGCAACAGCAGCAACCCCAACGCCAGCCTCAGCCGGCCACCCCGCAATATAACTTCGACGGCCTGCTTGAAGCGTCGGGCGTGCTTGAGATAATGCCCGAGGGGTATGGGTTCCTGCGTTCGAGCGACTACAACTATCTTCCGTCGCCCGACGACATCTATGTCACCCAGTCGCAGATCAAGGCCAACGGCCTGCGCACGGGCGACGTGGTGGAATGCACCATCAGGCCTCCGAAAGAGGGCGACAAATATTTCCCGATGAGCACCGTGACCAAGGTCAACGGCCGCTCTCCCGAGTTCATCCGCGACCGAGTGCCGTTTGAGCATCTCACCCCGCTTTTCCCCGACGAGAAATTTGACCTCACAAGCGGCCGCACCTGCAACCTGTCGACACGCGTGGTCGATATGTTCTCCCCCATAGGCAAAGGGCAGCGCGGACTGATCGTGGCGCCGCCAAAGACAGGTAAGACCATATTGCTCAAAGATATAGCCAACGCCATCGCCGAGAACCACCCCGAGACATATATCATGATATTGCTCATCGACGAGCGTCCCGAGGAGGTGACCGACATGAGCCGCAGCGTCAACGCCGAAGTCATCGCATCGACTTTCGACGAACCCGCCGACCGCCATGTGAAGATAGCGAGCATTGTACTTGAGAAGGCCAAGCGAATGGTCGAGTGCGGCCATGACGTGGTAATCCTTCTCGACTCGATCACACGCCTCGCACGCGCCTACAACACGGCTCAGCCGGCATCGGGCAAGATTCTGTCGGGTGGCGTCGACGCCAACGCCCTTCAGAAGCCCAAACGCTTCTTTGGCGCAGCGCGCAACATCGAGAACGGCGGCTCTCTGACAATAATCGCCACTGCCCTGACCGAGACGAGCTCGAAGATGGACGAAGTGATTTTCGAGGAGTTCAAGGGCACGGGCAACATGGAGCTGCAGCTCGACCGCAAGCTGTCAAACAAGCGCATATTCCCCGCCGTCGACATCATGGCTTCAAGCACGCGCCGCGACGACTTGTTGCTGCGCAAGGAGACGCTCAACCGTATGTGGATTCTGCGCCGCTTCCTGTCAGACCGCAATTCAATCGAGTCTATGGAGTTCATCAAAGACCGCATGGAACGCACGTCAGACAACGACGAGCTGCTGCGCACCATGGGTGATTGAGAAATAGAACCGTTTCAGATAAGCAACCGCGGGGTCGGAAATTACCGGCCCCGCGGTTGTTTTCACAGCCCCCACTCCCTACTCGTAAGGCTTGCTCATGAGCAAGCCGCCGGTGACAGCGACACGCAGCGAACCCAATCCGCAAGGATTGGTTAATCCAAAAGAATCAATCTTTCAGATTGAAAAACGTTTGCGCCGTCCGTCCCGGGCATTGCCTGACGGCAATACCCGGCTAATCATGAATGAATACCTGTCGGGATTCCCGAGGCGTAATTGCGGCCAGCCCCCATGGCCTGGCCCTACTGACAGGGCGGGAGGACATCGGGAGGCGGCACTACAAAAAGTGCGTCCCTGCCATCTCGGCGGGGACGCACTTATGTTATGGAAAATGACTTGTTATCGTCAGAGGGCGGCTATCAGATGACAACCTTTGTGCGGTTGATCACATAGAAGCCGTGGGGAAGGTCGTCGATGGCGTGGATGCCTGCGGCAACCGGGCGGGTCATGATAACGCCGTCGAGACGGATGATGGTGATGACGGTGTCGACAGGCGACTGGGTGTAGGCGACTCCGCCGCTTACCCAAACCTTGACAGCATCGCCCGCTGTGGCTATGTCGCTGACGCCGGTCGAGTAGGTCTGGCCGGTGTAGCCCGAGGCGTTGTAGATGCCGTTGTTGACCACCTTGACATTGTCGCCGGTCTGCGCGCCGCTGTTGTTGGTGAAGATGACGTTGCCGTCGGTGATGTCCTTGTCGGTGTCGATGAAGTAGTGCCAGTAGCCGATGGTGGCGTCGTAGGTCATCTGCTTGCCGGGCCAGCCGCCGAGGAAGTCGTTGCCGGCGGTGCCGCCGTAGACGTAGCAGTAGACGGCGTTCCAGTTGCTGTTGCGGTTGTCAAAGTAGAGGTTGAAGCCCTGGGGTGCGGGGGTGTCGCTCTTGACGTAGCTGAACGTCTGGACGTTGCTGCCATCGGAGTTGGTGACGAACGTCTTGATGTCGGTGGTCTCGGTCAGCACGATCGGTGCGCTGTAGAGGCGCGACGATGCGTTGGGGGTCGAGCCGTCGAGGGTGTAGCGGATCTCGCTCGCGTTGACGGGGGTCAGGGTGACGGTCAGCGTGTTGTTGAAGCGGGTGCCGCTCGCGGGGCTGGCTTTGACGCTCGGCTTCTTAGACACCTGGACGTCAATCTTGGTCGCGCTCGAACCGCCGTCGTACTCGAAGTAGGTGTCCTCGGTCAGGCCCTCGATGTCGCCGGTCTGCGCGCCGCCGCGGCTGAAGATGACGTTGAGGCTCTCGGTGTCGAACGAGGCGTAGTAGAAGTCGCGGCCGTCGACGGTGGTGACGTCGGTCAACGCTTTGCCGGGCCATGCGCCGTTAAGCGCCCCGGAGGCATTCCATGCGTAAAGGTTTGTGCCTGAGATGTCGGCGCCGTTCTTGCCGGTGACATAGACGGTGATCATCGAATTGGGATCGACTTTCTTGTAAGTGGCCTTACCGGTATAGAGGGTGCCTTTGTCGTCGGTCGCGCCCCACGACACTGTCACCTGATCGCCGTAGCTCATGCCGTTACCGATGGTAAAGGATGCCGAGCCGCCGGGGGTGAGGGAAGTCTGCGCACCATCACCAACCTTATACCATCCTGATTTGGCGTTAGCTGAAAGTGAAGCTGTCACTGAGATAGTCTCGGTCTTGAACGAGCCGCCTGAAGGACTTAGAGAAACGTCCGGTTTCTTAACGACATCGTCGGAAGTATAGTATTGGGTTGTACCGGGGTCGTCGAATGAAGGTTTGCCGCCGTGATCCACGGGAGAAGTAGAATACATGAATTTGCCATCCTCGCCGACTTTACCTTTAGTCCAGTCTTTGACAAGCACACGAAGCTGACCCTGAGTGGAGGGAGCATCGACAGTGATTGTGCCGCCGCCATTGTAGGTCTCTCCTGTGACGATGTCGGTATAGGTACCGGCAGGCACATTGGTGAATGTAGCACCGCCGTTGATTGCTACGAGAGCGTACGACTCGTTCTTGTAAGCGCGTTTGAACGCCCAGCCGCCATTTGCTTCACATCCGTCGAATGTATACTGGCCTTTGCGCAGGGCGGGAACAGCGGCACGGATCTGGTTGAGGCGGCGCACATGCTGTGCGAGGTCGCCGTCGAGGGTCGAAGCCACGTTGCCCGAAGCTGTGTACTGACCGAAGTCGGAAGCGGTAACTGTTCCCTCAAGGTATGCGCCATAGTAAGCGCGACCCGATTCAGAGCGCGGAGTCTTGTTGGTATCGCCACCCACGTCGATGGGTTTGCCGGCTTTGAACTCAACTTCAGAACCGTAGTAGATACAGGGGATGCCGCGGAAGGTGAACATCAACGAGAGGTTCTCGGCCCACTGGGCAGCGCCGCCATTGAAGCGTATTCCATCGTTGGGACCGGGAGAGTAGTCGTGGGAATCCACATAGACCACATTGAACGAGGCATCGTTGTAGTAGTTGTCCTGGCTGGCGTAGGCTATGGCCGATGCGGCGCTGCTGAAGCTGTAGTGCATCGGGAAGTCGATGACATTGAAGCCTGAAGCCTGAGAATAGTCGGGTTCATGCCACTGGCCGTCCTTGAGCCACACGTTTTCGCTGCGGGGTTTATCTTTGGTATCCATCTCGCAAATCGCCATAGGGCCTACGGGGGTGTCATGACCTTCAGGCAGCACCTGCTGACGCCACCACGCAGGGTCGCCGTCAAACTGGTCGAGAAGCGACTGATCGGACTTCCATGTGTAGAAGTAGCTCGACAGGTTGGGCTGGTCACGGTAAACGACGCTGCCCTGGAAACGCTGACAGCATTCACCGAACATGTAGAACGGGCAACCGTTGAGACGTTTGTTTTTGTATTTTTCGCCGAGGGCGATGAATTGCGGGATGAACTGCTTGTTGAATGTCAACGGCGAGATGTGGCCGGTGGTGTCGATACGGAAGCCGTCCACACCCATTTCGATGAATTTACCATAGCAATCAACGATATACTGAGCCACGTGATCGTTCTCGGTGTTCAAATCGACACAGTCACCGGCGATTTGACCCCACCAACGGTTGGGAAGGTCCCAGTTCCATCCTGTTCCATAGTGATGGTAGTAATTGTTAGGTTCATACTGGGGGTTTTTAAAATATT
This sequence comes from uncultured Muribaculaceae bacterium, assembly GCA_947625935.1. Taxonomy (GTDB): domain Bacteria; phylum Bacteroidota; class Bacteroidia; order Bacteroidales; family Muribaculaceae; genus JAJPXC01. The sequence continues at coordinate 7,166 of CANQQE010000024.1, read as the reverse complement.
TCCAACGCTCCTCATACTGAGCTTTTGGGGTCTGGTCGAAGTAGTTTGAACTTAATTTGTCGGGATCCGGGATAAGACATGCAGCGGGCGAAGCCTGGTTGCGAATGTCCTGGTCGCGGGTGAACAGAGGGTTGAGGTTGACTTCACCGAAGTTGCCGGTGTGCTGAAGCACGATATCGAGGATAATCTTCATCCCTTTGGCGTGGGCTGCGTCAATAAGATCCTGGAATTTGACATCCTGAGATGCGCCCCACTCCTTGCGGCTCTCATAGCGGAGGTCGACCGAAGTGAAGTCCATGGCGTGGTAGCCGTGATAGTCTTCACCTGAGGCGTTCTGAACAACCGGGGTAATCCACACGGCGGTGAAACCGAGAGCCTTTATGTAGTCGAGCTTGTCGATAAGGCCCTTGAAATCGCCGCGCCAGTCGGGGTCGTTCTTAGAGATTTGCACATCCTGCTTGTCCCAGGAGCACACGTTGTTGGTTGGGTCACCGTCATAGAAACGGGTAGTCATAGCGAAATAGATAGTCTCGTCGCGGAAATCGCTACGGGCGCCTTCGAAAGCGGCAGCCGACATCTGCAGCGATGACAACGATACTAATCCGCCAAGAATGAACTTGGTAAAATTCTTCATCTGCACTTTGTTTTGAATTGATTTAAAGTTATTATAAAGAGTTTAATGTAAGTATTTGTCCTGTTTCACAAAACTTCTGCAAATATAGGATTATTCAAGATATAAACCAAACATATAGGCAGATATGTTTCAATTTTTCCATAATCAGCCAAATAGCAGATGCGTCCCCGCCGCGATGGCGGGGACGCATCTATTATGTATGGAAGATGACTTGATATCGTCAGAGGGCGGCTATCAGATGACAACCTTTGTGCGGTTGATCACATAGAAGCCGTGGGGAAGGTCGTCGATGGCGTGGATGCCTGCGGCAACCGGGCGGGTCATGATAACGCCGTCGAGACGGATGATGGTGATGACGGTGTCGACAGGCGACTGGGTGTAGGCGACTCCGCCGCTTACCCAAACCTTGACAGCATCGCCCGCTGTGGCTATGTCGCTGACGCCGGTCGAGTAGGTCTGGCCGGTGTAGCCCGAGGCGTTGTAGATGCCGTTGTTGACCACCTTGACATTGTCGCCGGTCTGCGCGCCGCTGTTGTTGGTGAAGATGACGTTGCCGTCGGTGATGTCCTTGTCGGTGTCGATGAAGTAGTGCCAGTAGCCGATGGTGGCGTCGTAGGTCATCTGCTTGCCGGGCCAGCCGCCGAGGAAGTCGTTGCCGGCGGTGCCGCCGTAGACGTAGCAGTAGACGGCGTTCCAGTTGCTGTTGCGGTTGTCAAAGTAGAGGTTGAAGCCCTGGGGTGCGGGGGTGTCGCTCTTGACGTAGCTGAACGTCTGGACGTTGCTGCCATCGGAGTTGGTGACGAACGTCTTGATGTCGGTGGTCTCGGTCAGCACGATCGGTGCGCTGTAGAGGCGCGACGATGCGTTGGGGGTCGAGCCGTCGAGGGTGTAGCGGATCTCGCTCGCGTTGACGGGGGTCAGGGTGACGGTCAGCGTGTTGTTGAAGCGGGTGCCGCTCGCGGGGCTGGCTTTGACGCTCGGCTTCTTAGACACCTGGACGTCAATCTTGGTCGCGCTCGAACCGCCGTCGTACTCGAAGTAGGTGTCCTCGGTCAGGCCCTCGATGTCGCCGGTCTGCGCGCCGCCGCGGCTGAAGATGACGTTGAGGCTCTCGGTGTCGAACGAGGCGTAGTAGAAGTCGCGGCCGTCGACGGTGGTGACGTCGGTCAACGCTTTGCCGGGCCATGCGCCGTTAAGCGCCCCGGAGGCATTCCATGCGTAAAGGTTTGTGCCTGAGATGTCGGCGCCGTTCTTGCCGGTGACATAGACGGTGATCATCGAATTGGGATCGACTTTCTTGTAAGTTACTGTACCTGAAGCATCCTGACCGTCGGAGTCTTTTGCGCCCCAGCTAACTGATACCGTCTCGCCATAGCCCATGTCTCCACCGATTGTGAATTTCTTGGCATCGCCCGGGGTGAGTGAAACCTGAGGCCCGTCGGCCACCTTATACCAGCCGCTCACAGCGTCGGAGAGGGTTGCCGTAACTTCAAGAGTCTCGGTACGGAAGCTACCACCGGCAGGAGAGAACTTAACCGAAGCACCGGCCGACGGGTTGTAAGGCTCGGTATCGCGGACGGTTACGTTGTCGTCAGCTTCCTCATTGCCGTCATAGCCGGGCTGCTCGATAGCGGAGGGCGACGATGTGTAGATGTATTTGCCATCCTCGCCAATTTTACCGGGAGCCGGTGTTTTCGCGGTGTCAAGCACATATACGCGTATATTGGCTTTACCCGGGCAAGAAACGGAAAGAGAACCGTCGGTGACATTCTTGACATCGCCGGTCACAGCATCGACATACTTACCGTTTAAGATGCCTGAGAATGTGGCGTCGCCTGAAATGGCCACAAGCGCATATGAATCAGTGTTGGAATCGACATAGCGACGCTTGAAAGCCATCTCGCCGGAGCAACCGTCGACGCTGTACTGACCTTTGCGGAGAGCGGGCACGGCAGCACGAATCTTATTGAGGCGCATCAGGTGCTGAGCCAACGGGTGAGACAGAGTAGCGGCAAGGTTTCCGGTAGCACCGGTATATTCAGCGAAATCGGTAGTGGTTACCGAGCCTGTAAGGTAACCGCCATAGTAGGCGCGCAATGTCTCTTTGAGGGGCTGGTTGGCACCCTGGTCAATCCAGTAGTTGCGGTCGCGGCGGAAACGTGACTCGGTGCCTTGGAATATACAGGGGATGCCGCGGAAGGTGAACATCAACGAGAGGTTCTCGGCCCATACATCCTCACCCTTGCAGAAAGTCTCGACCTTATATCCGTTGGGGCCGTAGTCATGGGAGTCAACATAGGTGACATTCCATGTGGCGTCGTTGTACAGGTAGTCGTCGTTGCGCACGGTGAAAGCGTTTTTAGCATCGTGGAAACGCTGGTGCATAGGGAAATCAATCACGTTGAAATTGGATGACTTTGAGTAGTCGGGGGTGTGATAGTCATTGCCGTTAAGCCATGCGTTGTCTGACTGCTCCACGATCGAGGCGGGGTGCTCGGCATAGTCGGTGCCCTGAGCGTTGACCGACGCCCCGTTGGGGTGATTGTTGTATGCCTTGGGGTCGCAGTCATAGTAGGTCAAGCCGTTCCACGATTCTTCATTCTCGTCCCAAGCATAGTCCTTGGTCTCAGCCCATGTATAGAAGCAAGGGGAGCAGTTGTAGTGCTGTCCGCGGTAGATGGCCTCCTCAGACACGGCGCAACATTCGCCAAACATATAGAACGGGGTTCCGCCGCGTTTTGCCTTTGCGGCCGCCGACTCAGCGGCAGCGTGCAGACGCGGGATAAACACCTTGTTAAAGGTGAGTCGGGCTATGTGGCCGGTGGTGTCGATACGGAAGCCGTCGACGCCCATATTTATAAACCGGGTGTAGCAATCAATGATATAGTTGTAGACGTGGGGATTCTCGGTGTTAAGATCGACACAATCGCCGGCGATCTGTCCCCAGACACGGCGATAGTCGTCCCAATCCCATTGCTGACCGACATGGTGCCAGTAGTTATTCGGGTCGCCACCGTTTCCGAGTGTATTTTTCATATTGTTAAGGCGAGAGTCGTGCTGGCGACCAGCGGGAAGCGACCAGTAATTATCGGGCAATTTGCCGTTTTTGATGATTTTCATGGTCTTGGTGTGGTTTGATTGGTTCACATTGTAGTTTTTCGTGAACATCGGGCACAAATAAGCCTCGCCAAAGTTGCCGGTGTGCTGCAGCACAACGTCAAGAATCACCTTCATCCCTCGGCTATGGGCTTCGTCGATGACATTCTGGAACTTTACGTCCTCGCTCTCATAGCGGGGATCTACTTTCGAGAAGTCAAACGCATGATAGCCATGGTAGTCAAGACCCGAAGCGTTTTCCACTACCGGCGTAATCCACACGGCTGTGAACCCGAGAGCCTTGATGTAGTCAAGTTTTTCAATAAGACCTTTGAAATCGCCTCGCCACTCAGGGTCGCCGTCGTTTTTCAAACCGTCCCAGCAGTAAGAGTTGTTGGAGGGATCACCGTCATAAAAACGGGTCGTCATGGCGAAATAAATAGTCTCGTCACGGAAATCAGAGCGGTTACCCACAAAAGTGGCCGCTGACGCCTGTAAAGAAGCAAGCGCGACTAATCCGCCAAGAATCGTCTTAGCAATTTTTTTCATCTGCACTTTGTTTTGAATTGATTTAAAGTTATAAAGAGTTTAATGTAAGTGATTTTAACATCTGAACAATCGGTTTCGCAAAGATAGCCCATTTATCGTTATCTGCAAAATAATTGTCAATAAATCTCACCAAGCAGTCCAACAAACAGGTTCCCGCAGACATCCGCAGGCCATGTATCAAGCGGGAAATCATTGGCCATATCGGGGGGCGAATCAGTCATGGCTGAAAAAATAGTTGCACGATAAAAAAATAATCGCTACCTTTGCCCCCGCAATGCCCAGATGGCGGAATCGGTAGACGCGCTGGTCTCAAACACCAGTGGAGCAATCCATCCCGGTTCGATCCCGGGTCTGGGTACAAAATAAGGCTGTTAGCTCATTGAGTTTCAGCCTTATTTACTTTCTTGGGTATAAACAGGGTATAAACAAACGACACCACTCACTCTTTGCAGAGTATTATTTGGCGAACACATTCATTAAGTCAGCATTATCTAATATTTGCTCTATCTCGGCCGCTGCTGACACACCAATATTGCGGATTCTCATCAAATCCGAACGATAGAGCCGTAACAGATCAGCCACAGTCTTAACTCCAGCGTTGGCCAACGGGTATAACAGCCGGGGGCGTATGTCTAACATGGTAACAGAGGCCCCCAGCAACGCCGCAATGTGGTGAGTCGGCCCCTCGTACTTATCTATGTATGCTTGCCTTGGGTCGGTCGATTCTGTTATCATACCCCTAAGTTAGCTAGATTCCGGCACACGGCAAAAAAAGAAAGAGCCTACCCCCGGAACGGAATAGGCTCACTTCATCACATCGTCAACCGCTGATGATGTTTCGATGATGAACGGCTGACACTATTGTTACTATCGACATCGCTGAATGTTCATTTTGTTGGCAATAATTATCCTAAACTTTGGCATACATCCTAGTCCTTCTCCCCTTGTTTGCGGTTATGCCCAATATCCGGCTGAGGCGTTCCCCGCAATTGTCAATCCTCGCCCTTGCGGTAGACCTGCTCCTGAATCCACGCCGGGCCGCTATTTCAGGATAGTTGTAGCCCTCGACAAACAAACGCGCCTCCTCATTGAGATTAGAGAGGATGAAAGCCGCCTGCGCCAGTTCCTCCGGGTTGCTGTCGGCGTGCGCCGGCGTGCGGTCTATGATGAGGTCGTTGAACTCCTCCCTGACCGGCCAGACCGATTTTTGGGCGACGCTCGTTTTAATCGTGTTTATGATAATCACGCAAGCCCACGGCACCAAATCCCCTTTGTAGGGGTCGTACTGGTCGGCAAACCGGAGCATCTTCAGTAGCACGGTTTGCGCCACATCCTCCCACTCATGCGCTCGTCTGTACAGGATAGCGTATTTTTGGACGGCCTGCTGTATCTCAGGAAGCGCAGCCGTTAACAATCTGTCAAATGCCGGGCGTTCCATAGCGTTTATTCACTGATTGTAGTTCCTTGTCGGCCATGGCATTCATGCAGTGCGCGGCGGCTTGGAGCTTGTTAATCGCTTCGTCTGCAAACTCCTCCCGCTGCTGTCGTTCAATAGTCAGCAATCGTGCGTGTATGCGGTTGAGGTCGGAGAGGATTACGTCCAACTTGTCCTCCATGCGGCGGAGTCTGCGGGTTATGCCGTTGGGTCGGCGGTGATTGTTCTGTTTCATATCCATGTGGTTTTGATTGGTCGGTATTGATGAGGTGGCCGGAATGGCCGGAGGGGTTGCCCCCTCCGTTCCATCCTTGCCGGATTTGTTAATTCAGGGCGTGGAGGTTGGCTTTCTTGAAGCAACGCCATTCCTGTTTCTCGGTGTCGAAGTAGGTCTGCACCGTGTCATTGTTCCGGCGGGTTGAGTTTCCGGCGGTGGCCGGGGTCAGACGCTCGGCAAGTGTGCCGTAAGCCTCGCGGATTGTGCCGTCTATTTTGCGGAAGTAGAAGCGTACAATGCGGCTGCTCATAGCGGCGCGGAGTTTGATATTGCGCCATGCGATTGTGAGGGCTTCTGAGAGCGAGAGGCCGTTGCGTTTTACAAACTGCCATGCGAGGCTCATCACGTTGCGGAGGGTTGATTTTCTTTCGTTGCTCATTGTTCCGGGGTTTTAGAGGGTTAATTTCGGTTTATCTTTATTTTGATGTTGCAAATTTAGTTATCCCTAAATTATCTACCAAATAAAATGCCCTTAAAATTTAGGTTTAACCCAATTTTTAACACTCATTATTTCATCACATCTAAATTTTACCCTATTTTTGCACTTAAAACGGAGTTTAACTATATCGAAACTATGAGAGTAAAAGACTTATTAAAAGAAAAGGGAGTGACGGCGAAAGAGCTTGCTGCCCGTTTGAATCTGAGTGAGGGCGCATTATCGCAATCTCTTAACGGCAATCCTACATTAGAGAGGCTTAATCAAATCGCCTCTGCTCTTGGCGTGTCTGTGGCAGAACTGTTCGAGGCTCCTAAAGCCGACGGAACAACAATCACATGTCCCCATTGCGGCAGACCCATTCATCTGCACGTTGATTAACCGGCCAAAGTGGGAAAGTTTCAGATTACATCGGTCAACCCCAAAGAAATTCTATTGGAGAATATTCTCGCCGTTATGGCCAATGAATATTTCGGCAAAGATCTATCGGCAAAGATTGTCGGCGGTGTTAAAAAATTGGAGGACCTAATTGCCGCCGGGAAGATTGAAGCACATAAGCCTAACAATGTGCAAAACGGCAAATGGTTCTGCAATGCGGCGCAAGTCTTGCAGCATTGCCGGAACATGAGGAAATGATATTTACAGCCTCCGTTGAGGTGTCGGAGGGTGTGTCAAAATAGACGCGCCCTCTTTTTTACAACCTGTTGTAAAACACAAAACAAAGCCCTGACTTTCACAA
>CANQQE010000023.1 GCA_947625935.1 uncultured Muribaculaceae bacterium | reverse complement strand
GCCCTGGGCGCCGCCGGTGGACTCGGTGCTGCCGGCAGGGCCGCAAGCGGCCAGCAGGCCCATGACCATGATCGCCGCCAGCAGAAGTGCGATGATCTTTTTCATTCTTTTTCCTCCTGTTTGTAATTTGATTTTTAAGCATTGGTTCCAATGCCGAGCCTATTGTGACATATTTTTGGAAAAAAATCAACCGGTTTGCGCATCTTTTGTAGAAACGCACAACTCTATCGGGAAAAACTGGCCATTTTGCCGCCAATATTTCACTTTAAAGCATATACTTTTCCGCCTGGAAGCCCCCGGGCAGCAGCTCGGCAAGGGTCTTTTTTTGCCAGCCCTCCGGGCCGCCGTCCAGGTAAATGACAAAGTCGTCCCCACAGAATTCCCGCATCACCTGCCGGCAAACCCCGCAGGGCGGGAAAAAGCCGGTGAGCACCCCGTCCTTCCCGCCGCAGACGGCGATGGCGGTAAACGCCCGCTTCCCGTCGTACACCGCCTTAAAAAAGGCGGCGCGCTCGGCGCAGACCGTGGGGGTATAGGTGGCGTTTTCAATGTTGCATCCCTGGTACACCGTCCCGTCTGCGCACAGCAGCGCCGCCCCCACCTGATAGTGGGAGTAGGGGGCGTAGGCGTGGGTCATGGCCTCCCGGGCCAGGCGGATCAGCTCCTCCGGCGACATGGCGCTCCCTCCTTTAAAGAATCTGCCCGGCGAAGCTGGTCCCCGGCGTATCCAGCTTTACCCCCAGCAGCTCCGCCGCCGTGGCGGCGATGGCGGCGAAGGTGGGCAGGGTCCCCAGGTTGACCGGCCGGACCTTTTGCCCCAGGACCAGCAGGGGCACATACTCCCGGGTGTGGTCCGTGGTGGCGGTGTAGGCCGGGTCGCAGCCGTGGTCCGCCGTGATCATCACCGCGTCCTCCGGCCCCAGCTTGGCCAGGAATTTAGGAAGCCACCGGTCGAATTCCGTCAGGGCCCGGGCGTATCCGTCGATGTCCCGCCGGTGGCCGTAGAGCATATCAAAGTCCACCAGATTTACAAAGCACAGCCCGTGAAAATCCCGGTCCGCGTAAGAAAGGGTCTTCTCCAGCCCGTCGGTATTGCCCTTGGTGTAGACATGCTCGGTGATCCCTACCCCGGCGAAAATGTCGAAAATCTTCCCCACGGCGATGGAGTCCATCCCCGCACCCTTTACCGCGTCCAGCAGGGTGGCCTTCGGCGGCTCCAGGGAAAAGTCGTGGCGGTTGGTGGTGCGGTAATACTTTCCTTTTTCCCCCAGGAAGGGCCGGGCGATGACCCGCCCCACCCCGTGCTTGCCGGTGAGAATTTTCCGGGCGATGCGGCAGTCCTCGTAGAGCTCCTCCAGAGGCACCACCTGCTCATGGGCGGCGATCTGGAACACGGAGTCGGCGGAGGTGTACACGATCAGGTCCCCGGTGCGAACATGCTCGTCGCCGTAGGCGTTGATCACCTCGGTGCCGGACCAGGGGGCGTTGGCCAGGGTGCCCCGATGGGTGGCCGCCCGGAAGGGGGCCAGTACCTCCTCGGGAAAGCCCTGGGGATAGGTGGGCAGGGGCTCCGGGGACACCACGCCGGCGATCTCCCAGTGGCCGATGGTGGTGTCCTTGCCCATAGAAGCCTCCGTCAGCCGGGCCACGGCGGCGGCAGGCGCTTCCGTCCGGCCCAAAAAGTCCAGGCCGTCCACATTCCCCAGGCCGGCGGCCTGGAGATTGGGAATATTCAGCTCCTTGGACGTGGCGCAGGAGCGGAGGGTGTTCACCCCCACGTCCCCAAAAGCCGGGGCGTCCGGCATGGCCCCCGCGCCGCAGGAGTCCAGCACGATCAGGAATAGCCTCTTCATTTCTTATTTCCCCTCCATGGCCGCCGCCACGTCCAGGGCCACCTTCATCATGGTGGTGAAGGCGTTCTGCCGCTCGGCGGAGGTGGTCTCCTCCCCGGTGAGGACGTGGTCCGAAATGGTGCAGATGCACAGCGCCCGCTTGCCATACCGGGCGGCGTTCATATACAGGGCGGCAGCCTCCATCTCCAGAGCCATGACGCCCATTTTTTTCAGGCCGTAGACGCTGTCCAGCCCCGCCGGGACCCCTTCGTGGTCGCCGTAGAACACGTCGGAGGAGTTGACGTTGCCCACATGGTACACGGCTCCGTTTTCCTCGGCGGCCTTCACGGCGGCGGACAGCAGCTCGTAGGAGGCGATGGGAGCGAAGGTGCCGGGCAGATGGAACTGGCTGGCAAAATTAGAGTCGGTGCAGGCGCCCATGGCCAGCACCAGGTCGTACAGGTGGATGTTCTCCTGGATGGCCCCGGCGGAGCCCACCCGGATGATATTCTCCACGCCGTAGCCGTTGTACAGCTCGTGGGAATAGATGCCGATGGCGGGGATGCCCATGCCGGAGGCCATGACGGACACCTTGACGCCCTTATAGTATCCCGTGTGGCCCTGAACGCCCCGGACATTGTTCACCAGCACCGGGTTTTCCAGGAAAGTTTCCGCAATGGTTTTGGCCCGGAGGGGGTCGCCGGGCATGAGGACAGTCTTGCCGAAGTCCCCTAGTTTGGCTTCGTTATGGACAGTAGGGGTAGTTAACATAATATTTCCTCCTTTAAGATTCCGAATTTTAGTAGCTTCCGTCGTTTTTCAGGCCCTTGGCGATTTTCACGATCCGGGAGGTCCCCAGGCGGGAGGCCCCCAGCTGGATGAATTTTTCCGCGTCGTCCAGGCTGGAGATGCCTCCGGCGGCCTTGATCTTCACGTTGGGGCCGATGTGCTTGGCAAAGAGCTCCACATCGTGGAAGGTGGCCCCGGCCTTGGAAAAGCCGGTGGAGGTCTTGATGTAGTCCGCGCCGGACTCGGTGACCGCCTGGCACAGGGCGATCTTTTCCTCGTCGGTAAGCAGGCACGTCTCGATGATGACCTTCAGGAGCTTTCCTCCGCAGGCCTTCTTCACGGCGGCGATCTCGTCCCGGACCGCGTCGTACTTCCGGTCCTTCACCCAGCCCAGGTTGATGACCATGTCGATTTCGTCCGCCCCGTTTTCCACGGCGTCGGCGGCCATGAAGCACTTGGCCTTGGTGGTGGCGTAGCCGTTGGGGAAGCCGATGACGGTGCAGATGGGGAGCTTCTCCCCCACATAGGCCTTGGCCTGGGCAACATAGGACGCCGGAATGCACACCGAGGCGGTGTGATAGGTGATACCGTCGTCGCACAGGGCACGGATCTCCTCCCAGGTCGCGGTCTGGGACAATAGGGTGTGGTCGCATTTGGACAGGATTTCAGACAGTTCCATTTTCATTCTCCTTTATTTGTATTTTTTAACGCTTTCGTCGGTCACAGAGGGATCGGCTCTCCCATACCGTGGAGCTTAATCCGCTTGCCCTCCCGGATGCCCCGGACCCAGCACTTGTGGCACATGGCGATGTAGCTGTCGTTGCCCCCCAGCAGGAGCTGGGCCCCTTCCGTGACGATTTTACCGTCCGCGCCGATCCGGGCGTTGACCGTGGCCTTGGCCCCGCAGTCGCAGATGGTCTTGATCTCCTGGATGGTGTCCGCCACCTCCATCAGCCGCCGGCTCCCGGCAAAAAGATGGCACTGGAAGTCCGTCCGCAGGCCGAAGCACATCACCGGCACGTTGAAATCGTCCACAATGGCCCGGAGCTGGTCCACCTGATCCTCCATCAGAAACTGGCACTCGTCCACGATGATCACGTCGCAGTGGCCCAGCTGATCGGCCTGGAACCGGGCGTACACGTCCCCCTCCGGGGGCAGAATCTCCACCTCCGCCTCCAGCCCGATCCGGCTGCGCAGGCGGCTGGCCCCGTCCCGCACGTCGGCGCTGGGCTTGATGAGCCAGACCTTCAGCTCATTTTCCTCGTAGTTGTATTTAGTAATCAGGGCCTGGGCGGTTTTGCTGGAGCCCATGGCTCCGTATTTGAAATAGAGCTTTGCCAAAGAGAGTCCTCCCTTTTTATTTTTCACCATTATAACGGATTTTCCCGGAATATGCAAGCCCGATTTAGATAAAATACTCAAATGTGCAAGCATTCCCGCTTTCAGACAAGAAAATGGGGGCTTGAGTCCGTCCCGGTTTTCTGCTACAATAGGGCAAGAGGTGAACGAAATGATTTTGGAAGGCTGTCAGGGAAAAAAGGGCCCCCAAATTCTGGAAAAGGCCTGCCCCCGGTGTGGGGCGACGGTGGAGCTGCTCTCCACCGATCTGTCCGTTCCCTGCGGCAACTGCGGGGAGACGGTTTACAGCGATCTCATGGACTGCTCCCAGCGGTGCCCCAAAGCCCGGGAGTGCCTGGGAGAAAAAGCTTACGAGCAGATGGCCGCCGCCCGGGAGGCCTGGCGGCGGGAGCGGCTTCGGCTCCAGGAATCCGACGAATGGTGAGGTAAGCGCTATGAAGCAAGATATTCACGCCTATTTGACCGGCCAGGGCGTCTCGGAGGAGCTGATCCGGGAGGCGGCGGCCTTTCGGGAACGGTATCCGGTGGAGCCGGAATTTGCCGGGCGGGTGGAGGTCCCCGCCATGCCCTTTCTGGGAAAGGACACCCTGGAAATGGCCATGGCGGGGCTGCTCCAGGGGGAAAATCTGCTGCTGTGCGGCGGGAAGGCCACGGGAAAGAACGTGCTGTGCCAGACCCTGTCCTGGGTCTTCGGCCGGCCGGCCTTCGACATTTCCTGCCACATCCATACGGACAGCGCTTCCCTCATCGGCACCGACACCTTTCGGGACAATCAGGTGCAATTCCGGAAGGGTCCGGTGACGCTCTGTGCCCAGGCCGGGGGCTTCGGAGTGCTGGACGAGATCAACATGGCGAAAAACGACGCCGTTTCCGTCCTCCACGCCGCCCTGGACCACCGGCGGCGGATCGACGTGCCCGGCTATCAGCGGATTCCCCTGCACCCCGCCGCCCGATTCCTGGCAACCATGAACCTGGGCTATGCCGGCACCCGGGAGCTGAACGAGGCCCTGGTGTCCCGGTTCCTGGTGGTGGACATGCCTCCGCTCCAAAAAGAGACCCTGGAGGACCTGCTGCGGCGGTACTTCCCGGATATGAAGAATCCGGCGCTAGAGCAGTTTTCCGGGCTGTTTCTGGACCTCCAGCGGAAAGCCGGAAATGGGGAAATCTCAACCAAGGCGCTGGATCTGCGGGGCATGATCGGCGGGATCCGCGCCATCCGCTCCGGCCTCTGGCCCAGTCTCGCCATCCGCATGGGGGTACTGAACAAGAGCTTCGACAGCTTTGAAAAGGAAATTTTGGAAGACGCGGCCAACACCCGCATTCCCGCCGGCTGGAGCCGGGAGGACGTCTTTGGAGGGTAGGGGCCAGGCGGCGGAAGACTTACCCGCCTTGGAAGGCCGCCGCCTGGAAATTGAAAACCGGCTCCGCAACCTGTTCTGGACCGTCAGCGGAGACTACTCCCTGGACGTCCGGCCCGACGCGGAAACCTTTCTGCGCAGTCCAGGGTTGGCGCTCTACGACGCCGTGAAGCAGGGGGCCTTCGTCAGCCATTTTGACCCCCGGGCCCTGGCTCTCTACACTCTGCAAAAGCGGGCGATGGGGGCTGATGAACAGGCCCTCACCACCCTGACCCAGCTGTGCGTAGACGCGGCGGCCTATCCCCTGGCCAGCCGGGAGCGGCGGGGCGTCGCGGAAATGCGGGCCCGGGCCTTCCGGGAGCTGCTGGAGGGAGGCTCCTTCCGAGGCCGTCCGGAGCAGCTGCGAAAATGCCTGATCCTCCGTTTTTTGGGCCAGCCGGTACAAATTCCGGAAGAGCTGCTGCCCGCGGTGGAAATCATCGACGGCCTTTCAGACGCCCGGGATACGGAGGCCATCATCGCCGCAATCGACCGGCTCTATAACAGCCTGGCGGACCCAACCTTTGAAGCCCTGCACGGGGATCTCAAGGCGGTGCGCCGGGTGACCGGGGAGGCGCTGGTGGCCTTTTCCCGCAGTCAGGCCCTTTCCGACCGGCAGATCCAGCAGGTTTTGGAAGAATACCTGTCCGCCGCCCGGGAGGAGCTGCTGAAAACCGGCCAGGTCCGTCCCGCTCGCCGGGAAGCGGTCCGCCCGAATGACAGCCAGGAGGAAGAGGTCGCGCCGCCGGACCCGGCGGAGGCGGAGAAGGTCTACGCCTTCATAGAACGGCAGTTTGGGAAAAGCGACCTGCCGCCGGCGGAGCGGGAGAAGCGAAACCGGCGGCTGTGCACCGGCATCCATCGGGGCTGCTCCCTCCACTTTACCCAGGGGGTGCTGCAAAACCCCGTGCTGAAAAACACCCAGTACCTGCGCACCCAGATGCAGAGCATGAAAAACGAGATGTACTTCCAGATGAAGGGGCAGAACATCCAGCGGAGCGTCACGCTGCTCTCCGCCATGCTGAAACAGGCCCAGATCCAACGCATGGACGAGGACGCCGTGCCCTCAGAACAGGGGCAAATCGTCCCCGGGCGGCTGTGGAAGGTGGGCAGGATCCGGGATCCCAAGCTCTTTGACCGGGAAAAGCGGCGGGATCAGGCGGATTTCCTGGTGGACATCCTTCTGGACAGCAGCAGCTCCCAGGCCCTGCGCCAGCCCCAGATCGCCGCCCAGGGCTACATCGTCAGCCAGGCCCTGAGTCTGGCGGGCATCCCCCACCGGGTCTGCGGCTTCTGCTCCTACTGGGATTACACCATGATCCACCGGTACCGGGACTATGACGACCCCATAGAAGCCAACAGGAGCATTTTGCAGTTCCGGGCCTTCGGGGAAAACCGGGACGCGCTGGCCATCCGGGCCATTCGGGAGGGAATGCTTGCCCGCCCGGAGGAAAAGAAGATCCTGATCCTCCTGTCCGACGGCAGACCCAACAATCTGGGCGTCCGGCGTCCCGGCAGCTCCCGCCCCCCAGCCTATGTGGGAGAGGAGGCCGTCAGGGACACGGCGCAGGAGGTGCGAAAGACCCGGAGCTTAGGCATTGGGGTGCTGGGGATCTTTGTGGGCAGCGAGGAGGATCTGGCCGCTGAAAGAAAAATATACGGCAAGGAATTTATTTACAGTCGCAGCATTCTCAGCTTCGCCCACATTGTGGGGACCTATCTGCGGACGCTGATGGAGGATTCCGATTGAGTTTTAGACGTTTCCCATCCCACGGAAAGGGCCGCCGGTTTTCCCGGCGGCCTTGCCTATTTTTAAGAATCTTTTTTCCTGCCAGGCGGGCACGCATGCAGCTTCTTAAGAAGTTCTAGTTCCAGCTTCTGACAGCGGTGATCGTCGTAGGCATCGTACACCGCCGCCGCCAAGGCCGGCAGCAAAATCAGCAGGTGCAGGACGCAGCACTTTTCCACGGTAAAGGGAAGGCCCGTCAGGGGCGGCCCCTCCTCCACGTCCGGCACATCGGGAATATCCGGCACATGGGGGGCATCCGGAACGGTGGAAGCGTCCGGCCCGCCGGTTGATCCAGGCGGATCCGACGGAGCTTCGGGGGCGGCAACGGTCAGCTTGCCGGTGACCCGGACAGTGTAATTACCGCTTACATCCCTGTCCCCATTCAAAACCCGCAGGCTCTCCAAACCCTCCACCTCCGTGTAAATTCCAGGGTCCATGCCGGTGATCCGAGCGTTCAGCGTCAGGCTGTCGCCATACACAAGGGAGCCCTCTCGCAGGTCCTGCTGGGTGATCTCCAAGGTTACGGGGCTGCCGGTATAAGGGCGAGTCTCCTCTCCGCGCAGGGAAAGGGTCCGCCGGGCGATCACAAAGACGGCGCTGGCCCGCGCCTGGGGCAGGTTCTTCGTGGCGGGCCAAACCGCCTCCACTCTGTACGTCCCCGCGTCCTTCGGCCTTTCGGAGAGGGGCTCCTCCCCGGCATCGCTTACTCGATAGTAGGTGATCTCAGGCTGGCCGTACCCCTCCGCGCCGGGGCCTTCCACCGCTGCCGCCGGCTCCGGCTGTTCGCCGTAAATGAGCCCACCCTGCCGGACCGTGGCTGTGTAGGCGCTCTCCTCGGCGGCCTTGATCTCCAGGCAGCCATCGGTGTACCAGATTTGCACGTCATAGCACCCCGCGTTTTCGCCGGTCATGGAAAAATCCGCCGCCGTCAGGCCCATGGGGTAGACGCCGGCTTCGGTGCCGGCGGCGTAGGCCCTTTTTCCGGGGGCAAGGACCACCTCCAGGCCGGGAGGCAGCGCCAGACGGTCCTCTGTTTCCACCGTGAAGCCCCCGATTTCGTGGAGCTCTCCGTCATACGCAGCCTCGTCCCGGTTCCCGGTGATCCGGACGGTCAGGGGGATTTTTTCGGCAGCCGTCACCACGGCCCCGGAGGCGGTGATCTTTTCACCGCCAGATATCCCCTCGGCAAAGGCGGTGTTCTCGATGGCGCCGACGCGCACATCCGCCGCCGTCACCACATAGGCCGTGGTGAAAGCGCCGCTCTCGCCGGGCGAAAGGGACGGGATGGTTTCCCGCAGCCCGGTCAGGGGGTCGGTCACGGTGACGCCGATGACCGTCACGTTTCCGGTGTTGAAAACCGTGACGGTGTAGGTGATCTTGTCGAATAGCTGTGCGCCGCCGGTTTGGTCGGCGGTTTTCGTCACCATCAGTGCCGGGGCGGGACCGGGGATGGTCACAGCGGCGGCATCCGAGGCGGTGACCTGGACGCCGAAAAGGCTGTAACCGGTGGCGGCGGCGATGCCCGTCAGGGTTTGGCCTCCAAAGGCCCGGATAAGCTCCTCCGTCACGGTGAAGGAGGCGGTCTGTTCCCTGGATTCCCCGGCGGGAAGGTCACCGATCTCCCAATCCTGGCCGCCCGGGAGCTCGATCCCCTCCATCCGGTCCTCCACTGCCACCTGGTGAAGATCTACTTGTCCGCTGTTTGTGACCGTGACCATGTAAGTAACCGTATCGCCAAGCTGCGGAGCCGGTTTGTCAACGGTCTTGGTCACCTCCAAAGCGGGAGCGCGCACGGGAAATACCACGGTATCGGTGCTGTTCACGGTGGCGCTGGTGGTAAACGTGCCGTTGTCGGCGGTTTCGCCGTTATTGGTCACATTCACCGTGCCATAATAGTTGACGGCGGCGAAAACCGTAGCCGTCACCGTGCCGTCCCGCACATCCGCCCCTCGGACCGTGTAGGGAAAGGAGCCGATCCAGACCCCGTCCTGATCGTGAACGGGAACGGTGTAAGGCGTGTCCCCGATGATCACGGTGACCGCTTGCAGGTCCCGCTTAAAGCCTTGCAGCTGCTCGCTGTCATCCGGCGTAACGGTCAGGTCCAATGTAACGGTCTGACCGATCTCCGCTTCCTCTAGCTCCTTTTGCCGGATGGAGACCGCCAGCTTGGGCCGGTAGGCCGTCACATAGTGGTCCACGTTCTGGTTGGCGTGCATGGTGTAGGCGAATTCCACGCTGCCGTTTTGGGAAACGACCCCGCCCCGCAGGCCGGGAATAGCGTGATTCTCATAGTACGCGCTGGTGATCAGGCAGCCCTCCTCCGGTGTGACCGTGAAGCTGACGCCCACCCCATCGCCTGTGAAATGCTGGGTGGTAAAGGTGGTGACCGCTCCGTCGGAGACCACGGTCCAGTCGCTGGGAAGGACGGTCTTCCCCACCGCCATGACGGCGCAGTGCTCCAAATGGAAGACAAAGCAGCCGGTCACCTGTTCCCCGGCGACTTCCGCCTGATCCATAGTGGGTCCGCTCCGGCTGTCAGCGTCGGCAGAAGCGCCCCGCACGGATCCAAGAAGCACCACGGACAACACGAGCATCATCATGCTTCGAAATTTCATACGCTACCTCCTTATTCTGACTCCATTGAGCGAATGATTTCAAAGGGGAACGGGGCTCCCGTTCCTCCCTTCATTCTATGCGCTTCGACACCGTTTGACATTTTTTATGGGCCGTGGAGCCGGGAGGGGAAAGAGCGAACACAGCGCCGCCCCGGGGCATCCTCCACAAGGAAGGCGCGCCGGGGCGGCGCTTGCGTCTTTATTTTGTTTGACCCTTTAAAACGGCGCGGACCGAAAACCGGACCCCATTCCCCGTCTGCTCATCCCTTCAAATGCTTTAAATCACCGCCTGCGCGGCCTCGGCGGTGGAAGGTTCCTCGTCATAAGCGGGGTACCCGTAGCCCCAGATCTGCTCCGCGTCTCGGGAATACACCCGCTGGGCCACCTGGTCGGCGGTGTTTCCCTCAATGGTATACACGTTTTCCTCGTCCACCCGATAGACCAGCCCGGTATGGGTCAGCTTGTTTTCCTCGTACCCAAAGAAAATCTGGGCGCCGACCTTGGGCGTCTTCCCGGCCTGCCCCTTCTCCTTGAAATACCCGTAGGAGTATGTACAGCCCGCGCCCCTGCTTTTTTCCGGCTGGCAAAGCAGCTTCAGAGCCGCCTCATAGCCATAAGCGGTCAGGAAGCACCAATCGATGAACATATCGCACCAGGCATAGCCGTTTTTCTTACCGTTGTACCAATTCGGGTACTTGGTATCAAAATCCCGGGCGTACTTGGTGTAATTCCCATCCCCCGCGTTGGCGCTCTTGCTGTCTAAGCCGCAGTCAGTCTCCTTTTCAAAATAGCCGATCTCCCCCATGGCAACAGCGATCACCTTGCTGACAGGATTCCCCATTTTTTATTCACTCCTTCGTTTTTATAGTCGTAAAATAGAACCTGCATTGCGGCTATTTTACTACTTTCGGCCTTCCTTTGTCAATATTTGCGTCCCCCGCGAATGTTTTATTCATGTCCGCCGATGGTAATTTTGAGAAACGCGCCCGTTGTACGCCGGAGTATTTTTAATTACATTTTGTTGTTTTTCCCACTTACGCCAGGAAATTCCCACCTGTGCCACACTTCTTGATTTTCAAAAAATGGAGTGCTATAATGGCAGCGAGGAGCGGAATCGGAAACATTTTATTTCCATTTTAAAGGAGGAGGGAATGAAAATGAAAAGGAGTTGGAAGATCTTCTGGTGCGTCATTGGCCTGATCGCCGTGGCCGGGCTGGCGCTCACGAGTTACCTCTTGACCCGCCCGGACGGAGAAGAGGAAATATGGACGTACTATCCCCGTGTGGAAACGCAAATCAAAGAAATTCGGGAGGAAACCTTGCCGGACGGAACCAAATGGCGCTACTTTGTGGGCCAATGGGGCGCCTACGGCATCGAATGCCATGTCAGCCTGGACCCGGTAACGGACTATGGCGACGATCAGAATCTAAAAGTGGGGGAATACGTCCTGGTCATTTACGACGAGTACCGGGTAGATGAAAACGGCGTCTATCTCATAGAGCCGGGTCATGTCTACATTCTAAACCGGGAACGGAACCATCCTGATAGCCCCGTATAGCCTCGGATTTGGGTCAAAGCTTGAAATCAGCGCGCATTTAGCGGCCGGATATACAAAAAGCACAGAGGAGGTAAAAAATCGATGATGACTATTCCTGAACAATATCTGGCTTTGGCGGAACATGCCCGGAACATTTTCACGGCGGACCCGGCGGCCCGGATGGCTGTTGTTGTCAAGACCGCGCAGGGCTCTGTCCTGGGATTTTCCGCCCTGGCAGACGACTTGAATCCTTCCTTTGACCGCGTCACGGAGGAGGAGCGGTTCCTGCAAACCCTGGTAAACAGCGGGCAGAAGAAAATCCGCCAGGGTCTGTGCATGACCCGGGGCGGCGAGTTGGATATTCCTTCCGCCAGCCTTCGGGAAAAATTGGCAGCGCTGGATCCAGATAATTTGGAAGCGGCGTTTTTGCTTCGCGGAGGCGCCGGATATCACGTCAGAACGCTGGGCGCCATGCGCCCCAAGACAAAAGCGGACCTGTAGGGAGCAGAGACAGATTCAGTAAAACAGTGAATCAAAACGCCAAGGCCAGGGACCTTTTTGGTCCCTGGCCTTGCTTATACAGCCTAAAGTGATTCCATCTTGAACAGCGGACTCATTCGTTTTTATCCACGGAAATCACCTATCTCCATACATTCTTTGATAATAATTCTGGTAATCGCCGGAGATGATCTCCTCCCACCACGCCTTGTGGTCCAGGTACCACTGGATCGTCTTCTGGATGCCGTCGGCGAATTTCGTCTCGGGCAGCCAGCCCAGTTCCCTGTGGATCTTCGCCGGGTCGATGGCGTAGCGCATGTCGTGGCCCTTGCGATCGGTGACATAGGTGATGAGGCTCTCGGGCTTGCCGAGCGTTTTGCATATCAGCTTCACGATATCAATGTTCTTCATCTCATTGTGCCCGCCGATATTATACACTTCGCCGTCCCGGCCCTTGCGAAGAATGCAGTCGATCGCCTTGCAGTGATCCTCGACGTAGAGCCAGTCACGGACGTTTTCGCCCTTACCGTAGACGGGAAGGGGCTTGTCGTTCAGCGCATTCGCAATCATCAGCGGGATCAGCTTTTCCGGGAATTGGTACGGACCGTAGTTATTCGAGCAGCGGGAAACCGTCACCGGCAGGCCAAACGTGCGGTGGTACGCAAGGACGAGCAGGTCGGCGCTTGCCTTCGAAGCGCTATATGGGCTGGAAGCGTGGATCGGCGTGGTCTCTGTGAAGAACAGGTCCGGCCGGTCCAGGGGCAGATCGCCGTAGACCTCGTCCGTCCCCACCTGATGAAACCTTTGGATGCCGTACTTCCGGCAGGCGTCCATCAGCACCTGCGTGCCGAGGATGTTCGTCTGAAGGAACACCTCCGGGTTTTCGATGCTGCGGTCGACGTGGCTCTCCGCCGCGAAATTGACAACCACGTCGGGCTTCTCTTCTTCAAAAAGCTTGTACACGCCCTCCCGGTCGCAGATATCGAGCTTTACAAAGCGGAAGTTCGGGCTGTCCATAATATCTTTCAGTGTACTGAGATTCCCCGCGTAGGTCAGCTTGTCCAGGCAGACGATCCGGTCTTCCGGGTGATTATTCAGCATGAAAAAGATAAAATTAGAGCCGATAAATCCGGCGCCGCCGGTCACAAAAATGGTCATTTTGTTTCCTCCGCAAGAGACAGCAGATACTGTCCGTATTCTGTCATTTTCAGTTCTTCGCCGAGCGTTCTCATCTGTTCGGTCGTGATGAATCCACGCCGCCACGCGATCTCTTCGATGCACGAGATATAGAACCCCTGCATCTCCTGCACCGCTTTCACAAAGCTGCTCGCCTTGTGCATTCCGTTGGGCGATCCCGTGTCCAGCCACGCCATCCCGCGGCCCATCAGCGACACACGCAATTTCCCCTGCCGCAGATATTCGTTATTCACAGCCGTGATCTCCAGCTCTCCCCGCGCGGAGGGCTTTATGTTTTTCGCGATCTCCACGACCTCGTTATTGTAGAAATACAGCCCAGGCACGGCGTAATTGGACTTCGGTTCCTGTGGCTTTTCCTCGATGGACAGGACACGATTGTTTTCGTCAAATTCCACGACGCCGAACTCTCTCGGATCCTTCACCGGGTAGCCGAAGATCGTCGCGCCCTCCTTTTCCGCCTGTTGCTTTGCCTCGTCCAGCGTAGCCGAGAAAAACTGCCCGTAAAACACATTGTCGCCCAGCACAAGGCACACGCTGTCGTTTCCAATGAACTCCGCGCCAAGGATGAACGCGTCCGCAAGCCCCCGGGGCCTACCCTGCACCGCGTATGTAAACCGTACACCGATTCGCGAGCCGTCGCCGAGGAGCTTTTTGTAATGCGCAATATCATCCGGCGTCGAGATGATGAGAATTTCACGAATCCTTGCAAGAAGCAGAACCGACAGTGGATAGTAGATCAGCGGCTTGTCATAGATGGGCAGGAGCTGCTTGGAAACGGAAATGGTGTTCGGGTAGAGCCTTGTGCCTCTGCCGCCCGCTAAAATGATGCCTTTCATGTGTTTTCTTCCCCTTTTTCCTTTCGGAAGATTAAAAGCTTGCTCGCGATATAATTGATGACAATAATGAATACATTCACAACGCACTTCGCGACCAGATCGTTGCATCCCCACTGAAGCAGCAGGAACATCCCGCCGTCGTCGATCAGCAGCGTCCCGATCCGCATCCCCATGAACTCCAGAAAATTCTTCCATGTGTGCGGCGCGTGAAACACAAACGTACTGTTTGTCCAGTAGGCAAACAAAACCGCGATAAAGAACGCCAGCGTATTGGCGAGAATGCTGTCGCAGATCAGATCGAGCAGCTTGAAGGCGGCGACGTTCACGAGAACGGTCAGCGCGCCAAAGACAAGATACCGAAACGTCTCGCTTCGCCAAAAATTCAGGACTTTATCTTTCATGACGCAAATACTCTTTCACATTTTCAAAATACGCGATGGCGTGTTCAATGCACACATCCATGTTATAATACTTAAATTCCGCGAGCCGGCCGCAGAGGAACAGATTCTTATACTTTGCGGCCTCCCCAAGATACCGACCGTACAGCGCCTCGCTCTCCTGGGTCACCACCGGGTAGTACGGAATGTTTCCGACCTTGGCGTTCGGATCGTACCAGAGCGGGTACTCAGTGGCGACGACGCTACCCCGCGCGCCGCTGTCGTCAAACATAATCTTCCTGTATTCCGTGCTGCGCGTCTTTCCCTCCGCCTGTGGGAAGGAAATGATCTCCGACGGCAGGACGTCCTCCGATTCGCTGGATTCGTACCGGATATCCAGCGAACGGTACGGGAGGCTGCCGAACTTGTACTGGAACAGCTCGTCGATCGGCCCGGTGAAGATCAAAAGCTCCACCTCATCCCCGTCATAGGTGATCTCGTTTGTCCGCTCCTCAAAGGCGATGTGCTCAAGCGCGTCCGTCTCCAGGCGAACGTCGATGTTCGGATGATCCAGCATATTTCGGAAAATCTCCGTAAACCCCTTCTTTGGCAGGTACTGAAAATCCTTATTGAGGTATCGCTCGTCGTAATTCATCGCGAACGGAACCCGCTCCAAAACATATTTGTCGATCTTGTTGACATCCGTTCCCCACATTTTAGAGGTGTAGGTCCGAAATGCCTTTTCAAACAGCAGCGTCCCAAATTCGGAAACATCCCGGTCCGGGCAGTCGACAATTTGCAGGATCGGCACACGGTCGCTGCCGGGAAAGTTTTCCCGCAATTTCCGCAGGACCGACTCCGCCCGCTTCGCGCCGATCAGCTCCTGCACGGACTGAAAGTTGAACGGCAGGCGGATATATTGTCCGTCGAGAAAGCTCAGGAGCTTCGTGTTATGCGGGAAAAGCTCCGCGTACTGGGACAGGTATTCGATGATCCAATATTTGTTGGTGTTGAGAAAATGCGGTCCGTAGCGCTGCACGAGGATCCCGTGCTCGTCGTATTCGTCGTACATATTCCCGCCAATATGGCTGCGCTTTTCCACGGCCTCCACCTTTCGTCCGCATTCCTCCGCGATCTTCCGCGCGAGGATGCTCCCCGAAAAACCTGTGCCGACAACGATGATCCTGCCCATGTTATTTTCTCCTTACAAGTTTTCTTTGACCCACGCCGCTGTTTTCAGGATGCTTTCCCGGAAATCCGTCGTACACTCGAAGCCCGTATCCCTATATAGGGCCTCAAGATCAATATTCTCGTACTTTACACCGGACGGCACATCGGGATACGCGCCGAAAAGCAGCGGGCAGTCAGGATTCAGCACTTCCGCGATTTCCACAATAATCTCTTTGAAAGTTTTTACCTTCCTATGCCCTACATAGTAGCTTTTCATGTCGACGCCCCGCTCTCCTATGGCGTAAAACGCCTCGGCAATGTCGTCAATGTAAATCATGTCATATAGGTCTGTGCCTTCCACCAGCTTGCACGCCGTGTTGGTGAGGAGGTTTCGCATCACCACGTTCGGCACCATTTGGGAACGGTTATTCTCCCCATAGGCCATGGCGATCCGTCCCGCGTTGAACGCAATCCCGTGTTTGTATGCCAGCGTCTTGCAGATTGCCTCGCTGACCTGCTTCACCGCGGAATAGATGTATGTATACCTGGGCTCAAAGGTATCTCTCCGGATATACTCGTCCATCTCGTATTCGTTCATTGTCCCCGCAAAGATAAACTTTTTACACCCGATCTGGATTGCCGCCATCAGTGCGTCGCAGGCATACTTCGCGTTGCTCAGTTGAAGGGCATAGTCCTTGAATGCTTCTCCAAAAATACCCTGCCACGCGAAGTGATAAAACACATCGGCATTCTGGGGCAAAACTTTTGAGAGCAGATCGTATTTTGTGAAATCGGCAATAACAGGTGTAAAATTGGGACGACGGTGTCTCTTCAGCGCGGATTCGCTCACGTCTATGCCCCAGACGGCAACGCCTTTATTGAGCAAAAGCTCGGTCAGCGCGCCGCCGATGAACCCGCCCGCGCCTGTGACAATGGCAGTCTTCATGCGGCCACCGCCTTTCGCGCGGCAGCCAGCAGGATAACTCTATATTCAGTTACCCCCCCCCACCGTATTTTTCGGGGTCTGCGATTGAAGCCAATTTGCCGTTTTCAGAATGCTCTCTCTAAAATCTGATCTGCATTCAAAGCCGGTGTCACGGTACAGCGCGTCAAGGTCGATCTCGTCATAATGAACACAGGAATCTTCCGGCATTGTCCCAAAGACGAGATTCATCTCCGGGCAAAGCACATCCCGCATCACAGTGATTTTCTCGCGGAACGTCGTGATCTCCCGATGGCCGATATAATAGGTCTGAAACGGCTTTCCCTTTTCCAGCACCGCCATCAGCCCCTCGACGGTGTCATCGATGTAGGTCCAGTCGTTGCGGTCGCTGCCTTCCACCAGTGTCAGAGGTTCCCGGTGCAGCATTCGGCGAATGATCGTGTTGACCGCCTTGTTTGAGCGGTCCCCCACGCCAAATGTGTTTGTAAAAATGACTTTATTGTATTCCTTGCCGCCGTGATACGCAATGTTTGCGCACATATCCGCCGCGGCGCGCTTCGCGGCGCCATAGAAGCACATGGGAATGCGCTGGTCCTTTTTGTCCCGCAAAAACTCATAGCTGGAGCTGCAAAAGATAAAGCGCTCACACCGATCGATCACCGTGCCGCAAAAGTGGACCGCCGAAGAAATATTGCTAATTTGAAGGTCCGCGTCTCCCCGGTCCTTGGCGCCCATTGTGCCTTTCAGGGCAAGGTGAAAAATGGCATCCGCTCTTTGCGGCAGACGGGAGGCAATCTCCGGGTTTTCCAGATCTTCACAGACCGGGAAAAAAGAGGGCTGTCCCGCGAATCTGCGCAAAGCCGCCTCATTGATGTCCACCCCATAAACGGCATATCCCTCTTGGAGAAGCCGCTCGGTCAGCGCGCCGCCGATGAACCCGCCCGCGCCTGTGACAATGGCAGTTTTCATGCGGCCACCGCCTTTCGCGCGGCAGCCAACAGGATAACTCTATATTCAGTTACCCCCCCCACCATGTTTTTCGGGGTCTGCGATTGAAGCCAATTTGCCGTTTTCAGAATGCTCTCTTTAAAGTCTGATCCGCATTCAAAGCCGGTGTCATCATATAGCGCATTAAGGTCAAACTTCGAGTAATCCGTGTAGGTGTTGTCCGTATATTTCCCAAAACGAAGTTCCGCGTCCGGACAGATCGTGTTCCGCACCTCTGTGAGAATCTGGCGGAATGTAGGGAGTTTACGTGAACCGATATAGTACTGCTTTCCGTTTATGCCTTTTTCGCCCACAGCAATCAATCCCGCCACAGCATCATCAACAAATGTCCAGTCGTACTCGTGATTACCTTCAATAAGATCAAGAGCTTCTCCACGCAGCAGTTTTCCAATGAACAAATTCGCGGTTCTTTTGGAGAAATCTCCCGGGCCAAAGACATTGGTAAAGGCGGTCGCGTTAAACTTCATGGCGTCCCGCAGAAGGACCTGACAAAGTTCCCGGGCGCTCTTTTTGCAGATCCCGTATACGCTTGCGTTACAGATCGTTCCGTCTATCGAGGAAGGAGAAACCAAGTATTCCTGATTTGTCCCAGCAAAAATAAACTTTTGGCAGCCAACACGGCAAGCAAGCCGCGCCGCGCAGATTGACATAGTAATATTGTTCTCCTGTATATCCATATCTTTATAAGCCGCGGAGGAAATACCTCCCCAAGCCAGATGATAAAACAGATCGAACGGTTGTCCCTTCGGAAATTTCTCGGCTAAATCTTCCCAATTATTGAGATCACCGGTTACTGGAATCACATCATTTGAAGTTGGTAAACCTTCTTTTTCCCTTTCATTGTAAACGATCGCGTAAACTACATATTTTTGAGCGAGGCTTTCCGTAAGCTTACGCCCGATGAACCCGCCCGCGCCTGTAACAATAGCTGTTTTCATGCAGGATTCTCCTCCATCGTGAAGTTTACGTCACTTTCCGCAAGCGTCGGCGCTTTCGTATCTTTCACGGAAATCACCGGGCTGTCTGTGCCCCAGTCGATTCCGATCTCCGGATCGTTCCAAGCGATGGCTCGGTCGAGTTCGGGATAATACCAGTCGTCCACCTTATACTGAACCTCGCAGTCGTCCTCCAGCGTAATGAACGCATGACCGAAGCCGGAGGGGATCCAGATCTGCTTGCGATTCTCCGCGGAAAGCTCCACGGCCACCCATTTCTTGAATGTGGGTGAATCCCGCCGCAGATCAACCGCGTAGTCCATTACACGTCCCCTCGTGCAGCGCACCAGCTTGAGCTGCGGATGCGGGTTGTTTTGGAAATGGATGCCTCGGATGATCCCCTTTTTCAGGGAAAGGCTGTGGTTGTCTTGGATGAAAACCGGATTCAAGCCGTACTGCGCCATGGTGCGGGAGGAATATGTCTCGCAGTAATACCCGCGGTAGTCCTCGAAGTACGTCGGTTCGATGATCTTCACGCCCGGAAGCGCAAGCTCTGTGATTTTCAGCTGTGCCATATATCATTTTCCTTTCATCAAATTGTTTTTATCCAGTCATGCAGCACGTCGGTGCGGGCTGAAATGAACATTGATGAAAGTCTGATTTTTGTTTCGTGGCACAAATTGTCTTGCAAAGAAGAACCGGTTTACAGAATCATGTACCCCCCCCCGGTTCATTTTTTCATCTTCTTCGCTGCCCTGCGAATTAATCCATTCTTCGATCTTGTGGCGCGGATAAATTCCTAACGCGGCGAGCTTGGAAGCATCGAAAACTGTGTTCCCTGATTCAATGCATGCCTCTACCCTCGGGTATTCCACATGCTCCACTTCAACGCCATACCGTGCGGCAATCCGTTCGGCAACTTCCAGAAGGCTCCAATCCTCGCCTCCGATATTGTAAAAGTCATTCTCGCAGAGCGTACAAACTGCCCCATCGATCAAGTTGTTGCACAGATCCTCAATATGCGTAAACGTGCGCCTCACTTCTCCGTTTCCGTACAGTCGGATATTCTCACCCTTCATCGCTCTGTTCCGCATGAACTCTATCGTCCCGTAAGAAGACGCCCCCGGGATCAGAGATCCATAAGGAACACAGATCCTGAAAACGCAATACCGCACACCGTATACGCGGCTGAACTGCTCCAAATATTGTTCACAGGCAAATTTATTGATCGAGTAAATGGTTCGAAACTCCTTTTCGTCCGTCTCTTTCAAGGGCATGCTGCTGCCTTTATAGACTAACCTTGTCGAAGGAAAAACGATCTTTGCTTTAGATTCCTGTTTCCTATAAGCTTCGAGGACATGAAGCAGGGCGCGCTCATTGATATCAATAAATGTATCATAGTCGTCAAAGCCTGCGGCTGAACCGGTCTTCCCGACGAACATAAAAACAACATCTGCTTTCAGGTCTATATTTGAAACAGACGCTCTATCCAGAATCTGCACTTTTTCATATGCCTGCTCTCCGTCTGCGTGCGTATCGGCGCAGTCGTAGAGCCGGAGCAGTACGTTTGGGAACCTTCTTTTCAAAACGGCAAGAAGATTTCGCGCGATATAACTGTTCGCACCAATAACCGTAACTTTCATCACATTCACCTCCATCCCAAGTTTTCTTCTTTTCTATTAATTTCTAACCGCATCGACAAGCTCCGCCTGCCGCGCGATTGTCTCATAGTTTATTTTTCTTGCCGTTTCGTCCGCGACACACTTACAGAAATGCTCTATAGACTTTCTGAACGTGTCGTCCGCGCTAAGCTTTACGGTCTCGGTCTCGTTGCCGATTGTGATCTCCGCAGTGGGCTCGAAACCGTCCGGCGCGGTCAAAATTCGACCTGTTCTCAAAAAGCCCTTGCTCCCCCAGACCTCCAGCTCGCACTTGTAGCTGTTGTCCATGCCGAACGCGATCTGCGCCGTCACGCCCCCGTCGTTCACCATCGCCGCACTGCCGTAGATGTCCACGTCAAAATCGGGGGTGTCGTTGAGGCGGGAATAGACCACCCGCGCCGTCTCGCCCAGCAGCATGGCCGCCAATTTCAGCGTATATCCGCCGCAGTCCAGAAGCGCGCCGCCGCCCAGGGCCTTGTTGTAGCGGAAGTCGTTCTTCGCGCGCTGCGGGAACCCGAACGCGATGCGGTACAGCCGCACGTTTCCGATTCTGCCGCTCTTGACGATGTCCTGTATCTCGCCGATCTGTTTGTGGAACGCGAACATATAGTTCTCATGAACCGCAAGGCCCTTCGCTCCGGCGAGATCGATCAACTCTTTCGTATCTTTCTCGGAGGTAGTAGAGGGCTTTTCGAGGAAAATGTGTTTGCCGTGCTCCAGCGCGGCCTTCGCCCACCTGAAATGCAGCGCCGGCGGCAGCGGCAGATAGACCGCATCCACATCCGGCGAGGACAGGAGCGCTTCATAACTGTCGAAGATCGTGCCGCCGCAGACGTCGGCAAAGGACTGGGCTTTCTTCGCCTCGCCGGCGATCACCGCCGGGTCCGGCGTCCGGTCCCCAAACCACTCTTTTTCGTCGGCGTGGGCCACACCGATATATTCGGCGCAGTCACACTTTTGAATCGCGGGCAGGAAGCGCCGGAACGCGATCTCAGAGGGACAAATGATGCCGATTCTTACTTTTTTCATATCACCACTCCAATACCGACAAAAGATTTCTAAGCTGGATATTCAGGCAGTTGTTGACCTTCACGAGAGTGCCAAGCGTCTTGTAGTCCGTCCAGAAATACCCTTCCGGGGGTGCGGGCAGCTCGTCCGGCTCAATTTCCACCACGACGTTTCGGTTCTGCTCATGGTAGAACCGGCCGCCCTCCTCGGAAAGCAGCGTGTTGAACTTGACGCCCTTCCCGGTCTCCAGGCGCGCGTCAAACAGTGCATCCACCGCGGTGTCCTTCGCGTCGTCGTGGATATACTCCCGCTGCACCGACGGCCCCAGCTCGATCTTGTCAAAGCACCCGACCTCCGGCGTCGCGCGGACGAGAAATTCCCGAACGCCATGGTAAACCCGGGTCAGCAAACCAAACGTCGCAATCCCCGCCGCCTCAAACAGCGGCTGGCGCCAATGCCGGACCTCCCGCCCCTCGATCTCAATGTCGCAGAACACGACCTTAAAGCTGTACGGCCCCTTGCAGACAAATTCCCCGTTTCGCGTCTCCCAGTTTTCGAGGGAAAACAGCGGGACGAGCCGCAGTTGAGTCTCGTCGAACATTTTGTAATTGTTGATATACTGATAGATCTCCGAAAGGTTGTCCCTTCCCCCGCCCAGCACGGAGCGCAGGAACGCGGCGTCCGTAAACTCGCTGAGATGCTCCTCCAGTGGCAGGCAGGACAGCACTGTCCGTGTATCCATGTTGACGAGGTTGTCTTCACGCATAAGCGCTTTGATCTGCGGCATCGTCATCCACCTGTGCGACGGCAGCACCTCGATATCCTCATTTTCGGCGAGTTCGATGATGATGTTCCGGTTGCGCTTGCCGAGAAACCGGGACGACTGCTCCGACTGGATCTGGTCGACGACGATCCTATAGTTCGACGCATGGATAAAATAGTCGAGATAGGCGGGTTTCGCGCCGCCGTGCTTTTGCGTGAAGTTCGACTTTGTCGCCTGGATCGTCGGGGAAAGCTGGATTTTATTGATGTTCCCCGGTTCGATCTTTGCCTGCATGAGATAGTGCATCTCGCCGCAAATCCGCTTGCGGATGATGCCGAGATAGCCGATCTCGTTCTGTAGGAGGATGGGCTGCTCCAGAAGTGTCCTTTCCCCTTCTGTCACGCGAAGCCCCGCGATCTGGAAGAAGCTCCCCACGGGATTGCGGACCGTGCCCGATTCGCCGTCATAATACCAAGGCGCGCATTGGTCCAGCGTCGTTTTGTCGATCCGCACATGGATCGTGGCATTGCGGGAGCGGATCCAGTCAAGGAGCGCTTCAGTTGTATGAAGGGACATTCTATTCTCAGTCATGTTCTGTCTCTTTTTCCTTGTCAAAGTTGATCTTTTCACCTACAACGACAAGCGGACGCCGCATAGAGCGTGTGTTAATGCTCAGTATGTACTCTCCTAAAATACCCATGAAGAACAGCTGCACCGCACCGATGAAAAACACACCGATCAGGATGGAGGCCGTACCGTAGGGGTACGCGTTCCAATTCAGAAGCTTGCTGATTAAGACAAACAGCGCCAAAATAACACTGAAAATTCCCAGCCCCGCACCGAGGAATGTGGCAATCCGCATAAGAATCTTCGTGTACGAAGTGATGCCCAACATGGCAATATCGTAATTTTTAAAGAAATTTTCACCCGATTTCCCCCGCATGCTCTTGGCCTGCTCATAAGGCAGAACACACAGATCCATCGCGAATTCAGAGACAATCCCCTTTAAATATGGAGCCGGATCATCCAACTGTCGGAGAACATCGATAAAAGCCCGATCATACAGGCCAAAGCCATTAAAGTGTGCCACCTGCTTAGAGCTAGACAGCTTTTCAATGACAAAATAGTACAGCGAACGCATGGCATACATAAACTTTGACTCTTCGCTCTTCACTTTTTGTCCGACAACCACCTTCTTGCCCTGTTCCCACTCTGCGACCATTTGCGGAAGCATCTCCGGCGGATCCTGCAAATCGCCAAACAGCATAAATGTCGCGTCTCCGTCCCCATACAGAAGCGAAGCAAAAACATTCCTTGTAAATCCAAAATTACGCGCGTTGAAAACGGCTTTTACACGTTTGTCTACCGCGCACAATTTGCGGATCTCCTCCTCCGTATTGTCAGGAGAATGATCATCCACATAGATGATCTCATAGTCGTACTCGGGCAGCTTCTCCGCGAACACGGCCGTCAGGCGGTCGTACATCTGCCGGACACTTTTCTCTTCCCCGTAGCAGGGAATGGTAACGCTGATTTTTTTCTTTTCCATGATTGTTCCTTTCACTCGATCCATTCTTAATTTGTCATGTGTTCTTCCGTTGATATTCGATGGATTTGATTTCAATTTTCATCCCATCGGGCACCCAAATCCGTAAGGTCAAGGTTTGGTTCTTTGAAATGACAACATCTTCAATCCTGGCTGAAGAAGCGTATTTCCGAATTCGGACTGAACGATACCCCGAATTATCAACAAGAACATCAAACACACCTTGCTCAATCCCCTCATATGGTTTTACATTGAAGTGCAAAATCAAATTGTATGTTCCTGGCTCCAAGTCAGAATGGGACGCGGTTGCGACAAATCCGCAGGTTCCATCCGAAACAAAACTGCCTTCTGGATCTACAGTTCCATTCGCATAGAGAAGAGCGCCGTTACCCGGATAATCAAATTCTATGATGAATGGCTCGTCAAGGATTTCCTTTGCCCGTCGCGCTTCCACCTTCGGCAGCAGCGTAAACGGGTTTTCATGAAGCGCGTACAAATTATATATATCTATTTCTTGAACCTTCTCCGCTTCCGTCTCAAGCATCCAGTACACGCCGTTCTTTTTGTCAAAAATGGCTTTTTCTTCGGCGTCTGTGAGGAGAAGAATCTCCGGCTCTCCGAGGCGCTCGTCGGTATACAACCTGGAATCGGTCATCCAGTATCTTGGAGTATTGCCTAGATAATCCAAGCGTTGTGCCTCAATCGCTCCATTGGTATATCCTCTCAAAACCCCCGCATTCCAATATGACGCTGTAACGTAGCCGTACCCATTCTCTTTCATATATTCCGCGACTTGCAAACGGGTTGAGACTGGCGTTGAAAAATAAATTCGCCATGTAAGAGAAAATATGATCAAGGCCGCAAGAGAAACCAACCCAAACGGCAGACTGTACTGTTTTCCATGCTCTCCCGTAGACCATTCTTCGATCGCCAAGGAGCAGACAATCGGGAAAAGAAGCGTCGTACAATAGTAGTATCTTGGGCTGGACTCCCCCGACTGCATCACCGTAACTCTTAGCAAAACAACGATCATTGTCACTATTAGCGCAAATGGAACTATTTCCTCTGTGCCCTTTTCTTTCCTCTCCTTATGCTGATAGATTCCCCATCCGGTGGAAAGAAGAACGAGAAGCACGAAAGCCGCACTGACAATGATAGAAAGTCCTGCTGAAGAAGCGAACTTTCCTCCGCCGCGTATCCCCAGCGCCTCCAACAACTCACGAAATACTGTGGAGAGAACCGTCCAATTGAACCAACTTGAGACGCCGGCAATATTCGCAGGCACCGGATAAAAACAGTCGCCGTAATTGCGCACCCCATACATATACATTACCGCGCTTATTCCCAACAAAACAAGGTCCAAAAGAAGCACCCGCAGAACTTTTATGGGGAGGGTGTGCGCGCGCAAATAGGCGGAAAAGAGCTTTAGTAAATCAATACAAATAAGCGGGAAATACAGGGTCAGTAGTAGCCTTGGACTGGAATACCCTAAATAGGCCGCAATTCCGCACATACAAAGGATTGATAGATAAGTAGATACCCCCCCCGATAGGATTTGAGCCACTTTTCTTGCCGTATCATGCGAAATCTAAAACCAAGTGATAAAAAAGTGGCTATCGCAAAAAGAACATAAGCATTAGACGGGAAAAACAGCACATACGCGCCCACAGTCGGCATCCAGCCAATAAATATACATAAGGTCAAGAGCTTTGTTTGAAGATTCTTTGTCAACGCGCCCATCAGAAACCACAAAGAAGCAAGAAGCATCAGAAACATGATTCCGTTTTCTAATTGGTACGCAAACATAAAATCATTTGTAATCGCATAAAACAGCCAATACAGCAAAACCGGGCGGCTGGAAAAAAGCTCCTGACTGTGGTAAAACCCTTCTGGAAACAAAGACTTTTGCTCCCAGCTCAGCTGTCTATATTTAATTTCATTGACCAAGTCGGAATCGAGGCCTTGGGGAATGAGCTTGGCAAAATTGAACCATTCCATATAACCGATTAAGCCAAGCAGCAAGATAAGTAAAGCGAAAACCGTAATTTTCTCTTTTACCTCTATTCTTTTGTTCATATTCTAATTCACCTTTCAGAAATGTTTCTCTGAATTAATCTATCTCCCTTTTTGCTTCATCATATCACAAGCTGGAAGCGTCTGCTTTAAGCGTGATCAATCATAAACCGTAAATTCATTTGTTCGGTGTTCTGTACTCCACGGATTCGATCTCGATCTCCATACCGCTTGGGATCCACACGCGTACCTGCAAAATCTGACCCTCCGTCACGGTCACATCCTTCAGCGCCGCTACCGTCGCATATCTGCGGATTGACGTCGAGCGGTATTCCGAATTGCCCAGGGAGAAATCCAAAACGGCTTTTTCTTTCCCTTTATATGACCGCACTTTGTAATGCAAAATGATTTCATATACGCCCTCCTCCAGGTCGGAACGCGACACCTGTAAAAGGATTCCCGGGTCGCCGTTTGAAACCAGCTTTCCCGACGCGTCTAGCACCGCGTTTTCATACAGCAAACCCTCCTCTCCCGGATAATCAAAAACGCTGACCGTGGGGTTTTCCGCAATCTCTTCCTGCCGCCGCGCTTCCACTTTGGGAAGCAGCGTATACGGATTTTCATGCAGCTCGTAGAGATTGAACCCGCCAATTTCCTTTACTTTTGTTCCTTCCGTCTCAAGCATCCAGTACACGCCGTTCTTTTGGTCGAAAATGGTCTTTTCTTCGGCGTCTGTAAGGAGCAGGATTGTCGGTTCTCCTAAATGTTCTTCTTCGAACTTTCGGGTATCAATCAACCACTTATGCGGCACTAAGTCAATTATTCCATTGTATTCTAAATAGTTTGTGGAGTGGCATGTCTCTATCCCCCCGTTCGTATATCCCTTAATTACCCCAGCATTCCAGTAAGAAGCCGTAACGTACGAATAATCATTTTCAATCAGCCATTCAGACACCTTAACTAAGTCCGACGGCGCAACGGAATAATTCCACAGAGTTAATCTTAAATTGAGAAGCAAAAGGCATGCCAAGCCCATCGAAGAAGCTGCCAGCGGTAACCCTCCCCCACTTTTTTCAGCTACCGCCCAATCTCCAAGCGCTTTTCCGCAGAAGACGGGGATAAGTATGGAAATGGGGAAAAAGAAACGATGTGCACTATGCCCAGTGATAATCATATACAAAAGCACAAACAGGCCTGAAACCACAAAGATACGGAGCAAGAATACAACCTCTCTGTCTTTCTCTTTTTTTATTTTGACTTCATATACAATAGCCATTACAAGTAAAAATGCGAAACAAGCGTGCAAAATAAAGATCAAACCGGAAGAAGATATTATTGACCCACTCCCGGCGATTCCCAAAGCATTGAGCGCAAAAGTAAAATACCGAGATAGATCCGACCAATTAAACCATTCGGAAACGGGACGAATGACAGGAGTTATACTGGAAAAATCCGCCCGGTGCGTCTGCAAAAGCAAACAGTAACACCCACCATTGAGTACAACCAAGAACAAGGCCAGCATGAAGAAAAACTTATCTTTTTTTGTAATTATGTCTCTCCTAAGATACTTGAATAAAAAAGCGAAAAATTCAACAAGAAAAATTGGAATATATAAAACAAATAAGAGCCTCGGCGAGGAGAGTCCTATGTAAACAGCTATTCCTACAGTCAATACCAAAAGTAAAATAGCTTTTGTTTTCTTTGATCCATCGAAACTATAGCGAAAAAGTTTCAGATATAGCCCTACTGTCAAAAGAAAAAATGTTGCAAAAACGGAATAGGCATCACTCGGCCAAAACAAAACACTACTACACGAAATACTAGCACCAATCTGCTGCCAAATTACAAACATTGACAGGGAGAACAGCTTTCCAGTTAACGAAGTGGAAAGTTGATTCAATAGAAAATACATCGCAGCAAGCTGGCAGATAAACATCGTCATATTTTCAAGCTGATAGGAAAGCAGAAAATTCTTTGTAATTCCATAAAACAGCCAATAAATCAGAACCGGACGACTCGATAAAGCTTCCGCAGAATGAGTAAAGCCCTTTGGGAAAAACGTTTTTTGTTCAAAACTCTCTTGCCTATATGTGATTTCGTTGACAAGATCAGAATCTAAACCGTATGGGTTCATCTTTGCAAACGTCAGATACGCAATATGAATAATAGATAAGAGTAGGAGGGTCCCCAAAAACACATCTATCGCTATGGCGAACCATTTCTTGTTTTTATCGTTGTTCTGTGCAATTTTTGCATTCCGATCCATCTGCTATCCTTTCCTTTCTCAAAGCAAGTCGGTTGTTTTTTCGCAATAAGTTATTTCGCTCCGGCGCTCAAGTAACACTCAGCACTTCTTTCGTCCAAAGGACGCTTTTCCCCGTATCTTCCTCCAGCAAAAAGCCGATCTTGTAATTTCCCTTCGGAACTTCTAACCCCGGGAATTTCGCAAGAAAACCGACATATAAATCTTTGCTCTCGGTATCCCTCTGATCCAGATACGGAACATCCAGCCGTTTCTCTCTGTAAAGTCTTACGGAAAATGTTCCACTCTTTCCGGACAAAAGTATTTCCATCGGGATCGGCTTGCCGTATTCTTCCCCTTTTTGGACCAGCCACCCGCGAATCTCAGCCATTAAAAATGGATCATCTTGGTTTATAGCGTTTTCCTCTATGGAAAAAATATATTGATTATTATCGGCTTGCCCAATCCCTTCAACAGTTGCTTTTTCAAGGTTCTTTTCAAAAGAACATCTTTGGGGGTGAAGAAACAAAACAAGGAGAAATGCAACAAAGAGCAAGTAGACCGCGGCGGGCAGCGCTGCTTTTCGAATACGCGTCAACATTTATACACCTCTTATGCGTTCAAAAACCCGGATATAAACTTATCAAATTGATTTACCATCGGTGTATCCATGACTCCAGACCCGAGGACTCCAAAAGATAAATAAAATACGCAAATCACAAGCGGCCAAACGCTGTCTCCCGTTGCCTCCTGATCTGAAAGATGAAGATCAGAATACTTCAGTTGAATCCCCTCGCTTCGGGCAAGCAGGAAAATCCCAGCTATCTCTTCTCCAAACATAAAAACGCAATAACGGCCATAGTCATATGAGATCAGCATCACAATGAGCGCGCCCAGCCCAGACAAGGGCAAAAGCCAAAAAGCCGCTTTTTGCGTCATGGAAGGCGAATTTTTCTCTTTCCATTTCGCATACAATTTTTTCCAAATAACCCACAGCATTAGAAAAGCAGGTATCAAGCTAAGCAAAAATAGCGCGAACTTCCGTGAATATAACGCCATCTTTCGATTTCCGTCCGCCAAAATCGCGGACAGTCCGGACATCTCCGCAGAAATGGCGCCACTGTGAATCTGCCCCTCAAAATGATTTTGCAGATGCTGAATAATTGTGCCGCTCCCATATGCTGCCCTAGGATCATCCAGAAACAAAAATAAACACATCAGCGCAAACGTGGAAGCCGCAGTAGCGATCATAGAAAAGAGGTATCGTTTTTCTTTTTTCCGGGCGTATTGATAAAGTAAAGCTGCCAAAAGGAATGGCATCATATAAACGCAGCTGACCTCTCCAATCAAGATAATACATACGGAAAGAATAGGTATAAGCCAAATCATCCGCTCTTTAGCAATTAAAACTACGCAGATCAGCAGCAAGAAGAAAATATATACGTCAAAACGCAAATCATCGTAAATCAATTCATACGAGCTAGGCAAAGCACAAACTACGAGGACCAGAAACCAGCGAATTTTCTCATCGTTTTGTTTTCTGATCTCATGGCCTGCCAAAACGCTTATGAAAGCGTAAACGATAACGCTGAAAAACAATTTCCAGTATAGTAAGTCTTTCACCGTAAGGTACGGTTCAATATTTGTTAGTATTTCTCCCAGCAAGCCACGCTTGATAAAGCCAAACTCATAACTGTTAAAATAAAATGTATTTGAATACTCGTAATAGTTTGGAAACCTTGTATACTTAATCAGGTTCATCAGGCTGAAAAGCAGCATACAGATTTCATATTTCCAGTGCCTGAAAAATTTGAGCGCAACTATATATAATGGTTTTGCAAGTAGTATTACGATCAGGAAAACGATGGCATGGACGATCAAATAAAAGAGGACGTAGAAAGCCGCGCTTATAATCTGTTTGCGAAGCGTTGAATTTTCAATTCGTACCTGCCGATCTCCTGCGGTTGGCGAATTGAGGCTCAGCGTTTGCGTATGGCCATTAACCGTTATCTCCACACAGCCGCTTTGCGCGTCTGCCCAAAACGTAAACACTCTTTCAGTTCCCACCGGAACCAACAAAACAACGCTTCGCGTTACCCCCCATGTCATTTCTCCGGTCTGGTCCCAACAGTACATCCCATTCTTCCAGTACCATTTTCCGCTTTCTACTTCAGGAAAAGGAATCGATTCGCTGTTGATGCTTATGGACTTCAGCTGAACACTGCCCTCAGCATTTCTCGCGTCTTCAGACACAACCGCACGAACCTGAACGGGATCGCACTGCAGCGCCGGCAAATCAGCGCAAGTGAAAAACAAAGCCTCAATTATAACTATGGCAACGCAAATAATGCTGGTAAAAGTACTGTCTTTCTTTTTTCTATAGGAATATACGCTGTAAAGGACAAGCGAACCTAGCAGCAGCACTACACAGAATAATACCGTTGCATAGCGAATGGGGATTGCCGATATCAGCTTTTTCACAAAATCCATAAGCGTATGTTTCCTTCTCCTCAAATCATATCCTGTCCGGAGCATCGGAATCCGTCAAATTCCCCGCGGGCCCAACCTCTACGCCAGATTCTTACCGACGAATATAAAAGAATTTTCTAATTCCCGCCGCACGAGAGGCGGTCTCATCTCTGACAGAATCGCCGAAAGAAATCGATCTTTGCGGGTCGATCCCATAGTCTTGAATTGCCTGCAAAAACAAGCCTGGCTTCGGTTTTCTGCACGAACACGGACCCGTAATCTCTTCAAGGTGGGGGCAAAAGTAGAATGCGTCAATATGCGCTCCATATTCTTTCTGAAGGCGGTCATTCATCACGCGATGAAGCTCGCGCATTTCCTTTTCGGTATACATTCCCCGCGCGATTCCGGACTGATTGGTCACCACAATAACCAGGTAGCCATGTTTATTGCAAAGCCGAATCAGCTCTGCTGTTTTAGGAATAAAAACCAATTCTTCCGGGCGGTGCAAATAGCCGACATCCTCATTGATCGTGCCGTCTCGGTCGAAGAAAGCCGCTTTTCGTCCACCGTTCAAAGCAGTGCGTCCTCCACAAGACCGCAGAGAATATGGTATACGCACTCATGAACCTCCTGAATATGCGCCGTTACCTGACATGGCACAACAAACGCCAAATCTGCCATAGATCTCAGCTTTCCACCGTCTCTGCCCGCAAGCAGGATCGTTTTTCCGCCAAGATCATGGGCTTTCTGAAACGCGCAAACCACATTTTCAGAATTCCCGCTGGTCGAAATTCCCAGCAGGACGTCGCCTTGATTCATAAGGCCTTCCACCTGACGCGCAAACACCTGTTCGTATCCGTAATCGTTCGCGATCGCCGTCATCGTCGCCACATCCGCGTTCAGCGCCACCGCGTGATACGCTTTCCGCTCCTTTTGAAAACGGCCTACAATCTCCCCCGCAATGTGCAGCGCGTCGCTCGCCGAGCCTCCATTTCCGCAAACCAGCAGCTTCCCGCCGTTTCGGAGGGTTTCCGCAACGCACTCTGCAATGGCAGCGATGGTTTGCAGGGCTGATTCGTCGCGCAACACCTGGATTTTGGCGTCGATCGACGCTTGTATTTCTTCCCGAATCTTCTGAATATTTCCCATAACGCGGTTTCTCCTGAATTTATTTTGCAGTTTTTGTTTTCTGAATCGTTCCCGTCGTGGAATAGCCGTTTTCAAACGGCACACATTTCATCTCTTTCGCGAAAATCGCCTCTGGAATGTCCGATAGGTTATAATCTCCGCCCTTGACATGGACGTCCGGGGACAAAAGCTCCATGAGCCGCATCGGCGCTTCGGCACATGCGGCCTGCGCGTTCACGCTCATGCTCGCGCGCTGCGCGTCTGAAAGTGTATAGGGAGCGCGACGCGGATCGAACAGGACAACCGCGTCTACCATGCTGAGCGCCGCTACGAGATACGCACGATCCGCTTCCGCGTTAATGGGACGAGCCGCGCCCTTGAGTCGCTTCACGGAGTCATCGGAATTTACCGCGACAATCAGCCTTGTGCCAAACTTATGTGCCTCCTCCAGAAGACGAATATGCCCACGGTGCAGAATGTCGAAACATCCGTTCGTCGTCACGATGCGGTCGCCCGTCATCCTCCAAAAACGCACCGTCTGTAGAAGCCTTTCCCATTCCGCCTCGGTATAAATCTTCCCTCGGATTTCGTCGCGGTCAGCGCGAGCGATCTCATTTTGCACTTCTTCTAGTGTCACCGTTGCCGTTCCGGGCTTCGCCACCGCAAGCCCCGCCGCGATATTCGCGATCTCCACACTATCTATGAGATTGTCCATATTCACATCCAGTACAGAAGCTAACGCCGCGACAACAGTATCTCCCGCCCCTGACACGTCAAACACTTCTCGTGCTTTTGCCGGAAAATGAGAGGCCTTTCCTTCTTGCAGGAGGGTCATGCCACATTCTGACCTAGTCAACAGCACATTTTCAATGTGGATCGTGCCACAAATATCTCCATACGCCGTTTCGATCTTCTCCGATATGTTGGGGACTTTCGCTCCGCTAAAGGTATTCATTTCCTTCAGGTTTGGTGTGATTACGGAAGCGCCGGCGTATTTTCCCCAAGAAGTTCCTTTTGGATCCACAATGACTGGCTTGTGGTTATCCCGAGCGATCCTGATGACATCCCGGCAAATCCGCTCTGTACAGGTTCCTTTCCCATAATCACTCAGAACAACAATATCGATTCTCTCCATGGCAGCGCAAACCGCGGAAAAAAGCTTTCTCTCCGTATGCTCTGACAGGCTGTACCGGTCGTGCCAATCAATTCTCGCAATCTGTTGATTATTTCCCACAATCCGCATTTTGTGGATGGTACGCTGCTCTGATTCCTTGCAAAGAAACGCGCAGTCGATTTCAGAAGACTCCAGCATGGTTTGCAATTTTTGCCCGTTCTCGTCATCCCCAATAACAAAAGCTGCCATCACCTCAGCGCCCAAGGAAGCGGCGTTTTGCGCGACATTTGCGGCGCCGCCCAAACAATTCACTTTGCGGCTGGGGCAAACGACCGGGACAGGCGCTTCCGGGGAGACTCGTTCCACATTCCCGTAAATATACGTATCGATCATTGCGTCTCCGATAATCAAGACCCGAT
This sequence comes from uncultured Muribaculaceae bacterium, assembly GCA_947625935.1. Lineage (GTDB taxonomy): Bacteria > Bacteroidota > Bacteroidia > Bacteroidales > Muribaculaceae > JAJPXC01. Next base: position 21,264 of record CANQQE010000023.1, on the reverse strand, counting down.
TTCTCTTGCTCATTCCGAAGTGGTTCCTTTCGTAAAATTTCGTAACAGTTTTCCGATCTCGTCAACGCCCAATCGAACCATCTCTGGCGCGGAAAGCTGCATTTCACGGTGCGCCAGCCTCGGCCAATACCATACGTTAAAAACAATTTGACTCACGATCTGCGCGAGCAGCAAACCCCATATGCCCAAACGCGCCCCCCCAAGGAAAAGAAGCGCCAAGCATACACACAAAACCGAAGAGCATATAAACGACCCCGCGTAAGGGATCCTGTTGGTGCACGAAAAATAAGAGGTATAGCAGTTTCTGAATTTTAATATAAATTGATAAATTCCCGCCCCGAGCATTACCGCGATGCTCGGCGTGGTACTTGGCTTTATTAAGCGCAAAATGGGTAAGCCAACCGTGACAACGGCAATCAAGCCAACAACATACAGAAGCACATATGAGACGACGATCAGGGACATTGTTCTTTTCGTTCTAGGTTTGTCATTGGAAATATACGCCGACTGCAAGACAGGTTGATTCGCGGAATAAACTCCACCTGCCACATTTGCCAACACCGTCGCGAGCTGCACCGCAAGAGAATAAACGCCCGTCTGCGCAAGCGTCAAAAAGAGCGGGCAGATAATCGTGCATGCTTGATTGGCCAGATAATTTGCCAGCGTTACGATACCCTCTCGACTTGCGTTGTGCCATACGACGCGAAAGCTCTCCCACACTTCCCTTCTCGTTGGATTTGTACCCGTTGCCTGCAATGATTGCCCGATCCCCTTGTATCGAAAAAAGCTCCATTTTCCCAGCACCCGAAATACAAAGCCATACGCAAGGTAAGCGATCGCAGTCCCGACAATCCCAAGCCCCGATAGCAGCAGTAAAATCGTCAGGCAAATCTGGACTATTCGTGAAATAACTGTTGCCCGATTGACCGCGGCGACCGCACCTACTCCGTAGAGAAACGCGTTGAAATAGCCGTAGTAAAGGTTCAGAAAGATTGCGATGCCGTAAAACACCCATGCGATCATCGGCTCAGGTCCGGAAATATCCTGGGTGATATGCGCCACATACAGCGTGCCAAATGACGCGAGGCATGCCAGCGCTATTCCCGAAAGCAGCAGAAACACATACTGGCAGGCCTTCATCGTGACCTTCATGAGCGGATAATTTGGAGCGCCGTCTGTCGCGAACCGCACGCCTGTCGTCTTCAGCTCTTCCGCTCCATTCCAGCAATAATTGATATTCCTTGCAAACGTCGTACTGAATCCGAAATCAAACAGCGTCGTTATCACGGACATGCTTTGGAACACGCTCCAAAGTCCATACATCTCATCGCTCAGGAAATAGAGCACAAACGGCATAATGATAACGGAAGATCCAACGGAGAAGAAAATGCCAATATAACTCCATAGATAATCTTTTCCGTTTATCCTGACTGACATTCTTCGGACCTCCCTGCCTTTTTCTTAAACTTAGAGCAGCTTTTCAAATTTGTCCCATTGTGCGACCGCTAAGCACATCCACCAAAACAGATAAAACGAAACATATGTGTCATAGCCTTCCGCCATTGAGCAAAAAACAAACGCCACAATGGCACACATGAAAAATAAGCACCCATCCTTCGTCTGATCCTTTTTAAGCGTTAATAATCCCGCTTTCATGGTCGAACTTAGGATCGAGAAATAAATACAAAGTCCAACTACTCCGCCGGAAAGCAGCATATCTAAAATAATATTGTGCGGAGAATTGTAGCCCCCAATCCAGTTGTTGCTGTAAACATATCCATATCCGAACAGCCATTTCTTTTGGATATAGGAAATTGCTATTGGGTATAATCTTGCCCTTCCGGAGCTAGCGATATCCTTCCCAAAAAGCGTAAAAAACAGGTTGGAAAATATCGAATAGCCTTCAAAGATAATAAAGAACAGGAAAAAAGCAAGTAGAGACGCTATAAACAACCGTCTGTCTAAAAGGATCTTCCTTATTTCAGATTTCTTTTTGCATATCCAGAATAAAATGGCTGTTCCAGCGAGAATCAGCACCGTCGTCACTGAAAAAGTCAGAAAAATTCCAAGAATAAATATCGCGGGCAAAATTAGGGCTGTCTTCTTCCTGTTCTTTTGAAACTCAGCGATATCACAGCAAATCAGCGGTAATAGCGTAACAATATGACCATTGTCAACACCTAAAAGGTATTGACCAGTATTTGTCATTCTTGCATCGTTAATCCTCAAGTCAAAATACGGCATGCCTCCATTCCTAAGGTATATAATCACTGTAAGGAAGTTAAGCAAGCATAACAATTTCATCGTATTAAGAACGGACAAAACAATAGGACCGTCCTCAGTATCCACGCATGCATCAAACAACAACACTAAAAAAATATTAGATAAGATTCCGCGCTTTACTATAGTCGCTCCGGAAATAATGGTAGAAAGAACTATTAGAATATATAATAATAATATTGTTATACAAACTTTCGAAGGGACCCACTTATGCTTAAAAAATACCGCTATCAAATACAGCCCTATAACGATTGTAGAAATAAAGGCCCCAATATCCATAAAACCATTGAAAAAGGACAAAAACTCAAGTCCTGGAACTTGACTAAATTCAATGATCGTTGAAAAAGATATTCCTGCCACCACGCCCAATCCAACTTTTACTGCTTTCTTTAAAAAAACATTTGGTTCATTCATGGCTACATCCTCACCCGACACAAATACTGGCTAGCGCATTCAGTACCTTAGAATTTCATTTTGCTTTCTCTACAAATCGCCTTCATAACATCCTCTGCTGTAAGCTCCCGCAAACACAAGCACGGCTTACCTTGCCTGCACAAATCAAAACACTTTTTATTCGTTTTTCCGTATTGCCCCGTTCTTCCCACACAGTTCCTGCAGAGAAGATCATTCGCGTCTTTTCGAAAGACGCAGATGGGTCCCGTTAATCCATCATGAACCACATCTGATGGGTAGGGAACAAATGAATCAATCGACCACCTCCCTGCAAGGCAAAATGCTGGCGTTCCCGTGGAAGCAGCAACGTGAATCGCGCCGCTGTCAACACCAATAATAAATTCACTGCGGCGTATTCTCTCGATCCACTCTTCTACCGTTGTCTTTCCAGCTAGATCTCTAATTCTTGCTTTTTTTTCACTCGGCAGTCCTTCAAGTTGTGAAGTCAATGTGAGATCAGGTGTTGCCCCAAGAAGGTATATCCTGTGATCATAATGATTCAGAAGCCAATCTATGAGTTGAACAACATTTTCAACTGGCCACTTTCTAATGGGATTGGATGAATCCACAATAATTGAAATATAGGGCGGCTCCTCCTCAAGATGTACTTCCTGGACAGGCAAATAAGTAATTTGAGGTCTATATCCTCTTGTTCCAATTACATTCAAAAACTCTGCAACCATGTGAAACCGGCTCTGCCCTGATTTGGAAATATAAATGTTTTTAAAAAACGGGCGGAAAAGGAACAGGAAAATTTTTCTCCATCCGCAAAAAAATTCCGGATACAGGTTAGCGCTCTTTTTTCCGGGGATACAAGCGGTAAATAAAAAATAATATGGCGAAATAGGGGATAGTAAAATCACATCGGAATATCTTTTCCCAATATTACGCAGTAATTCACGAGTACTTTGCAAGGAATACTCGAACTTGTAGGAGGCAAATGGTAAGACATTCATCTGACTCAAATCTGGGATAAGTTTCAGCATTTTCCAAGTCTCTGGTGCGCAAAGAAGAGAAACTGTTTTTCCCCTTTTTTCATACCACTGCTTAATAAATATAATGGCGCCTGAGTCAACCAAAGTATCACCAAAATGTCCAAACTCAATAATAAGGACTTCATCTCCGCACTTTTTCACGATCTTCGCAGCACACGCCTTGAAAAAAATATATATAAACACCATTGCCTTAAAAAGTGCGTTTTTTACCTTACGCATCTTGTTTTCCTTCTTATCGTTAGTTTTCTAAAAAAGTCTTCAGCGTCCAATCATTCTTCTAAACATCTCCAACACTGTTATACCCCCCCCCCGGGTAACCATCCGAGGCCACGGAGAAGCGCTGTGTCTAAATCCATATAGATAACGCTCGGAAACCCGAGCTTCTTTTCATCCTGCAGATCAAAGCGGACCTTTATTCCTCCCAGTTCTGCCACCTGCCGTGCCATCTCCGCGATGGAGCAATAGGTTCTCTCATCAGCCGCATTATAAGCCTGCCCCGCTTCGCCTTTCAATAATACAATAAGCACAGCTGTCACAGCATCCGCAATATACAGATAACTACGTTCTGTCTCGCCTTTTGTTTTCAAGACAATGTCTCGCTTTTCTTTTACACACCGTCCAAACTCGGCAAACACGCGGGTATCATCATAGTTTACACCTGCGCCAAAGGTCTGCGTCAGACGTATAATCTTCGCCGGGACCATATACTCTTTTGAATACGCACAGCAAAGATTTTCACAAAGCTGCTTCCCGATCGGGTAGCTATTTCGCAAATCCAGTGGATCGAAGGCACCCGCATCCGATTCTTTCACTTTGTGGCCTTTCTGCGGATGCCCATAAACCTCCATACTGGACAAATAGAGGAACCCGCTACTATGCTTCTCTTGCGCTATTCTTAAGAGATTATCGGTCCCTATAACAGCCGTGCGGATCGTCTCCACCGCCTGCGTCACAAACGCTTTACTTGTGGTTTGACTGGCACCGTGAATAATATAATCGACATCTCCATCCACACAGGGCATATTTTCAACGCTACCGGCAAGGAACAATAAATCATCCTGCCCGATCCACTCGGAAAAACGGTCCTTCGCTCGTTCCATGTCCCTGACAAGCGCCAAAACCTTGGTGTTCAGCCCTCTTTTTCTGCTGGTATAAAGCAACCCCGTCACAGTCGCATAACCAATTAAGCCCGTCGCGCCTGTAACAAGTACTCTTTTCTCCCTTAGTTTCTCCCACGGAATAAACTCAGATGTCGCAATCTGTTCCAAATCCTTTTGAATCTGATCCTGATCCAGCCACATTCAAACACACCTCAAAGCCCTAAAATTTGAGAATTTTCCCGGGCATCCATGATTGCGCGAAAGATATAAAAGTCACTTGGAGTCGTGATTTTAATGTTCTCTGGTTTTCCTTCCACCGAATACAGTTTATGCCCATAATAACGCATAAGACATGCCGAATCGATAAAACTCAATTTCCTTTCTAACTGCGCCTTATGATGCGCTTCCAAAATATCTTTCAAGACAAAACATTGAGGCGCACGTGCCATTTGACAGTGGGACCGCTCAATGATCTCGCCAATCTCTTCGCTTTCGCCTCTCATAACGATCGTTTCTGTTGCTGGTGTAACCGTAACAGCAGATCCATGAGCATTTACGCAATCAATACATCGGCTGATTGTCTCTTGGTCGATTAGAGGCCTGACTCCATCGTGAATCAGCACTGCAGAATCAGGATCGTACAGTTCTCCAGCCTTTTTCAAACCATTAAAGATTGACATTTGCCCATTTTCCCCGCCAGGAACGATAGCCGCAACCTTTGTCAAATCATATTTGTGGACAAGTTGCCAACAATAATCTATATAGCCTGCGAGACTTGCAATAACAATACCATCAATACCCTCATGTTGCTGAAACTGTTCCAATGTGTAAACAAGAATGGGCTTTCCATGAAATTCTAAAAACTGCTTTGGCCTGGTCTTCATATTCATGCGCTGGCCAGTACCACCCGCAAAGATAACCACAACATTCATGATGCTCTCTTTTTCCTTCCCGCGTCTTTAAAGCGCGCCTGATAAATCCTATCACCAACGAGCTTCATCGCTTCTCCTGTCTCGCAGCCGCCTAAAGCTTTATCATGACATTTTCATTTTTCAGCGTACCTTTTCCTTTGAACTTTAAGAAGATGTTCTTCTGTTGTCATGACTCCACTCCACAAACTTCTGCGATACGTTTACAAACTTGCTCACAGGCGGTGCCTTTCTCATAGCTGCCAAGGTCTGCATGGTGTTTCTCCACTTTTTTGATATACTCCGCCTCGTCAAAATGAAGTATCGCCTGCTCAAGTTCATCATTGGAACGGCACAATATACCCGGCCATGTCTCAATCGGTGTATATGTCCCTCGATCATCGTGCATGTAGTAGTTGAGGTCGGGACAATACAAAAAACATGGCTTTTTTGTTAATGAAAAATCCCAAATCGTTGAGGAATAGTCAGAAATAAGAATATCTGTCGAACAAAGCAGCTCTTGCGTATCAGGATAATCCGATACATCAATAATGTCGGCAGATTTTGAATGGGATGCCATATTCATCGCATGATGCGCTCGAATTAACAAAACTGGACTATTTTTGAACCTTTTCTGTACAGCGCCAAACAAATTCTCAATATTTAAATCCATTGTAAATAATTTTTCTGCCTGCACTTGCATGCTGTCAATGCTGCCGCGATATGTGGGCGCATACAGAATTATTTCTCGGTCATTATCAATGCCTAGTCTTGCGCAAACCTTATTTCGGATCGTTGCATCGTCTCCATGATAAAAAATGTCGTTTCTTGGCATTCCGCAAGGCATGACTTCCCCTGTATATTGAAGAACAAGTTCCGGTACGGCAAATTCTGTAAAACTCTTGCAGCTGGAAAGAACAAGGTCAGTACACCGAGTTTTATACAAATGCAATTTCAGTCTTGGCTTTGTTATCGTGTCTTCTTCAAGGTTCCCCCCGCTCTTCTGTGTCTTATATGCGCCCCCTCCATGCCATGTGTTTATCACATATTGATTATGACGCTTGGGAAGATATGTTGGCATCCCTGAATTGCTGATCAATACTTTTGCCGTACAAAAATAATAGAAGTTTTGAAAAGACAAAAATTTTACAAACCGTTCCCCGTTGCTGTCCCATTTTTCTGTATCTCTGAGCGCAAAAATAAGCTCAAACTTTTGAGGGTAGTATTTCTGCAAATAAAGTGAAATATATTTTGGATTACATGAATATTGTCTGCCGGCATATGAAATCATGGCTATCCGATTATTCTTAATTGGGAAAATCCAAAAAAGCTTCAGCAGCGTCCGAACAATTCCCGCAGCAACATACTGTAATTTTTCTTTCTGCGTCTGTGTCATAATTCGCTCCTAACCTGATAAGACATCATTCATCTTTTATAACATTTTTTATCAAGCTTAAATCCTGATCATTTTACATTGGATTTGTGATTTATTAAGAAATCGCGCCACATTACGAACGGCCTCTTCATTATCAGAAAGATCCATAGGCCATTCTCGACCCAGACTTTTGTATTTTTCCCTTGCCAAGTCATGTATACCAAAAATCTCAACCTGTTTTAATTCAAGTTTTTTGATCCAATGGGCAATACGCTCAAGGCTCTCAGGTGTGTCCGTATATCCGTGAACGCAAGGAATACGGATCGTTGGTGAAATACCATGTTCCGTAAGAAACGTGAGATTATCCAAATATTGCCGCGCATCTCCGTTCAATAGCCGGCGGCACCATTCAGGAACAAGCAATTTCATGTCCACATACCACCAATCAAAAAAGCGAATAGCTGCCTCAACCTGCTTTTGATCAACAAATAAGGCCGTTTCGATGGCTAGGTGTATATGATTTTGCTTTAATTCTTCCAATAATGGCAGATAATGTTCAATCTGTAAGAGTGGTTCCCCTCCCGAAAATGTAACTCCGCCGCCTTCCAAATAAAAGCCCCGATCTTTCAGCAGTTCGTCATACAACTCATCCAGCGAAATATCACGGCCAAATAATCCGGCTGTACCATCACTCTTTTGCCAAGGCTCTATCTCATACCTCACATTTTCGGGATTCGCGCACCACGGGCAGCGCAAAGAGCAGCCTTTCAAAAAAACCGTTGTTCGAATACCGGGACCGTCATGTAAACTGAAACGCTGTATATTTGTTACGCGAATCTTTTGCTTTTTTTCTGACTCCGTCATGCATTTCTCTCCGCAGCCAAAGCCCTCTCGATCAATAAATTTTGGTAGCTTTCCGGAAGCTCATTGAAATAAGCGCTAAATCCCCAAACACGCACTATCAAGCCGGTATAGTCCTCCGGGTGTGCTTTTGCATTGATCAATGTGGCGCTGTCCATAATGTTCATCTGCATCTGAAAGAATCCTTCACGAATTGCGCCTTGCAAAAACAAAACAAATTTATCCTCATTTTTCTGAAGAAAATCCCCGGAGACAAAGAAATCTACAACATTCCCATTAAACCGTTGGTTCTTGTAATTTAATCTTGCCGCAAAGCAAACCACTTCGGTGTAAGGAGCATTCACGCAAGAGATATGTGTGTTATACGGCTCGCCATTCTTTCTTCCTGATACATCCGCCGCTTTTTTCTTTCCTTGAAGATTATACCCCGGTGAACTAACGCCAAACTTCACTGTACCCCCCAAGGGATTATGATATGCCATTGCCTTTTCGGCCAAAGCATCCATTATGAGGTTCGCAAGCTCTGATGCCTGGACACTATCACGACCATAGCATCTAAACGCGCGAAGGTCAGCAAGCAGCGTATCTTCGCCATCATAATTCTTCGCTCTGACGCGCATAAGTTCTTTCCACGAGTATTGATTGGTGTCAAAGACAAGTCTTTTAATATTCAGCAAGCTATCTACTGTATTGGAAAGGGCTACTGTAGTAATGCCGTAATTATTGTACCTCGCCGAACCTTGAGAAATGTCCAACCGCTTCTCACTGCATTCATCAGTAAACATCGACACCAGCGGATCAGCTGCCCACTTAAAATCATTTAATGACTCAAGAAAATGGCCAAAATAATCGCTGTTCTTGCGTAAATAATCTTCTAATAAACTTCCAAAATCTTTGTATTCACGTTCTGACAGCAAATCATCCAATGCAGCGAAGAAGTCAAACATAGCAATATTATTTTGATCCAGGGATTTACCAACTATGAATGGTTCCCAGCACGCTGAAACGCAATAATTGTAGGCATCCTCTTTTGGCATGCCGAAATCCAGCAGCGCATTTACAACTACATCATCATTTGAAAAAAGAGGGCTCCCTGTAGCTGCTGTCAGACATTTTACAGCAATTCGAAGCAGTTCAACGGGCATATTTGTACTTACACGCAACAACGTCTTAGGATCCGGTTTTTTTAACTTTGCCTGCGCTGTCAAGAAAATTTCCGTCAATTCATTGCAAAAATACTTGCCGTCTGCATCCAAACCGCCCAATATAATGATTTGCCCGATGTCGCCTTGCAGCGCGTCACTTTTATATTCCGCATACCGGCTGAGCTGAGTAAGAAAATCCAATACCATTTCTATCGCGCCTTCGCGATCCAGAAGATTGGCGGCAATATCATTTGCATACAAATCCCCAAGTATACGGTCCAATCTTCCCAAGCCATTAAGCCGATGTCTCGTCTGCCACAGTATTTGGTTGAAAAAAAGTATACGTTGCAATGCTTCATCGAAATGGCTTGCAGGTTGAGAAAGCATTACAGAAAAATCACGTATGCGTCTCTCACGTGTGACGTCAGAAAGGGGTGCTTCATTCAGCGCTTCAAGAATGCGATCCACCAACTGCCGAATACCAAAGATGACCTGTGCCGCCTCTTGGCCGTACCTATCCTCGCCGACGGCCTGCGTTGCCAGTTTATCAAATGTTCCGTGAACGATCTTGTCATATGGAATCGTAAAATTACTCAGCACATTTCCCGGTATGGCAAGCGTTTTCGAACAATCAATAAAATACACAAACTGACTATCCGCGCTGATTTGGATTTGCACTGTTTCCAGCAGCTTTCGCGTATCTTTTCCGACTGTTCGTTTTCCTTCGTGTGCGCTAATCGGACGAATTTGCGCATACGCGCGTATAATATGCCGCAGTAAGTCAATTTTACCTTTTTCGTCATAGCGATGCTTATTCACAAACGGGACAATATAGTTCCAACGCCATAAATCGTTTTTTATCATTGCCTTTATATTGGACAAGATTTAACACCTCACAAGACAATTTCATTACGTCAAAATCTAATCACAAACCCATGATTATGATATAAATGGATCTATTCCTTCGCAATCGCCGAGAGATTCTCTCTACCAGATAGGAAGCCGGTATTCAGACGAAGCTCCACACCGCCAAACATTTCCCCGAACATACGCATGTAACCGCCGGTTGGATGCCCTGAAATTTGTCACTGAAATACTTATTGAGAAAAAGCGCCGTAATGCCCGCCAATCATAACGATATTTTCGGGTATGTATATCATTGCTTTATCGCTTTCCACTGCACCTATCTTATCTGTCGAGCATATCTGATATTAAACTTACAATATTTAAGTAGGACGTATTTCGATCAAATTGCTGCTCACCAATTTTGCGAGCCTTTTTTGCCATATCTGTCAATACAGCCTTATTCTCATATAAATACAATATTTTATCCGCCAACGCTTCCGCATCTCCGGGTCTTACATTCAGGCCAAATCCGTCTGTTTCGACTTTCCGCCAAAATTCCGGGTCTTCGCAAGTGTTGATCATCGCCGCTCCTGCCGCCAAATAATCGCCTATTTTTGAGACAATGCTCTGCGCCGCACCATGAACGATAGAATTAACAGTGATATCAGATTTTGATAAAAACGCCGCCATTTTTTGATACGGTTGGTAACCTAAAAACTCAACATTTCCACATAAAGATTTGGCTTTCTTTTCAAATTCCTCCCTCAACGGTCCGTCGCCCAGGATCTTTATCTTAATATTATCATGCTTCTTTTTTATAATATTCGCCGATTCAACAAGCGTGCCAATATCATAGCTTCTACCTAATGTTCCCGCATATGATACCCAAAACTCACTTTTAGGCTTATCTATCTCTTCGCTATATCGTTCTACTCCTTCATCAAAAACCGATAAATCTGTTCCGACATACACCGTCATCTTTCTTGGAACGCTGATTCCATATTTTGCGGGTTCATCTCGGTATGTGTCTGAAGACCCCACTACCGCATCGCAATTTTTATATGTGATTTTTGCGTCATGAGAAAAATATGAATATAATATATCCGTTATCATAGGTATATTGAGCACCATTTTCATTGTCTCTGGCCAGAGATCCTCTATATCGATAACAACCGGTATATTACGCTTTTTAGCATATTTTACGCATATGGCACTGGTATGATTATCGGGAATACTGCAATATATTAAATCATAGGCATTTTTCTCAAGATGCTTTTTAATATTATTGGCTAAAATTCGATAGCTAAAAACCCTTTTGATCTCAATGTTCTTTGAATATGAAGGCTGCGGTAATAATGTAACTTTACACAGAAAATTCGACGTATCCATATCGGGATTACGCTGTTTTTTCTCCCAATGTTGAAAGTTGCTTGTGATAAATTCAACGTCAAATCCTTTTCTTTGCAGTAAATCGGCTAAAAAATACATACGATTAAGGCCTTTTTCACCTGGCAAAGCCGCAACATATGAAACCACTGCAACCTTTTTCCCCATAATCAGCCCGCTCCTTTCTTCTAATAATATTATAAAATGCGTTCATCTATTTCTCTGACAACTCCACACTATCTTTTAATGGAACTCGTATATAATCCACCGAATACCCGCTCATTCCCATGTCATACCGCAAACTTCCAAACGCCTTATTGACGATCGGCGTCATGTAACTGAGCAGCTTCAGTGCCCAGCCGAAGCCTTTCACCAGCTGTACCCGTTTCCCATGCGCCGCGGCGATCATTTTCACCAGCTCGCTGGTGTTGCTGTACTCCGCGTTCTGCGGCCAGAAGGTGCCTGCCTCGCCGTTCTCGATCATCAGCCGCACGAACGCGCACAAATTCTCAATATACAGCATGGAGCGCTCATTCTTCACATACGGAAAAATGGGCGTTTTTTGAGCGATTTTAGAAAGCAGGGGATAATTCCCCTTGCTGCCTTTTCCATAAATCATCGGAGGCCGTAAGATAACGACATGAAAATGATCATCGTTCAGCGGACGAATCCCATTCTCTGCCTGCACTTTGCTGTCGCCGTAGCAGTTTGCCGGAGATACCGGCGTATCCTTGGTGATCAGCTTGTCTTTTCCGATCGGCGCGCTCTCGCCATACACAATAGCGCTGCTCATGAAAATGAACTGTCCTGCACCGTCCGCTTTGGCTTTCTTTGCCGTCTCGACCGTCAAATCGGTATTGACCGAATAGTATAATTTTTCTTTTTCCGGGCTGATCTTTCCGCTGTCGGAATGTGCGATCCCCGCCACATGGAAAACGCTGTCATAGCCCGCGAAGCTCTTTTCCCGCCAGCTTCCGTCGATCATGTCCACGGTATCCACCGAATACTGACCTGGGTAGTTATCCATTATATATCGTTCAAACGATGTTCCGATGTAGCTGTTCGCCCCGGTGATCAATATCCTTTTCATCTTCCGAGTATCTCCTTCTGCTTCTCGTCTGCCATGTTTCCCGTCCCGCCTTCGACCACGCCGTCATGACGGAGCACGGTGAAAATCGTTCCAAAGAAGCACTTGCAATCAAAGCCAAAGCTCAGATGCTCCACATATTCTCCATCGAGCCTCGCTTTTTCCGGAATCTCCAGCTCGTCCCGGCCGTTGATCTGCGCCCAGCCGGTGAGCCCGGGCATGACGTCGTTCGCGCCGTACTTGTCCCGTTCCGCCACCAGATCATCCTGATTCCATAGGGCTGGCCGCGGGCCGATCCAGGACATGTCGTTGATCAGGATGTTCCATAGCTGGGGAAGCTCATCGATGCTGAACTTCCGCAGAAAACGCCCAACCCCTGTGATATACTGCTCCGGGTTTTCCAAGAGGTGGGTGGGCGTGTCATGGGGCGTCGAGACCTTCATGGTGCGAAACTTATAGCACCAGAAGGTCGTCTTATGGATCCCGATCCGCTTCTGTTTAAAGAAGATTGGGCCCGGATCGTTTACAAAAATGAGGATCGCCACCAATAGGAAGAACCAGGAAAGGCCAATCAGCGCCAGCAGAGCCAGCAGCACATCTAAGAACCGTTTTATGAATCGACGATACATCATCCGTTTCCTACTTTCCCGACACCCTTTCGGGCATCATCATATCTGTTTTTAGGACTGTGGGGCCATTCAGAGCCGTCTTTCCAGCGCCACCGCCCCGCTCGTCACAGCGGCACAACGGCCCTTGCGTGGAGCGGGATCTTCTACGGCGCGTTCACCACGCTTCTTCTCTCCGTCAACAAGCAACTGGCTTGTGATAAGTTTCAACGATCTGGCCAATCATTTCGTGGATATCAATATTTTCCGCGTAGCACACCTTCATTAGCTCCTTGAGTTGGCAGAAGAATTTTTGTGTGTCCATCGGAATGGGATTCGCGATATGAATCAGTTTGTTGGGCGTTGTCCGGAGACCCTCTTCGTCCATTAGCTTCTCTTCGTAGAGCTTTTCGCCGGGACGCAATCCTGTATATTCGATCTTGATGTCTTTTCCGGAGAGCTTAATCAGGTTTCGGGCAAGATCATCGATCTTGACCGGCTCTCCCATATCCAGCACATAGATCGTCCCGCTCTCGGCATAGGTGCCCGCTTGCAGCACCAGGCTCACCGCCTCCGGGATCGTCATAAAGTAGCGCACGATGTCGGGGTGCGTCACCGTCACCGGCCCGCCCGCCTCGATCTGCTTTTTAAAGAGGGGCACCACCGAGCCGTTGCTGCCAAGCACGTTCCCAAATCGCACCGCCACAAACTCAGTCGTCGCGTGGAATCCCGCGGGCAGACCTTCGGTCATTTTGCTGTCTTCGTTGCTCATGTGGGCGTACAGCCGCGGAATCTCGGCCTCCCTGCCTTCTTCGATCATCTTGTCAAAGGATTGGATGACCATTTCGCACATCCGCTTACTGGCGCCCATCACATTGGTCGGGTTCACCGCTTTATCGGTGCTGATCAGTACAAACCGCTTGCAGCCGTTTTTCATCGCGGCGTAGGCCGTCTTGTAGGTGCCAAACACATTATTTTTAATCGCTTCATTTGCGGAAGACTCCATCAGGGGGACGTGCTTGTGGGCAGCCGCATGATAAACGATCTCAGGACGGTACTGCTCAAACACGCTATTGATGCGCGCGCTGTCCCGCACCGATCCGATGAGCACTGTGAGATTCAGCGTCGGGTATTTTCTCATCAGTTCGTTCTGAATGTCATAGGCGTTGTTCTCATACATATCAAAGATGATGAGCTGCCTTGGGGTGTGGGCCGCGATCTGCCGGCAAAGCTCCGAACCGATGGAACCGCCGCCGCCGGTTACAAGGATTGTCTTTCCCTGGAGGAATTGGAAGATGCCCTGCATATCCACCTTTACCGGCTCCCGTCCAAGAAGGTCCTCCATCGAGACATCCGCGAGGGCATTCAGGACCGGCACATCCCCGGTCATGAAGCGGTACATATCGGGCAGATTCTTTATTTCGCATCCCGCTTCTTTACAGATATTTAGGATATCCCGTTTTTCCTTTGCCGTCGCGCTGGGGATGGCCACGATGATCTTGTCGATCCGGAAGGCCTTGACAGACTTTAAAATGTCATCCCGTCCGCCAACGATGGGAATTCCATCAATATACCGGTTCCACTTATTCGGATTGTCATCAATGACGCAGCAAACCTTCTCCCGGACATCCCGCGCCTGATTGATGCTATGCAGAACCATCTGCCCAGCCTCACCGCCGCCTACCAAAAGAATGCGCGCGACATTGGAAGAAGCTTTGCGGCGCATATCCCTCATCAGCAAAATGAAGCGATAGAAAAAACGGGAGGAAAGGGTGAGCAGAAATTGGATCACAATGCCAAAAGCATAGTAGGTAAGCGGCATCCGCACAACGCCAAACCACGGGAAAGCGCGGACGTAAAGAATCGTCAAAAGAATATGCAAAATGAAGGTTGCGGCAGTAGCCAAAACCACCCGGGTAAACTCATTGAAACTGGCAAATCGCCAGACGCTGTTATAGAGGTGGAACCGCCAAAAGGCGATCAGACTGACGATCGTATAGAACGGGGCCAAATGGACAAAGGAGAATAAGTAATTTGAAGGAATTTCTGAATACTGGCAGTCAAACCGTACCCACAGCGCCAGAAAATGCGATATGTTCAGCGCGAACATATCAAAGAGCAGAAGATAGATCGCTATGATCTTCCAATGCAGCGTTTGTCTGTTTAACTTTGCTATCTTTTGCATCACGAACAAATTGCACCTCAAATCCGCTGTTTCTCCAGAGCAGCGACTTATTTCTTTTTTACAATCATTTTAAAGGAGATCCCCATAAGCGCTCAACTGCCATTTTAGGCGCTTTCAAGCATAGCAAAACGCCCGTAATTTTCATCACGGGTTGCTCATACCTCCTTTTGGAACTTCTCGATCCCCGCCGGGTCAAAGCAGGGCAAATCCGAAGCCGGTTTTCGGCGGATCTCCGATTTGCCTTTCCGCATCCGGGGAGAAAAATCAAAAAGGATATAGGCTTCAGCAGCCGCAAACCCGCTTAAAACCTGACGTTTTGGTTTTGCCTGAATAAATGGCCGTTACGCAAAGCGTCACGATCCACCTATAGCTTTGATATTATACACTGCGGCGGCGCGTTTGTCAATGAAAGATAGACAACATCGGCTTCTATTTTCAGAAAAAATAGTGGTTTTGAAGGGAAACGCTCCCATATATTGTGTTTTTTGACCGTTATAATCTGCCAATATCCCGAAAAGAAGAATAAAAAAGCTAAAATGTCCGGTATTTTTCAAAAATGGTAAAAAACACGCTGCCAGAAAAAACGCCTGAAGCGCCGAAAGCCCCAAAAATTCAGGACTTTCGACGCTTTGCCGGAACGCGTCTTCTTTTGCGATTGAAACCGGTCTACTTTATACGTCAATCTGTATAATACCGGGCCTGGGCGGTCCAGAGCTCGTGATATTTGCCTGCCCGGTCGGCTATCAGGTCCTCGTGACGGCCGGATTGGACGATTTGACCGGCGTCAAAGACAGCGATCTTGTCGCAGAAGCGGCAGGAGGCCAGGCGGTGGCTGATATAGACGGCGGTCCTGTCCCCGGCGATGCGATTGAAGCGGCTGTAGACCTCGTACTCCGACACCGGATCCAGAGCTGCGGTAGGCTCGTCCAGGATGATGAAGGGAGCGTCCTTGTAGAGAGCGCGGGCCAGGGCGATCTTTTGCGCCTCGCCGCCGGAAATCTCCACACCGTCCTTGTCGAAGTCCTTGTAGAGGGGCGTGTTTAGGCCTTGAGGCATGGCTGCCTCCCGCTTGTCAAACCCAGCGCGTTTTAGGCAGTCCTCCACGCGTACCTGGTCGTAATCGGTACTTGCGGCCACGTTCTGCCCCAGCGAGACGGCGAAGAGCTTGAAATCCTGGAACACCACGGAGAAGAGGGACATGTATTCGTCATAGTCGTACTTGCGGATGTCCACGCCGTTCAGAAGTATGACGCCCTCCGTTGGGTCGTAAAGGCGGCAGAGCAGTTTGATGAAGGTGGTCTTGCCAGAGCCGTTCATACCCACCACCGCCAGCTTCTGGCCCACCTTGAATTTCATGTTAACGTGCCGAAGCGCCCAGGCATCCGTGTGGGGGTACTTGAAGGACACGTCCCGGAATTCTACAAAATATTCGTTGTCGTCCCGTTTCTCCACGGTGAGGGTGCCCTTGTACATCTCGTTGGGGATGTCGAACCAGGAGAAATAGCGCTTTAAATACCCATCGTTGAGAAGTGTCATCTGCACGGTGCTCACAAGCTCGGTGACGGCGGCGATGAGCAGGGTGACGCAGGACACGTACTGCGCGATAGAGCCCACGGACACCCCGCCTCGGAGGGCGGCGAAGATCAGGATCATATAAACGCCGAATCGGAGGCCGTAGTCGAATATCTTCCCCACGGAGTTGAGGAGGCTTGCGGGGATGTCCGTCCGGGCGAGTTCCCGGCAAAACTCGTTTCCGAACCGGAGCGCCCGCGCCGCCAGGTCCTCCGCCATGCCGTAGAGCCGGATGTCCTTGCCGTTGGAATACCCCTTGATGAAGGAATCCAGTTTTTCGCTGCGGATATTGGTATCCACCAGCCGGTCGAAAAAAACTTTCATGATCCTCTCACTCCGCGACTTGAGGAACATACCGGCCAGCAAGGTCAGGAGGACGCCGCCCACCAGGGCCAGCTTCATCCACAAAGGGATGCTCTTGACGCCGAAAAAGGACGCGGTGAGGGTGATACTGGCGGCGATTTGGGCCGTGAAGCGGATAAGCTCAGCCACGCCGGCCTCCAGATACCAGTAGTTGTAGCCCGTCTGGGTCTCCTTTCGAATCCGCTCCCGCAAAAGGGCCGTGTCCCGGTCCTCTACGTTTTTGTAGGCCATGTCCATAGCCTTTTCAGCGTAGCGCCAATCGGCGTTATAGCCCAGCGCCTCGCTCCCCACATCCCGGCGCCGGACGAGGGCGGCGGACAGGAGCTTCATAAGAAACGTCAGTCCCACGGTGAGGGCGGCGTACAGCGCCAGCGTCCGGAGCGGTCTCCCGGCGGCGATGGCATCGATAAGCCGCGCCGAAAACCAGATGGGTACGTAGGGCGTGACGGCGGAGACAAGGGCCTCCAGCATAAAAAGCACGGTGTACGCGGGGCTCATCTCATAGAGCAAACGAATGCCGCGCCCAAAGATGCGGAGATGCTCCGAAAGCTTCATTCCTCCGCACCTCCCTTGTAGTCATCCCTGTACCAGCAGCTCTGAATCTCAAAGAGTTTGCTGTACTCGCCGCCCAGGGCCATAAGCTCCTCGTGGGTCCCCAGCTCCGTGATCTCGCCGTCCTTTAAGAAGACAATCCTGTCGCAAAAGCGGGTGGATGCCAGACGGTGGGAGATGAAGAGGGCGGTCTTTCCCTCCGTCATGGCGTTGTATTGTAAATAGATTTCATTTTCCGCAATGGGGTCCAGGGCTGCCGTGGGCTCGTCCAGGACGAGGACGGGCGCGTTTTTGTAGAGGGCCCGGGCCAGCATGAGCTTCTGCTTCTCCCCGCCGGAGAGATCCGTACCGTCCTTGTCAAGCTGCTTATCCAGCACCGTGTCCATGCCCTTTGGCAGGGCGTCCAGCTTCTCCCCCAGGCCCGCCCGCCGAAGGCACGCCTCCGCGCGGACCCCGTCACCGCCACCGTCCAGCTGGCAGGCGACCGTCTCGCGAATTGTGAAGGGCCCCGTCTGTACATCCTGAAATACGGGGGAGAGGAGCTTATAATATTCCTCCCGCCGAAAATCCCCCGTGGGCACGCCGCCCAGGCGAATCTCCCCGGAGGCCGGGGCGTAAAGGCCGCACAGGAGCTTCACAAGCGTCGTCTTCCCCGCACCGTTGAGGCCCACTAGGGCGACCTTCTCGCCGGGGGCTATGGTCAGGCTGAGGTCGTGGATGGTGTCGGCTTCGGCGCCGTCGTAGCGAAAAGATACGTGGTCGAAGACGATCTCCGGGGCCCGGTCCAGGCATTCCGCGGTGCTCCGCGTCCCCTCCGGCGTGTCATCAGGCAAGTCCAGAAACTCCCGGAAGTCGCAGACGAAGAGGCTGGCATTCATAATCCCGTTCCACTCGCTGACGATGTTCCCCACAAAGCCCGCGAAGGAGGACACAGCGGCAAAGTAGAGGACGAATTGCTCCGCCGTGATTTGTCCCCGGAGGGCCTCCATGATCAGCACGGCGTAGGCCGCTCCGTCCCGGAGGAGAATCACCAGGAGATCTGCCAGACGCACGAGAAATTCCCGGAAGCTCCCGCGTTTTGCCCAGCCCAGGTCCAGATCCAGCAGGTCCCGGTAGAGCTCCCGGAACCACCCGGCCATGCCGTAGACGCGGATATCCTTCCAGGCGGCAAAATCGGCGGGCTTTGCGCAGACGTAGTCCAGTCTGCGGCGCAGGTCCGTCCGAGCGGGACGGACGGCGTACTGCCATTTTCGGTAAGCGTGAGCGCACAGGATATTCACCACCGGCGTCAGGGTCAAAAGGACCACCAGCCAGGGGCTGACATTGGACAGGACCGTGCCCAGGAGCGCGTAGCACAAAATGTTCTCCGTAAGCTTCAGGGCGCGCCTTGGCACGTCGCTGAGGGGTTGGCCGCCGTTCCACTCCCAGGTGGCCTTCCCGGCCCGCTCGCCCAAGTCCCGGGTCTCTTTTTTCTCAAAGGTCTGATATTGACACTCCATGGCCTTTCGGTTCAGCTCATCGCCCCGGAGGGAACGGTATTTTTGCAGGTAAACACGCAGCACCGTCTCGCAGGTGTCCCGCAGGACCGTGGCCAGGAGCACCGCCAGCAGAAAGAGTCCCACAGCCAGCGCCGCGCGCCGGAGGCTCGCCCCGCGCGTCACCTCTCCTACCACCAAGGCCGGGAGACGTACCTCGCCCCAGGCCAGGAACACCGCCAGGGGCACCTCCAGCACCATCACCAGCAGCGACAGCGGCGTCCCGGAGATCATCCCCCGAAAGCTCCACCAGGCGTTGCTCAGCACCGATTTATAGGGCCTTTTGTCTGGATCCTTTTCGTATTCCATGGTTTTTCACTCCTTTCGCGCCCATCATAGCACAAAACGCGAGGAAAAAGAAAATTCGTGCACGAAACGCCGCCGTCCGTACACGAATCGCATTTTATGGCAGCGCCGGAACCAGAAATTCCGAGGTGAAGGCCCCCTCCTCGCTGTTGTATTTGACCCAGCCGCCGTGGTCCTTTATGATGGCCTCGGCGCGCCGGAGGCCGAAGCCATGGGCCCCGGACTTGCGGCTCGTGAACAAGCTGCCGATCTTCCTGCGCTTGGCCCCGGCGGAATTGAGCATGGAAAAGTAGAGCATTTTCCCCTTCATGCCGATGTAGAGGCGGATGAATTTCTCGCCCCCGGCCGCCTTGCAGGCCTCGATAGCGTTGTCCAGGAGATTTCCGACAATAATCGACAGCTCCAAGTCGCTGATTGTCAGACCGTCAGGCACGTTGGCCTTCACCGTGACGGCGATGTTTTCGCTCTTCGCCTGGGCAATTTTGGCGGAGAGGATGGCGTCCAGGGAGGTGCTGCCGGTTTTGAGCAGGGTGTCCACGTCCATCAGCCGCCGGTCCAACTCTCCAATATAGCGCAGGGCCCGGTCCGTGTCCCCGGCCTCCAGGTACCCCTTGAGGGTCTGGAGATGGTTGTGGAAGTCGTGCTTGTAGCCCCGCATTTCCCGGTGGATGCTCCGCACCTCCTCCAGGTGCCGCCGGGATTGCTCCGTCTGGTACTCCACCAGCTTCAAGTAGGTACGTTTTAGCATCTTAATTCCTCTCTATGAACGCCCTGTTGATGTCGTCATATTTCCCCCGGGCCAGGGGGATTTCCGCCCCGCCCGCCAGAGTCACAGAGGAGCGGGCGATCCGCTCCACGGCCTTTAGGTTTACGATGTAGGAGCGGTGGGCGCGGTAAAAATCGGCGCTGAGCTTCTCTTCAAAGGCCGTGATACGCTCCTTGAGCCTGTACACGTCCGTGCGGGTGTGAATTTCAATATAGTGGGCGAAGGATTCCACATAGAGGATATCCCTCTCAAAAAGCTTTACCGTCACCCCGTCACAGGTGACGACCAGGGCCTTCGGCGCCGCCGCCAACCGTTCCGCCGCCCGGGAGAGGACCTCATAGAGCTTTTCCGCCGCCACCGGCTTGACCAAATAGTGCAGCGCGTCCACCTCGTACCCCTCGGCGATAAATTCAAAGTGGGAGGTGATGAACACGATCTCCGCCCGGCTGCCGTCCGCCCGGACACGCTTGGCCAGGCCGATGCCAGACACGCCTCCCATTTCCACGTCCAGCAGGAGGATATCGTAATTTTTGTCTTCGGCGTATTGAAAGAGAAAGCTCTCCGCCGTGGGGAATTCCAGAACCTGAACCGCGGCGCCCCGCCGCTCCCCCCAGCGTCGAACCATATCGCGGAGCAGGGCCCTGTCGGCAGGCGCGTCGTCGCAGACCGCTATTTTATATGTCAAGTTTCCCCGGCCCCCTTTACGTATTTTGGATAGTATAGCACATCTTTTTCTTGATTTCTACCGAAAGAGGAAAAAATCCGGCTTTTACCCCAGGGTTGCATTTTTTGACTGCTTTTGCTAAAATGGACGTGAAAAACAGAAAGAAGGGCGCCGCCATGAGACTCATTCACTTATCGGACCTACACCTGGGGAAACGGGTAAACGAGTTCTCCATGCTGGAGGATCAGGCGTACATCCTAAAGCAGATTCTTACGATCAT
>CANQQE010000022.1 GCA_947625935.1 uncultured Muribaculaceae bacterium | reverse complement strand
GGCAAATGCAGCCTGAATCTTCAGATTTTGTCTATAAAATAGAGACTGCCTAACTTTGGTTGTTAGACAGCCTCTTGATTATATAGGCTTGAGTCTGGGGGCTTGCAATCATTCTTTTACGGCCTCGGGCTGATGCTCCTTGATAAACCCTACGCAAAGTGCGCCGACGGCGAGAGACACACCTGCGATAACCATCATCATCCATTGGGGAGCGAGGGCGTCGGGCGAGCCGATAGCTGCGAGAATCCATCCTCCGGCAAGTGCGCCGATAATCTGTGGAATGCAGATAGAGCAGTTGAACAGACCGAGATATGCGCCGATGTTGCCACCCTTGAGCGAATTGGTCAGAATGGTGAACGGCCATGCGAGCATTGCGGCCCATGCGCATCCGATTAATGCGAACGACAGGAACAGCAGGTAAGGATTGGTGATGTAGCCCGCTGAGATAAATCCGGCGGCACCAAGCAACAAACTCAACGCATATGAGAACTTACGGTTGCGGAACATCGGCAGAACTACAGCCCAAAGCACCGAACCGATTGCCTGGATGGCGAAAAGAATGCCTACCCAGTTGCCGGCGTCGTTATATTGTTTTGATTCGGTGTTGAGCACTATGTGAGTGGCAAATTGAGCCTTGGCGGGATCATTGAGTGTACGCACCTCAGCTTCGTCGATAAACAGTTCTCCGCTGCGTGGATCGTGAGTGACGATTCCGGCAAGGGTAAGTTCCACCGGCTTGCTCTCTTGCTGTATGAGAGTGAGGTAATCCACTAATTTGATAGATGCAGGCGCGTCAACCGGTAGACCGCCGTTGATTGACAGCTTGGCGTCGCGGGTGTCTATGCTTTCGTTGAAATCAAAAGCGGCAACCCCCTCTTTCGATGCTATAAGGCCGTTCTCTACCACTGCTATTGAGGGAGCGTTGACCCGCTCGATCGAGAGCTTGTTGACTTTGGTCAGACTACCGTCGGGTGCCATGAAACCGGCCACGGTGGCTTTCCCGTGTTCAAGAATGACGGTCGTGTCATTGATGAGGATATATTTTGCTTGGAAAACCTCGCCGTTTGCGTCGGTTATGCCATATTTTGACACTGTTTCGGGGGTGTCAAACGCGTTCTTGGCTATAGTTCCGTTGGTATAAGTCCACATGAACAGGAATGCGAACCAGCAGAAGAACTGTACGAGACCCACCGTCCAGAAGGTCTTGGGTGCGTTGACCAACAGCTTTATTACGTTTGTCTTCTCCTTTTTAGCGTCAGCTTTTGAGGTGTCTACACCGCCGTTATATTCAGCGTAGACGTGCGGAGGCCACTCTTTGATTTTAGCTAACGAATAGACCACACACAACAGCAATATCGCTGCGCCGATGTAGAATGAATAGATTACGGTTTCAGGGATGACGCCCTCGGCGGCGGTGTTCTGGAATCCGATCCATGTAAGTATGAACGGGAATACATAACCCACTATTGACCCTGCGTTGCACAGGAAGCTCTGGATAGAGTAGGCGAGTCCTTTCTGTTTTTCATTGACCATATCACCGACAAGCATCTTGAATGGCTGCATGGCCATGTTGATTGATGTGTCGAGGAGCATAAGGGCAAACAGTCCCACAAGAATTGCCGATGACACTGTCAGGCCGAAACTTCCGGCGTTGGGAAGCAGGCACATCACGATTACGGCAACTATAGCTCCAAGAATCAGATAGGGTAGACGGCGTCCGAAACGGTTCCATGTCTTGTCGCTCATGGTTCCTACTATGGGTTGCACAATCAAACCCATAAGTGGTGGTAAAATCCAAAAATAGCTTAAATCATGGGGATCCGCGCCGAGAGTGGCGAATATACGCGACACATTGGCGCTTTGCAGCGCGTAGGCGATTTGAACCCCAAAGAAGCCGAAACTTAAATTCCAAAGTTTCCAAAAACTTAGATCAGGTTTAGTTTTCATGTTCTTTGTTTGTGATATGGTTAATTTATTGATGTTTTATTTTTTCCCATTGGATATTCTGTCAATCGTGTGAATGGTCTTTGATTATGCTTTGGCTAAGGAGTAGAGCCACGCTATCTCTTCTGCCCATATTGTTTCGTCGGGAGTTTCAAGTATCAATGGTATGTTGTCCATTCGCGGGTCATTCATCAGCATGGAGAAAAATCCTTCACCCAATGTCCCTTTTCCGAGTGGTTCATGTCGGTCAATCTTGCTGCCAAGCCCTTTGCGGGAATCATTGATGTGCATACCGCTCAGATATTTAAGCCCTATGGTGTCGTCAAAAGTTTTCCATGTAGATTCATACCCTTCGGGAGTGGCTATGTCATATCCCGCCGCATAAGCGTGGCAGGTATCGACACACACGCCGATTCGGCTCTTGTCTTCAATGCGGGAAATGATGCGGGCTATCTGTTCAAATGCGTAACCGAGATTGCTCCCTTGACCTGCGGTGTTTTCTATGACAGCCTTCACTCCCGATGTTTGATCGAGTGCGTCATTGATGGAGTCGGCTATCAGGTCCAGACAGTCATCGGTCTCTATCTGGTTGACATGGCTTCCCGGATGGAAGTTGAGCATCGTAAGTCCCAATTGCTCGCAGCGGTGTAGCTCGTCGAGAAATGCCACCCGCGACAGGTGCAGCTTTTGGCTGTCGGGAGAGCCGAGATTTATCAGGAAACTGTCGTGGGGCAATATGACATCGGGAGTATAGCCGGTTATTTGGCAGTTCGTTTTAAAACTGTCAATCTCTTTGTCGGTGAGTGGTTTTGACGTCCATCTCGACGGGTTGCGTGTGAATAGTGCGAATGCCTTCGCCCCGATTTCTTTCGCGCGCAATGGGGTGTCGTTGACGCCGTTTTTTGCCGAAACGTGAGCTCCGATGTATTTCATGCCTTTTGTAGAATCTTAAAAAGTCTACAAATATAATGAATTTTCAGATTATTTTACATATAAAACCCCTATTAAAGCCCTGTGCGACTTAGATTCTGAGTATTAATTGCCATAAAAAGCAGAAATGGCGGGAAAAGATTCGTTAAAATCTTCCTCCGCCATTGATGGATGTGTATGTTGCGATTGTCAATCGTCAATTGAGATTAGCACTCCTTCGATGTCAAATCTGTAATCGTCGAGGTCTACATTCCTCAGTTCAACTTTATAACCTTTTCTGGAATCCTTTTTCACAGTCTCGACATTGTTGATGTTGCCGCGGCGTTCAAGTTCTTTGTAGGCTTTATCAGGAAGAAGTTCTTTCAGTAGACGGCTCGACAGCACTCTGTTGCGGCCGGCTTCAACCTCGATTATTTCCCCCTTTGAGTTAAACTCAAGGTCAGTTCCGTCAACGAGATCCACATCATATTCTCCCGAAAGGAAACTGCGGTCAGTCTCTTTGATTGCGATTCCCGGGAAATGCTTTTTGATGAAATCCTTAGCGGGTTTGGGGAGTTGGGCTGTATCGACTGAACCTGATATGGCGATACCGGGTCCACCGTTCACATTATTTAGTTGTTGGGCTGATACTATGGGCGTTGCTGCGGTCAATGCCACTGCTATTGCAGCGATCAATCTGAATTTGCGTGTCATATACATTACGGTTTGTTACATTTATTGTATCTATAACAATTTGATATATAGAAAGGTTCTCGCCCTCCCTACAGTAGCAGCATTGCGTCACCATAGCTCAGAAAGCGATAATTTCCCTCCAGTGCATGGTCATACATCGGTCGCCAGTCTCCGGCGGTAAAAGCCGATACGAGGAGAAGAAGCGTCGATTGGGGCTGATGGAAATTGGTGACCATCCCCTTGACAACCTTGAATTTGTAGCCGGGGGCGATTATTATTCGGGTCGAGGCGACAAAAGTTGACATCCCGTTTGCGTCCAAGTAATCCACAATGGCTTTGAGGGCTTCCGCTGTGTCGGGTTGGTCGGGGATGTTGTCATAGGGTGCCCATTGAGGCACTTCCCCCTCCCATCGACCCTGGAGCATCATAACCCCTGCGTGATACAGGCTTTCAAGCGTGCGCACCGAGGTGGTGCCGACTGCGATGACTCGTTTTTCGGTTTTCGATAGCTCGTCAATCAGTCCGCGTTCCACGGCTATAAACTCGCTGTGCATCTCATGTTCACCGATTGATTCGCTTTTGACCGGTTGGAATGTGCCGGCTCCTACATGGAGCGTCAACTGCCGGCGGGGTATGCCGAGCGATGAAATCTTGTCGAGCAGAGTGTCGGTGAAGTGGAGACCTGCGGTGGGGGCGGCTACCGAGCCATCAATGTCGCTGTAGACCGTCTGATAGTCATCGCTGTCGCTTTGTTCGGTGTTGCGGTTGAGGTAGGGAGGGATTGGTATTTCACCTGCGCATGATATGATGTCCGACCATGTCACTTCCCGATTGTCCCACGAGAATCTGACTATTGATGCGTTCCCGGTGCGTCCCGTTCTGTCAGCTTCCAATGTGACATCTATGCCTTTTATGTTGACCTTCAGACTCAATTTTGTGCCATCTTTCCATCGCTTGGAGTTGCCCACGAAACATTGCCATGTCACCGGCCCTGTCGAAGCGAAGTTGACTGCGTAGTCGCGCGGTTCAGTCGGTTCAAGGCAGAACACCTCAATCAGTGCGCCCTGGCTTTTGCGGAAACGCAATCGCGCGTTTATCACGCGGGTGTTGTTGTAGACGAGCATCGAGTCTGAGGGTAGCAGGGTGGGCAGCTCGTCAAAACGGCGGTCGGTGATTGAACCGTCGGGAGTTCGTACGAGGAGCTGGCACTTGTCGCGCTGCGCGAGCGGATGCTTTGCGATGCGGTCGTCGGGTAGGGGATAGTCAAAATCCTCTATCCTTATGTTTTTTGTTTCAGTTGCGTTTATATCAGTGTTCATAATTGATGCGAAATTACCCAAAAATCGGTTAATGGACAAAAATCAGTTCCCGCATGATAGCGTCGGAACGCAGGTACTCACTTTCCGGAATGGCTATCATATCGGGCGAGGGTTGCAATAATTTACCGCTTTCAAGCAATGGTTTTGACGCTTTGAGCAGCGTTTCCGCGACGGTCTCCCCGAATCGGTCTCTTATTTCAGTTATCGATAAGCCCGTGTCGGTACGCAATCGGGTTATAATCATGTCATTTAGGCGGTCGGTGTCATCCTCCTCATCTATCTCGAATATCGTCTCGTCGTGCGACAGTGAGTCGATATATCTATTAATAGAGATAGGGTTTATGCGCCGTTGTTTTCCGTCAAAACTGTGGGCAGAGACCCCCAGCCCTATGTATGGTATTCCGAGCCAGTAGTTGGTGTTGTGTATTGCCTCGTGACCCGGTTGTGCGAAATTGGATATTTCATAATGCCTGTAACCGCAGGAGCGGGTCGCTGACATCAGAATATCATACATCTTGAATACCGTGTCGTCATCGGCCTCCGTTAATTTACCGCTTTCACGCATAGCCCAGAGTCGGGTGCCTCGTTCATACGATAGAAGGTAGGCCGATAAGTGCCCGGGCATTATTTCCAATGCGATGTCAAGATTCTGTTTCCAGCTATTGGTGTCTTGTCCCGGCAGACCATAAATCAGATCGAGATTGAACTTCATCCCGGCGGAGTTGATTAATCTTGCCGCAGTCAATGCTTGTTGCCCCGTGTGGCGGCGGCCAATTATTGCGAGTTGCTCGTCATCGAAACTTTGCACACCCATACTGATGCGGTCAAACCCTATATATGCCATGGCTTCTACCCATTGCGGGGTCACATCTTCTGGGTTGGCCTCTATGGTCATCTCTTCCAACGATGTGGGTTTTATATGCTTTATGAGTCTCGCAAGCATATCGGGTTTGATTATCGACGGGGTGCCTCCGCCTATATAAATAGTCGATATCGGTTCATCAATCTCACTTTTGCGCAAATCCCACTCACGCTCCAACCCACTTATGTAATTGGTGAGAGAATCTGTTTTTGGTGTGGAAAAAAAGTCGCAGTAAGAGCATTTGCTGTGACAGAACGGTATGTGTATATATAACCCGGCCATAATCTGATTTGTCAGCGCGCGCAGATTTGAGTGAATTTACAATAGCGGCAGGCGTTCTTGTCGGGGGTGGCTTTGAATGGGATATTGGGGTCAAACAATTCCTCCATTCTCTTGCCGAGACCTTCTATGAACTCCTCGTTGAAGTCGCGGTAATCATTGACGCTGCATTTCGCTATGGTCACAGGGCCGCATGGCCTGTCTCCCTTACCTATATCTTTCAGCTTATAAACCACCGGCATTATAGGATTATCGTCATCGGGGATTTCCGGGTCTGATTGATATGCGTTGGCATAGAGCATGAGCTGTAACACCGATTTCTGGTGGTTGCTGTTGCCTGTGTCAAAAATTTGCTCCCATTTTGAAATGATGGGATTGTCCGAGCCGGTTTTGTAATCTATAAGACGCGTCACGTTTGGGCTGTCGTCATCAATGTTGATTTCATCGATGCGGTCAATCGACCCTTTAATGTTGATTGACAGCGTTTCAGTGAGTGGCAACACCGCTTTAAACCGCTTCTCGGCGGCGATGAAATTAAACGGTGTGAACTTCTTGTCATGCTCGATCAGCCGTTTTATAAACGTAACCATCATGATACCGATGATTTTGTTTTCGCCTGTCAGCGGTGTGTCGAGGTCTTTTTCCTTGGAGTAATTCTTATTGATTGACTGTGTGACCATCCGTTGCAGCAGATGCTCCTCATCGACGAAACGGTCAAGGTCGGTAGCCGTAACTCTTACCTTATCTGTGCTTTCGGTGCCGTTTTTTTCGCGGCGTATGGTTTCATAGATGTTTTGTGCCACCTCATGGATGATGGTGCCGTACGTCCCCTCGTCCATATAAATCTTCAGCTCATCGTCAATGTTATACTGCCTGATGTAAGCGAGATAAAATTGCAAAGGGCATTGTATATAGTGGTCGATTGATGTAGGTGAGAAATACTTTTCATCTATAAACCGCGGGTCTCTGTATCGGTTCAGAATATCCATGATTTCCGGCGTTTTCACAGCCTCGACAACTCTTGGTTCCACCGACTTCATGTCATAGCTGAGAAAATGCTGGCGCAGATTGTCGTGCGGGAACAGGTGCAGCAGTTGATAAAGATAGCGCGACATTTCGCCACCCTTTAAGCCGCCGGTACGGGTGTCATAAATCAGATAGACGTTTTTGGCTCTCGTGATCAGTCGGTAAAAATAATAGGAATAGATGCTCTCTTGATAGTCGATTGTCGACATCCCGTATCCATGACGCAAGGCATTGGGAATGAATGTCTTGGTGTAATGCTTGCGGGGAAACACTCGCTCGTTCATCGACAGCATTATGACATTGTCGAAGTCGAGAGCGCGTGTTTCAAGCACTCCCATTATCTGCACCCCTTTAAGTGGCTCACCTATAAAACTTACCGATTCCGTCCCTACGAGTTTCTCCATCAGATGGAAAAACGTCGTGTCGCTCATTGTCACGTCATATCTTTCGCTCAAATCTTGCAGAGTCTGTACTGCCTCGATGTAACGCGATGCGAAACCTGTCTCGACAACGTCATTGCCTATTGATTCGAGACCGCTTTTGAGCTTGTTTAGCAGATTGATGGTGTAGTCAAAAACCTCGTTGGCGTTCTTGGCGTCGCGCACCGGCGTGAATATCGATGCGAGTTCAGGGTGAGTTTGGGCTATCTCTTTGGCTGCGATATTGTATCGTCGGTTCTTGTTGATGTCATCGACTATCGCAAGCGCGTCATCGGGTGCTATGCTTCTGATGAGCGGATGGGACAGCACGGTGAAAATATCCTCGAAATAGAAATGAATCTCTCCGTGAAGCCTGCGGGCTCTCATTTGCATCGAGACGATATTGGAAATTAATGCGGCCACAGGGGTATGTCTGAGCGGATAGCCCATCGTGATGTTGACGTTGTCTACGTCTGGCGGAATGGAGTGGAGCAGGGGGATAAACAATTCCTCGTCGGGGAGCACTATCGCTGTTTTCAGTGCCTGTTCCTCTGAATCAAGCCATCCTCCATCTTTTAGCTTTTTGATGATTTCTCCCGCCATTTTCACCTGACCGATGTTCGACGGCACACCTATGATGTCGGAGCTTGGATAACCGCTCACGCTCGGTTCCGGCAAATCATACAACGACTTGAAGCGTGTAAGATTTTTGAGAAGGAACCGGGTGGCGCGGTGCCCCTTATACTTGAATGCCGGTGAGGCTGAGTCCCAGTAAAAGTCGGCGCATCCTATACGTTGCAGCCTCTCGAATATTTTTATTTCAGAGGTCGACAGCAGGTTAAACCCGATAAACACATATCGCGAATAGGGCAGGTCGGATCGTTCCGCCTCCTTCAGGGCGTCGGCTGCGTCACGGTAGGCCATGCCGCTGTATGTTAGTCCGAGCTGTCGCAGTTGCTTTCTGAACTCAAAATATAGCTCATGTAGCACTTGCCAGAGCCTGATGAACCCTGTCGATACTCTGTCGTCATCATTGTCGCCGGCGGGGGTATGGTTCCAAAATTCCTCTATGGCGTTCATAGAGCCGCCTTCCTCCCAATACTCCTTGATGACTTCAACCTGTTCCTCGGTCAGAAAATTTGAGCTTATCTCCCTCAGGTCTTTTATGTTTTTGAACAATTGCGACGGGTCTGCCATGTAGCGGTCCACATCGCTGAAGTCGCTGAGTATCACATCTCCCCAATATTGGAATCTGTCAAAGTCAACACCGTCGCTTCCGCTGTCACGGCGTTTGACGATGCGTTGATAGAGCGTGTAGAGTATGAACAGTTGCTCCATTCGCGATGCCTCGACGCCATCGGTGAAGTCAAGCACGAGATCCGATATGGTGGTGATTGCCGGCTGAAAAGCTATCTCGTTGTTGTTCTCGCTGAGATATTTTGAAAAAAACATCCCGCTTCGTTTGTTCGGAAACACAAAGCAATAGTCGAGCATATTTTCTCCTTCACGCTCGATGTAGATTTTTGCTATTTGACTGAGAAACGGGTCCATATCAGGCTTTTATTAGCATAATTACCTTTATCGCAAGATCAAAAAGCACCATCTTCGCGTTTGCGTTTCCGGCTATGTCTGTTATTGCCGAGTCTAATTCGTCAATCAGTTTGACGACATTGCGCTCCGTGATAAAACGAGCGAACTTGGAGCTGAATCCGGCCTCATCGCGATTCAGGTAATTAAGTGCCTGAGTATGCAGATTATAGATGAAATTCTCGCGTACCATGCGTTCGCAGTATGTCAAGAAAGCTATCTCACCCTCCCGACCTAATGCCGACACATCTACGCTCCATTGTCTCAGTGCGCGTATGTCGCGCTTATAGGCTTCGCGCATCAGGCGCATGAACAGTTCAAGCGATTCTCTCTGCTGGTTCCCCAGCGACACCTGCCGCATCGCTTCAATCAGACTCCCTTCCGAAAGATGCGCCACCGCCATGGCGTCTGTCGGGTCAACACCCATGTTGTCAATCAGATAAGACGCAACCGTATCATCAGGCAAGCGTTTCATCTCTATCCGCTGAGTGCGCGAATATATGGTGGGCAGTATATCCTGTGGTGTGTTCGACACCATGATAAACACCGTGTCCGCATACGGTTCCTCGACGAGTTTCAGCAGTTTGTTGGCGCATTCGCTGTTCATCCGCTCCGGGAGCCACATAACCACTGTCTTGTAACGGGCCTTATGGGCGGTGAAATTCAATTTGTGGATAAGAGCCGCGCTTTCCTCTACATACATCACGGGTTGTGCGTTGGCGTTGCCGAGAGCGGCGAGCCAGCGTGAAAAATCCATATATGGGTTTTCCCTAAGGAAATCTTTCCAGTCGGTGATATAATCGTCTGATGTCGCCTCCCGGTTTTTCCCTTTTATCACAGGAAATGAGAAGATAGTGTCAATATGGTTGAACGACTGCTGTTGTATGCACGCTGGGCAGTGGCCGCAACTGTCACCGTTATGGCGGTTCTCGCAATGGATATATTGGGTTAACGCCCTGGCCATCGCGAATTTTCCCACTCCTGCCGGACCTTGCAGCAACAAGGCGTGCGGTAGCCGGTCGTCATCGACCATAGCCCTCAGGCGTTCTTTCACATTCTCATGACCGAGTATGTCGCTGAATTTCATGGAGATTAGCTCTGTATGCTCTTGGTTAGAAAATCTCTTTGACGACCTTCTTGACGCTTGCGGTGGCGTTCAGGGTATAGTAGTGTATAGATGGTACGCCGTTTGCTATCAGCTCGCGGCTTTGGCTAAGGCACCATTCCACACCAACCTGCTTGGCATCATCGTCGCTCTTGCAGGCCATCAGTTCCTTCGCTAAGTCGGTCGGAAGGTCTACCTTGAAAACCTTAGGCAGCATGGTTATCTGATTGAGATTTATGATTGGTTTGATTCCGGGGATTATAGGCACGTCGATTCCCGCTTTGCGACATCGCTCCACAAAGTCAAAAAAGCGTTGGTTGTCGAAAAACATCTGTGTGACTATATACTCTGCCCCGAGGTCCACCTTGTTTTTCAGCCAAGCTATGTCCATTTCAAGATTTGGAGCCTCCTCATGTTTTTCTGGGTAGCCTGCCACTCCGTAGCTGAACGGCGTGGATGGTGTGATGTCCATCTGTGTCCCGTCAAGAAACAACCCGCCGTTGAAATCATTGATTTGGCACTGCAGGTCACAGGCGTGGGCGTGTCCGTCGGCGTTCGGTATGAATCGGCTCTCATGTTTGGCTTTGTCACCGCGTAGCACCAGCAGATTGGTGATTCCGAGAAAACTCAGGTCAATCAGGGCGTATTCCGTCTCCGCCTTTGAATATCCGCTGCAGATGATGTGTGGCACCGCCGGCAGTCCGTATCGCTGTTGTATGGCGGCCGCCACGGCGACAGTGCCGGGGCGCGAACGCTCGCTCATCTTCCGATAAAGTCCTTCAGAGGTGGTTTTAAAAACCATCTCGCTGCGGTGGGTCGTGATGTTTATGTAGAGGGGATTGAACTCCGTCAGGGCGTCGATATTTTTGAACAGTTGCGATATGCCGCGACCTTTTAGCGGTGGTAGCACCTCAAGTGAGAAACCCGCTGACTGTCGAGCCGCTATTATCTCGGGAATTGTCATTATTTATGAAAATTAAACTGATTCACAAATTTACGACTTTTTCATGACAAATTCCCGCTCAAACCCTCAAAATATTCCAAAGAGGAGTTTTAAGCGATTGTGAGACTGCAAGAATCCAAAAGCGTGAAAACAAGAGGAATAGATAGGTTTGCCGTTACGGTTCGGCATCGAAACTGAAATTATGTTCGCTCCAGCCGTTGCCCAGATTCCAATGGGAGTCGATGATAAACTCGAAATTATCAGTGAGCGAAAACTCCTCGGCTATGAGCTGTCGCAGCTTGTCAGCGACATCATTTATCCAATTTCCCACATACACCTTGAAATGGCCGTTGTCGATAAACACACGCCCGCGGGGAATCATCGTGTAATTGGTCTCGGTATAGTAGATGGAATCCGTCTCGTTCTTGGCTATGGCTCTGTAATGCTGTTTCTTCCAATAGCTTTGGTGGAGTTTACCGATGGTGCCTATCCCGTTGGAAAGTTTCACGGAGTCGGCATCACATGATTCTACTCCAAACAGTTCATTATTATCCTTGTCATACCAGAATATGCCCACTTTGGGGCTGTCTTCATCTAAAAACTGCTCCATTATGCGTATGATTGTTTTATGTTCCGAAGCGGTGGAAAAAACCATAAACTGACTCCTTTCTCGGCAAAAATAGTAATTAATAATCGATAATGCAAACCGCTGTTCTTTCCCTATACAACATCTATCCCCGTCCGATCGTTTTAATATCAATGTAATTTACGAGTATGATGAAAGTTTTTTTACACTTTTTGATGCTGTTGCCGTTGGCCTTGTCTGCCGGTGATTGGATGCCCGACAGCATAGGCGACGGGTATAGTTTCCGTTATGTCGATCAGGGCCGCGACTATTCCGGCCCGGTAAGATCAA
The DNA here is from genome assembly GCA_947625935.1 of uncultured Muribaculaceae bacterium. Taxonomy (GTDB): domain Bacteria; phylum Bacteroidota; class Bacteroidia; order Bacteroidales; family Muribaculaceae; genus JAJPXC01. Next base: position 42,192 of record CANQQE010000022.1, on the reverse strand, counting down.
CCGTCGTGCGTAAGGATTCCCCCTGCGGTTCCAATATTGGAGTGCTATATGTGCACGGCTTCAACGATTATTTTTTCCAGACAGAGATGGGCGATTTCTTTGTCGGCCATGGCATTGATTTCTATGCCGTCGATTTGCGCAAGTACGGGCGTTCGCTGTTGCCCGGACAAAAACGGTTTCAAGTGCGTGATCTCAAGGAATATTTTCCCGATATTGATTCAGCATTGGTGGCCATGAGAACCGACGGCATAAAGGATATTATATTGATGGGGCATTCCACCGGCGGTCTTATAACCTCCTATTTCCTGTCGAAGCGGCAACCTGTCGATGTCAAAGGTCTGATTCTTAACAGCCCATTCCTTGACTGGAACCTCGGACGGTTCACTGAACGCGTGCTGGTGCCTGCGGTGACAACGGTGGCCGCGTTGGCGCCCGGATTGACCATTCCCCAAGGCGGTGGGACCGGTTACAGCGAAAGCCTCCTTGCCGGGGAACATGGCCGTTGGAGCTACGACACATCAAAAAAATTGAAAGTGTCGCCCGATGTCGATGCGGGGTGGGTGAGGGCCATCGACAATGCCCAGTGGAAGTTGCAGCATGGAGCCCGCGTAAACATACCTATTTTGCTGATGCACTCCGACAATTCGGTGACAGGCTCGGAATGGAGCGAAGCGTTCAATCACGGCGATGCGGTTCTTGACGTGAAAGACATATCCCGCTATGGGCGCGCGCTCGGCCCATCTGTGACCGAAGCCACGGTCAAAGGTGGATTGCACGACCTCGTCCTTTCCGAACCGAAGGTTACGCAGGCGGTCTACGACACGATGCTGCGGTTTATCTGTCAGATAGGTTTCCGCCCGACGAGTTGCCGGGAATGAGGCGAGCCCTTTGGTCGCGCGCTATGGCGAGCTGGCGGTTGAGGCGTTCCCGTTCTATGCTCCAGTGTCGGAACTCCACAAAAGTTTTGGCAAACTCCCACGCTGTGGCGAGTCCCGATGTTTGTGACGCCGATAGCCTGATACGTTTGTCTCCGTCGCCGTGGAACGTAACTGTGAGCGGTTCGGTGCGGTGAGCTGCTGCGAACGGGCCGATTTCTTTGCAGCCGTCCGACATATAGGTGACAACTTCACCGCCGTTTATGCGGTAATTCATCTCTCCGTCATATGCCACCGAGGCTGTCGAGGCTTTTTCGCCCCCATTGCTCGTCAGAGAGAAAGAATGATGGTGTAGCGACGAGGGATTGAGCGATGAGACTATATAAAATTCTCCGTTACCTGTAACCCTTCCCTCTATGATGTCGGTCGACATGGGATTGGGGGTGCGCCCTTGCGTTGCCACCCAATATCCCTCGACAAACTCCGGGTTGTCCACCTTGACCATCAGCCTGGCGATAGAGTCATACCGGCTTTGCAGAGTGGCGGTCAGGCTGTCGGCGTGGCTCAGTTTGGCCATCGTGAGACCTTCGGTTGCGTCGGGGCGCAGTCTCATGGCTTCCTTGCGTATGTCTATTTCTTCAGGATACGCCATTGAAACCGAGTCAATCAGGGCTACGGCGCGGTCATATTCCTTAGCCGTGAGGGCGGTCTGTGCCTCGGTTAGCAACATTTTCGCGTTTTTTGTCGATTCTTTTTCTCCGCACGACGACAATATAGCTGTTGCCGCTGCTATCGCTATCACACTCTTACTTGCTGCGCTGTACATCTTTAACTCCTTTCACGGTTTTAATTTTTTTAATAAGGTTATTGAGTGAAACTGTGTCTGCCACGCCGACCACAAGAAAACCTTGGAACAGGCCGTCGTGTGAGTCGATTGATATGCTGCGTAGAGAGGTCGATTTCTCCTTGTTGATGATCGACGTGATATTAGTGACTATGCCTATGTCGTCATGTCCCACAACCCGCAGTGTCGCTCCGAATTGTTCCCCGATACGCCCCGACCATTTGGTCGTGATTATGCGGTAGGGGTATTTGTCGCGGATATTAGACGCGTTGGGGCAGTCGGTGCGATGTATCTTGATAACTCCTTCGGCCGACACGAACCCGAATACCGGGTCTCCGTAGATGGGGTTGCAGCAGCGCGCCATGCGGTAGTTTAGCCCCTTCACGTTGTCGCCTATGACGAGCACATCGGTCTGTGGTTGCGAATCCTCCTGAGGTTGAGCGACAAATTCTTCTGCCGACCGTTGCTCGGTTTGGCTTTCGGCACCCTTTTGGTCTAAGGCCGCATAGCGGTCTATTATGTCGTTTATGTCGAGCTGTTCCGAGGAGATTTGGCTGAAAAAATCTGTGACTGTCTTGAAGCCCATCTTTTTTATGAGTTTCATCAGTTTCGCCTCCTCTATATCTATTTTCCGGTTCTTGAACCGCCGGGTCAACAGCTCTTTCCCGAGTTCGGCCAACTTGTTACCCTGCTCCTTGATGGTCTGCTTGATTTTGTTGCGGGCTTTCGAGGTGACTACAAAGTTGAGCCAGTCTTGCTTGGGCGTCTGCGATGAGTTGGTTATGATTTCTACAGTATCGCCGCTTTGCAGCTTATAGTTTATTTTCTGGTTTTTGCCGTTGACTCTCGCCCCCGTGCATTGGCAGCCTATGCGGGAGTGGATGTTGAAAGCGAAGTCGAGCACACTCGCTCCCAATGGCAGTTTGTACAGGTCCCCCTTGGGGGTGAACACGAAGACCTCCTTGTCATACACATCCATTCTGAAGTTCTTCATCAGCTCCATGGGACCCGATTCGGCGGCTTCTAATATGTCGCGCACATTGTTCATCCACGCGTCAAGGTTGTTCTCGCTTTTTATCCCTTTGTATTTCCAATGGGCCGCAAGGCCCTTCTCGGCTATCTCGTCCATGCGCCGGGTGCGTATCTGCACCTCCACCCACTTCGATTCTGGGCCGTTGACCGTGATGTGAAGCGACTCATAGCCGTTGCTCTTGGGTATGCTGAGCCAATCCTTCATTCGCGACGGATTGGGTTGGTACATATCGGTAATCACCGAATAGACAAGCCAGCAATCGTTTTTCTCCCGTTCAAAGGGTGAGTCAAGTATGACGCGGATGGCAAATAGGTCATATATCTGGTCTATATCATTGTGCTGCTTTTTCATCTTGTTCCAGATGGAATAGATGGATTTGGTGCGCCCCTTGATGTCAAATTTCAGTCCGAGCGACTGTAGCTTCTCCTTTATGGGCTTTATGAAGTCTGCGATATAGGCGTCCCGGTGAAGTTTGGTCTCGTTGAGCTTGTGGGCTATCGACGTGTAGGTGTCGCGCATCGTGTATTTGAGCGACATATCCTCAAGCTCCGACTTGATGGCGTATAGCCCGAGCCTGTGGGCAAGTGGAGCGTACAGATAGCTCGACTCATAGGCCACGTCTCTCACGAATTTCTCGTTCGGATGGTGGTTGATGGCGCGCATCAGGGCGAGCCTGTCGACAATCATTATTATGATAACCCTTATATCTTCTGCGAAAGTCAGCAGCAGATTCCTGAAATTGTCGCTTTCGACCGACGGGCGTTTCTGATAGAGTGCCGAGACTTTAAGCAGACCTCTGACGAGTTTGGCTATATCCTCATCCCACTCCTTGGCGATCTGCTCTATATTGAGAAACTCTTTTTGGCATAGCCCGTACAGAAGTATGGCGATGACCATGTTGCGGTCGGGACTGACGCTTTGGCACAATGCTGTCGCTGTTTCAAGATGGCGTATAACCGGGTTGATTCCGTAACGGTCGCGGCGATAGTTGCCTTCTTTGGCGCATTCTGTTATCACCCGTCTGATTTTGGCGGCTTCCCCGCCGATGGCCAAATCCTTTACCGAGTGCCACAGATTCAGACACATCTGTGGCAGTCTCGCTTTTTCGTTGTCGGTAAAATATCTTTCGGTCATAACTGCGTTTGGAGTTGTAAGCTCGATTTTGAACTGGTTTAAATTTATTGCAAAATGTCATTTTGAAATAAGTTAAAACCAGTTCATTGTGATGATGTTTACTCAGAGTCAATGCAAAGGTATATAAAAACATGAGAAATTGGACTCTTTGTGGGCAATTTCTCATGTTGTTCTAAATTCATAGTCCCTCAGAGTGGGGATTGTTGTCGAGTGTCGCTGTGCGCTCTTTGATTAGCTCTTTGGTGACTTTGCAGTCGTCAGCGACATTTATGGCCGCTCCCGGCAAGTCATTCACGCTTCCTTCTTTGGATTTTGGGCAAGCGCATTTCCCTTTTTTCGCTTTTTCGGTTGACATAGTTTCAGATATATTTGGGATTACTGAAACTACAACAACGTTCGCGTGTGCCTTGTTTAAAATGTCGGGGATTATTCTATCGGAAGTTTGTTGAGCTGCTCTATGTAGTCGAGAAGAGCCTCGCGGCCTCTGCGGTCAATGCTCGACGTAACAAACACAGGTGGCAGTTCCTCCCATGTGTTCAGCAGTTCGGCGCAATAGGCCTCCACGTTCTTTTTGCCCTCCGAGGCCGACATCTTGTCGAGTTTGGTGAACACTATGCTGAACGGCACCTGGTTCTCACCGAGCCATTCCATGAACTCCATGTCGATTTTCTGTGGCTTGTGGCGCGAGTCGATGAGCAGAAACAGGTTTGTCATCTGATGGCGGCCGAGAATATACCCCTTGATGATTTTCTGGAGCGAGGCGCGCGTCTCTTTGCCGCGTTGGGCGTAGCCGTAACCGGGCAGATCGACGATATACCAACTGTCATTGACAAGGAAATGGTTTATCAACAAGGTCTTGCCGGGCGTTTGTGATGTCATGGCAAGGTTTTTGTTATTGGTCAGCATATTGATGAGCGACGACTTACCGACGTTGGAGCGGCCTATGAACGCATACTCATGGCGCTGTTCGTTCGGGCACTTGTTGACATCGGTGTTGCTCATGACAAATCGGGCGGAATTTACAATCATACGTTTATTCTTTATGAACTGATTTGACGCGGTGCGGTCTTGAGATTATTTATAGCGAGTTCCTCGGATAAATCTGATGGAACTGTGCAAATTTAAAATTTTACCTTTGAATTAACAACTGCTTTTCGTGATTGTTGGCGACTAATGTAGTAACTTTGCGGAAAATTAAGCTCGATTATGCCCCGAAATCCCCTCCGTGAATCGACGTTCCGTTTCAAACGGTTTGACATCGTCAACCGCGACAGTGCCATGAAGGTAGGCACCGACGGTGTGTTGCTTGGTGCGTGGGTTTCGGTCGATGGAGTGGCCCGTGCCGTCGACGCCGGGTGTGGCACGGGGCTGATTGCTTTGATGCTTGCCCAGCGCGGGGTCGGTTCGGTCGATGCCGTCGATATTGATTCCGTGGCTGTTCGTGAGGCTTCCCTTAATGTCGCGGCCTCGCCTTGGCCCGATGCTGTCGGGCTGTATTGCGCCGACTTTGTCGATTGGGTGTCCTCCGGGGCCGATTCGGTTGATTTGGTGGTGTGCAATCCTCCGTTCTTTACCGAGACTTTGCGTTCCGGCGACGACCGCCGTGCGGTGGCTCGCCACGAAGGCTCTCTTGGCATAGCTTCCCTTATGTCGGCGTCGGTTATGGTGCTGAATGAACGGGGGCGTTTGGCCTTGGTAGCTCCCGCTTCGCGCGAGAGCGAGATTGCTTTGCTCGCGGCTGGAGCCGGGCTATACATCAACAGGCTCACGAGGGTGGTTTCCAAAATGGGTAAACCGCCGAAAAGAGTGCTCGTGGAGTTGTCGCGGTTCAATCGGGCGGCGGCAATCGACACTATATATATATACGACGAGACATCTAAGTTCAGCGAGCGATACCGGGAGCTGACATCTGATTTCTACTTAAATATTTAAATTGAAATGACCGACAACCATCTGTTTGACGCGGCCCAACGCCGTTATTCGACAGCCTTGAAACCGGGGCTTGGCCTTGGACTTTTCTTCTGTTTGTTCCTGTTTATGCTTGTCGTGGCATCGATGCTGCTGCAACTCGTCTTGAGCAAATGGGGCGATTCGACGGCCGCTTTGAGGATAGTCACTATAGTTCAGGACTTGCTGGTTTTTATTTTGCCGCCAACGGTAACCGCTCTGATGATGACAAGGCTGCCGGCTGAGTTCCTCGAGGTTATGAAGCCGCCGAGATTGACGGCGGTTCTTCTTGCAGTTGTTGCCATGCTGCTTGCTGTCCCTGCGATGAACCTCATAATATCTTGGAATGCCTCTGTTTGCCTCCCCGAAAGCCTTGAATGGATGAGGGTTGCCGAAGAAAATGCTCAGGCAACGCTTGAGAGGCTCATGGGTGCGACGACGGCCGGCAATCTGGTTATGTCGCTTCTGATTGTAGGTTGTCTCACGGGATTTGCCGAGGAATTGTTTTTCCGTGGCGGGGTGCAGAAATTATTGTTATGCACCCGCATGAACCCACATTTGGCCATATGGATTGCTGCTGTGATTTTCAGCTTGTTCCATATGCAGGTGCTTGGGTTCGTGCCGAGAGTGCTTTTGGGTGCGTTTTTTGGATATTTGATGTGGTGGAGCGGATCGCTCTGGTTAGCCGTCATAGCTCACGCTTTCAACAACATGGTGGTTGTCGCCGGCCGTTGGGCCAAGGAATGGTTTGAGGCTGCTCCCGACATCGATGCGATAGGGACAGCTTCATCGGTCGAATCTGTGATTTTAATTATTGTCAGCGTCACGCTCACTGCGGTTATGATTGTCGCCTTGCGTCGCCTTTGCTTGCGCGGATGAGAACGGTTAGCTAATTTTGCGTTGAGATGAAAAAAATCGACAGGGAAACAGCCCAGCGTATACTCGACACCGCCGATATTGTCGATGTGGTGAGCGACTTTGTGAGTCTTAAACGCAGGGGCGCCAATTATATAGGTCTGTGCCCGTTCCACAACGAGCGCACACCCTCTTTTTCTGTTTCTAAATCTAAAGGTATCTGCAAATGTTTCAGTTGCGGCAAGGGTGGTAGTGCCGTCAACTTTCTGATGGAGCTGGAACAGATTTCCTATCAGGAGGCGTTGCGTTACCTTGCGAAAAAATACAACATCGAAATTAAGGAGCATGAGATGACCGACGAGGAACGTCGCATAGCTTCTGAGCGCGAAAGCCTTTTTGCCGTCAATGAGATGGCCATCGAGCATTTCGAGCATAATCTGACCGACACACCCGACGGTCAAGAGATTGGATTGACCTATTTCCGTGAGCGCGGCATCAACGACTGGGCTGTAAAGCGTTTCAGGCTTGGGTATTCCCTCCCGGGTCGGGCCGAGCTTTACAAAGCTGCGAAAGCCAAGGGATTCGGCGATAAATTCCTGGTGCAGTCCGGCCTGTGCATGGAAGACGAGCACGGCGAATTTCGCGACCGTTTCCGCGGAAGGGTAATGTATCCTATTTTCACCCTCTCCGGCAAAGTGGTCGGTTTCGGTGGACGCACATTGCGCAAAGACAAAGATGTCGCTAAATATGTCAACTCCCCTGAGTCGCCTATTTATCGCAAGAGCTATGAGCTTTATGGTCTACACCAGGCTAAACAGGCCATAGTGAAAAAAGACAAGTGCATACTCGTCGAAGGATACATGGATGTCATATCCATGCACCAGAGCGGCATCGAGAACGTGGTCGCTTCCTCCGGCACTTCGTTGACTGAGGGACAGATACGTCTGATTCACCGTTTCACCGAAAATGTGACCGTGATCTACGACAGTGACCCCGCCGGGATTAAGGCTTCGTTGAGAGGAATTGATATGCTGCTTGCCGAGGGTATGAACATTAAGGTGTTGCTGCTTCCCGACGGTGACGACCCCGATTCATTCGCCCAGAACCATTCATCATCCGAAGTCGAGGAATATCTCGCTGCCAATGAGCAGGATTTCATATCGTTCAAAACCAAAATTCTGTTGCAGGGTGTGGAGTCCGACCCGATTGCCCGGTCAAAGGTCATAACCGACATAGTGCAATCGATATCTGTGATTCCCGATCCTATCACCCGCTCGGTATATATAAAGGAATGCAGCCACTCATTGGGCATAGGGGAGAGGGTGTTGACTCTACAGGTCGATAAGTTCTACCATGCCCGCCGCGATAGCGAGGCCCTGAAACAAGCCAAAGAGCAGGCGCGCCGTTCGCTTGAAGGCCTTGAATCCGAAAAAAACACGGTTGTCGAGAATCCGCGGCAATCCTCGGCCGATGATTCGGTAGCCCCCGCCGACCATCTTGCATACCTCTCTAAATACGAGAAAGGTGTGTTGCGCTATGCCCTGAAATATGGCATGATGGAGGTCGGTGATGCTTGGGACGATGACGGTAATAAAATGTCGGTCAGAATCATAGACTATATACGCGATGAGATGGAAAGCGACGACATCTCTTTTACCAACCCGCTTTATGCCAAAGCATTCGCCGAGGCGATGAAATTGCGTGAGCAGTCATGGGACGACGACCTCCGTCGCCATGAGCAGCGGCTTGACGCGCAGCGTAAGCGGCAATGGGACGAAGGGGTGGCGGCTATACGTTCATCCGCCGTAGACCTTAGTGAGATAACAGCCCGCGAGCAAGCGCTTCAGGCCAACTGCGACGAGCGTTATTACGAAGATCTCAAGCAATTTACTATCTGTTATATAGAGAAAATCTTGGCGTCGTCACCCGACGACGAGTTAAGGCGGCTTACCACCGACTTGGTCAGCGAGAAATACCACTTGAGCAAAGTACACACTAAATTCACCAAGATAGAGACCGAGGTCGACCGTCTCGATGTACTCGTCGAGCGTGCGGTTTATGAGCTTAAAGATGCGATTCTTGAATGCCGTACGCGCGATTTGCGCGATGAGATACGCCGTGTTTGCCGCTCGCAGGCTCCCGATTCTGCCGAAGTGGCGAGATTGATGGAGCGTAACATCGAGTTGACCCAACTCAGGTCTCAGTTTGCCAAGTATCTTGGTGAGCGCATAATCGCCCCGCGCAAATAACTGAGCAAATTTGTTTACACATTTCCAAAAGTTTACTAACTTTGCCATGTGCATAAATCCGTCTGTACGGATGGTGCCGTAGTTTGACTGATTATAAATCATTGAAAGCAATAAATCTAATCATTTAGAACCTAATCATGGCAGAAAAGAAAGAAAAATTGTTCGACCAGTTCCCGCCTGTCACCACTGAGGAGTGGAGAGCTAAGGTGGACGCTGATCTCAAAGGCGTGCCTTTTGAGAAAAAACTGGTATGGAGAACAAACGAAGGCTTTAATGTCCAGCCGATGTACCGCGCTGAGGATATTGCCGACCTTAAAACTACCGACTCGCTCCCCGGCGAGTTTCCCTACATCCGTGGAACACGCACCGATAACGAGTGGCTGACTCGTCAGGAAATTATCGCCGACTCCATCGAGAAAGCCAACGAGAAGGCTCTCGACGCGATTTCTAAGGGCGTTAACTCAATCGGATATCGTCTCCCCAAAAATAGCGTGGGGATCGACGACATTAAAAAACTGCTGAAAGGCATAGACCTGACAAAAATCGAAGTGAACCTCTCGACCTGCCACAATCATTGCGTCGAGTTGGCTCGCAATCTCGCGGCTGTTGTGGTTGAGGCGGGTGCTGCCGAAACTTTCCGCGGATCTGTCGATTACAACCCGTTGCGGGGCGCATTGAAACATGGCCGTGATATAGATACTGTGGCCATTGCTGCGCAGGCTCGTGAAATCATCGAAGCGGTCAAGGATGTCAAACATCTCAGAGTGCTCGCTGTCGATTCAGATATGCTGACCAATGTCGGTGCCTACATCTATCAGGAAATGGGCTATGCTCTCGCTTGGGGTGCGGCTTGGATGACACTTCTCACTGATGCCGGTATGGACGCTACTGAGGTAGGATGCCGCATAAAATTCAACATGGGCGTTTCTTCCAACTATTTCATGGAACTTGCCAAATTCCGCGCCGCCCGTATGCTTTGGGCGCAGATAGTGGAACAATACAAACCCTCATGCCGTTGCGCTTGCAAGATGCACGTCCACGCTTCAACTTCACGCTTCAACCAGACAATCTACGACGCTCATGTAAATCTACTGCGCAGCCAGACCGAGACCATGTCAGCGGCTCTTGCCGGTGTAGACTCGATTACCGTGGTGCCGTTCGATACTCCCTATAAGACTCCCGATGCGTTTTCTGAGCGAATAGCGCGCAATCAGCAGTTCCTTCTCAAAGAAGAAAGCCATCTCGATAAAGTGGTTGACCCCGCTGGTGGTTCCTACTATGTCGAGACGTTGACTGTCTCCCTCGCTAACGAGGCTTGGAAACTCTTCCTTGAGGTTGAGGAAAAGGGTGGATTCTTTGCTGCGGTAAATCAAGGATTGATTCAGGCCGCTGTCAATGAGTCAAACAAAAAACGTCACACCGATATGGCGCGCCGCAAGGAAATTCTGCTTGGCACCAACCAGTTCCCCAACTTCAATGAGATGGCCGCTGAGAAAATCGAGAAAGACGGTTGTGGCTGCGGATGCGGCTGCAACGATGCCAACAATCCCGAGAAGGCTCTCAACGCATCCCGTCAGGCAAGCGACTTCGAGAAGCTCCGTCTCGCCACTGAGCGTGCCGCCAACCGTCCTAAAGTGTTCATGCTCACCATAGGCAACCTCGCCATGAGACTCGCGCGCGCCCAGTTCTCAGCCAACTTCTTCGGTTGCGCCGGTTATGAGATAATCGACAATATCGGATTCGATACGGTTGAGGCCGGCATTAACGCGGCTATGGAAAAAGCTGCCGACATCGTAGTCCTCTGCTCTTCCGACGATGAGTATGCAGCCCTTGCTCCCGAAGCCTTCGAGCTCCTCAACGGCCGCGCCGAGTTTGTGGTTGCCGGTGCCCCCGCTTGCACCGAGGAGCTGCAAGCCAAGGGAATCAACAACTTCATCCATGTGCGCAGCAATGTTCTTGAAACTCTTCAGGCGTTCAACGCCCGGCTTTTAAAATAAAATCTAAATATGAAACCCGATTTTAAAAATATAAATATCGCAGCCGACGCGTTCAATGCCACCCACAATCCCGTGGCCGCCGGCGAAGAATGGCTCACTCCCGAGCTGATTCCCGTGAAACCCATCTACACAAAAGATGACCTCCAGGGCATGGAGCATCTTAACTATGTAGCAGGTATTCCCCCTTACCTCCGTGGCCCTTACAGCGGTATGTATGCGATGCGTCCTTGGACTATACGCCAGTATGCCGGATTCTCTACCGCTGCAGAGTCTAACGCCTTCTACCGCCGCAACCTCGCTTCGGGGCAGAAAGGTCTGTCAGTCGCCTTCGACCTCGCGACACACCGCGGATACGATGCCGACCATGAACGCGTGGTAGGCGATGTCGGCAAAGCAGGTGTGTCTATATGCTCTCTCGAAGACATGAAAGTGCTTTTCGATGGCATACCACTCAACAAAATGTCAGTGTCTATGACCATGAACGGTGCCGTGCTGCCCGTGCTCGCTTTCTACATCAACGCCGGTCTCGAGCAGGGTGCCAAACTTGAGGAAATGGCCGGAACCATTCAGAACGACATCCTCAAGGAGTTCATGGTGCGCAACACCTATATCTATCCCCCCGAATTTTCGATGCGTATCATCGCCGACATCTTTGAGTACACATCGCAGAACATGCCTAAGTTCAACTCGATTTCAATCTCGGGCTACCATATGCAGGAAGCCGGAGCCACTTGCGACATCGAGTTGGCCTATACACTCGCCGACGGCCTCGAATACCTCCGTGCGGGTGTAAACGCCGGAATGGATATTGATGCCTTCGCGCCGCGCCTGTCATTCTTCTGGGCCATCGGCATGAACTTCTTCATGGAGATTGCAAAGATGCGTGCAGCCCGTATGCTTTGGGCAAAGATTGTGAAACAGTTCAACCCCAAGAACCCCAAATCGCTCGCACTCCGCACACACTCACAGACCTCCGGCTGGTCGCTCACCGAGCAAGACCCATTCAACAACGTGGGCCGTACCTGCATCGAAGCCATGGGTGCCGCATTGGGCCACACTCAGTCGCTTCACACCAACGCCCTCGACGAGGCTATCGCGCTTCCAACCGACTTCTCGGCCCGTATTGCCCGCAACACTCAGATTTACATTCAGGAAGAAACCTACATCACCAAGGAGATTGACCCCTGGGCAGGCTCCTATTATGTAGAGTCGCTGACCAATGAGATTGCCCATCGCGCATGGGAGCACATCCAGGAAATCGAAAAGCTCGGCGGTATGGCCAAAGCGATCGAGACAGGTCTGCCCAAATCGCGTATCGAGGAAGCATCAGCTCGCACTCAGGCACGCATCGACTCGGGTCGTCAGACCATTGTCGGCATCAATAAATACCGTCTCGATCACGAAGACCCGATTGACATTCTCGAAATCGACAACACCGAAGTGCGCCGCGAACAGATTGAACGTCTCAACGACGTTAAGGCCCACCGCGACGAAGCCGCTGTCAAGGAAGCTCTTGCCGCGATCACCGAATGTGTCCGCACCAAAAAAGGAAATCTCCTCGACCTCGCCGTAAAAGCGGCGGGCCTCCGTGCCACACTTGGCGAGATATCCGACGCGTGCGAAGAAGTTGTCGGACGTTATAAAGCAGTAATCAGAACAATTTCAGGCGTGTACTCAAGCGAAACAAAACAAGATCCCGACTTCCTCAAAGCACAGAAAATGTGCGAGGAATTTGCTAAGAAAGAAGGTCGTCAGCCCCGTATCATGATTGCCAAGATGGGACAGGACGGACACGACCGCGGTGCCAAGGTGGTAGCCACAGGTTATGCCGACTGCGGTTTTGATGTCGATATGGGCCCGTTGTTCCAGACTCCCGCCGAAGCGGCACGTCAGGCCGTCGAAAACGATGTCCACATCCTTGGCGTGTCATCGCTCGCCGCCGGACACAAGACCCTGATTCCGCAGGTTATCGCAGAGCTTAAAAAACTTGGCCGCGAAGACATCATGGTGACCGCCGGTGGAGTTATACCTGCGCAGGACTACGACTTCCTCTACAAAGCAGGCGTAGCAGCCATCTTCGGCCCCGGAACCCGCATCCCCCTCTCAGCCATCAAGATGCTCGAACTCCTCCAAGCCGAATAGACCACAATAAAAATTAGGCGGGTTATCACCCAGTTATAGAAAGAGTCCGGTATTATATCGGGCTCTTTTCTTTAACCTTGATATTATATGTTGTCATTGCTGTCCCCTTATATGGCTACTTTATCTCATCGGTTGTATTTGATTTTCGGGAAAATTCAAAATTGACCGAAAAAGAGCCGATTTCTGCAAATTAAACAGTCCCTGCTGTATCTTGCAGATAAATAAAACCGAAATCAAATGGCTTCAATAAAAGTGAAATTCCGTCCTTCTACTGTCGCTGGACACCAGGGCACAATCTACTATCAGATTATCCATGAGAGAAAGGTGCGACAGCTTCTGACCGGATACAAAGTGTTCCCATACGAATGGGACGAGAACCGCTCAATGATTAAGATGACTCAGGAAAGCGACCGCATATCGTTAGTCCACTCAATAAATGAGCGTGTCCGGTGGGATTTTGAGCGGCTGTCCAAGATTGTCCGTAAATTCAATGCAACCTGTTTTTCATACACTGTTGACGACATTATCAACGAATTTAACCGTTATACTCATGATTACTCTCTATTCTATTTTATGGAGGGAATTATCGCCAAATTGAGACAGAACGGAAAAATCAGAACGTCAGAAACATACAAGTCCACCCTCAACAGTTTCAAGAAGTATAGAGCGGACGAAGACATAATGCTGGATTGTATCAGCTCGGAAACGATGAAAGGGTATGAGGCGTGGCACAAGGCCCGGGGAGTCGCTCCTAACACCATATCGTTTTATTTTCGCATTTTGAGGGCCGTCTACAACCGTGCGGTTGAGGATGGAGTCATTGAGAGCCGCAATCCGTTCCGTCATGTCTATACGGGAGTTGACAAGACCGTGAAACGGGCTTTGCCGTTGGCTGTAATCAAAAAAATCAAGGCGTTGGATCTGACACTCGCACCGGCTCTCGACTTCGCCCGTAATATGTTTCTAATGAGCTTTTATCTTCGCGGTATGAGCTTCATAGACATGGCATTTCTTAAAAAGAGTGACCTCAAAAACGGTTATGTCACTTACCGCCGCCGCAAAACCGGGCAGCTACTGATCATTGAATGGACAAAAGAAATGCAAATGATACTCGACAAGTATCCTGAAAACAATAGCGATTACCTGCTTCCCGTCATCCGAAATACAGACACCAATGAAAGATGTGCCTACCTCAACGCAAGCTATAATATCAATCATAGCCTCAAATGTATAGCTGATATGGCTGGGGTAGCCATCCCGCTGACCCTCTATGTCGCACGCCATAGTTGGGCTTCCGCCGCTAAAGTTAAAGGCATTCCGCTTTCGGTAATATCCGAAGGATTAGGACACGATAGTGAGGCGACCACCCGAATCTATCTCGCCAGTCTTGACACCTCCATAGTTGACGAGGCCAATAGTCTTATACTGTCATCGCTTTGAGGCTGTAGAATTTACTGAGATTGGGCCTTTGATATTTTTGCGCCCAGTTCCACTAAAGCTTCACGAGAAAATGTAGCGACATGGCCTGCGGCACTCGAAAAAGTTAACTCTCCAAAATAGGGTTTATTGTCAACTACATAAAAATCAACCCTTACTTGTGGAAATCCTTTGGAAAGCGCGCTTGCAGCGTTTAACATATACTGTAGACAAGCGGGTGCTTTAATGCGTCCATCTCCGATGGTGAAAGCTGCTGTAGGGTTGAACAGGCTATTTTTATTAGACCAATCGGTTCCCCTGATTTCCACTTTAGTCTGATGGTGGTCTGCGCCGCGGTCATAATATATCACAATCATTTCCGGCTTTCCGTTTATGCACCATATTTTGTAATCAATTAAAGAAGAGGATTCGAAATCCTGTTTCTTTGCATCAAGCATTTTTTCCGCTATGATTTTGCGCGGGATTTTGAAATAATGGATTTCGCCCGAATCATATCCGAATCTTCTTTTGAGCAATGAAGATAAAGCAGCCCTTATTTTCTCAAAATCAGTCGCTTCTGAGTCCCTTATGAAGATATTGGTGCCCGATCCGTTGTTGTTCTTTAATACGTATGGGGGTGTTAATGAATTGAAGTCAATATCATCGGCTTTATCCCATACTCCTAACAAAGGTATAAGCATTTCGCCATATCCACAATCCGAGACATATTTTCTGACAGCGTATTTGTCGGCCAATCTCGTCCAATCCGAAGTGTCTTCTTTTAGCATTAACCTGATAATCCATTCGTTCAGGTCTCTCGGATTTGATAAATTAGGGAAATAGCCGTATGTATGCCTGTATAATAAAAATGCCCATTATTTAGGCGTGAGATGCTTGATGCAGTAGCACGCCCCCCTTTTGATATGCGTAATCATTGGCGGTGTCTTGATTTAGTTATTATCATATATGAGTTGTTGGAATAGTCATAGTCGCTTGGCAAGAGATTGTGACTACATTTATGGGGGTGTAAATCAGACAGATGCCTTGCTTTAGTTATTCGAGTTTTTTAACAAATATCAGAAACCTAATGTAACCTTACAATTATATTCTGCTATTATATTGTTGAAACGCAATTAAATATGTATCTTTGCGTTGCCAACAAGTATCTCTTGCCAAGAGATTGGTAATTATGTTAACTACAACCGACGATTTTTTATGGCCGACAATAATATGCTGAAAGCGGTGATTCTCGCTGGCGGATTTGGAACCCGATTGAGCGAGGCGACAAACCTGATTCCGAAACCGATGGTCGAGATTGGTGGGAAACCTATATTGTGGCATATAATGAAAACCTACAGCCATTATGGAATTAATGATTTCATAATATGCTGCGGTTACAAACAATATATCATCAAGGAATATTTCGCGAACTATTTCCGCCACAACTGCGACATGGAAGTTGACCTCTCCGACGACTCGGTCAAAATCCTCGACAACCATTCCGAAAAATGGCGGGTCACGATGATTGATACTGGATTGAACACCATGACCGGCGGACGCATCAAACGCATACAGAAATATGTAGACCGCAATCGCTTCCTGCTCACTTACGGTGACGGGGTAGCCGACATAAACATCCGCGACTCCATCGCCGCTCATGAGCGGTCTGGAGCGTTGGTATCCCTCACGGCCTACAGTCCGCGTGGTAAGTTCGGCTCGCTTCAGATCGACACCGAAACCGACACCGTGCTCTCATTTCAGGAAAAACCATCGGGCGACAAAAACTGGGTTAACGCCGGTTACTTCGTTTGTGAACCCGAAGTGTTCGATTTCATTCCCGATGGCGATGATTCTGTCATCTTCGAGCGGGGACCACTCGAAGACATAGCCCGTGCCGGTAAGATGCACGCTTTCCGCCATCGAGGCTTCTGGAAACCGATGGACACACTGCGCGACAACGTCGAGCTTAACCAGATGTGGGATTCAGGCGATGCCCCTTGGAAAGTATGGTAACGCGACTAACAGGTAATACGATATAAAATGAGCCGAAAGGAACAACTTAAAAATCAGATACTTCAACTCACTAAGGAATATTATGCCGAAACCCATGGCGCGCCGCGTCAATTTGTCGCGGGCGACACTTTTGTCAACTATGGCGGACGCTATTTCGATGAACGCGAGATGGTTAACCTCGTTGACTCATCTCTCGATTTTTGGCTTACGGCAGGGCCGTGGGCCACTAAGTTTGAAAAGGCGTTTGCCGGGTGGCTGGGCGTGAGATATTGCTCGCTGACTAATTCAGGCTCATCGGCCAATCTGCTCGCTTTTTCTGCCCTGACCGCTCCCGAGCTTGGTGAACGTCAGATTAAGCGCGGCGACGAGGTCATAACCGTAGCCTGCGGTTTCCCAACGACGGTCACCCCATGTATCCAATACGGTGCCATTCCGGTCTTTGTCGATGTCACCGTGCCTCAGTATAATATTGATGTCAGTCAACTGGAAAACGCTTTGTCCGACAAAACCAAAGCCGTGATGATTGCCCACTCGCTCGGCAATCCATTCGATTTGAACGCAGTGAAACAATTCTGCGACAAACACAACTTGTGGCTTGTCGAGGATAACTGCGATGCCCTCGGCTCAACGGTTGAAATCGACGGGGTGATACGCAAGACCGGCACAGTCGGTGATATAGGCACCAGTTCATTCTATCCCCCTCATCACATGACAATGGGCGAGGGTGGAGCGGTCTACACCGACAACCCTCTGCTTCACCGCCTCGTCAACTCATTCCGCGACTGGGGCCGCGACTGCTGGTGCATGGGTGGGGTCGACAACACTTGCGGTTGCCGCTTCACCAAACAATTCGGACAATTGCCCGTCGGGTATGATCACAAATACGTCTATTCCCATTTCGGCTACAACCTCAAAGTGACCGATATGCAAGCCGCCATCGGATGTGCCCAGTTGGAAAAACTCGACTCCATTGTCGATGCCCGCCGACGCAACTTCAAGGTCTTGCGCGATGGACTTCAAGGCACCCCGTGGCTCATCCTCCCCGAGCCGCAACCCGGTTCCGATCCCTCATGGTTCGGGTTCCTTATATCGGTTTCACCCGATGCCCCATTCTCACGCAACGACCTCGCACGTCATCTTGAAGATTGCAAAATCCAGACACGCAATCTTTTTGCCGGAAACCTGCTCAGACATCCCGCTTTCGACCAACTGCGGCAGCAACCCGGCTCTTATCGCGTGGTCGGATCGCTTGAGAACACCGATTTCATAATGAACAACACCTTGTGGATCGGAGTATATCCCGGCATGACACCCCCGATGCTCGCCCACATGATTGCGAGCGTCAAGGAATTTGTTTCACGCTATTGATTGAGCTGACGATGACCAATCTGGATATATTCGACAACTTTTATGCCGGCAAGCGGGTACTTATAACAGGACACACCGGATTCAAAGGAAGCTGGCTCGCGATTTGGCTCCAAAGCCTCGGTGCAGAAATCGTCGGCGTCGGTCTCGACCCGCTCACCCGCCGCGACAACTTCCTCATGTCAGGTATCGGAGACAAAATTAAAGCCGACATCCGGGCCGACATCCGCGACGGCAAGGAAATGAAGCGCATTTTTGCCCGCTATAAGCCCCAAATCGTATTCCACCTCGCCGCGCAGCCCCTTGTGAGACTCAGCTACCAATGTCCCGTCGAGACCTGGCAGACTAATGTCATGGGCACAATAAACATACTCGAAGCCATACGCGCCACCGATAGCGTCAGGGTCGGTGTGATGATTACCACCGACAAATGCTACGAAAACAAAGAGCAACTGTGGGGCTATCGCGAAGACGAGCCTATGGGAGGCTACGACCCGTACTCATCAAGCAAAGGTGCGGCCGAAATTGCCATCTCATCATGGCGGCGCAGCTTCTTCAACCCCGAGCATTACGGCGACCACCGCAAATCAATTGCGAGCGTCCGCGCCGGCAACGTCATCGGCGGTGGCGACTGGGCATCTGACCGCATAATCCCCGATTGCATCCGCGCCCTTGAGGCAGGCGATCCCATCGACATAAGGTCGCCCAAGTCCATACGCCCCTGGCAGCACGTCCTTGAGCCTCTCAGCGGTTATATGCTACTTGCTAAGAAAATGTGGGACGACCCCGTCGGCTACTGCGAAGGGTGGAACTTCGGGCCCAATCTCGAGAGCGTCGCCACCGTATGGGACGTTGCCACCGAAGTGATCGACCGCTACGGAAGCGGCACACTCCGCGATGTCTCCGACCCCCATGCCCTCCATGAAGCCAAGCTCCTGATGCTCGACATCAGCAAAGCCCGTCTGCGTCTCGGCTGGCAACCCCGCCTCGACCTCGCAGCCACCGTCCGACTCACCGTCGACTGGTACAAAAACTACCTCGCCGCCTCCCCCGACGTCCACACCCTCTGTCTAACCCAAATCCACCAATTCCTCTCCCAATGAAAAAAAAGGTTTTGATAACTGGTGCTACTGGCTATATTGGCTCTCATGTAGCGAGACATATGCTTGAATCGGGTTGGCAGGTCGGTATCATAGCTCGCCCATCGAGCAACTTCAGCCTTTTGGATGGTATAATTGACAAAATAAAGATATTCTGCTACAATAGTGATATTGATGCAATGATTGATTTTATGTCAAATTTCCAGCCTGATGTTGTGGTTCATTTAGCCGCTGCTGTAATTGCCAACCCTTCTCCTAAAGATATTAGGACGATTGTACGCTCGAATTTGGAATTTGGTGCGGAATTACTTGAGGCTATGAATCAAAGTGGAGTCAAGGCAATGGTAAACACCGGTACATACTGGCAAAATTATAATTCTGAAGAATACAACCCGGTTGATTTCTATGCGTCGACCAAGGAAGCTTTTGAAAAAATAATCCAATATTTTGTTGACGCAAAAAATTTCAGAGTGATAACACTTCGGCTTTTTGATGTTTATGGCGAAGATGATTCTCGCCCAAAAATCTGGAATAAATTGAGAAATTGTGCGCTTACTGGGGAGACCATCGAAATGTCTCCTGGCGAACAGGAAATTGACTTAGTCCATATCGATGACGTCAGCATTGCTTATGAGAGGGCTTGCACTATGCTCCTATCTTCGATTGAGAAATATGCTATGTACGGTGTTTCATCAGGGACGTTGGTAACACTTAGAAGGGCGGTTGATGTCATGTCTGAGGAATTGAAATGTACTATAAATCCATTATGGGGGAATCGACCATATAGAGATAGAGAAGTTATGCATCCGATTCGTTCATACCCAAAACTCCCGAATTGGGAAGCTATTGTTAGCTTAAAAATGGGATTTATGAGATTTAACGAGTCTTAAAATTAAACCTATTGACATTATCCCAACTATTGTCTTGATATGATAATGAAGTTGAACTATTATATATTTTAATCAGGTAAAATTTTAAAAGAGGTCGGGCTAAGACTATGAAGTTCTCATTAGACATATTAATACCTACATATAACAGAAAAGAGCATCTTCTGAAGAATCTTAATTTGCTCGATGGCATTATTACTGATTTGAAAATTAATGATTATGTGAAAATAATCGTTTCGGATAATGCATCCTCTGATGGAACTGAGGTGGCTATAATTGATTATTGTGCGGCACATCCGTCAACTGTGGTCAAGTACACTAAGCAAGTTGAAAATATTGGAATGTTTAAGAATTTCTTATATTGCTTGGAAGTGTCTGACGCTGATTACGTTATGTTGATGGGCGATGATGATTATTGCTCTAAGGAATACGTTAAGGAAGTTATCAATGCAATTGAAAATCTTGGCGTTGGTTGTGTCTTGCCATCATTTAAAGCTATTGATGTACAAGGTGTGGCCATTCAGGGTGGACGAGATTTAAATGCGAAAAGAAGACTGTACAGAGCCGGTGTTGACAACTTCCTCATAAACAATTTTAGAGCCCACCAGATGTCGGGTATTGTTGTTAAAAGGGAGGGGCTATATGAAGAGTGCATAACCCGTGGTCTGTCAAACTTATATGTGCAAATATATTGGGTCGCTGATAGATGTCTGAAATACGACACCCTACATCTCCCGGACTATCCTATACTTGTTACGCAGACAACAAATAAGGCATGGTCTTATGATTGCATTGGGTTGATGGGTGAGATATATGAGAATTACAAAAAATTACCAATTTCTGAAAAACTTCGATATAAAGCTGAGCGTCGGATTGTAACAATACAATCAAGCCGTGTTCTATGTTTGACCAATCCCGTTAAACAACTGAAAATATTTCTGGCCATTATGACTCATAAAAACACTTCAAGTTATGGGCGTATTATGTTGCCGTTCGTCATAGCCCCCATTTGGATTAGAGAATTTTTTTTACTCCTTAAATATAAACTTTCGAAATCAAAATAATTGTCCTTTAAATAATTCATTTGAAACTGAATCGCGAAATCAGGACTTCCTGTTTAATTAATTGAGTAATATGGATAAAAACAAAATAACACTCACAAATAACCATAAAGGTTGGATTCTTTCCCTTAAAAAAGACACAAACTGTCAGGTTGCTCTATTGGGGAGTAAATGGAGTTATGCGGTGGACTATTCTCCAAACGGAACTTTCACTGATGACAAATCTTTTAAAGACACTGATGGATTGATAATACTTTTTGACGGTGTGATTTTTGAGAAAAATCAGCTTGTCAATTATGGAGAAGATGTCCATTCTGCTATTTCAAAATTGTACAGCGAATATGGCGATACTTTCCCCGATAAAATTAATGGAAGTTTCTCTGGCTTTATTATTGACAAAATAAGAAACAGAGTAGTCGTTTTTTCTGATCATATAGGAAGCAAAGCTGTATTTTATGCTAAATATAAGGATTGCATCATATTTTCGTCAGACATAGCGTCAATATACGATAACATCGAAACCCAAGGATTAAGTAAAACGCTTGACGTTAGTTCGGCATATTCTTTGCTGGGTAATGGGTATATGTTCGGAAATTCCACATTGGTTGATGAGGTAAAACGAATGTTGCCCGGCAATGTGATTGTTATAGACGATGGCTTTAAAGAATCACCGTATTATATTATTGATAATACCCCTGATTATACTTTGTCTGAACTCGATGCGGTTGAGTTGGTGGATTCTTTGTTTAAAAGGGCTGTTAAGGCTCAGTATGACAGTGATTTAAGGGGGAGGGTAAATACTCATCTCGTTGCTCTTTCCGGCGGTTTAGATTCCAGAATGACCTCATTGGTAGCCCATGAGCTTGGCTATACTTCTCAATTGAATTATACAGTGTCAAAAAGCGGATATTTAGATCAGTCAATCGCTCAAGAAATTGCTTGTGATTATAATCATGACTGGGTTTTCAAGTCATTGGATACTGGATCTTATTTGTTAGATTTTGAAAATATAATAGAGTATACTGGGGGATATGAATTATACTATGGTACAGCTCATGTCCAATCTCTGATTAGCATGATTGATTTATCTCATTTTGGTATTGTGCATAGTGGTATGTTGGGCGACGTGATTATCGGAACGTATTATAATGGAGTCAATCCAGATCGTAAGTTTAATCTTGGGTGTGGCGCTTTCTATCCCAATAAATTATTATCAAAAGTGCACTTTACGAAATTAGATTATGCCAATGAAGAAATAGGTATTTTCTATAATCGTGGCATTAATGGTATGCTTTTTGCCGCCCATACGTTGGTTCAACAACAATTGGAGACATTTGCTCCTTTTATTTTCCGCCCGTTTTTCGATGCTATGCTTAAGATTCCTTTGAAATATCGTTGGAATCACAATTTATATAAAAAATGGATTCTATCTAAACACCCCGATGCAGCTAAGTATCGTTGGGAAAGAATCAGAGCTCGTATTAATGAGCCGACAATCTCTATTTTAGGTCGAACGGTTGCGGTAAGCAACATCCCTGATGTTATAAAGCGAAAAATACTACGTCAACAAGGTGGGGCTGATTATGCATTCCAGATGACTCCTATTGGGTGGTCTTTGAAGCGTAATGAAATTTTGCGCAGGTCACTGTTAAATTACATGGATAATACCTTGGAGGTTATCGATAATCCTGAACTTCGGGCTGATTCTGCCGAATTGATGCAAAATGGAGATGTTTACGATCACAATAAGCTTATTGCTTTGCTTGCGGCCATGAAACGATTTGACATAAAATAGTTGCTGCGAAGTTTTTCACAACTTAACCGCTTATTTTGACAATCGCGTTCATCTTCAAAGTGTGCGAGATTGATGGTATTGTTGTATCTTTGCATCTTGAAACCAGTTCTTATATTAATCGGATAAATGAGGATGCTCAAGATTGCGCTATTGATGATAACGGTGGTGTTATTGCCGCTGGCCGCGTCGGCACAAGCTCCGTTGCGTCACAGCCACTCAGCCAACTCCCCCGGTATCACCATCCACGGGCAGCGTCCTGTTCCCGCCGACACTGTCGACACGCTGTCAAGCTCAGCCAATCGCAACATATTTCGGAAAATCCTCGACTATTTCGACGACTCCAACAGCGAGCGTTCCGACAAGCGGTTTGATGTCAGTTTCATCGGCGGACCCCACTACTCCTCCGACACAAAGCTCGGTCTCGGCCTTGTTGCCGCAGGAATCTACTCATCAGCCCGCAGTGACTCATTGACTCCGAAATCCAACGTCTCGCTCTATGGCGACCTGTCGACATCCGGGTTCTACCTGCTCGGCATACGAGGCAACCATATCTTCCCCCGCGATCGCTACCGACTGAACTACAATCTCTATTTCTTCTCATTCCCGAGCAAATTCTGGGGTATGGGCTACGATATGGGTGCCGACGACCGCAACGAGACCGACTATGACCGCTATCAGTCTAAGATTTCGGTCGAATTTCTCGCCCGCGCTATTCCCAACCTCTATATCGGCCCGTTGGCGCAATTTAATTACGTCATAGGCCGCCACGCCGACAATCCCGCATTGTGGATGGGGCAGCGTATGCACACCTTCAACATCGGCCCCGGATTTAAGGTCCAGTACGATACCCGCGACCACCTCACCAATGCCTACAGCGGCATCTTCCTCGAACTCGGTCAGCGTTTCTTCGCCCGTTTCATGGGCAACGACTACGCTTTCAGCAGCACCGAGCTGTCTGCCAACTCCTACCACAGCGTCTGGCGCGGAGGTGTCATAGCTACCCAGATTCACGCTCTGATCAACTATGGCGATGTCCCCTGGGGAATGATGGCAACTGTTGGCGGAAGCAACACCCTCCGAGGCTATTATGAAGGACGATACCGCGATAAAAACGAAGCCGACGTCACTGTCGAGCTGCGTCAGCACATCTGGAGGCGCAACGGCATTGTGTTGTGGGCCGGCCTTGGCGCGGTTTTCCCGCGGTTCGACGCCTTGCGCTGGCGCATGGCTCTCCCTAACTTTGGCATCGGATATCGCTGGGAATTTAAAAAACGTGTTAATGTCCGGCTTGATTACGGCTTTGGCAAGCATGAGTCGGGATTCTTATTCAGTATAAATGAAGCTTTTTAAATCTTTTGCGCAGGCCGAGTGGCTTGCCGTTATATTTCCGTTGTTGTTGCTCATACCCAATGTGGTTCTTAATCACACCGAAAATCTTCCATTTCTGTCGGCCGCGACCAATCTGTTCTTGCCTCTCGGTTTCTACGGATTGATTTTATCGTTGACACGGCGCATTGGGCTATCGGTGCTTTGCTGCCTCCCGTTCATGATATTTTCAGCCTTCCAGATAGTGTTGCTCTATCTCTATGGCGAGTCGATCATAGCCGTCGATATGTTCCTGAACGTCGCCACCACCAACCCCCGCGAAGTGTCCGAGCTGCTTGGCAACCTGCTGGTGGCCATCGGCACGGTCGTCGCGTTATATCTCCCCATGATTGTGTGGGCTATCGTCGACCTATGCCGCCGACGCAACCTCTCCGATAGGTTTCAAAAGGCTTATCGCAAGGTTTCGGCCGCGCTTTTCATTGTCGGGGTGGTGCTTCTGTTGCTCTCGGTCGCCTTTGTCGGCCGCTTTTCTGTCGATAAAGACATTTTTCCAGTTAATGTGATTCACAATCTTGTCACGGCGATCAGCCGTGCTGCTGATGCGGCCGACTACCCTGTGACCAGTGCCGGTTTCACATTCGGTTCCCGGCCCACACACCCCGATGCCGAGCGTGAGGTCTATCTGCTCGTCGTTGGGGAGACCTCGCGGGCTGACAACTGGCAGTTGTTGGGCTATGACCGTGAGACCAACCCCCGGCTTTCGGCCATGGAGCGGCTCGTGGCTTTTCCCAAAGCTCTCACCCAGTCCAACACCACCCACAAAAGTGTACCGATGATGCTGTCCGACCTCACTGCTGCCGACTTCGACTCCATCAACAGCCGCAAGAGTGTGATTTCGGCGTTTAAAGAAGCCGGATTCCACACGGTGTTCCTTTCCAACCAGCGTCGCAATGGCTCCTACATCGACTATTTCGGGCTTGAGGCCGATTCTGTCGTTTTCCTGAAGGACGATGGCCGCGAGCATTTCGATGGCGAGCTTGTCAGTATTGTCGACAGATGCCTTGCCGACACGTCAAAGCGCAAACAGTTTATTGTGCTACACACCTATGGCTCCCATTTCAACTACCGCGATCGCTACGACGACCGTTTCAGCCACTTCCTTCCCGACCGCACGGTCGATGCCAACTCCTCCCACCGGGCCGAGCTTATTAACGCGTTCGACAACACTGTCAGGTATATCGACAGCTATCTCGCCGACTTGATGGTCGCGGTTGAGTCCGGTCGATGGAGTGGGGCGGTGGTCTACGCCTCCGACCATGGCGAGGATATTTTCGATGACGAGCGCAATCGTTTCCTCCATGCGTCGCCGGTGCCCACTGCCTCACAGCTCCATGTCCCTGCGCTCGTGTGGCTCTCCTCAGCCTATACGGACCGCCATCCCGGCAAGCTCGAAAACCTCATCGGTAACCGTGAGTGCTATGTGTCGCCGTCTGTGAGCCTTTTTCACACCATTGTCGATCTCGCCGGCATTGATTTCAGCCGACGCGATTCTACTCTCTCATTGGCCTCCGGCTCCTATTCCGAGCCGGCTAAATGCTATCTTACAGATCGCAACGAAAAGGTGGTCCTGGAACACTTCGGATTGAAACCTTTGGATATTGAAACGCTGAAAAAGAAACACATTCTGTAAACCGCTTCATATTGTATATTCTCTAAAGTTTCCCGAAATAATTATGTAATATTCTATATATCAGAGTATTGATTGTGTCGGTATATGGTGAAAGTTTCCCAAAATGAAAATTTGTTTTCATTTTTCCTCGTGATTAATTTGCTGTTTCGGTAAATCTTAGTAGCTTTGTGAAGTCCAAACTGTGGGCTCTCAGCTAACTTAAATTTATCTAACCGGAATAACAAAATCACAAATCATGATACAAGTGGTAGTCAAGCGCGACGGCCGTGTCGTCGGGTATAACGAGGAGAAAATCAAGGCGGCTATCCGCAAAGCGATGATTCAGACCGAAATGGGCGAGGACGAGGCTCTGATTCACAAAATCACCGACCGCATCGGCATGACTGGCAAAGAAAAAATGACGGTCGAGGAGATTCAGGATCGTGTTGAGCTTGAATTGATGAAAAGCCCCCGCAAGGAAGTAGCGAAACGCTACATCGCCTACCGTGATCAGCGCAACATAGCCCGTCGAGCCAAAACGCGCGATATGTTCCTTGAGATAATCGAGGCGAAAAACAACGACGTCACCCGCGAGAACGCCAACATGAACACCGATTCCCCCGCCGGGATGATGATGAAATTTGCCAGCGAGACTACCAAGCCTTTTGTCGACGACTATCTCCTGTCGCCCGAGGCGCGCGAGGCCGTGCGCAACGGCTACCTCCACATTCACGATAAAGACTACTATCCCACAAAGAGTCTCACCTGCGTGCAGCACCCGCTTGACCGGATATTGAAATACGGTTTCAACGCGGGCCACGGCGAGTCCCGACCTGCCAAGCGCATCGAGACCGCCAGTATCATTGGCTGCATATCGCTCGAGACTGCGCAAAACGAGATGCACGGAGGTCAGGCCATTCCCGCGTTTGACTTCTATCTCGCTCCATTCGTGCGTTCTTCCTTTGTCGAGGAGGTCAAAAATGTCGAGGCCCTTTCCGGCGAGGACTATTCTGACCTTTATGAAATTGAGCTTGACGATTTCATAAAGCGTCCTCTTGATGGCTTGAAAGGTCGGGAGCGCGCTTTGCAACACGCCGTCAACAAGACTGTCGGACGTGTTCACCAGGCCATGGAGGCGTTTATCCACAACATGAACACCATCCACTCCCGCGGAGGGAACCAAGTGGTGTTCAGCTCCATCAACTACGGAACCGACACCTCAGCCGAGGGCCGTTGCATCATCCGCGAGCTGCTGGCGTCAACCTATGAGGGTGTCGGCAACGGGGCAACCGCGATTTTCCCCATTCAGATATGGAAAAAGAAACGTGGGGTCAGCTATCTCCCCGGCGACCGCAACTACGACCTCTATCAGCTTGCTTGCAAGGTGACGGCACGCCGATTTTTCCCTAATTTCGTCAACCTCGACGCCACTTTCAATCACCACGAAAAGTGGAAAGCCGATGACCCGCTGCGCTATAACTACGAGGTAGCCACCATGGGTTGCCGCACCCGTGTGTTTGAAAACCGTTTTGGCGAGAAAACGTCGATTGGCCGCGGCAACCTCAGCTTTTCGACAATCAACATCGTGCGTATCGCAATCGAATGTATGTCTATAAAAGACAGTGACGAACGCATCGCCCGCTTCTTCTCTAAGCTCGACGAAATCCTTGAGATAACCGCTCGTCAGCTCTGCGACAGGTTCGATTTCCAGAAAACAGCCATGGCAAAGCAGTTCCCCCTGCTGATGTCCCGCCTGTGGAATGGCTCTGAATCCCTCAGACCCGACGACACCATCGAGTCCGTTATAAATCAAGGTACTCTCGGCATAGGGTTCATCGGTCTCGCCGAGTGCCTGATAGCTTTGACCGGCAAACATCACGGCGAAAGCGACGAGGCCCAGAAACTCGGACTCCGCATTATCTCCCATATGCGCAGCCGTGTCAACGAGTTCTCCGGTCGTTACAACCACAATTTCTCCGTCCTCGCGACACCAGCCGAAGGGCTGTCGGGAAAGTTTACGGCTAAAGACCGTAAGACATTCGGAATAATCCCAGGCGTCACCGATAAGACCTACTACACCAACTCCAATCACGTCCCGGTCTACTACCATTGCTCGCCGCGCCACAAGGCTAAGATTGAGGCCCCTTATCATGAATTGACTGGCGGAGGCCACATTTTCTATGTCGAGATTGATGGCGACGCCACCCACAACCCGCAGGCTATCGCCGACATCGTAGACTTGATGGACAAATACAATATAGGCTACTGCTCGGTCAACCACAACCGCAATCGGTGTATGGACTGCGGCTATGAGAATGCCGACGACCTGATGGAGGTCTGTCCCAAATGCGGTAGCCGTGTCATCGACAAGCTGCAGCGCATCACCGGCTATCTTGTCGGGACGACCGACCGTTGGAACAGTGCCAAACTTGCCGAGCTTAACGACCGCGTGGTTCATAAATGATGTCTGCGACAAAGTTAAGAGTATTGAGAATCATCGACGGTACCAGTGTCGACGGCCCGGGGTTGCGCACCTCAGTCTACCTCGCGGGTTGCGCTCACCGATGTCCCGGTTGCCACAATCCCTCATCTTGGGATTTTGACGGCGGTGAATCTGTGTCGGTCGATGACCTGATGAAGCGGATAACCGAAAACGATTTTGATGTCACTTTGTCGGGCGGCGACCCCCTCTATCAGATTGATGCCGTCATTGAGCTTGCGAGTCGGATCCGGTCGATAGGCAAGACCGTTTGGTGCTACACCGGGTTCACCTACGAGCAGGTTGCCGCCGACCAAAGGTTGGCCCCCCTGTTGTGCTGTGTCGATGTCCTCGTCGACGGCCCTTATGTCGAGTCGTTGCGCGACACCGACCTCCTGTTTCGCGGCTCGGCCAACCAGCGTCTTGTCGATGTCCCCAGATCGCTCCCCGGTGCTGTGCAGGAGTGGCGTCCCGCTTTTTAGACAATCTCTTAGAGTTATTTGTTGGTCAGCTCTGAGAAATTTGTTAATTTTACAATTCAAGAATTAACAACGTTATGAGCCAACATCCCTACATCTTTGAATTTCCCATGAAAGTCCGCGACTACGAGGTTGATGGACAGGGGATTGTCAACAACGCCAACTATCTGCACTACCTCGAGCACACCCGCCATGAGTTCTGTGAACACGTCGGACTGACTTGGCGGCGTATGAACGAGATGGGCCTGATGCCTGTTGTGAGAAAGGTTGAGATTGAGTACATCAACTCGCTGCATATGGGCGAGTCCATGGTCAGCAAGCTGTGGCTTGAGCGCAAAGGCCCTCGTTTCATATTTCATCAAGACATTTTCACCCCCGAGGGACTTCACATCGTCACCGCGACCGTCACAGTCGTCTCTGTGGTCAATGGACGCGCGAGTCGTGGTGAAATCCTCGCCGAGACATTCCGTGATTATCTTGATTGAACAATAGGTAAAAATTACGTTCGCGATGGCCGACAGCCAATCCCTGAAACTCCGCATAGCCTTCTCCTCTCTGAGGGGATTGACAGTTGCGCTCGCCCGTGAAATCCTTGCGCGGGTAGGCGACGAGCAGCGTTTCTTCGACATGAGCGAGCGGCAGTTGTCAGCCGTCATGGGTTGCAAGAGCCGTCTGTTCGACAATGCGCTTCGCCGCGACGCCCTGGCGTTGGGCGAGCGTGAAGCCGACTTCCTTGCCGCAGGCAATGTCAGGCCGCTCTACTTCACCGACAGCGACTATCCCGCACGGCTCGACGGTTGCGACGACGCCCCGGTGATGCTCTATGCTCTGGGCGACACCGATCTCAACGGCAGCCGCGTTGTCAGTATAGTTGGCACGCGCCATGCCACCCCCTACGGCCTGTCGTTCATCCGCGATTTCGTCAGCGAGCTTAAAGCGCAGGTCGACGACCTCGTCGTCGTCAGCGGACTGGCCTATGGGATTGATGTGGCGGCGCATCGCGAAGCCCTTGCCTGCGGGGTCCCGACTGTCGGAGTTCTGGCGCATGGGCTTACCACGATTTATCCCGCCGTTCATCGCAACGTTGCTGTCGATATGACACGCAACGGCGGTATGCTCCTTACCGAATATCGCTCTGACGCACCCGTCCACAAAGGGAATTTCCTCGCGCGCAACCGCATTGTGGCTGGCCTATGCGACGCACTTGTCGTGGTCGAGTCGGCGCGGAAGGGTGGGGCGCTCGTCACGGCGCGCATAGCCTCTGGCTACGACCGCGACGTTTTTGCTGTCCCCGGCCGCACGGGCGACATCTACAGCCAAGGATGCAACCGGCTTATAATCGACAACACCGCGGCCATGATTACCTCGGCCTCCGATCTGATTGATGCCATGCGATGGCCCCGCAGGGAAGTTGAGGGTGAACAGCTCGACCTCCCCATCGACCTTACTCCTGAGCAGAAAGCCGTCGTCGACTATCTCACACTTCACGACGATGCCGTCATTAACCGTATGTCGGTCGACCTCGACCGTCCCATTGCGAAACTGATGGCCTTGCTGGTCGACATGGAGTTCAGCGGTCTGATTATAAACCTCCCCGGTGGTCGCTATCGTTTAGCCTGAAAGCCCCGTGGCCGCAACAATCCGTCAACCCTTTTTGTTGAATACTTAGAAACAATCTATTAATACCATTAAAACTATTCCGCTATGATTAAAAAAGTGATAGCCCCGTCCGAAATGATAATCAACCCCGACGGTTCGATATTCCACCTGCATCTGCTCCCCGAACAATTGACCGACCGCATAATTCTCGTTGGCGACCCGGGCCGAGTGGACATGGTGGCTTCATTTTTCGACACACGCGATTTTGAGGTGCAGTCGCGCGAGTTCCACACCATTGGCGGCACCTACAAAGGGAAACCCATAATGTGCCTCAGTCACGGAATCGGCCCCGACAACATCGACATAGTCATCAACGAGCTTGACGCGCTCGCCAACATTGATTTCTCCACCCGCGAGGTCAAGGATGCCCACCGCACTCTCTCTATGGTGCGCATCGGCACATCGGGTGCGCTGCAACCCGAGCTGATTGTCGGCACGCCCGTCATCGCCGAGAAAGCCATCGGATTCGACGGCGTGCTTAACTACTATGCCGGCCGCGACTCTGTGGCCGACCTCGATTTTGAAAAAGCCCTGTGCGAGCACACCGGTTGGAACCCGCTCTGGGCCAAACCCTACGTCGTGAATGCCGACGAGGAGCTTGTAAGCCGTATTGG
The DNA here is from genome assembly GCA_947625935.1 of uncultured Muribaculaceae bacterium. GTDB lineage: Bacteria > Bacteroidota > Bacteroidia > Bacteroidales > Muribaculaceae > JAJPXC01. Next base: position 11,253 of record CANQQE010000022.1, on the reverse strand, counting down.
CGGCAGCGACATGGTTCGCGGCAACACCATATCAGCCGTCGGATTCTACGGCCCACAGGGGCGAGAGCTGCGGCTCCCGTTGGCCAACCCCGACCTCAACAGCCGCATCGAGACATTCACCCATCTCGGTCGCCGCATCACAAACTACGAGATGGAATCTGCCCCGTTGCAAGGATTGAGCCGCTTGCTCGGACATCGGGCCATGACCGTCTGCTCCATCATTGCCAACCGTATGCGCCACGATGTGACTCCCAACTACAAGACCGCCATGCGCGACCTCGTGGCAACGGTGCTCGACCGCATCTGATACGCATCCTGAAATAATAAAGCGATCCCGGAAGCGAAGCGTTTTAAACTGCCTGTACTTCCGGGATTGCTATGCTTATCTCTCTCCGTTCTGCCTACGCTTCAGGCTTGCCGGGAACTATCGTCGAGCCGCTCGTCTTGGTGATGACGGCTGTCGTCACTGTTGCGCCCTTGGTTATCGACACTTGGGCGTTGTTGCCGTTGAGCGACTGTATCTTGTAGGTGAGCAACACCGCCCCCTCATACAGCACGTTCACCTGATCACCCTTGATGACATAGGTGCCCCAGCCCTCGGCCACCGAACCCGACCCGTGGTAACGTCCGTCGGCATAGAACGTAGCCGTGAAAGCCAGGGAGCTGTCGGTCGAAGTGTCTACCCACTGGCCCCCGGCCAGAACCTGCCTCGACTCCCATGTTCCGGCCAATTGCTCCTTGCTGATGACGTCGTTAGGCTCATCTTTACTGTCCTTGTTACACGATGGCAACGCGACAGAGGCCATTATTGTAACTATCAGATATTGAAACAGTTTCTTTATCATTGTCAATACGGTTTATTGTCGTTTTGAGCGTTCGGCGTCAGCCACCGAAGTTGTCATAGTGGATATTCTCCTTGTCCACGCCAAGCGAGTCAAGCATCTTGTTGACAGCGTTGCTCATCGGGCCCGGGCCGCACATATAGTACTCTATATCCTCAGGAGCCGGATGGTCTTTGAGATATGTGTCATAAATCACCTGATGCACAAACCCCGGCGTGTAGCTCACTCCCGCTGCGTCGGCTGCGGGGTCGGGGCGGTCGAGTGCCAGATGGAACTTGAAGTTGGGGAACTCCTTCTCAAGCTGAAGGAAATCATCAAGATAGAACACCTCGTTAAGAGCGCGCGCACCATAGAAGTAGTTCATCTTTCTGTCCGTTGTCTTCAGCGTCTTGGTCATGTGCATGATTTGGGCGCGCAGCGGAGCCATACCAGCGCCGCCGCCTATCCACATCATCTCGTTCTTCGAGTCGAAGATGGGGTGGAAATCCCCGTACGGGCCGCTCATCATCACCTTGTCACCAGGTTTGAGCGTGAAGATATAGCTTGATGCTATACCCGGCATGACATCCATGAAACCCGTCTGTGGTTTTGGCTTGAAAGGCGGTGTCGCTATGCGCACCGTCAGCATTATGCGGTCGCCCTCCGCCGGGTAATTGGCCATCGAGTAGGCGCGCACCGTCGTCTCCGTGTTTTTGCATTTGAGCGAGAACAGCCCGAATTTCTCCCATGCAGGCAGATATTCCGGACCTATCAGCGACTTGTCTATATCCTTGTCATAGTCCATCTCATAGGGCGGGATTTTGATTTGCGCGTAAGAGCCGGGGATGAAGTTCATATGCTCCCCGGGCGGCAGTGCCACGATAAACTCCTTGATGAACGTGGCCACATTCTTGTTCGATATGACCTCACACTCCCATTCCTTGATATCGAGGATTGATTCGGGTACGCCCACTTTCATATCCTCCTTCACTTTGACCTGGCAGCCCAATCGCCAGTGGTCTTTGATTTCCTTGCGAGAGAAGTGCACTGTTTCGGTGGGGAGTATGTCACCGCCGCCCTCAAAAACCTGGCAGCGGCACTGTGCGCAGCTACCCTTGCCGCCGCAGGCCGACGGAAGGAATATGTTTTGGTCTGCGAATGTCGACAGAAGGCTTTTGCCCGAGTCGGCGATTATCTCTTTGCTGTCGTTGAGCGTTATCTTAACCTTGCCTGAGTGTACCAGAAAACGCTTGGCTATCAGCAGCACGGCCACCAACAGGAGGGTTATTGCAAGGAAAAATCCCACTCCCGCCAGTATTGTCGGACCCATCGCCGACGATTGTAGTAATATTGTCGTTGTTGTCATGCTCTACTAATTGATTAGAGAGGATTGTCTTATATTTTAATGCCGAGGAAGCTCATGAACGCCAGGCCCATCAGAGCGGTGATGATAAACGTTATACCGATGCCCCTCAGCGGCTTCGGCACTTTCGAGTAGCTTGCCACTCGCTCCCTTATCGCTGCTATGGCCACTATCGCCAGAAGCCACCCTAAGCCCCAGCCTCCGCCGGCGCAAACCGCCGTCCACACGCTGCCGAAGTCGCGCTGCTGCATGAACAGCGATCCGCCGAGTATGGCGCAGTTGACGGCTATGAGCGGAAGGAAGATTCCCAATGACGAGTATAGGGCCGGGCTGAACTTCTCGACAGCCATCTCCACGAGCTGCGTCATCGACGCGATGACCGCTATGAACATGATTAGCGACAGGAAGCTCAGGTCTACATCTGCATATTCCGCTCCTAACCAGCTCAAAGCCCCCGCGCTCAGCACATAAGTCTGCAGCAGGTAGTTGATCGGAAGCGTTATGACGAGCATGAAAGTGACCGCGACGCCAAGCCCGAGTGCCGTTTTAACGTTCTTTGAGACCGCCAGAAACGAACACATACCCAGAAAGTAGGCGAATATCATGTTGTCGATAAATATCGACCGTATGAATAGATTTAGATTTTCCATATATTACCTTTTCTTATGGTCATGAATTAATGGGGCAGGGGGGTCACTCCTCCTGCAACTCTTTGTTGCGGCTGCGGTGTACCCAGATGACGCAGGCCACGACGATCAGCGCCATCGGGGGGAGTATCATCAGGCCGTTGTTAACATAGCCCGCTTCATAAAATGATTGTGGAACCACCTGATACCCCATCAGCGTCCCGCTGCCAAACAGTTCGCGGAAAAAGCCCACGATCACCAAGATGATGGCATAGCCGATGCCGTTGCCCACTCCGTCGAGAAACGCCGGCCACGGCTTGTTGCCCATTGCGAACGCCTCAAGACGCCCCATCAATATGCAGTTGGTGATGATTAGGCCGATGAACACCGACAGTTGCTTCGACACGTCATAGGCGTAAGCCTTCAGCAACTGGTCCACTATAACGACCAATCCCGCCACGACAACGAGCTGCACTATGATACGGATATTGGTCGGGATGGTGTTGCGTATCAGCGAGATGATGACATTGGCGAAGGCAAGCACGGCGATTACCGACATACCCATCACCAGCGCCGGCTCCAGCTTCGCCGTGACGGCGAGCACCGAGCAGATACCCAATATCTGCACCACCACCGGGTTATCCTTGGAGAAAGGATTGAAAAATACGCTCTTGTAGTTTATCTTGTCTGCCATGGTTATTTTTCGCTAAGAGTTTGTAGGAATGCTTTATAGGGAGTGAGGCAGTTGTCCAGCATCGACCCGACGCCTTTGCTGGTGATGGTGCCGCCCGAGATGCCGTCCACATAGTCCGACTCATCAGCGGGCTTCTGACCCGCCTTGACAACCTCGATTGGGTAGAACGCTCCACCCTTGAACACCTGTTTGCCGACAAATTGGTCTGAGAACGCCGCTTTCTCTATCTCCGCGCCAAGTCCCGGGGTCTCACCCTGATGGGCGAAATATGCGCCGTAGATGGTCGAGCCGTCGCTGTCAAACGAAACATACCCCCAGATAGGGCCCCAAAGCCCCGCGCCGTAGACAGGGATGATATACTTAACGTCATTCTCCGCTATGCGGCACTCATATACGGGTAGCTTTCTGTCCGCCGCGTCCTTGATTTTGCTCTCCGCGGCGACGTCAACTCCGAAAGCGTTGTCGCCCACCTTCTCGCCCGCCTCGTTGACTATGAACTGGGCCGTGATATATTTCTCGAAGTCAGTGGTGACCTCCCCGGGAGTCGGGGTGATTCTCACCGAGGCGAGTATCTGCTTCATCTTGTCGGCGTTGGCGTTATCCACCTGCTTGGGGCGCAGCGACATCGCCGTGAATGCCAATGCCGTTCCTACCGCCGCCACCATCACTATGATGTAGACTATTGTATAGATATTGCTCTGCTTGTTCATGATTCTTTGGTTTTTAGGCGGCGCATACGGCGGTTGATGTTGGCCTGCACCACGCAATAGTCAATGAGCGGCGCGAAAGCGTTCATCAGCAGCACGGCAAGCATCGCACCCTCGGGATAACCGTTGTTATACACCCTGATTACGATGGCGATCACGCCGATTAGAAATCCGTAAATATATTTGCCTGTGTTGGTGCGGGCGGCTGTGACCGGGTCAGTGGCCATGAACACCGCCGCGAAAGCAAACCCCCCTAAGCAAAGTTGCTGGCCGACCGTCAGATACGACGCCGGATAGAGCGGGCTTGCGCACCAGTTGGCTATGAGCGACATCACTGTGCCCCCGGCGAATACCGACAGCATTATGCGCCAGCTCGCTATCCCCGTTGCCAGCAATATTGCCGCGCCGATGAGTATGCACAAGGTCGATGTCTCCCCGAATGAGCCGGGGATCAGACCTAAGAACGCGTCCCATAGGCTGATGGGATCCCCGGTGATGCCGGTGATATTCAGCCCCGATGCAGCGTCCGAGGTTGCCACTTCACCAAGCGGAGTGGCCCCGGTGAAACTGTCGGGAGCGGTACCCCCGATGCCTAATATCGGTTCGGTGGCCACAAACACCTTGTCGCCGCTCATTTGGGCCGGATAGGCAAAAAATAGGAACACGCGCGTGACTATCGCAACGTTGAATATGTTGTAGCCCGTGCCGCCGAACACCTCCTTGGCGAATATCACGGCAAACGCCGTAGCCACCGCAAGCATCCACAGCGGAGTCTCCACCGGGCAGATGAGCGGTATCAGTATACCCGTGACCAAAAATCCCTCCTGGATTTCCTCTTTGCGCCACTGAGCCACTGCAAACTCTATCCCAAGCCCCACGACATACGAGACTACGATGCGGGGTAATACCGCAAGAAAACCGTATAGCATCAGTTCCCAGAACGGGAAATGGCTTTCGCCGCAGGCGAGCCAGTGTTGGTAACCGGTGTTGTACATCCCGAAAAGCAGACACGGTATCAACGCCGACACCACGATGATCATGGTGCGCTTCGAGTCCATTCGGTCATGTATGTGCACCCCCGAGCTCGATGTGGTCTGGGGGGTGAAAAGGAACGTCTCAAACCCGTCGAACACCGAGTGGAAGGCGTGCAGCTTCCCCCCCGGCTCGAAATTGGGCTTCACGCGGTCGAGAAAATTTCTTAATGATTTCAAAATATATCGGTTGAAGTGAATTGTTCTATTTAAGTTCCTTTCTCAGATAGTCGAGACCGTCGCGCACTATTTGTTGCAGCGGGAGCTTCGACGTGTCGACATACTCGGCCAGTGCGAAATCCTCAGGTGCCACCTCATAGATGCCCAAGGCTTCCATCCGGTCTATGTCGCGCGCTATGATGGCTTTTATCAGATACTCCGCCATGATATCCATCGGTATCACCTTGTCATATTCCCCCGACATGATTATAGCCCTGCGGCCACCCATCAGGCGGGCGTCAGGGTTGAGCTTGTGGCGCAGGAAGTGACCCGGGAACGACCGGCTGACGCTCGACTTCTTCGGCGAGAGCGCGGCCCATCCCATGAACTCGGCCACGTCGTCTCCCTCGGGTATGACGGTGATTTGCGTATAAGGATAGCGGAGATACCCATCCATGCTGGCGCGGTGGCCGGTCAGCGGGTTCCCCGATATTATGCGCACATGATGGGTCTCCTTCTTCAGATTACCCGCCAAAAGTGCCGACAGCTCCGCTCCGATCAGGGTCGAGACTAATCGCGGGTGCTCCACCTCCGACCCCGTCACGGCTACTATCGTGTCGGCTGGAATTTTGCCGGTCATGACGGTCGCGCCTATGCGGGCGAGCGTCACGATGTCAAGACACCACACGGTCTCACCCTTGTTCACCGGGGCGACGTTGGCTATAAGCACACTCGCGTTTCCTGCCGGGTGGGGGCCGCTCACATCGACCATCTCGGCTCCCGGGATATCTTTCAGTGCCTCCCCGTCATGGCGCGACACATAGACCTTCCCCTCTGTGAGTTTCGACAGCAGTTCCACTCCGGCGGCAAGCTCACGCTCTTTACCCGCGAGATACACCGTCGACGGAGCCGCCAGCGGCGCCGAGTCAAAACCCGTAACGAATATGTCGCGCGGCTTCGCGTCAGGGTCGGGGACTATGTCATAAGGACGTTGGCGCATCATTGCCCACAGCCCCGACTCCATCAGCAATGCGCGCGCGTCATCGGCGTTGCCCGCCGACGGCTTTGCGGCCGACGGCTCTTTGGCATGGCTGTCTATCTCCACGACTACCCGCTCGATTTTGCGACGCTCCCCGCGCACGACCGCCTTGACAGTCCCGGCCGCGGGTGACACTAACTTGATTTGTTGGTTGAATTTGTCGTAGAGTAACGGCTGACCCGACTCCACGCGGTCGCCCTCTTTCACCGCCGGTTTCGGCGTGAATCCCGGATAATCGTCAGGGACGATCGCCACCGTCGATGGTGCGACGGCAGTCAGAGTCAGGTCGCTGACTCCACCCAGAATATCGAGGTCCAATCCTTTTTTGAGAGATATTTTTATGCTCATGAAGGAATTATTGATTTTTAACGGCTGCAAAGTTACCCAATAATTAAGAAATAATCGACAAACTATTATATAAATGTGAGAAAATGTGTCAAAGTTCACCACTTATCCCCAATATCTGTCGCGATAAATACGATTTTCAATTTCTTTCCGTTCTTTATTCCAAATGACGTTTGTTAAATTTGACGCCTAAAATTTTGATAATTGAAAATATGACTATAAATTTGCATGAGCGTTTTCTAAGCCGTGAAGCCGATGGACACCCTGCCCGGCCATTCCCGACGACGATTTCGCGCCGATGTTGAATTTCCTGGCCGCCGACGGCGGGCTGTGATGCCATGAAGAATAATCCACTGTTCTGATGCCGCATACCACCCCTCCGCGACCGTGCCCGTTTTTTTGACAAAACATAACCGAGTTAAATAATCAATTTAAACTAATCATATTAATAACTTTAAAAAGTAATTCATTCAAAATGGAAGCTACAAAGAAAGCTCAAAAGCCCAACTCTGGCAGCAATGTTCGCGGTATCAAGAACGCATTCTTGGTCATTATCGCTTGCTTTGTCGTTGCAGTATGTCTGTTCTTGTTTGTGTTTGGTCACCCCTCTCACTTCAACCTCGAAGGTGTTGATCCCTCTGCCGTTCCCGCTTCGATGTTCTTCAGCGACATCAACGCTCACCCCAACGACCTCGTGGGCACTATCTTCAAGGGCGGTGTCATCGTGCCTGTCCTCCAGACCCTCCTTTTGACCGTGATCGTTCTCTCTGTTGAGCGTTGGATCGCCCTCTCAAGCGCTAAAGGTAAAGGCAGCATCACCAAATTTGTCGCCGGCGTGAAAGCTTGCCTCGCTAAAAACGACATCGACGGCGCTCAGAAACTTTGCAAAGACCAGAAAGGTAGCGTAGCCGCTGTTGTCGCTGCCGCTCTCGTTCGCTACAAAGAGATGGACGCTAACACAACCCTCACCAAAGAGCAGAAAATCGCTACTCTCCAGAAAGAGGTTGAAGAAGCCACCGCTATCGAGATGCCCGCTCTCCAGCAGAACCTCCCCATCGTCGCTACCCTCACAACCCTCGGTACCCTCGTCGGTCTTCTCGGTACTGTGATCGGTATGATCAAATCATTCCAGGCTCTGTCAGCTTCTGGTGCTCCCGACTCTACCGAGCTCTCGACCGGTATCTCTGAGGCACTTATCAACACCGCCTTCGGTATCGCTACTGGTGCGTTCGCTGTTATCTCTTACAACTTCTACACCAACAAGATCGATAACCTCACCTACGCTATCGACGAAATCGGCTTCTCTATCGTTCAATCGTTCGCAGCTACCCACTAATCCCTTATTTTCCAAATAGATTTTCTAATCAATAAATTTAAAAGGTAAATATGGGAAAAGTAAAAATTAAAAGAAAGAGTACGCTCATCGACATGACCGCGATGAGTGACGTCACCGTTCTTTTGCTTACTTTCTTCATGTTGACTTCTACTTTCCTTCAGAAAGAGCCCACGACGGTTATCACCCCGTCCTCAGTCTCTGAAATCAAGGTCCCCACGGCCAACGTAGCCTCGGTCCTTGTTAGCCCTGAAGGCAAAGTGTTCCTCTCAGTAGCCGGTGAGGCCGACCCCAACGTCGCCGGTGGTGAATGGGCTTCAGAGCCTATCCGCGCCGAAGTGTTGCGTAAAGCCGTTCAGACCTACGAGAAATACACCGGAAAGAAAACAGGTATTACAGAAGGTGACATCGTCAAGTTCTCCAAAATCAATATGTTTGGAGTTCCCTTGGACGTTATGCACTCATTCCTCGAACTCTCGCAGACTAAGCAAGACGAATTCATCGGCGACATGAACAATCCTCAGGTCGGGATACCATTGAAAGATATCACCTACACCGACCAGGATGGAAATAAAGTCACTACCAATGAATTCCAGATCTGGATGCGCGCAATCTACAACTCTGGCAACGATAACCTCCAGTCAGCTATGAAATCCGGCGAAGGTATCGCTGTGAAGGCCGACCGAGGCACCCCCTACACCACAGTGCATCAGGTGCTCGACAACCTCCAGACTATGAAGATGAACCGTTTCAGCGTCATGACTGCTCTTAAAACTGAAAAAGACTAATTCATTATGGCACAAATAGAACAAGGTGGCGGCGACGGCAAAAAGAAAAAAGGCGCCCAGAAAAAAATGGCAATCCACGTGGACTTCACCCCCATGGTGGATATGAACATGCTTCTGATCACTTTCTTCATGCTTTGTACCACGATGATCAAGTCGCAGACCCTCAACATATCACTCCCTTCAAACGAGAAAGTTGAGCAGGCAGAGCAGAACAAAGCCAAAGAATCCGAAGCGATCACGCTAATCCTCGCTACCGACCGCGACAGCCAGGGTAACGTGAAAAACGGTCCCGACGGTAAACCGATGAACACCATATACTACTACGAGGGTAAACCCGTCGTTGACGACGCCGACAAAGACGGACTCATCGACAACTCAAACCTCAAAGTGGAGCACTTCGTAGGAAACGAAGGTAATGAAGTTCAAGGTATACGTCGCATTCTCCACAACAAGAACAAGAAAGTTCTCGAAAAAATCGACGAGCAGAAAGCGCGTTGGCGCAACAAAGAGATCAGCGAGGAAGAATATCAGGCTCTCGCCAAGAAAATCCGTAACGACTCAACTCTTAGCCGACCCGTCGTAATTATCAAAGCTACACCCGAAGCCTCTTGGGAAAGCGTGATAACTGCTCTCGACGAAATGCAGATTAACCAGATTTCACGTTATCAGATTGATAACATAAATCAGGTCGACTCTGTACTGATTCTCGACTATCTTGCTAAGAACCGTAAATAAACGTGATGATCGACTATATTTATTAACTTATCAATCGACAAGAAAATGGCAAAAGATGTAGATCTTTCATCAAAAGAATGGCGCGACCTCATTTTCGAGGGGAAAAACAAGGAGTTCGGCGCATATGAGATGCGCAAAAACTCCGACAAGCGTCACAATAAAGCAATGATTGCGGTAATAATCGTTATCGCAGCGATTCTGGCGGTAGTTTTCGTTATCGACAAACTCCCTAAACCCGAGGCAAAGCCCGAAGACCAGATTGAACAGTCGCTCGCTTCACTCGCAGCCGAAGAAGCTGAAGAGCAAGAAGAAGAGGAAGAAATTCAGGAACGCGTCGAAGAGCAGAAACCCGAGGTCCTTCCCGAAGAAGTCCTTAACACCGTGAAAGTAACCGAGCTCGCGATTGCCGCCGACAACGAAGTCCAGGAAGAAATCAAGAGCCAGGATGAAATCAAGGAAACACAGACTGCTGTCGGAACAACCAACTTCGACAAAGGTACCGACGACCTCAACGTCGTTCGCGAATACAAAGACGAAGTGGTTGTTGAGGAAAAGAAACCTGTGGAAGACAACAAAGTGTTCACAGCCGTTGAGCAGATGCCCCAGTTCCCTGGTGGCGAAGGCGCTCTCTACGAATACATCGGCAAGAACCTCCGTTATCCTCCTATGGCTGCCGAGAACAACATTCAGGGACGCGTGGTCGTTCAGTTCGTCGTGACCAAGACCGGTTCAATCGGCGAAGTGAAAGTCCTCCGCGGAAAAGACCCCGATCTCGACAAAGAAGCAATGCGTGTGGTTAAGAGTCTCCCCAAATTCATCCCCGGCAAAATGAACGGCCAGTCGGTGAACGTGTGGTACACCCTCCCCATCAACTTCAAGCTCACAGGCGTATAATCCCGATACCCCTATACTAAACCGACGCCCCGAGGCCCCCGCCCCGGGGCGTCCGCTTTTTCCCCCCCGCCGCCTCTGGTAGGGCCCGCCCATGTGCAAGCCGCCCCTCGCCCCACTTGCTCCGTTGCCGCCGCCTCTGGTAGGGCCCGCCCACGGCCTGGCCGCCGTCCCCGCCGTCCGCGGAATGCCATCGTTGGATAACCCCATGTTGGAGCGCGTGGCGCGACTCCATGGGGCCACGGAATCCTCCTCCAACCAACGCTACCTCGCCGAGGTTGCGCTCATGCCGCTCCCCGCCGCATCGGGTAGGGCTTGCCCACGGGCAAGCCGCCCCACTTGCTCCGTTGCCGCCGCATCTAGTAGGGCCGCCCATGGGCTGGCCGCCCTTCTCGCCGTCCGCGGATTGCCATCGTTGGATGACCCCATGTTGGAGCGCGTGGCGCGACTACATGGGGCCGCGGACTCCTCACCCCCACCAACGCTACCTCGCCGAGGTTGCGCTCATGCTGCTCCCCGCCGCCTCTGGTAGGGCCAGCCCATGGGCTGGCCGCCCTCCCCGCCGTCCGCGGAATGCCATAGTTGGATAACCCCATGTTGGAGCGCATGGCGCGACTACATGGGGCCGCGGACTCCTCACCCCCACCAACGCTACCTCGCCGAGGTTGCGCTCATGCCGCTCCCCGCCGCATCGGGTAGGGCTTGCCCACGGGCAAGCCGC
>CANQQE010000021.1 GCA_947625935.1 uncultured Muribaculaceae bacterium | reverse complement strand
ACTTTACCAGAAAGACTTAAATATAATAAACGTTCTCTATAAGTTTTCAGTTTTATTAACTCCGAATAACTTTTTAACTCATTCATCATCGTCTAATGTACCAGTATACTTACGCATTGCCTTAATTGCTTCCTCATACAACTCACCTTTAAGCTCAGAGGAATGAATTGCGTCAATTTTTGCGTTTAGATGTTCGATTTGTTTCAACAAAAGTTCTTTTTCGAGTTTTTGTTGTGTCGAACCAAGCTTCAAGTAATGTGTAATTACCTGAGAAGATGCTGTTCCATCTCGAAGTTGCTCATATGCACGGTCAATTGCAAGATTGATCATCTGATTCTCTCGTTCTTCAATTGTTCGAGCAGGGGGAATGCGTCTATTGGTAGTAGTTTTCTTTCGGTCAGCCATAGAATATCAGTCCTTTTCTATAGATTGCGGCGACTTTAGGACCTCTTTCCAGCTCTTATAGGGAACTTTATGACAATTTTATGGAGGCGACCAACCGACCGAAAGGAGGAGCAAGCAAACACACCGCAGTTTGCACTCACCTATAAGAGCTGGAAAGAGGCTCTAAGTTTGAAAAATATCAATGAAATTTTACCCCCGGAGAATTTCTGAAGAGAGTCGGCGATGTGGAGGGGTGGGGCGTGATTTCAGACCCCCCGGGAGGGTGGTAAAATTGAGAAAAAAGTTTTAAAAAATTGAAAAGATTTTAAAAAGTTTTGAAAAAATTTTTAAAAAATTAAAAACGTTTTGAAAAAAAATTAAAAAATTTAAAACCGATTTAAATTTTTCAAAAAATTTTTTAAACTTTATAGTAATTGTAAAAACTTTTTACAATTTTTAAATTAATTTTTAAATTTTTATTAAAAGTTTGCGAAAGTTAAAGCTTAAAACCAAAGCCAATTTAAAATTGACTGGGCCAAAAAGTATGAAACAGGAGATACAGTATTATTTTATTTGTTTTGACCGATTAAAAACTAAAACTTTCGCAAAACTTTTTCAAAAATTAATTAAATTTGTCGAACAACTTTTCGATAAATCATTGGATTCCAATAACAAATCGAATCAATTGCTCTTTCTTCTTCAAGTTCATTATCTAAATCGCTCATGTCAAAAGAAGTTTTAGCGAGACGTGCAAGGTAAGAACATGTATTGTATCCTTTTCCAACATCGTACTGGTTCCATTTATCGAAGTCATCAATAGGGTCAAAAGGGTTGTCAATTGTTGTAATGGATACTACTCGTTTAGACAAGAACCGCACCTCCTTTCTTATGGGTTAATAATATTATTTAATACTATCCGTAACCAAGGACGTAGAAACACCAAGTCTGTCAGCAACTTCTTTAATTGTGTGACCTGAAGAAAGCATGGCTTCGGCAAGAGCTACTTTTGCAGGGGACATGGTTACCTTCTGGTGGGGTAGGGCCAGTTCCATTACCCTATCTTTATCGGATTTCTTTATGAGGGAGTCCAACATAGTTTTGGATACCGCCCCTGCTTGGATAGCCTCCCACTCCTTATCTGAGAACTGGATATTGTACCCCTTAGCCCCCGTACGTTCTCTTGCAATACGTAGACATTGATTCTTAGCCTTCTTCTTTTCATCGTCGTCCATAAAGGGATTGTCTTGTTCTCTCTGGGCATAGAGTACGTTCTGAAGTATCTGAGCCTGCCGTTCACGAGGAGCATTAGCTTCTGCAAGATCGAGCTTAGATTTAAGAGAATCTACTTCCTTACTATACACTTTCTCAGCAGATTTGTTTTTAGCGGGTTCTACAATTTTAGTAGACTCCAGTCTTGCGCGATTACCAAGAGCTTTCATGTAATTGGCATAATCAGCATAGATAGACTCCATTTCTGTACCAGAAGAAAGTTCATGAGCATCCTTTACTACAGACATAGAGTATACTTTCTGATGTTTTGTACGAGTCTCGGTAGCAATTACATTGCCTTTATCGTCTTTAATAGCAACTTGGTATTCTGTATCCTTAGCATCACGATAAACCTTTTCGCCAGTAATTGGGTCAATTCCATACTGATCAGAACGCTTACGAATAGGCTCTTTGTGTTTAGCACGGGATAATAATGTCGAAGTACCCCCTTGTCCTTCTTCGTCTTTAGGTTGATACTTTTTGACAAGTTCTGCAATACCATTATCGATATAGGACTGCTTGTAATCCAGCTTGTGTTTCTCAGCATCGATTACTACCATAGAATGTCTAACAGCACGAGCAAGTTCTTCAGTATTGAGATTATCGCCCATCTGAATTGTCATGTCAGTAATGAGGTTGGAAATCTTACCCATTTCGATTCCCTTAGAAACACCGCCATTACTCTTACCAAGATATTTCATTCCTTCACGCTCTGGATAAGCGGCTTTAGGATCGAAGTCTTTCAATTGTTCCAGAGGTGCCATGTTTTTGAGTTTAATATTCTTAGTAGGAATGACAAGAACGGTATCTCCATCGAAGTCTGCACCAGAAAGCTGTTCTGCGGCTTTAAAATGGATACCAACAGCGTCTTTAGCATCAGTACCAATAACAGATTTAGCTTCTTGGTTCTTGTTATTTACTCTAAGTTTGGGTATTTCGAAGATTCCACCATGAGGGTATCTGATAAGAGCCACTTCTTCACCATTCTCCAAATCAGGAGCAAAGATCTCATTCTCTTTCAACGACGTAATTGGCAAGATAACTCTTGATGCCTGTCTCGGTAATGCGGCGGCTTTAAGGTCTACAGCAGACCTATCACACTCATCAGCGAAATCGATAAGGGCGTTCTTCTTAACGGTGGGGTTAGTAATTGTGAGAAGCTCCTCGAATTCCTCGTCTTTCTGAGCAGAAGCAAGTCCGAGTTGTTTCTTAGCAAGCTCGGGAGACTGTTTGGAAAGCATCTGAGCGGCAAGAGACTTCTTCCACTGACCCCAAGCTCCTTCTTCTCTTACAATATTAAGAGCTCCTTCGTGTTTATTACCGTCTGCATCAACGTAATCGTTCTGACGGTCGATTGTAGAACCAAAAGGATTGTCTGGTTCTGCTTTCTGTTTCTTAAAGACTTTTTCTTTCGGAGTACCCTTAGCTTTATTGGAATTGAAGATAATGTCTACACCATCAGGCATATCGTCGTTGTAAACAGCCATTCCTTTAAGATAATGAGTACCGTCTACGGCAACACGAACCTGAGCGTATTTGGAATTGCCCATATCCAGCTCGGGAACACCACGTCTAAGCTCAATGACGCCATCCTTTTGTGTGCCGCCATCTTCAGCATAACGAACTTGAATTCTATCGCTGCTAATGTTGACAGGAGGATGCAATTTGTTAACTTGTGTTCCATTCTCAACCATGTAGGAATAAGGCAAACGCACCTTTTCCATATTAGAACTAACGTCTTTATACGTAGTTCCAGGAGGGGCAAGAACTTGGACAGTGGTGTATCCCTTACCGAACGCTTGTTTAACTTGGAGGTTTACAACGGAGTATCCCTCTTGTTTTAAACCAGCAATGGCGGACTTAAGAGTATTATCAGACATGCCGAGATTCTTCTCGACGCCCTTGCCAACATCAATGAGCCCATCAGTACCAACTTCTTTCTTAAGGAGGTCTTTAGCCATGGTAAGAGTTGTCTGTTTCGGAGCATACTTAGGATCGAGAACACGCCTTACTACCGATTCGTTAATGCCTAAACGTTGACCAATTGCTACGTTGGACATGCCTTTATCTTTAAGCTTACGAACCATGTGGTCTCTATATGCCCTTCCTTCTTCGATAGCGTTTGTTTTGAGATTTCTAAGCTCTGTTGTCGAGCGAAGACCTAATCCTTCAGCGATCTGGGCTTCTGTAAATCCTTTACTTTTGAGATCGTCATATCGAGAAAGAAAATCTCTGCTTCTCTGCGGTTTTTTACCAGATCCCCAAGGATATCTACCAGAATGTCTTGGCGTTCCGTAATGAGCGAGAAAATCGTCTTTCATAGGAATTACCCCTTTTCTTTTATTCGTTCAATTATTTTGTCGAAACGTTTAATCTTATCCATAATTGGCAGAATATCACTTGCCGTAGGATTCTCTGTAGCCACGTCACCGTTCTGATAAATTCTCGTCTCTATTTGGATCTCGCCAGGTTTAATGCCATATTCTAAACAAAACAACGCTACATAGATATAAAGCTGGTCCATGGAAGTAGGAAGTTTTCCAGTCTTCAAATCATGGATTCGCAGAATATCATTGCGGAAGGCGATAGAATCACATGTTCCGTAGCAATTATCGCTATAGTATAATGGCTGCTCTGGCGTCATCTTAAATCCAATAGCATCATTGACGTAAGAATTTAAAGTTTTATTGTTCGATTTGATACGAATTCCTAACTCGATACACTTGGCGGCAAATTCGTGCAATTCGGTTCCTTTTTGTGCGGCTAAGAAATTGACGTAAGCTTGTTTGAGCCGTTTATCATCGTAATTGACCCAATGATGTTTCGAAGCTGACAAAAAAGCATGAGTACCGGATAGGTTTGCGTGTTTGTTAAAATTCATATTTACTCCTCCTCAAAATATAATTTTAACATTTGAAGGACTTCTCTTTCATTTTCCGGATAAACAAAAGAGCCAAAAGCGTTTTGATTAAATTTATTAATATAATGCTCTTGGTTTGGTTGGCGGTGTTCTTTTTCTGATTTCTTGCATTCTATAAAAGCATATTTCGATTTATAGAAAATGCTTAAATCAGGAATTCCTTGTTTATAGGAAGAATCGTTTTTTAAAATGACGCAATCAGGAAATAGATTTTCAACTTTTTTAATAAATCTTTTTTGAAATTCTGATTCCTTTGCCATTTTATAACCCTCCTTTCATTAAAAAATAAAAGAATAGTTGAGAATATCCCTCCATTATAGGGGTAGCATAAAAACCGAAACTTTATCGTCGAAAAACCATAAGAATTGTTTGAATTCCTATGGTTTGGCAGAAAAAATTAAAACTTTTAAATCGGTTTGAAAAAATAATAAATTTTTAAATTAGTTTTGAAAAAAATTTAAAAAAATTAAATCGATTTGAAAAAAATTAAAAAAATTAAATTAGTTTTGAAAAAAAATTAAAAAATTAAATCGATTTGAAAAAATTAAAAATTTTATCAATTAATTCATATTTTTATTTATTTCTTTCTAAATAGTAAGAAAATTATAAATATTGGACATAAAAGTATTAAAGAAATTAATAACATCCATAAAAGAATTGTTAAAAAGAACTTAAGAATACCGCCTACAATTGAAATAGTACATTTTGTAATAAAAATTACAGCCATAAGAATTAAAATTATAGAAATATAAACGCTCATTTCTTATCCTCCTCGTGGTCAATATACTTTTTAATTAAGTCTTTGAAAAATTCATTCAATTCCTTAACAGAAATATTATCCATGATGCCTATCCTCCTTATTAATTTTATAAGTTGGCATTTCACGATTAACTTCTTTTAATAAAAGTTTTTGTTTGTTCCAGAGTTTTAGTTTTTTGTTGACATGAGGAGCTGATACGTTACAAATTTCAGCAATTACATAATCGGTAAAAGCGTATTTTTCTTTTAATGTTCCAATTAGTCTATTAGTTTCTTCCGGAATAAAGGGTCTGTAAAACTCGAGAGATGTATAATCGCCATTATCATGATCAAGAACTATTACATATTCGAAAAAGATAGAAAACGCAACAAAACCGATTACTCTTGTTTTTGATTTTATTAGTTTACAACTAACAAACGAATCGACCGTCTCGTCGTCATAAAAACTAACAAAATCCATAAGTGTTTCAGGCATTTTCATAAATATCAACCCCCACTATTTCTTTCTTCTCACGTACTCGAACGAAAACCCTCTATGCTTTTTTCTCATTCCTTGCAAACAAAGATATACACATCCTTTATTACCATTTATACGTTTTGCTACATCCCCATAGGTTCTAAATTCTTCTCCAGTTTCTTTAATTCTGATTTTTGGATGATTGTAGTGGTATGGTTCATGTTTTTTCATATGACATCACCTCACTCCTATAGTCCTTTATAATATTTTGACTCATTAAAGTTTTTCTTATTATCTAATGCGTGCCAAATTGCTCGTTCAATTGGCGCATCAGATTTTAAAATATAATAGTTCAATTCATCAAACGGGGTATTCATTCTATCAATTCGTCCGGCTGCTTGTACCATCATTTTATAACTATAATTAGGAGAATAGAATATCAAATTGTTTGTAGTGATACAATTCCATCCTTCAGCTCCGGCATTGTATTGAACCAAATAAACCCATTTTTCTCCTTCTGGTAATGGATCGTGATTATGTCCATTCCATTCAGAATAATTTATTCCCAATTCGTCGCAAACATTTCTTAACAATTCGAGTTCGCAATTGAAGTTATAGAATATAATACTTTTATCACAATTAAGTAAAATGGTTTTTAATTCGTTAATTCTATCTTCTGATGTATTAATTTCTTTTCTTAATAGCATAAATAATTCAGAAATATCATTAATCGGTTCGTTTTTTTCATAATTCCAACGATTCTTTTGTATTTTTTTATACATTTCTTTATTGTAATTAACTTTTTTAAAAATTTTGTTTCGTTTAATATTTTTTTCTGTTTTTTCTAAATTAACTACGATTAGATCTTTTAATCGTACTAACTTTTTAATTCCTACAAAACGTTGAACTTTTCTAAATTTTGTAGTAAAAGGAGAATAAATTACATGTTCGGCAATAAATTCTGTTCTATTTTTATAAAAACCATTTGCTAAAAACACAGGGATATAGTCCATCCAAGTGTCTCCAGGAGTAGCTGTTAACAATATCCATTTATTATTTTTAGCAATTTGGAGAAAAGTTTTAACCCACGTTCCATTTCCAATTAATCGTTGTTCATCAAATATAAAGAACGCGTTCTTAATGTCTTTGTATTTTTTAATATTATTCCAAGAATCAACTACAATATTAATATCATACATACAAACGTCTTTATGTGTGCTCAATAAAAATGGACACATTTCATCTTCCCATTCAAAACTATCACGCTTTTTAGCAGTAGTGATAATATAAAGGTCTATTTCTTCTAGCATTGGAACATAACCATCTTTATTGGTAATGTCTCCTTTACCAATTTTGAAGAAATAATAAGCCAAGGCGGTCCTGGATTTACCAGAACCAACCTGACCTACAAGAATATTACCACTATCAAGACGCTCAATTGCAGACTTCTGAAAACTATTGAGAAAGTTGGGATTTGTAATACCAGCCATACAAACCACTCCTTTTATACAGGCTTCTTTTTGTATTCAATTATGAAAGCGCTATTTGCACAAGTTCCCTCATAATTATCAGTAAGAAAACAAAGTCTAAGCTTCTTACAATCTTTGAAATCCAATACTTCATAATGATAATAAACCGCTTTTGTCAATCCTGTAGGAACCAAATCTTCTCTCATAATTTCTGATGGATTAATTTCGTCCAAAGGTTTTGCGATTAATTCAGCATAAAAGTATTGAGCAATTGTTCCGTTCATTGCTTTATTTAAAAGATCAATATCAACGTCGAGAAAACAATTCTTTTTATTTTCATTAAAAGCATCAGGAATTTTACACAAAAATCTAAGAGCATAACCACTAACGCAATTAGTTTTTACGATTCCTTGATAAATTCCAAGAAGGCATAGATAAGGATGCATTTTTTCATAACAAATAAAATTCGTATCAATTTTATAAAGAGCGTTTCTTACATAATCATGAATTCCTAAATCGTAAATATCATATTCGGAAAGATTAATGTTTAAAGTTTTATCGGAAAGATATTTCTGAACAATAATATATTCGTTATTATCTTTTTTGTTTATAAAAGCGTAAGAATGATTGTTCTGACAAATATTGACTCGTTTAAACGGCGTAAGATTGTTAGGTGTTGATTTAGAATTCTTTTTAACAATTTCCATTAATTTGGAAATCATTTCTTTATTAATATTAACTGTGTTATCATTTTCAGAATTCCCCCACGGATATCTACCAGAAGATTGAGGGATTGTTTCCTTTGTTTCTGCGTCCATGAAAATATAATCATCCATCTTATTTGACGCAATTTCTATACAATGATTAGTTTTCGGATCTCTGAAAACGTTCTTAATAAGTCCGGCTTTATAGTTTGCATAAGTCTCAAAATCGTCTTCAGTCTCTCCTACTTTGCAAACAAACTTCCACGTCTTTTCTTCATTAGCGCCTTTATTCACAATAATGTAAGAACGACCCTCTTCGAAATTGTATCTATCAATAATCATAAAAGCTCCTCCTTTTAAATATCAACATAAAAAAAACAAAAGACTATAGGAACCGTTTCCAATCCCTATAGTCTTATAAAATATCTTAATCCTCTTCTTCCAAATCGGCATATTTCTCTGAGAATTCGTCTTCTTCGATTGTGACATACATATTCTTAACGTATGCCGAAACACCAGATTCTCCTCTTACAGTCCAATTGTAAGGAGTTATTACCGCGTCAACATACTTAATATCCGCATAATCAAGAGCACCTACAGTGTCCTTTGTAAGAAGCGTCTTCTTCCGATTTGTCACAATATAAATCTTCGGAGGAATCTTATCGTAACGTACCATTACTTTAAGGAATGCCTGAGGAACATCGCCTTCTTCTTTTACTTTAAACCTCTTAACGTTCCATCCTTCTGCCTGGAGCGTTTCTGCCATTTCCTCATCGAGCAGAATGCCAAAGCTACGAACTCCTGCTTTGTTATAAGGACCCTCTTCGCCAGAGAAATTCCTCAGCACGATTTTTGCATTTTCAATGTTAACAACACTACTAACTTTACTCATGATAATTTCCTCCTTATTACTTTCTAATAATCATCGGAACGGGCTTGTCGTCTTTAACCCACTTAACAACTTCGATTTCTGTCATTTTCATCAGAATATCTATCAAAGACTCGTTAGTGAATCGGATGTGAGTTCTCCAATCGAACCAACAAAACGGATTTGTGGATTCCACTTTGAGTTTTTCGAAAGAACCCTTTGCTCCGTCTTCATCGGTGTAACGGAACGCCTCTGCCTTGTTGATAACAAGCTCACAATTCTCTCTGTTGATCTTTGCCATAATATCAATTCCTCCTTTTGGTCGTCGAAAGCTCAGAGGCTTTGTTCAAGCCTCTAAACTTCTGAGGTTGTAAAAAATGCAATTTTATGTCAGAATACCCATTGTAGCAATTCATACACCCCAAGAATATAAACGCATGTGGCTGCAAACTGGAGTGCAATCCATTTTACAAAGTAGGATTTTGTGTCGGCATCAGAGGGAATAATATCGTAATACATATCTCCCATTGCTCTACCAGATAAAAGACCAACAATTACTGCTATAATACCAATGATAATGTTTTTAATCAAGAATTTACCTCCTTAAAAAGCAAAGACTATAGGAACTGATTAAAGTTCCTATAGTTCTTTTGGGTTTACTTCAGCACATATCAGTCAGCAATGCCCATGTTCCGAAAGTACTGAGTCCTAACGTAGCTGCGCATATTGCACAGAGCTTTCCTGTATACACAGCAGTTTGAAATTTGTTATTAACACGCCTGTCGTCAGTGGTCATTTTCTTGACGACATAGTCATAATACATTTCTGCAACCGCTGCTGTAGCAAAAGCTCCTGCAACACCCGAAACGATATTAAACACAGTATTCCTTCCGTTCATAATAATTACCTCCATAAAATATAAATTCTGAGAGTTTCCCCCTCATTATAGCGATTGTGTGGACTGCGATTTAAAACGGTATGGTTTCGAACGGTTTGCTTGTGTCGACGAACATTGAATATGGACAGAATTTTTCCATTTCGGTTTTTGCATCAAGAACCTTCTGGTCAAAATATCCAGTATCAATATCGTCTTCTTTACCCAATTCTTTAACTATTTCGGACTCCAACCACCGATAACCTTTGGAGCCTACAACAGCTCCAAACTTGCCGGTATTGTTTTCTCTCAATAGTTCTCCACCACCGCATCCTTCTTTAATTGGACAGAAACAACCAACGCGTCCTACAAACCTATAATTGTGTTCATCACCAAGACCCTCATTCATGTCCAAATACATTGAGGTTTTTACAGATTTAATTTCCCTCAAGTCTTTAAACTCGATTTCGTCATGAGTAAACATGGTTTTAAACACATAAGGAATCTGGAACATTAAACCAGTTGCCGTCCACCATATTTCTTTTCCTGTCTTTTTGTCAACTTTTGGTTTGTCATAACGAGCAATATACTGTGCCTTATCCACAATCACCATACGTTCATAGGTTGCTTCGTGGTCGAAATTGTAGCCATATACTTTGCCGAATTTGCAAACAAGATCAATAATTTTCTCATCTGCATCGGCAATCTTTATGGAATCTGTCTTAATATGAACAACTCTATAACCATGAGATTCTACCATATACTTAAGATCGATCATGAACAAAGCGCCCCGTTTTGCTACTATATTGTCAACATTTCTCGGGTCTCTAAATAAATTGGGAAATTTCGCTGATGTCAATCCATAAACACTGTTGATTGCGGTCTTTAATGCGTTTGCCAAACTCTTTGATGTCAATTCTCCGCTCTCAACTTTTGCTATGAATTTCTGTAATTTTCCTTCCAGAATATCATTAATTTTGTTCCAATCCTCATGTTTAATAGCTAATCTACCATCTACAAGTTCCTTAAATCGTCTCGTATATCTCGGACCAAATATACATTCGGCAATTGCAGAGTGAGGATGCTGTGATTCAATATCCAACAAAGCTACATTCGCATAAGCTCCAGGACACGACCACGCAAAACCTCCTTCTCCAACTTCAAATCCTCGATAAGTCGAAACGCCGTTAATAAACTCATAGCCATCAAAATAAGGAAGAACGCTATCAAACGGATGAAGATTCTGGTTCATCATATCAGGACAAGCAAATTCCAAGAATTCTCTCTCATCATCAGGAATTTCGTCAATTGGCTTGGACAAATCGCGGTAGATAAATTCGGATTGAGGTTTTCTGTCATTTCCAAATATAATCTTACCAGTTAACGTGTTTGTCGTATCATTAACAGATGCTTCTGCTAAGTCTGCCAGGATCTGTCGTGCCAACCAATCCTCTTCGAGATGATTGAAGACTGCTTCGGTTGCAAGAACATCGTCACAACAATATTCTGCTACCTTTTCCCACAATTCTTCAGGAACTTCTTCATCCCAACGCAAACCTAACTCGTGGTGATGGATATCAAGTTCGATCTCCCATTTTTTAAGAGATTTTTTGTTAGCGGCCGATGAGAAATCATAAATATCAGTGAATGAGAGATTGAAAGCTTCAGAAAATTTAGCATTCCTATCACCTTCAATTATTTTTTGACTCAAATCATACAACTGTTTATTATTATAACCCATCATTCTCGCATAACAAATATGATTGTCATAACTTCTGTTGTTGAATCCTACCATTTTTGCTACAAAAATTTCTTCCAATTCACTTGGAGATGGATTAATCATTGTAACACATGGATGATCGCCTTTGTTTTTATAAACAACAACAAAAAGATTTTTAAATACTTCAACGTCAAAGAAACGAATTGGTTGTGAATCTACTCCCATTTTGTCAGTCATTTCAGTTGGTTCATCACTTTTCCATTTCATTTCTGATACTTTTTCTAAACAATATTTAGAATTGTTAGTAGAAGAAGCCGCAAACGCAATTATTCTTGGTCTCATATCAGAAACGTCATAATGAATACCATTATTATATGCATCATTAAGAGTTTTAAATATCAAATCGATACTTGGTTTGGTATTATGATGTATTTCTTTTTTAAGATTTCGTTCAATACAAGTTCGAATAACTCTTTCGTTTCCGAGACTTGTTTGATTAATCATTCTGGTTACCTCCTTTTTTGTAGGAAGACCAGAATTAATTGTAGCAATATCAATGTCATTACACTTAGTTAATTTTCTTCTAAGAGAACTATTTCCTTTAAAAACTTTAATTTCGACATGGTCTTTATAAATATTTTCAAGTTTTTCAGGATCTCCAGTGTAAATATAATGAAGATGGATGCCTTTTCCGCTTTTACTAACTTCAGCATAAGTTTTAGGAAATTTATTTGCTTCTAACAAATTCATTTCCAAAGATTTTTCTCCATTTTCATCACAAATATCAAAGTCAATTACGATGTGATTAATTGGCAATTTGACATAATGTAATCGATTGGAAGAGATATCTTTTAACTTTGTCTTAACATTAGACCACGCATACTTCGGCGTTCCCTCATCATTAGCATATTGCGCATCACAATCGCTACAATAAGAATCAAGCTTAGACTTAAGTCCAGAATATAATTCCAGCCATCCTTCGGTTGGTCGCATTTCCTGTTCGAGTTTATCGAACATTCCTAATTTATCGTATTTAAACCCTTTGTACAAATTGTAATATCGTTTTCCATCAAAGTTTTCTTGAACAACAAAATCTTCATAATATGCTTTTAATTCTGTCTTAAATCTGGTTCTATCCATTTTATACTTAACGTTAGCATCTTCACAGAAATGTCCATAGGTTTTCCACGCTTCTGTCAATGTGATACCTTCGTCTTTAGTGAACAATTCCAGATTTTCTTCAATACAGTTATAAACAATATTTGTTGCTCTAAAACATTTAATAGGAATATAACGTTCGTATTCATACTTAGAATTTAAATACACTTGCAAACACTTATATGCAATGCCTCCTAATTCAAATTTAATTTGGTCCATTAATTCTCTATAACGTCTCGGAGACACTTTTTTACCAGTTGGTTCTACGTCAATCAATCGTCTCAATATACCAGATTGAGCATCAGTAATGTCCACGTCTTTATTTGAACCGAGAAATATAAAACATTTATAAGCCATGTCATATTGCTTTTTGAATTTTTCATTAACATTCATCTTAGCATGAGACACAAGACTATTAAGTTTAGTATTATCCTCAATTCGTGATAAATCCGCATCGTCCTGAATTGCTACTAATGGATTATTACTTAATGGCTCCAAACCAAACGCAGAACCATTAGTTAACGCTTTTACATCAATTGTAGCAACGTAATTGCCAAATATCATTCTGATAATATCGAGAACGGTTGATTTTCCTGTTCCAGGAGCTCCGATTAGAACCAAGAACTTCTGTACCCTAACAGAATCGCCAGATACAATGCAGCCAATTGCCCACTCAATTTTCTTTCGTTCAATTGGAGAATATAAAGTAGACATTAGTTCGTCATAAGCGTCAGTATTCTCTTCTTCGATTGAAAACGGCAGGCATTGGCTCGAGTAATTCTTTTTGTCTGGTTTGGTGTTTGCAAAGACAAGTTTACTATCCAATGGAACGAAATTATCAACCATTTGATGATGAACATAATGGTTCCATGAATCAATCGTTTTAGTGTTCGATCGAGACATGTACATCACTTTAACCCAAGACTCAGGATGTTGTTTTGCATATTCAACCGAATAGTCATACAATGCTTTATCAACAATTTTTATCACATCATCTTGGTCTTTTGACCATCTTTGATTCTCTTCGTCCCAAATTGCATAGAATTCTCCGCCTCGTATCATTAAATCCTTAGACTTAGTTGTACGAAATACGGGAAATATCTCGGTTCTTCCCCGAGGTCCTTGTCGTGCATCTGGCGTCATGAAGTCCACGACGAACACCTCTCTTATCAAATATTTTTAATCGTCATAATCATCTTTTCCTGCCGCAACAAGCGCCGAGAGTACGATAAGAGTTACAATTCCTGAAATATAACCAAGAATAAACCACAACATTTATCTCACCTCTTTAGGAAATTGTACTTGGGTCTTCCAACACGATTTCATACTGTGTTTTTGACACATCATTCTGTACGTACAGCTCCGTAATTGGCGCTTCGTCGAACTTGTGCAGATTATCCATGCCGAATTCATCATCGTCTTCCCATGCATAATCGCCGCCTTCGTCATAAACAGCTCCTGATTCGCTATCGTAGAACACAGTCAATCGATGGTATCCCTTAGGAGGTTCGTCGGTAAAGAATTTTTCGGGCGGAATGATGAACGGATTGGGATTGTTGCTTTCTTCGAGGTTCATATCAGAATATCCTTCTTTCTTTAAAATGTTGTTATAAGCTTTTTGTGCTTTTTCTCTTTTCTGAGACACTACGGACTGCATTTCTTTTACAGAATTGATGACAGATTCCGGAATATCTTTTTCTTCTGGCTTTTCTTCAGGATTGGGATTATGGTCACGTTCGTATTCTTCCTTATAATCCTTCAATTCCTGTTCGAATTTGTCTGAGTTTACCTTATTGGAGTAAATATAACCAGATACAAACCCGATCACGGTTCCTACCAACAAGGTAAACACTGTTTTTCCAATTGCGTTCATAAAAGTTCCTCCTTTTCATGAGCAAAGAACAGAGGGTTTGTTCAACCCTCTAAGTTCCTTTTACTTACCAAGTTTGTCTTCTACGATCTCTACTCTTGGACTATAGCCTCGGATGGTCTTGGAGATTTTGTCAATTTCGCGATTAAATTCATCTACGAGTCTATTATACTCATAGGTGAATAACGCGAGACAAACCCCCGTACCAGCCATACAGCCTACCAAGAAAAACATGAAATCGTTCATAAACGACTCCTCCTTTTGTTAGTATTCATTATATGAACTGTTTCGTGTGCGATTATTTGTTCTGAAGATAGTAGATTTTATTGCAATCCTCTTCAGAAAGCTCGTTCGGAAGACCAGAACCGAAGTGCTTAATTACTCCAGGCTGCATATTGAAGTCCAGAACTACTACTCTACGTCCTGTTTCGTCTTCGTCCCACAGATTAGCAAGTTCAGGTCTGGAATAGCAGGAGAACATATTGAACTTAATGTACATATCGTCCTTACCTGCTTCTGCATCCTTCTTATACTGATCATAACCAAGAACCCAGCCATCTACCTGACCGAGTGCACACTTGTCAAATCCGAGATCGTGATAAACTTCATTACCGAATACTACGCCATATCCACCAGGACCAGCGCATTTTGCACGAAGCTTGAGCACTTCATTCCACTGACGCTCTCTGATCTGAAGTTTCGAGAATGTCACGCAATTATCGGGATCATTTTTCTCATACTCAGTCGTGTGATCGGCGTCAAACACTCTTGCGTACGGATTGCCAAGCAAATATCCATTTTCACCAAGGAACTCTCGATCAAGAACCATTTCTTCTCTCTCGACTACTTCCTCTTCGCCGGTTTCAGGATTGACTACTTTACGCTGTACGAGTTGCTTCTCAGCTCCATACTGGCAATACAGGTCGGATTCCTCGCCGTTTCTGGCAATGTTTCTCTCCCGATATGCTGTATAAGCAGTCTGGAGAGCAGTGTATGCAGACAGAAGTGTGGCATTCCTATCCTTAAGAATCTTGTGACTCAACAATGTGAGCGTAAGACCAAGGGCAATCATTCCTACAGACGGAGCATAATTGGCAATAACTCCACCAATATATCTCTTCGTTACTGTGTCTCTATCCTGGTCTGCTTCTGCTTCAGAATAGTCAATACCAGCATCAACTACGCCTTCCTCAATACGATTAAGGTCGTTTTCTGCCTTCTCCTTAAGCTCGTCAAGCTTCAAAGTAGCCTTGCAAGCCATAACCGTACCAACACAAATTGATACGAGTCCTGCACCAAGCAGGATTTCAGGCGAGTGCGCAACCAACTGCGTCTTTGCGTTAAATGCAACGCCCTTAACATTAGCGATAAAGTTCTCAAACATAATAATTTTCCTCCTTAATCAAGCGGTACTGGGTCTGGCAAATCAAGAATCCAGCCATCACGAATACGTCTAATCTTCGAATGACTAACGTCGTCATCATACCAACCCCATTTATTGTCTGTGAACGAGATATCAATCGGCGGCATTCCAGTGTCAATTTCCTCAATTGAACCGTAGAAGTCGCTAACCGATACGAATCCATACTGCTTTACAAACATCATCATTTTTTCTTGCAGTTTATCAACCGCATAACGACTTGTCAATGCATAATTGGTAAAACCGCTTTTTATCGTATACCCAAGATGCTTTGGTGTATTGCTTGTCTTAATTTTACTAAATTTAGTATAGTCTTTTTCTCCAGACATCACAATACCACCAGTATTTCTCGGCGCATACTTCGGATCTCCGTAGACATACGTCTTTACGGTCTCCATTAAAATATCTGTTGCTGTCTGAAACAAATTGGTAACCAGATCCTGTACCGCTGGCACTACTACTGTGTCAAACACTTGGTCTGCTATCCGTTTTGTTTTTACTTCATTCCCAGATACTTTAACAGGTTTTGCGGAATTGTTATCAGCCATAAAACCACCTCCTATCTATATTGCCGATTGTAATACGGCTCTACGTCGTAATTCAACGCAATACACGGAATATTCCTATAAGCGTCATTATCCGCAAGCATTGTTGTAATCTTAACCTTGAACCTATCTGTCCATCCAATATCATCAGCAACTGCCATCTCAGGCAATTCTGGAGAACCGATAAGTCCATAGAACTCATTAACGCTTGCAAACTGCTGATCGTTAATGATGTTGTTAATCTCTGCTATTGCGGTCTTAATTGATGCCATATCGCTGTGGAAGTAGTGTCCGAATGTTCCGTCGAAACACAATACTTTCCCAGCATCTCCTGCGACAATTACTGTCTGTTCAGGAATTGGCTCGGCTGTTTTCATCCGCTCCTGCGCGATTGCCTTATGAATTTCCTCGACTTTCTCCTCTCCGATTTGCTCAAGAGCTTTCTCTTGGAACAACTCAAGAGACTGTCTTCCGAGTTCATACGCAGCCGCAGTAGCAGTATACCTACGTGTTGAAATGTGATCAGCGCTCACAATCAATGCCGCAGATATAAATGCCATAATTACCGTTGGTGCGTAAACTACAGCCGTCGTTTTGATCATCTCAAGCGGTGTAAGTTTAACGTCTTCTTCTGGCGTATCGGATTCAATAGCCTTCTCACGAATTGCTTCGTCTATGAGAAGCTTCGCCTTTGGAGTTGCCTTAATAGCAAAACCAATCGATGTTACGAATCCCGCCATTCCTAACGCTGTGAAGATGTGCGGAGCATTTTCTTTTGTCATTTGCCCTGCTGTCTGTAACATAGTTGATACAGTCATAATATCATCTCCTCCTTAAATTTTGTTGTTTTTCATTAAATAAAATTAACATAAACCATAATTTTCATCTCCTTTCATTAATTATACCTCCTTTCTATTATATAGATTGTTCAAGATGCGGTAAAAATATAATAGATGAAAAATAATAGGATTTGATTTCCAAATCCTATTATTCTTAGCGGTTAATTATTTGTTCACCTCCTTAATTGTCTTTTCCGATTTTCATTAAAAAATACAGAATAACCAAGATAAAGATAATATCCATCATAATTATACACCCCTTTCATTATAGGAGCTGTCTCAACTGCGATTTACTGGATTGCCACAACCATATTCTCCTTCTGGGCAAGCGCCTCTAACACAAGATGGACCAGCGTCTTCAAATATAATAGGAGCGACTTTCTTGCAAATCCTAAGAATCTCATTAGCAAGCTGTCTGATTTCCCATTGCGCACGATTACAGCATCTAAGATTGAAGAAATGCATTAATTCACGTGCATTCATAGTCATTACAACGTTTGTAGATTCACATTGTGGCAAAATATAACGAGCGTCTTCTTGTGCTTTCTTTTCGGCATCCTTTTCTGACATATGAAGTTCTTTAACATAGTAAGTTTTTACAAAATCTTTAGCGGCTTGGTAATCTCTAAATATCAATTCTCTGGTTTCTTCAAACGTCTCAAAAAACTCAGGGATTACTGGTTCGTTATTAGAGAAATCGGAATATCTCTGACTCTGAACAGAGAAGCTTGCCAATCTATGACGTGTCAATTGTGCTAAAGTAACTCTGGAAATACCAGAAATCGCGAAAGTAAAAGAAACATGCTCGAAAGGTGTTTCGTGATGTCTCTTTTTAAGAGTTCTGATAATTTCCGCTTTCTTCGTGTCTTGTATAAATCGAAAAGAATCAAAAATATCTTCCGGTTTTTCTGATGAATAACACGTTCTTGCGGCTGTGGCTACGATTGCCTCGAAATCCTGTTCAGGCGTTAGAAGAACTACATTCATTTCGATTCCTCCTTATAGATAATAAACGGTTGTGTCATTATCGATTTTTCTCTCAAGAATGATTGGTTCTTTTTGCGGCATAGAATTGCTAACGATACTATTAATTACATTATTAACGACCATACCAGCAATAAAACCAATTTCAAACTTATGGTTATTATAAAAATTAACGGCTTTTTCTTTGAAATTATTACTCATTTCGATTCCTCCTTGTCTTTTTGTTCTTCAAATTCAGAAAGAACACGGTTAAAATCTTTCATGATTTTATCGAAACGTTTTGCAGCCCACTTATCGTAAATCAGAAACACAATAGTTCCTCCTGCAAACACGCCACACAAAACAGCACATACAAGCATGAATATCAATTTAAATTGTGTCATTAAAGCAAGTGTAATCATTTCGATTCCTCCTTTTTGTCTTTGGCTTTCAGATACACATCAATTCCCATTTTATGCATTTTTCTTCTTTCTTCGATATATTTCTTTGCTTGCTTGGAAATATAACCTTGTGTATAACCGAGAATTTCTGCCGCTTCTTTCTGTTTAATATCGGGATAAAGATGTCTCAAACGATGGTATCCTTGTCCAAGATCGTTGATGGAAATATAATCCACATCAACATCTTGTTTTTCATAATTCCATGTAAACATCGCTACTGTTTTTGTTCCAGCAACGTCGTAATCAGCGAGAATAACATGGTCTGCAAAATCCTTTAACGTTTTAGGAAACCGAATTCCTTTTAAAATTATACCAGCCTTTTCGTCCTCAAGCATGTGTTTACGGATATTAGTGATAACTGCGGTCATAAACTTGGAATCGTTCATAATAATTGGCACAAGTTTACTCATTTTTACTCCTCCTTATTATTGAAAGATAGTTTTGTTTATCTTAGAAACACTACAACCGAACACATTAGCAGATTCCCTATATGTAATATAAGGATGCAACTTCTTCAATTGTGAATATCCTTCAATAATATTGGCATCTATATGTTCCGCTCTGATTTCATCGTTTTCATAGTCCCATGTAAGAATTGCTATCTTCTTATGTTTTCTAAGAAGAGTATAGTCAATGAGAACTACATGATCTGACATACGAGAAAGTCCTTTAGGAAAACGAATTGATGTAATCTCTCCCGTAGTAAATTCTCGTTCAGAAATCCAATCAAACACTTTACCCATGAAAGACAGATCAGTCATTTCAGAATTTTTGTTCATAAAATCTCCTCCTTAATTGTGAAAAAGAAAAATGCATAGAACTTGTATAAGTCCCATGCATTCTTAAATTAGAACCTAATGATAACATTGTCTTTGTCAACAACTTCGACTTCACAATCTTTACCAACTGTTCTTTCCCATTTTTTCTTGGTAAAGAAGTTACGAATCATAACAAATAAGTTTTTCATATAGGGCACCTCCTTCATTATATGCATTGTAATAAATGCGAGAGAAAAAAGAGAGCCCTTGATAGAGCTCTCAATTCCGGTTACATCTTCTTAACTACTTCTCCGGGGTTTTCAGTAGGAATAACTTCCGGCGCTGGTGTTTCAGGCTGAGTCGGAATTGCTCCCTTAGACTCTGCCAGCGCTTTCTTTGCCATAGCGTTTGCCTGTAGAGAGCCATTAACCTTATTAACAACTCCTACGACGGCAAGATTCACTACGCCAATTACCAGCGCTGACAGAACCTGAGTAGCCAAGTTCGTACCCATCTGAGCCATTGTACCTTTTTCCATAATAAATACCTCCATAGAATATAATTTTGAGAGTAACACCCTCATTATAGCGATTGTGTGGACTGCGAATTATCTATCGTCCACATTGCATACAGGAAATTCCAAATCGCACTGATAGCATGATTCTCATCAGTCTCATGCAGTAACCACTGAGTGATATGTCTTCTTCCGCTGTCAATAAACGACCAGAACGGAATCCCTTTTTCGCAATTACGCTCTCCGTACTTTTCAGCGCCTTTCTGAACGTGAATTGCGAGTTGTTTAACCATTTTAGAAACATAATCGTCTCCGGGTTCTGTGTTATATTGCGCATAAGAAATATAAAGAACCAAAAGTCTCAAAGAGTTATATGTTTCTGCTACGTTAACATGATTCTCATAATCTTTTACAGAAAAACTATATAACAATTGAGTAATCTCATATGTTAGTTCTTCTTCTGTCGCTTCCTCGGGTTGAAAATGCTTAGGGTCTATGCTGATAAGGAGCTTGGTCTGGTAAATATCAGCAATCTGCGATTCTGGTAGCAAATCGAAACGTCCTTTGTTTTCCATGATTCTTTTTGCTCCACCCTCAAACGTTACTTCTCTCATAACCGGTTCTTCCTTAAGCATTGACACAATTTTTCTAAGTGTTTCTGAAGCATTCGTATATGAATTGAGATAATCTGTTTGCCATTCATCTTCTGGTACCACTATATTTTCTTTCATAAAAGGGTCCTCCTTAAATATAAATCAAGCAAAGAGAAAACACATGGAACTTGTGTAAGTCCCATGCGTCAGAATCAGCCTTGATTATCCCACAAGTCAATAAACTCGTTGGTACACTCGAGAAGCACCTCTAATTTCACTCGAAATTCATCAGGAAACAGCACGTTTTCTTTGTTAGAAAACAGTTGATTGCTCTCATCCTCAAGCATTTTTACCATGTCCTGTTTGCTCTTCGTTGTCAAAATAGACACCGTTCGAGTAGTAGGCGCTTCTTTAAGCCTCCTTTTAAGCTGATCGATCAATATAGTTATTTCATAACTAAGGTCTTCAATCGATCTTGTAATCATTTTACATACCTCCTTTTTAATTTTTACATAAATATTCTCCTTTCTATTATAGAAGATGTTCTGAGTGCGGAAAAGAGAAAAGCATAACAATCGTTCTGACTGCTATGCTTTTGTTTTTACTTAAGATTCTTCCTCCTCATTCTTATTCGGAACTTTACGATTGATCGTGATCGATAAGTTCTTTCCATTCGTTCTTGCATCCAAGACCTCTGCCCAATCGGCTAAAGTCGCTGCGTATACTGGGTCTAATATCATCTCCGCCCCAGCAACGACCACTCCGATTACCATGCCAACAGTTCCGATACCAAGAACCTTTGCAACACTACCAATCTTTGTCATCATAATAAATACCTCCATAAAATATGATAGAGTTTCCTCTTCATAATATAACCTGCTCTTACTGCGATTGAGAAAAGGGAGAGGACTTGTTTCAGTCCTCAGAACCCTCTTCAGATTCTTTAATGTACCGCAACAAATCCGCCATCCTTTCGTTTGATTCTCTCATTTCTTTTACAAGAGATCTTGTGTCCATTTCTTCTCTAAAAGCACGTCTCTTAGGCGATAAAACCATTACGTGTAAAATAGAACCGATCAACCAAATTATAACCGCCCACCAATAGCCATGTGCTATAGCAGATACCATTATTACCATTTCAGCCATCCAGGTTATAAATAACACGATTCGGTCCCACCATTTGTAAACGCCTTTCTTCATAGTTAAAACCTCCATAAAATTGCATTAGAGAAATATCTCTATTATATGGAACGTTCTTACTGCGATTCGTCTTCCTCACAGTGTAGATAGCTAAAGAAAAGTTTAGCGCAAAAATCTTCTTCGGGTTCTTCATCGTCACAACAACACATGTGAGCAAGTTTTTCTACTTTAATATCCATAGCACAAAGTTCTTCTGTGACGAAGTTTTGAGCTTTTATCTCATTAATTGCCCACTCATAAGCATCTTCATAGGTTTTAAAGCCATATCGTTCATCTTTAATCTCCATTTGCCTTGTTGATACCATATCAACCACACTCCTTTTCAATAAGCAAAACGATTTCGTCTACAAAATCGTCGAGAGATACACAACAATCATTAATGTTTTGATTTATAGGAACCTCTGAGAATACTTCCTCGATTTCCTTCTGAAGATCAACTGCTTTAGCCAACAGAACACTCAGCTTCTTGATACGATCGACGTTAGTAATAATCATATTATTCTCCTCCTTTGTAATTAAACGGGCTTCTAATTTCATAATCCATAGTTTGCTCGTATCCGGTAATCTCAGAACTTGCTTTGTCCATAAGATTATCGAAATACTCCTCTACTTCTGGATCGATGTACTTATTTCCGAACGACTCCTTTAGTAATTGCTCATACTCATCCTTCAGTACAGCAATCTTGTTGTGCATTTCCATCCACTTCTCAGACATTTCCTTTGCGTAATAATACGGTCCCATACTCTTAAACATAAAAGCTCCTCCTTTAAGATTGATGAAAGCGAAAGACCATAGGAATTGTTACCAACTCCTACAGTCCTTTTGACTTAGTTCCAACGTACAACAGTTTTATGGTTAATGGTCTCAACCTTGTAGTCACGATTACGGAGATCAAGATTATAAATCAAATGATCTACCTCCTCGGTCCATAAGTCGAACCATCTTTCATAATAATATGTCATACATATCACATCCTTTCTATTATAAAAACGGTTTCTGCTGCGAATTGAAGAAAAAGGAGAGGACTTGTTTCAGTCCTCGTCCCCCATAAGTACGGAATTTAACCTTTTCAATTTATTTGTGTAGTCTTCCATTTCTTTAATTTCTTCTTCAGCTTTGAGCTTTTCAAATTTTGCAAGCAAAAGCACGTAACTGATACTAAACGCTGGTGTAAGCAACGCAACCCACCAATAACCGTTTAAAACGGCTATTGCGAGAAGCGCTACTTCTCCAACCATGTTGATAGCAGCACATACATTTGCCAGCACCTTATATACCTTAGCTTTCATAATGTAAACCTCCATAAATATAATTGATAGGATTTCTCCTTCATTATAGATGTTGTTTGTATGACGAATTGAAGAAAAAATATAGCAACCGTTCTGACTGCTATATTTTTGTGAATGCTCTTCAATTTTTATTAGAAGTTTGTTCATCAACAAGTTCTTTCGCGATTATAATGGCTAAGACCACATAGATAACTATATATGCCGTCGGCAGAATCCACCAATTACCACCTATAAAAAGCGTGGCAATCAAAAGTTCTACCAGTGTCAAAAAACTAATTACCATAGTGTACATAATCCAAAAAATCTTAAAAGTTTCCTTTTTCATAATAAATACCTCCATAAAATATGATAGAGTTTCCTCTTCATAATATGGGTTGTAAAAAATGCGAGAAGAAAAAATAAAGAAATGGTTTGCGGTCGTCGAACCCGCGTCTCCTTATATTCATCTAATATAAGGCGCATTACCATTATGCTATTTTGTTTCTGGTATATCTCCAGTCCCATTTCTTCATCATAAGAACTGTCTGAGCTGCGAATGGAGAAAAAAAGAGAGAGGACTTGTTTCAGTCCTCAACCCTTTCGAGTAACGTCAAAGCATCTTTTAATTTGCTAATCATTGTGTCATACGTCAAATCATCAACATTGATTCTGTATCCGCTATACGTTGCGCCTTTCGGGCAGGTCTCCAGCGTATGAAGAACGTATCTTAATGTGTCTTCAATAGCAGAAGAATCTACCGTTTTAACCTCAGTATTAGCTTCCTCATTCATGTTAAATTTGTTTGTAAACATAATAAATACCTCCATAAAATATGATAGAGTTTCCTCTTCATAATATGGGTTGTAAAAAATGCGAGGGGTGACGAAAAATTAGAGGAATTGTTTGCAATCCCCCTAATTTCTTGTTAGTTAGAGCTTAGGCTTCAGCATAAACTGAAACGCCTTTGTCGTTACGCAATGAAGTTCCTCATAGTGCAGAACCAACATAGTCGAACCGAGCGACACCAAACACGTCAGAATCGTATCGGGACTAAGTTTTGCTCTGTTCCGTTCTAATTCAGAACGAGCCTTAGTTAGCCTCTCGATCTCGAAACCGATTGCCTTTGATTTGTCTTCGGTAGGTTCATATTTTTTCTGCTCCTCAAGCAACTCCAAGATACGTTCGTCAATAGCATCTACGAGTTTTACTTTTTTAGCCATATAACCTCCTCCTTTCATTATAACAACTGACTGCGGTGCGATTTAGAATTCGATGAAAATGTCAGTATCAGAAAGGTAGGTGTTTGGATACGAACTGTTTCTTGCTCTATAACCATATTCTGCTAAATATAATTCAAACGGACCGCCCATTTTAACCTTATACGGAACAGAAATCCTTGAAAGAACATCTTCCATAGAAGTTAATTCACTTTTTATGTTTTCATTACCATTATTAATTGCAGAAAGAGAATTTTTCATCGGGGCTCTTGCTTCTTTTCCGACAGCGCTTTTAGAAAGAGCGTTTAAGTCATTTGTAATATTAGCCATTTCGAGCAATCGCCTCTTTTCTATAATTTTCTGCTTCTTCTATAGACGGATCTTTTATACAATATAACGTGTTAGGATCGTGAGGATCGATTGCGTCGTATTCTGCTTTTGTTCCAGCCCAAACAGTAATTCCAAGACCTTCTCCTGCCAATTCTTTTACTTGTTCTTCAAGATCTGAAATACGAGCGTCAAAACCGGATTGATCTTCGTTTACTTTACGTAATCCGTCATGAATTGCTTCTTTCACGTTCTTACCATAAATATCATCACTAATTGTGATAAGTTCGCTTGAAATGTCAGCCATAAAAATCACTTCCTTTTCGAATTAGAACTTACAGTTTGGCTTAATGTTTTGTGTTTGTTAATACCAAGCGTGTAAACAGTATTTTCAGGAGAATCTAAGGGAACTTCTATTGACGTGACTATAAAATACTCATCCAAACCAAATGGAGGAGCAATAACTCTTACAGATTTAAGAATCTCAATCGAATCAGTTTCTACCCCCAGTAATGTCATATCAATCGCTGTAAGTTCGAGAGTTAAATCTGAATATTGATGCTTTAACAGATATGCTTTAGCCGCTTCCAATAATTGAGCAGGGTCTGTAACGTCTTGAAAATCTACAGTTTTCTCAATCCAACCAACGGCTTTTAAAAGATCATAAGGTTGTTCGTATTTTTGAGGGTCTATTATTCCATCAGTCAACATTGTGTTTGTTTGAACATCATTAGCAAGTATTGGAGTATTTTCTTTTTTATATTTAAAAGTAAATCTTAAATTCTGTGTCTTTTTAGTATGATTGCTATAACCTACTCGAGCAAAATACGCATCGTCGTCTTGGTTATTAGTAACACTAATGACTTCTTCAGTATCTGGATCAGTAGCAATTATTTCAATATGCAAGCCTTTCAATTCAAATACTTTTAGATAATATGGATTAATTTGTCCTGGCATCGTTATTGGTTCTTTTGTTCGAACTACAAATTCATAAGTAGTTTCGTCGTCAATGTTTTCTCCAGTTTCATGATCAATATCGCCTTGTTCAAGAGTGGTAATAAAGAGATTTGACGATTTTCCTATAACGTGCGCAGACATGTTTACTTCAGAAACCGTTACGTTTTTTGAGAAATGTCCGTTAGTTTCCCAAGTTTCTCTGTCTTTCCAGAGCGATACAGTAGAATGGTCTCCATATCCTCCAATCCATATTTCAGGATTAGGAAAAGTTGTTTCATACCCACTTGGAAATATAATTTCATTATCAAAAGCATATTCGTCATTTGCTGAAAATTCTTTGGTTGATTTACTTTTATGAATTTCTTTAGTTTCTGAATCGTCCAACGCCGCGTATACTCCACGGCCGCCATGTTCTTTTGCCGTAACAAATAAAGTTACATCTCTTCTGTTTGAAAAGAAATTTCCTTTATATGTAGCAACAAAATGACCTTCGTCGTCTATCATTTCAACATAAGGCTTGTTATGTTCAGAAGATTCAAGTGCGGAATGTATTTTTATGCTTTTGTTATCGTAGAAAGTAAGACTTCCGGTAAGATCTTCTATTCCGCCCCATTCGGTTTGTACCTTTCCAGTTCCTTCATCATCAGTTACTTGAGCTCCAATTGGGTAAATAACGGATGCGAAATCGGTTAAATCCGTGTTTGCAGAATATGATAACATGTTAGTTCCAAACACAATTGTTTGGCCAGAATAATCAGGAGCGTTTATGAATTCCAATTTATTTTCATAAGTTCCAGCCCTTGTCATTCTATATTGTAAATTATAATTTTCTGCAAATTCGCTAATTTCATCAAGAAAAGATACCAATTCTACATCTTTATTAATTTTCCATACTTGATCTAATGTTTCTGCATCTTCGTGAGGATATTTAATTGAATGTACTTTTCTATAATTTTCTTGAACTTTTTCGTTGTAAAAACTTATTAATCTATTTAAATAAAATAATACGGTTTGGTCTCTATAAACATATGCCGGATGTAATACGTCATTTAAATATGATAAAATTCCTTCACAATAAATAGTTTTCTGTTTATAAAAGTCTACAGTTTGTGATACCGCCCTTCCTACCCAGAAAAGTTTATCATTTCTATAAACTTTTACTTCGCCTTTCATAAAAGTTATTTTATCATAGGCTCTATTGCTTGGAATCATTGTAAATTCAAATGAACCAGCAGCGCTTGCTTCAAATTTTACTGTAGGAGAAATTAATTTGTATTCTTCAAGAGGAACTTCATCGTTGTAAAATAGAAAGTCGTCCATATAAACTTTATACATTACAAATTTCCTCCTCTGAAATCAATTTTTATATTACATTTTCCTTTAATTCTAAGCGTACAAACGTTTGAAGTATCCGCCGCTGAGAATATAATTTCGTCGCTATAAAATTTGTTTCCTACAATTTCTAACGGATCAAATTGAGAAAATATGCTCAATTCTGGATTTCTGAAAGTAAGAGAAACGTCTCCAATAACATTATCAAAGATAAATGTTGGAATAACTTGTTGCCTACCAGTTTCTCTATAACGAAATTGAAATGTTTGATAATCATTTTCACTATCAAGAACTACATTAAACGCTACTGGCAATATAATACCGTCTTCAAGATCCAACGGATCCCACAGCCAATTCTCATCGGAGCTCGTTAATGCCCATTTCTTATAAGGGTCTAATGTGTAATCGAGAGTGATGTAAGAATTGTGGACATCGGATTTCCAGTTATTGACTGAGATACGTCCTTCGTAATAGTATCCTGGTTCGTCTTCTGGGAAAACTTGAACTCTCATACCATGAATATAATCCATAATTTTCCTATAAATTACATCCCATGGTTCATAATCATTCATGACCAAGAATTCCCACGAACCAGTTCTCTGTCCGTACAGAGGTTGCTTTGTTAATACTGTGGTTAAATCCAGGGAGCCATTGCCCCCCGGAATATCCACATACTTAGTTTTGACTGATGGAGGATTCACAACAGGTCTTGAGGTAGGAACCAAATGCCAATCATCCCAAGTGTTACGTTCTTCTCCATCTGTCACATAACTTTCTGCTATTTTGAATGTTATAGAATGATACAAATTAATTCCCCCTCTTTGCTCTTGCGGCTCTTATTCCTAACTGTCTGTCCATTTTGGAAGCAGTAGAACCAACAAGAACGCCGGTATCAAGAACAATATTAGTTTTAGACTGAGCGTCTGCATAATAACGCATGTCCTCACGCAGACCATTAACGCTATCAACAAGTGTTTTGTTATTGCTTGATTTCGTATAAGCCTGTCTTGCTTTCTCCATCATGTTTGTGTCAATTGAGTTAGCTGTTCTGCTTGCAAGACCTACTGAGTAATTACCGAACATGCTATTAACGGCATTTGCCCCAGCGTTTACATCAGAAAGATCAACTCGAGGTCTGATAACAGGGTCTGAAACCGTATCTTCAACAATTTCAGAAAGATTCATTGATTTTTTGATATTCTGATTGAATGCATTTTTACATTTTTCAGCCAAGTTAACGGTTTCTCTTTCTGGTTTTTGAGCGCCTTTCTTAATCCCTTCTGCAATACCCATAGGAATATACTTGGCGATCTCTTCATAATCTTTAGATGGGGAATTGATGTTGTTCTCATCTTCAAACGCGCCTTTAAGTTTTGCAGCCAATTCTCCCATTATTGAAATGGGATTGAAATTAAGAATGCCGTTCTTAATTGCATTTATGATTTTTTGACCAATATTATAGATATCTCCGCCAACTTCTCCCCATTTATCCTGCCAACTTCCTGTGATCATGTCTTTAATTGTGTCAATTGGGTTTTGTGTAATAAGCTTAAAGCCTTTTACAATAGTCTCAATAATATCTGTACCGATTCCTTTAATTTCATCAACTTTGTCTTTGAATTTCTTAATTAATTCTCCAACGAAAGATGCTACGGCTTCGTCAATCTTCTTAATCGTATGGGCAATTGTACCAACAAAGGTTTGGTCTATCATTTTGGTTAACAAATGCATTACAAAATCAGACATTTTTCCACTCGGGTTCTTTTTATGCCATTCGTCGAATAATGCTTGAACATCAAAGCCCATATTATTACCAAGAGCAGTAACCAACCAGTTTGCACCGATTTCTGTAGCCGCGTCAAATATATTGTCGCTTTTTGATATGGCGTCCATCATATTTCCAAGACCATATTCGAGATTTTTCTGCATTGTCTTAGGAGCGTCGTTGCCAGTAATAACCGTCAAACCATCCCACCATTGATCCCACATGTCCATTTGGTATTTATCGCTGGAAATTGTGCCAACAGCTCCGTCAACGGCATAAGAAAGAACGTCCCAGATACCTTTACCGAGAGATCCTGCCGCGCTGGAAATATCTTCAGCTCTTGTAGACAACGTAGTGCCAACAGCAGTAAGCATTGCAACAAGTGCATCAACAATAGAATCGACAAGAGGACTTCCTGTAACGCCCTTAGATTCTTCTTCGGCAGTAGTACCAAAGATTGTTTTTGCTACAGTAAACATGCCAATCAACAAGTCTCTAATGTCTTCACCAAGTCGTTCTGCATTGTCTGATACGAAACCAGTAGCTGATTCGAACACACCAAGCCATGCCTCACCAACTTCGCCAATGCTTTCGGAAATCTGATTCAATGTATTGACAAAACCTTGTGTTAATACGCCGATAAGTTCTGGAATTCGTTCTCCGGCTTCTGTAAGTGATTTAATAATGAAATCGCCTAAAGATTGCCTGTTTTCGTCTGATGTAATGCCTTTAAACAAATTGCCAAAACCATCAGAAATGGTTGATATATCCGTTGTAGCAAGCTTTTCGAGATTCTCAAGCATTGTTTTAATGCCTTCGTTAAACAAATAAACGCCTTCTCCGAACTCGAGGATTGCCATGGTTACGGTTTGTAAAGCGATACCGAATTTAATAATTCCAGTGTAAATCTTCTGTGATCCCATCTGAGACCCTGCTTTAACAATTGCGCCGCTTTTAGCCGAAAATGTGTCAATGGCCTTAATCACTATAGCAAATACTGCAATTATCGAAACTAATATAATCATAGTCTTCGATACAGCTTCGAAAGTTTTCAACGCATTAGTAAGATCTTCTTGTGGAACTTTTGTCAGCAGATAGATCATGGCTATAACTGCGACAATACCGGCACTAATTGACGTAATGAGCTTTTTAATTTCTTTTGCTTGTCCTTGCTCTAATTTCTTAGAGAATTCCATGATAGCTACTACGACAAGGCCTGTTGCCATGATAAGACCGATTGCCGACATCAATTGGTTTTCGTCCATACCTTTAAGTTTTGCAACGGCTTTGAACATTGAACCAATACCAATTGCTATTACTGCTATACCAGCGCCTGTTGATAGCATTTGTTCTGGTTTAAGAGCGCCGATAACCGCAACTAACAATGCAAGAGCACTTATCGTTCCAACAATTGCTAAAACAAGTCCGGCAATAGCATCTCCACTGGCGCCACGCATTGACAGCTGAAGCAGTACCAAAGAGTTTATGAGAACTGACAACCCGGCAGACATTTCCGCTAAGCCAAAACCGATTGAAGCCATCTTTTCCGGTTTAACAGCTCCTACGACGGCAACTAACAAAGCCATACCACCAACAAGAACTGCAACAAGTCCTACAAGACCCCAAATCGCATCGGAATTAGCATTCTTCATTACTAATTCGAGGCCGATTAATGAAGTAACAATTGTCGCAATACCAATTGAGAATATAAGTAGTCCAGCGCCTGCCTTTACAACATCGTCTCCGTTTTTAACTAATTTAGATGTAACAGCAACTACGCCAACTAATGTAACTATAATATCGGCAAGCATGGTTAAAGAAATAGCTAAGGTTTCAGCATTTGTCGAGTCTATTATTTTTGTCAATGCCCAAAGAGATAACACAATAATGCCGAGTGCTGATGCAAATGCTACATAGGAATAATAAACTTTCTCGAATTTAGTTCCTTCTTTCATCTTACCAATGTGCGTTGTAATACCGTTCATTACCAGTAAAGCAACTCCGACAACAGAAACTACTGCAATGCCTTGCCATAATTTTCCTGTGTCCATGTTACCAAGAAGATAAATCGAAGTAGCCGTTATACCAATTGCGGCGGCAATAGCAGCCATGGATTCGTATCTGGATTTTGCAACTAATGCGTCGCCTAATTTATCGAAGAAATGTACAATTGTTTCAGGAAATTTCTTAATTGCTTCGGCAGCCGCTTCGACTTTCTTTGTGCTTGAAAAAACGGTGTGTAAGATCTGAATAATAGCAGCAATAGCACCAACTGTTTGAATTGTGTCTACAACATCGATTTTTGAAAGAGATTCTCCAAGTTTTGAAGTGAATGTATTGAGCCAAGAAACAGACGAATCATCTGACGAGCCTTCTTTTTCTTTTGAAGAACCTAATGATTTCTTAAGATCTCTTATTTGATCGACGATGCTTTTTGTTTTGGTAAAACCATCAGAAACAGTATCGATAGTACCAGTAAGTTCGTCTGTTTCTTCTTTCGAACCGAAAAGGTTTTTAATAAACTTAACAATACTGCTATTT
This sequence comes from uncultured Muribaculaceae bacterium, assembly GCA_947625935.1. Classification (GTDB taxonomy): domain Bacteria; phylum Bacteroidota; class Bacteroidia; order Bacteroidales; family Muribaculaceae; genus JAJPXC01. The sequence goes on along the minus strand of CANQQE010000021.1, from coordinate 23,198 downwards.
TGAATTTGTTCAGATAATGTCGAAATAAACTCTTTAATAGCATCTCCCAAATCGTAAAGAGATTGCTCAATATTTTCTACTGAGAACGTCGTATTGGACAATTCTTCTAACTGATCGCCCCAATCTGCCATTGTAGAGAACGCTCCGGAATTGGCAAAATCTACTCCTCCGATTTGTTTTCCAATAACATTAAGGACTGCTCTTATAGAATTTCCAACAATTTTAAAGATTGAGAAAACGCCTTTAAAAGTTCGTTTTAATTTATCTGCTGTTTCATCAGTAATTTCAAGTTTATTAACAAATTGTGTGAAACGAGATGTTAATTTAATTAAAACAGCATCTCCATTGTCTAAATCAAATACTTCAACAAACGCATCTTTAATTGGCTCTAATACTTTTCCAATGAATTTGAAGAACTTACCCATATCTTCGATAAATTCGTCTCGTCCATTGGAAGCATCGTGCCAAACCTGAAGCTGTAAATTACGCCAATCCTCCATTGGTTTGAGAATTGCGTTGATTTCGTCGTTTATCTGCGTTAAAATTGTTTTTGCTTCAAAGTAGTCACCAATGATAAGTTCCCAAGATTGTGTCCATCCAGACTGCACAGACTCCTTAAGTGTATCAAGTAACATTGATACGGACTTAACCTCTGTAGCAGCCTTCATTGCTGTCTGTCCTAATTCAGTTGATTCGTCAGTGTATCGCTGTAATGTCTCCAGGAAAATGTCAGTTGTCAACCATCCTTCAGCCAAAGAATCTCTGAATGAACCGTTTGCTTTAATGATTTCGTCTACAGCAACGCCATGAGACCTCGCAACATCCATGATTTGGTCTTGGAAGCCTTTCGTGCCCATATTGGCGTTTACCAACGAGTTCCAGTCCATCAACTTAATGAAACCAGTTCCCATTGCCTGAGACATCTGATACGACGCTCTTGACATATCCTGAGCCGTAGCACCAGACATAGCCGCCAATGCAGCAAGACCTGTAATAGCTTTTTCTGAACGATCAAGATCTACACCAGCGGCTACGAACTTACCAAGATTGCTGGTCATCTGAGCATAATTGTAGATGGTTTTATCCGCAAATGTGTTCATCCGTTCCAGCGTTTGGTTAATTTCTTCCATCGAAGCTTTGTTTTCTTTATTCGTGGAAGAATTTTTTGCCGTTTCTTTGTTTATTCCCTGCTGAATACGTTCATAATCGTAACCAGCTTCTGCTAATGCTTTGATCCTATTGGCTCCTGAACCATACACGCCGTTGATTGCATCTTCAACCGCCTGCATTTCAGAAGCCGTAAGTTTCAAGTTATTTGCAGTATCTTCAGTAAGAGCTCCTAAGTTTGCCGCAAGGACCTGTACAGATCCCATTTTGATTTCGTACTCTTGGAAGCCTGTAGTTACTGGTTCAAGAGTTAAGGAGTTTACTAAGTTTCTACCAGCATTAACTGCTTGATTAGTGATGTTGTTTAATACGGAGAATGCTACGGCGTTAAGAGCAGAAAACTTATTCGATACGGTTTGAACGCCATCGGATAACGTTTTGAATGTCAACGTTCCAGACGCTTTTTCTATCTTCTTGAATCCGTCAGTAATTCCCTCGAATTTCATAGCTTGTTTAAGCTTATCGAGGGTTGATAACGTTCTTGAAGCATTCTGTTCGAAACGCACGTTGTCGAATTGCATCTCGACAATTCTGGTATCTCGATTTCTGCTCACGTCAATTCCTCCTTATTGTATTTTTTATTGACCAAGAAATGTTTTTCCATCTCTGTCAGTAGTTATTTCTAAATTATTGCCAACGCCGTAAAGCAAATATGTATTTTGTGTCTTATTCCAAACTGGAATATATTTAACGCTGTCTATAGTTATTTCGTGTATTACATAGCTTTTGTTAGCAATATATAAACCGTCTCGTGGATTAGAAGCAAGGTTTCCTGAAAACGGCTCTAAAACTTCTGGAAGTAAATTGTCAATTTCCATTACTTTTGGCTCGGTATGAATTATAATGTTTTGTCCGCCACCACCAGTAGGAGTGCCGAGTTCAGTAATTGTAGTTTTGATTTTATTATTAGAACATTCTATATCAATTTTGATCAAGTATCCAGATTGTTTGTCTTTATCAAACACGCTTTCTTGAGACGAAGAATTTGAAGACGTAGATCTACACACTGTTGTATAAGAATGTCCATACCCGCCACCGGTTCCGCCTTCCTTCAAACTTAAAACATAATAAGAAGTTCCTGTACTATCTCCGTTTATACCCAAAAGAGAATATGTCGAATATGGATAACCAGTGCCTCCAGAACAAAGAAATTCTCCTATAATAGCAATATGCGAATTTCTTGTAATATAGTCAGAACCTATACAAAACCCAGAAATGCTTGAGCTCAACGGATTCCAAATTTTACTACATATATGATAACCGTCTGGTAAATCATATGTAGGAGGAATATATTGTTCTGGAATTTCATTATATAATTCCGAACCTATATATGGACCGGCAAAATCAAGACCTTTTTGGTTTAAAGAACTATCGCATTGCCATTCATAAAATTTATAGCTTGCATAATCGAAGAATCCGGTTTTATTGTCTTTTTTTCTATACGCAGGAACTAAATCACACACCAATGTATTATAATCGTATATTTTAAAACCAAAATATAACATTGATACGTCAGAACCGTATCTTGTATAATCATTTTGCGAGCCTAATTCATAAGAACAAGTTGAAGAATATGTATTCATACGTCCTGTGTTATTCAACCCAGCTCTCGTAGGATTTCCGCTTGATCTACAGGTAAATGGATAACTCATTCTTGGATCGTGTAAACACATCCTATATTTGTCAACTATGGTATCTCCCCACGAACCTCCTGTGCCGCTGTTCATATGAAAATTGGTATTTACATTTCCTGTTTTAAAATATACATATTTGTCTTTAGTATTAGCCCATATGCCAGCCACAGGACCCATCCAGAAAGGATAACAAGTTGTAGAAGAAGGCTGGTTTAATCTTGTATTAAGAGGATATGGCGTTACTTCAACAATAACTTCTTCTGGACCATTTAAAGTATTGTGACACGGGGGATTATAATATTCTTGATTTGACACTTTCCACATTCTATAATATTGCAATCGTTCAAGCCCAAATTGCTTTAGCGTGTCTCTTTTTCTCCAAAGACAAGTATCTCCGAGATAAATTTCATAAATATAATCTCCGCCTATATAAACGTCTCTTATATTATCGGTGGGCTTGTCGTGCGGAGGAACATTCGGTGTAGGATATCCGTGATTTACTTCCGGTATAACGTGCCAAATAGCATTAACGTCGAGATCGGTATCGTTTTCATAATATACAGTTCCCGTATTAATATCTTTAAAGAAATCGATTTCTTTTAATTTTTCAACGTCTTTAAGATAGCTTGCTGGATAAATTGGTCTTAGTTGGTCCTCGGTAGCTCCAGAACCAGCTTTAATTTTTATATAATCTTTTACAGAATCTTCTACAAATATAAAACAATTGAATTCTGAAAAGTTTTTATCTTTGTTTTCTGACGTGGCATTGTCGTTTATTGTAAGACGCCCACCATTTGACACATCAATCGAATTAAAAACTATTTTTACATCCCAAAGTTTTCTGTAAGTAAGAGCAATCGTATTTAATACCTTATGCGTAATGTCTTCTGCTGGAAGTTTTAAGTTTTCATATACAATCATGTTATGAGAATGCCAGCCACCAACACAATTTGAAAAAGGACTATTTTCATTTTTGTTATAAATATACCAAAACATTGACGGAAATCCACCAGGGCGAGTTGAATCCAGGTTTTTAACAGTTATAAGACATTCTTTAATCCAAATTGTATAATTGAACAATGCGTCATGTGCAAAATCTGAATAACAATCTTTCAAATCTATAGAAAGATTGCATCTAAGCATAGAATAACACCAAAAAGGACCCATTTCATAATTTTGTCCTTCTTCAGTTACAATTTTAAAATCGAAAAGACAGTCAGAAAATTGTACTGGCATGAAGGGATAAGTAGAATTGTAATTAGTTCCGCCAAAAACAATTCCAGGACCTTTTATTGTAATATTTGAAAATTTTATGTTTTCTATCAATCCACTAATGTCTGTTACGGTATCCGTTCTAAAACAAATAAAGGCGTCTGATGGACTTTCCAATTTTATGACATAATTCTTGATCGATTTATTTTTTCTGGAAATAATTTTAAATCTATCGTTAACAGCTAAAACAGCATTCTTTACTGGAGACGAAGAATATAATAATGACGTAACGCTCATGCTGGGAGTAATTTCTGCTCCATTACCATCATCGTCTTCTACAAGATCTATAAGAAATTTTTTAACATTTTCATCATTATTCGCTTTGAGAACAGCAATAATTTCTGCTAAAGATTTTACTTCGTATACGTAGTAGTCGTTCTCCATTCGAGTAAGAGAAACTGCCATTTTGATTACGCCTCCTTATAGATCTTGAACATTCTTCCATGCTGTATCCGCTATCTTGTCGAAAATCGGTTTGAGAGTTGGTTCTATAAACTCTATACCTTGTACATAACCACCATTGCCAGTAGCATGTCCGACGGTAAGCAGAATGACGATTGGAATGTTCGTTTTCGTGACTTTATCGTTGTGAAGAGTGATTTTATAGTTACCTTTATCCGAAGAAATTTCATACCACCAAGACATAGCGGTTTCTCCAGTATCTTTTGGAGTCGCTTGTCTTAATGCTTCGACACATTGTTTTGCATAAGGTTCTAATGCGTTTAAATATTTTTTCTGTTTAATTCCTTTGCAAAAGCGTTCTGTGTTTTCGAAATTTCCACGTGAAGACATTTTAAATCCCATATGAAATCTCTCCAAATTAAAAAAATAAGAATTGTTTAAAACAAGTAAGAGGGCAATACATAATCACCCTCTTGACCCTGTTTTGGCTCTTCTCGCTTTATTTAACGCTCTGTTTCTGTTCATTACATCACGTTTATTCATCTTTTTAGGTGGAGAGTTCTCAATCGCACAAATACGTATTAACGTCATAAGTCGATTGAAATGCCATCTCTCGCACTCAATAGGAATTCTGAAGTTAGCCATCCAGAAATACACCAATTCAGACGTTACAAATCTACCTTTCGAATTAGATCGTGTTTGTTGCAATTCGCTTTCTTTAAACGTAGTAGCAGTCATTGGGTCGTTCATATACTCAAAGATTGCTCTAATGTTTTCTTCGCTTAATAAAGCATAAATCGAATCATCAACTGGTGTAAGCGTCATGATTTTAATGTAATCCATGATCTCTTCTACACTTTTATCGTTAGAAGCTAAGAACGGTTTCTTCCATTTTGATTCCCATTGAGAAATTGAAAGAAGAGAATGTTCAAAAGAAATGTCAGTTCCATCTATTGTAACAAACTCTTCTTTCTCCTCATTCCAAAAAGACTTCGAATCAATGTGAATCGTTAGCATTGCCAGTATCAGCAATCTCTTCTACAGATACGCCGAGAAGATTAGCCTTTTCCTCATTAGAAAGCGAAGAAGCCTTCTTTGCCAGATCAGCAGGCATAAGACCATTCAGGAATTCTGATGCTTTCTGATCGTCGAGAGCAAGTTCGAGATACAACTCAGAAAATGCTTCTGTCTGAGAGAAATTGTTAGAAAGTTCCTCAGACTTAATAAACCTTCTACCATCAGGACTCTTTTCACCATAAGACTTTAGAATAACGTCCTTCATCAGAGATACCATTGTAGGTACGTCTTTTGTCTGAGCGATTTTCTTAATAACATTGGTGAAAGTTCCTTCTGTTCCAAACTCCATCTGGAACAATTCGGCCTTATTAAGGTTGAAATAGAAATCCTCCGTTCTTGTTACACCATTGTAATCCGTGTAAGTAATTGTCTTCTTAAGCATAATAAGTTCCTCCTTTAGGTTTTTGTGATTTAAACTTTAAGCTTCCATCCGACCTGAATATAATTTCCAGTAATTCTCGGATAAGTAGCTCTGTTTTCTGAAACAATTGTATCAACAGTAGTTCCGTATTTATTAGCAATTGTAGTAAGATTATCGCCTTTTACTACTGTGTGATAACGAGGTTCTGTTTTAGGATATACAAGCTGATTAACTCGTTCCTGTACTTTCTTGTAATCATAACCAGCATTGGTCAGATTAGCTTTCCTATCAGAACCATTCCCCCACTTACCATCAATTACTTCCTGTGCAAGCTCATCGATAGTTTTCGTAATTGTGGGGATTTTATTCTCAGGCTGCTTTGTAATAGGTTTAGAGAAGCCATTAAGACCTTTGTTTTTAATTCTGGTTGGGAAATCGACATAGCATTCATCCATATCGACAGCCCCATTAACACCTCTAACCTTTCCTACACTCGACCTCTGCCACATATCATATGGGTCTTTATAAGTCGTCTTAGAAACGCCATAATGAGCAACCCAGACTGTATAACGAGTTCTGAGAGACTTTTCGATGTAATTCTCAAGATGTGATTTAGAACTGTAAATTCCTACAAAATACCCAGCTTTTTCCACTGTCTCAAGAAACGCTTTAGTAATTGTAGAAACTGTGTCCATACCAAGTCTCAGAACGTCATTTTCCTCAATGTCGAAGTAAATAGGATACTCGAATTGCTTACCCTTAATAACTTCGAGACAAACTTTTGCTTCCTCAATTGCTTCGGTTTTGTTTTTAGCATAGGAATACCAATAAGCGCCTACAGGTAATCCAGCAGCCTTTGCGTCTTTGTAATTCGTTTCGAAAGTGGGGTCTTTCTGTGTAATTACTCGACCATAACCAGCTCTGAGGATTGCAAAGTTAACACCAGATTCTTTAACTGACTTCCAGTTAATGGCGCCCTGGTGTTTCGATACGTCAATACCAGTAATTGCAGACATAATTTACTCCTCCTTTTGATTTTCCATAATATAAGTCATATCGTAATCGGTGTTAATAAGCATACGACGTAATTTTGTTGCTTTATCGAGTTCTTTATCAACATCTTTTAAGAAAATTGATATGAACTCAGCGTCAGCATTTTCTCCCATTTTGATTAATTCAGAAATTTTATCATTAAGAAAATATTTCGTAGAAGTCTCCCATTTAACCCATTCGTCAACAGAACGAGCGATTAAGGATTTAATTTGTTCTGTTGAGAATTGGTCATAATTGAAAGGATAAATTTTTGCATAAGAATCTACATACGGATCTGATACTTGATTGGTATGTATCAATTTTTCATTTCTTGAAATGAAATACTTAGCTAATTTAGCATAATTTTTACTCTCATCAATGTATTGCTTCTTATGAAAATCGCCATAACCATAGCATCCTAAGAAATAGAACGTTTCCATAAGTTTATTATGGATCATAAGACCTTCAAGAAAGTGAGCAGAAATTTCTGAATAAATCGTATCAAGAGTCATTCCTAATCATCCTCTTCGGAAAGAAATACGTCGAGAATTTCTTTGTATGCTTCTGCCTTTCCTTTGTAATATTTAGAATTGTCGGTCATAAACATCATACAAAGAACAAAACAAACCCAAGAAAAGTTTGAATCTGTTTTAAAGAAATCATTATCTTCTTTCTTACAACAGCACTTTTCTTTATTATCGGAATTAAGAGCTTTCATAAGTTCTTCAAGATTCTTGTTTTCATTCATTAATTAAGTTCCTCCTTTTATTGCTTCTTCCAAAGCGGTCAGACGGTCGTTAATTGAAGAAATATAATTTTCATCTTCAATTCCGTAAGCTTTAAATGTTTCTGAGAGATATTTGGGGGGTGATAGGTTTGCAGTTGTCTACTTGTCGAGTAATATCATCCGTAGTAGCTGGATCGATGCTAATTGTGCCATCACTTGACACTTTTATACCAGACAGATCTTTAATTTTTACTAATCCTTGTCCGCCATTTTGCTTGCAGATCTGTGTTTGAGGGACTCTCGTATCGATACCAGCTTTTTAATTCTGCGTATTTTGTGTCGATATAGGTCTTAACATTTTGTAAACACGTTTTAATATCGTCAAAAGAAATAAGTTTACTCATTTCCTACCCCCCCCCAGTTATTCTTGTAATTTATCAGTTGTAATCACATCTTTAAATTGTTCAATTTCGTCCTCGTCTTCTAACGAATCGATAAAATCTTTATTCTGCATGAAAATAAACATTAGTATCATAGTTATAAAACCACTAATTGATTCGTCTTTAGGATCGTTATTTTCACAAAATTCTTTTATTAAAGATGTAATTTCTTCAAAAGATTCATTATTCGTATAAGCTTTCTCCATGGAATTGTTTTGTTTCGGACGGTTTTTCGTAGGCGGTATAAGATTGTGGAGAAAGCCCTTCGTCATCTTCTGGTTCATCTGATGATGCTGGAGCTGTGTCTTCTGGAATTGAGTAACCTGATGGGATTTCGAGGTAATAGACTACACAATTAACTGTTCGTTTAATAACGGCATTCCAAGGGCTATTATCGGATACGATATGCGCAATCCAAGCACCCGTGATAATAGTATAAGGCGAACAAAATAATGCATGAGTATCTATGCCATTTACATCGATTACTGCTAATACTATAGCGTTTGCTGTTGTTAATGGCGAAAGCAGCAAATTCCCGTTTTCAGAGGTTTCCCCAGTAACAGTTTTCTTCTTCAACACCGGAATTTTAGGGCTTGTGGAACCGTGGAAATAGAGCTCTGTACCATTATCTCCAAGTTGCAATTTTACAGAATTATTTTCTTTTGGCTGTTCGACAACAGAAACTTTGGTCGACAACAGCTCCTTAATCTTCTCCAAGCACTTCTTAATACTCTCTAAGGAGAGAATTTTATCTGCCATTTTGATTCGCCTCCTTATTCTTCATAGCTAAGAACTTCCATATCGGAAGCTTCTTCGTCTGAAACGGCGGTTGCTGATGTGTCGAATACTTCGTTGAGCATATTGGTTACTTCGTCAGATGTTGCGAAGTCGGATGATGTGGTTACGGTTTCGATGGGGATTTCTGTAAAGCCTTCTGGCTGTGTTTCTCGTTGTACGTCGTAAAACAGAGTTGTTTCAGATCCAGAATTTAATATTAATACGTCTGCTTTTCCGTTAAAACTATCTTCTGAGCCACACCAAACTTCTGTTACATTATCGCTACGGCGCACAAGACCTATTTTATACGAATTTGTAGAAGCTGCTGAAAGCATACGAGCATAACTATGTTGTCCCGCTGCTTCCCGTTCATTTATTGTTACAAGAATTACAGGAATATCCGAACTGCCATAATTGTTTAATCCGGTTATTATAAAAGTTATTCTTTCTGTATAATTGTTTCCCGTTTTTATTTCTGCAATTTTAATGTATGCTTTCTCTCCTGGTCCGGTTTTTTTACTAACAATCCTCTTCACAAAATTATCTGCGATAAACGTCTTAGACTCGATGCCGTAGTTTTTCATGAACATTGGGATGTTGTTCGGATGGAGAGCTGTACGTGTCTCTTTTTCGTCATTAACTTCTGTTTCGGTAGTAGCCTCTAATGCTATTACTCCATCGTCAAGCATTACAACCCCGTTATCGTTATTTCCATAAAGAACTTTTACAACGCCTGCTTTATCATTAGTCGCATAATCCGTAAACTTCACATAAGGAACGAGATCGACTTTCATAGGACCGAGGGATTCCCATTGGCTATCGGTTGTATAGACGAATTCCTCGTAACTGTCATGTTCAGAACCTTCTTCGGACAATTGTACGAAATACACCCAACCTGGTTCTGCAATAACGGGAAGATCGTTTACATCATCAACGATGTCTTTAATAATCAACGGATTCTGAATTCTTGCAACTTGTTCCTGTAGAGTCTGAATTGCTGTACCGTTAGCTTTAATACTATCCTGGTTGTCAGAAATATCGCCAGCGAGGTTTGCGACTTCTTCGTCGAGGTCGTCTTTCAAACCTTCGATTTCTGTTTCGGCAGTCGTCAGTCTTGAATCAAGACCAGAAATAGCACCACTACTACTGTCATAAGTGGTTTTAAGGTCGATAAGGAGTTCCTCTACCCTGGACTGTGGGGTTGGCAACTTAGTTTCTCGACCCAACATAACTTTCAGAATCTTCTCAACACGAGACATATAAGAACTCCTTTCGAAAATTGACTGAGTCAAATGGAGAGGTAATGGCTGTTTCCGGGTTTACGGACATTTATTCGACCATTCTCGACACCATTTTGGGATTGTGAATTATTCCTCTGGGGCAGATCCTGTAGTAAGGAACGAATGAACAACTGCCGGAAGAGGACACTTACTTTCTGTAGAAGTATCGCCATAAATATACTTCTCAAGAGCTTCGAGATAAGACTTCTTATCTGGCAGAGAATCTCCAGTAAATGCGGAAGCATCGATCTCCAGATGAGAAGTAGGCTTGAAATCGCCAACGCCAACCTCAATCGGAAGCGTGGTGAATTCCCAGCTCATCTCGATCGGTTCCGGAGAATCGTTGATGGTGGTGTACTCTCTATCAGACGGAGAAGCCATAGCACCATAAACAATATGAATCTTATAACTATAATCGCTACCAACAATATCATTACCGATACGAGTCTGATAGCAGAATGCAAATCTACGACGCTTCTGCTGACGAATTGTAACGCCTTCTGTAAGAGTACCAGAGCCATCGCACTGTGCAAATTCATCAGGATAAGTATAAGCGTTAATTGTGCCGCCATACTCTTCCAGGGAATACAGAGACAGATACTTAATGTCGTCAGCATAGAACGCGGACTCTTCGGCGCCAGAAGGAGTATCGGAAACAGACGTCAGACCATTCCATGCTACGCCGTTACCATATTCCCCCTTGTCATTCATAACCCAGAGAACGCCCTTGCTGACACCAGTCTCATACAGGTGCTTACCGGTTTCGTCCCATTTAAGAGCAGCCATAGGTATTTCTCCTTTCAATAATATAATTCATAAACGTAATGATTCAGACCGTCTGTTGAAAAATTGGTAGACATTCTTATTGTTTTAAATGCCATAGCAATCTTATCAGCAAACAAATTGTCTGGATCTCTATCAATTAATGTGATTTGATAACGACGACTGAAAATATAAGGATTATCATCGGCGTAATCAGTATTTCCGGTTGTGAATTTGTAAACAATACACGGATACTTCAACCTGACGGACGCAGGAGGTTGAAAATACACATTATCATTACCGAGAATCTCTTTCAATTCTTCATGCAGTTTAAGCCTGCTTGCCATTGTAAACCAACCTCCTTTGTGCCAAGTTGTATTGAGAATATAACACCAGCTAACTACTGCTAACTGGCGGATCCGGCTTGTCTTGATTCGCTACTCCGCCAAGAGTCAGAATAAGTCTTGGGTATTGAGGCTCTACAGAAGTAACTTTCCACCAAACTCCCATGTATTCAGCATAACGAATTTTGTGGAAGTTATCTTTAATGTAAGCATCCTCAACAATACTGATACGAGTATTGATAGTCAAATCGTCGTTAACTTTGTCTTCGGTCGACCATCTTCGCACATTGGACAGGAAATCTCCGTAGTATTGACGCTGAATAAGCACTTCAGTCCAAACACCAGGAGATGTTTCCTGTTCCTCAGCAAATATAATCGAGCCGTAGTATTTGCCAGCCATTAGTCTGTAATATCGGTTTCGTCAATGATTACAGCAATAGCAGACTTAGCACGAATAAGAGCGCCAGAGCAACGAGTCTCAAGCAGGTACTTCTGCTGGTTGAAGTCGATATCGAAATCCTCAAAGAAAGTAGTCTGACCACCACGAGTAGCGCCGATCTGATAGTCTACCGGGTTAACGATTACACCAACCAGACGCTTCTTGTTTGTATCAGGATCAGTAAAGGTATTCTCCATCGGCTCAACAGTTACGATCCTGCTAACACGAAGTGCAGTAGCAAGCTCGTTCTGGTCCTTATAAAGACGACGACCGACGCCATCCTTCAGCAGAAGCATCTCAGTAAGAACGTCTTCGGTGGTGAAGAAGATCGGATTGCCGGTGCCCTTATAACCCTTTCTACCACGAAGAATCTCGTCAATAAGAGTGCTGTAAATCACTTCATTCTTATCCTTCATTTCTGCAGTAGGCTTGAACTCAACCTTAATTGTGTAGAGTTCATCATCCTTAGAAATCGGACGAATGTTCGTTTCCTTAATCTTATCAGCAGAAATGGAAGATCTGCCATCAGAAATCAGACATGCTCTCGCAAGTTCCTCCTTGAGCAGCATGTCCATTTCCATCTTCAGCCAACGCAGAACATCGAAATCAGTAATATCAATGATATCGTCACGATCAAGCTTCTGTTTCTTATAAATTGTGGTAGGTTCAGTAGTTCTCTGAGCAAGCTCAATTACTTCGTCTACCTTCTTAGCGGCAGTTACATAACCCTTAGCTCTTGCTTCTTCCTTTGTAATATCGGCAAAGATGCTCTTAATACGAGAGAACGGAGACTTACGAGCAGCATTGAGGAATACGCTTACCCAATCATCATCTCTCTTAATAAACTGCGGCGGAAGATCGTCAGTTTTATAATCCGGAAACAGCCAAGAGACATTATCCTTAATACCATAATCCTTCTGGTGAGCAAGGAAAGAATCCTTCAGTGTAGGATAACGATGATTCTTAGCATCCTCAATAATCTTGGGGAATTCAGTACGAATGAATTCAGCATGTTTAATGCTCTCATCGTTCGAATCCATAGTCTTGTCAAACACATTCTGTCTCATATCGTTATTACCTCCTTCGATATCAGAGTGTTCAGCGGAATCGTTTTCTTCTGTTTTTGTTTCTTTCTTTTCGCCTTTAAGGTTCTCAGCAACCTGATTGGCAATATAAACTGCTACTGCTTTCTGTTCATCGGTCATCTCGTCGTAAACCTCCTGAACGGTCTTCTCAGAAGTCTCTACATCTTCGTCGTCTTCATCATCAGTGTCATCGTCTGCATGAACAAGTTCGTACTGGGTCTCAGTATCAAGCAGTTCACCATTGTAGATGAAGCCTTCCTCCTGGTAAACATTCATATCGCCATGAATCATAACGTTATCGATAAACGCGCCAGGATTAGCACCATGGTGAACCAAACTTACTTCTCTGATTTCGCCATGAAGCACATCGCCTCCACTCTGCTGAAGATGGTTTGCAAAGATAGAAAGCGCAGTAATGTCGCCATGCTTTACTGCTTCCTTAGCGGCAAGACCCTTTTCAGAAGAATTAAGAGCACAGTATGCATAAACGCCTTCGTCTCTGTTCTCAAGAAGAGCATGACCAATTACAGCGGCAGGATCGTCATGGTTGTGCTGCCAAATAAGCGGTACTACAGAACCGTCATCGTCCTTGAACGCATCTTTCTTAATGGTTCGACCATCGGAGCAACGAATATTGTGCCGAGTAGCCCAGCCAGTAAAGTCAAAGATCTTTCGTTTAGATGCCATTTTGATTCCTCCTTTAATAAATTATTGTTCATCAAGAAGTTTGTCCAAATCGTCCAATTCCTTAAGCTCATCATCCGTGAGACCTTCTTCTGATTCAGCATTAGCACCAACTTTCGGAGGAGCTTCTGCATCAGCAGATTGGTTGATGTTCTTATTTCTAAGTTCATCAGCACGAGGATCAGAAGACGGTTTGTATCCAATAATACCTCTAAGCTCATTCGAAGAAAGAATTTCATTACGAGTAAACTTATCAGCAATATCGGCAATCTTAGTAACTGGAACAAGTTTGAACGGATCTCTAAAGAACATTATAGATTGATTCTGCGATCGAGCAGTTTTTGTAAGGAATTTACGTTTAAACTCATCAGTAATCGCAGACAGAATTGGTTCAATCGTTCTGGTGTAATAATTCTGCATAACGTTTTCGTCTGCTGAACCATCAAGAATTGCTTGCGTAATACCAAGTTGGCTATACAAAAGATTCGTTAACGATTCAATCTGTGCTTGCAGATTATTCTCAACAGGACGATTCAATTGAGTAATTCGCTCTGTTCCATCAGTATACGCAATGCCGTATTTACCATTCGTAAGCTGTTGTTCGATTTCAGACCTACGTTTTTCCGCTTCTACTCTCCTTGCTGCTGTTTTAATAACGTAAGGAAGCTGAATAATCAAATCCAATTTACCACTACTATTCTGTTCATCAATTGAATCAAGAAGATTTAATTTACGAATCAGACGTTGAAGCGTTGAATTCGGTTCGTTCATGACAGAGTAAAACGGATTGGTAATAATTGCACACGTATGTTTTGGAACATAGAGTTCATACTTACGGCTATCTTTTTCATTATACAGCCTGACTTTAACCTTATCAGGAAGCCATTCAAGAATTCTTCCAGTCCTCATTGTCAAAATATCATAACCAGAAGTCATATCAGGATTTAAATCGGTATCAATTGGTACAACGGCCACAGTTCCTTCGTCAATCATTGAAAGAACAATGTCCATGATAAAATCTCTACCGGTTTGGTCCAGATTTGCTTCAACGGAAAGACAATTGTTAAGACCAGAAGAACGTTCACTAAGAAATTTACCGTTTTCATCAACGTTTACATGAAGAATTTTTACAGAGGCAACGTCAACAGCAATTCGGTTGTAAACAGCATTGATGATAGAACGTTCATTTCCCATTGTGAGAACCGGTCTATCAGGTCTGTAATAATAAGTAGAGCCGTAAGAATAATCGGGTCTGTACTTCGTCGGGTCTCTGCCAATAAAAGTATTCCAACCCTTTTGGAATCGTGATATAATTGACATATTTGCTACTCCTTATTGTAAGAATTAGCTTTTCTGCGTCTTTCTCTCTCAAGTCGTTGTTTTTCAGACATTTTCTTAATCAACTCTTCTCTACGTTGTTTTGCACGTTCAATCTTTTCTTCTTCAGAAGTAATATAATGACACAAGAAATCTTCCATACTAATTACCTCCTTATTCGAATTGATCTTTATTTGCTTTATAAGCAACGTACGCATCAAGTAGAGCCGCAACCGAGTCAATTTTTTCTTCTCTACGCTTTTTCATGAGTTTTCTGTTACCATTTGTGTCTTCAAGAGTAACACAATTTCCCATACAAAAGCTAAACAACGATTGATCGAATATTAAACGTCTATCTTCTGATAAACTTTTTAATTCGCCAAGCGGAACAGATTCGGTTTTAGCACCTTGTGGAACTTTTTCTATTCCAAATGGAGAATTTTCTTGTGACCAACGAGTTATGAATTCTTTTGCTCCATAAGGGTCATAACCAAGAGTTCTTACATCATACTCGTTATCTTGAATGTATTTATCCACATCGTCATAAACTTCGTCTAAATCGAGAATGGAGCCTTCCATAATAACAAGGCTACCTTCCTCGATAAATTCTTGGTATTTCTGTCTTAACGATAAACCCAATTGCGATAACGTTCTTTCTGTAATATAACATCTTGTCTTAATTCCAAATTCTTCTCGTTTAAGAGGAAATAGAAATGTAAATGCACAGAAGTCGTCGCCTTGAGATAAGTCAATACCAAGAGAACAAGGTAATTGCCAGAATTCCCTACGTCTATGTGGAAGTATTTCTTCGTAAGTAAAGAAGTAAGTAAACCCTTCCATTGGTAATCCAAAGCGTTTAGCTAAGATATCGTTTCTTGAAGATGGTGCTTTTTCGGCTCGTTCCACATCCAATTGATACGTTTCATAACTAACGGTTTGCCCTAAGTTCGGATTTGCTTTCAACCACATTGATGGATCCGAGACTTCTGAAATGTCATCAAGTTTATACCACCAAATAGAGACATGAGGGTTCTGATAAGTTCCTTTAAGAATGTCGGTTAATTCCATTTTGATTGTATCGCCACTACCGTTACGAATCGTACCTTCTGAACTAATTGCAAGAATGATGTAATCGTCGAGTTTCGAAGAGCCTTGCTCGATTGCTCCAACAACATCTTCTCTAACTACACCAGACAACCATTCATCAATAGAAGCAAAATACGGTTGTAAACCTTGAAGCTTGTCAATCGCCATGGGTTTTACTACAATGTCTGAATTGGTAAGAAAGTTCTGAATTCCTTTCTTTGTGGAAGCTAACTTAACACGATTGGCTTTGGAACCAGTTGTGTTTTGTAAACTTCCTTCTGTCAAAAACTTATACAACGGACCTCTTGCTCGTGCAATTGCAGTTCTAATTGGAGAAAGAACTTCGTCTGCCATTGCCATAACAGGAGCCACTGTAATTTGATGTGTTGTGGCGGTATTACAATTGAGAAAATAGTTTTGCAAACAAGAAGCATACATTGTTTTTGCAGCTCCTCGTGCAACAATTAAATATTGTTTATTGATTAAACGTTTCTTAATTCTTTTCTTAATTAATTTACCGCCAATTCCGTTTTCGTTTGGTTGGTATATAGAACGCTCCACAAAGTAATACCAACAAAACAATTGTTCCGCCCAAAGTTTAAAAGAATCCATTAATTTTAAATCAGAACCATCCGTTAATGTCAATTCGTTTTCACAAAAAGCAATAAACCCATCAATTTTACTTTCATCATAGTAAATATTAGGATTTTCAATTAACGCGTCGATTCTATTCATCTCCATGGAAATTTCTCTGTTAACAGGAATTTCTCCACGAAGAACTTTATCTCTGAATTCTCCGTAATACCTTGGAACAGCAGTATTACTTAGAGCCATTCTTCATCACCGCTTACTTAATCCACCAAACAATTGGTTCGTCCATTTTCTTATAAAAAGAATCGTCTAATTCTTTTTTACCAATAATTGAAGAAATTATTGAATTATAAGTTTTTTCTACGCCAAGATCTTTTTCCAATTCTTTAATCACAATTGAAAACTTAGAAAGTAAATCGGAAGAATCAGAATTGGAAGTTTTTTTAACAACGTCCGCCATTTCAATTCCTCCTTATTTCCAAACGCTTTTATTCTTTTTCTTGTATTTAGATTCATTAACTTTCTGAGGAACAACAGGCTTGTTGTGTTTAGCAGCCCACTCATAATAATTTGCTTTACGCATGTCATCAATCTTCGGAAATGTTGGCACGTTTGTTCCAGCAACGGCATTTACTCCGGTCATAATGGCATTATAGTTTTCGTAAATTGCCGTGGCCGTTTTAGCGTTTCTCAAGACGTTTGCAACCTTCTGATGACTTTCATCCGCCGCTTTCTGTTTAGAAGCTCTGATCTCATCTTTAAGTCTTTCAGTGGCTTGAGCACGTGCAACCGCTCTATTAAATTCCTCTTGCGTAAACATTTCTCGATTTTTATAAAGCTGGCTTGGATTTCCTTTTGCAATTAGATTTTCCTTTTTAGCCTGATATGCTTCCTGCTTTTTTCTCTCTTTTTCTTCAGCCTTTAATTCTTTCTTTTTTGCTTTTTCAATTATACGAATTTTATTTTTCTCAATTTTTGCTTTTTGTTTTTCTTCGTAACGAATCCTTTCTTCTTTAGCTTTTCGTTCTGCTGTAGCAATTGCTTTCTGCCGTTTTTCTTCTGCCTTAGCAATTGTTTTTTGTCTTTTTGCTTCAACTTTAATCTCTTTACGAGTTTGTTTTGCAGCATATCGACGTTTGCCCGCTTCTGTAAGAGAACCGTCGGCATTCTGATATCTTCTCACGCCCCATTTCATGTTAAGAATTCCATGATGGCACAGGATATCATCTTCTATACTAATTGGTAGAGAATCGTTGACGACAACTACTTTAAAATTTTTCATTTATCGCCACCCTCTTTTTCGTCTTTACTACCATTTTGAATTTCTTCATTGATTTCGCCAAGAGCTTTCTTGATGAATTTAGGAATCTTAACTCCCATCTTATCCAAATTCTCACACAAACTAATCAATTCCATTATAATAATGTAAAGAGAAAAGCCAGCCATGATGTAAGATGGAATATTAAGCCCGATCGTAAACAAACCGCCAATAATTAGAATGGTTACTTCTCCAAACTTTCTTCCCAATCCCTCACGCATTCGATAACTCTTAATGTGACCACTTGACCAAGCCTGAATTACGCCGGTCAGTACATCAAGAGCCATCAAAGCGCAAGGAATCAGGAGAACCCAATAGGCGTCTGCAAACGATAATTCTTTCAGTATTTCATGAATTTCGTCCATTGAGATCTCCCTTTCCTTGAAGCAGAAATTAACCCATTCTCAAGCGATTAATTTCCTCACGAATTTCCATTCTCTCACGTTCGTTAGACGTTTCAGCAAGCATCTTTTCCAGACGAGCAATTGTGCGCTGACGATACTCCATAGATTCGCCACCACTACGATTGTCTCCGCCTCGATAAGAATCTCCCATGCTCATATAACGACCGTCAGAACCGCGACCTCTACGACCACTTGTGTCATAATCGTCACGACCCCAACTCATAGGATTCCAATCGCGCATGTTGCCATAAGAACGTCCGTCGTTGTATCGTCCAGAAGTAGGTTCGTACATCTGAGACTCAAGCATACGAATTTCAAGATCCGTTTTCTCGATTTTCTTAATTGCTTCAATTGTCTCTACTGCCTTATGAAGACTGTCTACTTCTCCAGGAGTAATGTCGCCTTTCTTTGCGTTAACTTCGCTAATTGAAGTGGTAAGACGTGTGCAAAGATCGTTAAGAACATGCATCATTTTACATTCCTCCTTTCTCAATAGGACATTGCAAGATCAGGTCTTGTAATAACAATATTAGCATTCTGAACAAGAATCGGAATTGTGGAAGTATTCTGTACCGTTACGCTCTGGCAACAGCCAGTAGGCACGAGTACAGAAATTGCCCTGCTTACATTAAAGTACGCATCAGCTACTGTAGGAGTAACGATCATAGCACTTCCTGTAATAGGACTTCCATTTTGAGTCAATGTAAGAGAAATTGGTCCGGCTGTCTGTCCATCAGGAACGGCAATGTTTGCTCCAAAATCGACAAAGTAATCAGCGTAATTGACATTGTTGCAACAACACTTCGAAGACCTTGTCATGAAGTTCGGAACCCATCCTCTGAGAAGAAACGAGCCAGCATCCAATCTTGGAATGACGAGCCCTCTGTTGCAAGGCGTTGTAATCGTTGTAAACACGACCGCCTGACCAGGCTGGACTGTCTGGACGGCATTGGCACTATATTCTGCCATTTACAACACCTCCTTAACCGCAACAAGTTCCATAATTAGCATTGTAGTAACCGTATCCGCAATTGTTCTGGCAACCACAACCATTAGGGTTCTGAACAATGTATGCAGGAACGGCTCTCGGATTTACATTATTCTCAACGGCAATTGCCTGAGCCTGCTGACCAGCAAGAATCTGAGCAGTCTGATTGCTAATGTTGATACCATTCTCGAGACTATTAACCTTAGCGGTAAGAGTATTGATCTTATCGTCCTTAGCATTAAGCTCGAGCTGACAAATCTTGTTCATCAGAGTCTGAGTACCACCGTTTACAGCATCAACAATTGTGCGGGTGTTAACATCGTTGGATGTAAGAATGTTCTGACCAATTGTGTTAACGGTCTGACGATTGTTGCAAGCCTCAGTGGCAACGGCGTACTTAACGTCGGCAGTAGCGGCTCTGTTCTCACAGCAGCATTCCTGCTGAGTCATCGCGATGTTGTTAAGTGTCTGGAGAATATTAGCCTGCTGATTGCAACGAGATACTTCTGCATTAGAGAAGCCAGTATTAACAGCATTTGTGATGCCATTAATGCCACTGATAATAGCCTGCTGGTCAAATCCTCTCTGAACGTCGTTAGAAGAATTCTGGCAACTATTGTTGCTAAGAAGCCAAGGAAGCATAGAGCTTGTGTCACCTCCACCATTACCATTGTTACCTGTTCTGCCCCAGTTACCATTGAAGATAAACAGGAACAAAATCAGCAACCACCAGCACCACATACCGCCATCAGCGCCGTATCCATTGCCGTTACCGTTGTTATAACCTGTACCACCATTGATTACTGCTGGAACTACCGGAACCATGCCACAGTTTTCAACAAGAGACATACATTTTTCCTCCTTTTGTGAGAAAGATTGGATTTACGAACTTCGAGAATTTATACTTAATCTTGCGCAAGATTTAAAGTATCGAAAAGTAATTGGAGAAAACAATTTTATCTATTTTGACCAGTAATTTGATTAGCCATCATTCTAAGCTGATTGAACTGTTCCTGAGTCATCTGCCCAGAATCGAGCATGTTTTGAACCATTTGCTGAGGATTGAACTGCTGGGGATTAGGAATCTGATTAGCGAAATTCTGGAACTGAGAATTAAAATTACCAAATCCTCCAAACTGGTTAAACGCCATGTTCTGAGGGTTCAATCCACCAAGAAAAGCTCCAATCATAGCCATAGGATTAAACATAGTCATTTCCTCCTTACTTTAATGCGGCGTGTAGATCAGCAATCATCTTTTTCATCTCATCAATTTCTTCATGTGTAACATAATTGTTAGAAGATTGAGATTGTACCGATTGCTGTTGAACTTGCTGGTACTGATTCATCGGATCCTGTACAAGATTGAAAGAATATTCAATCAAAGGAGCAGGACGACCATACATGTCAGTTGCTTTCAACCAGAATTTTCCTTCGGACTGAGACAAGAATTGAATCAACAGAGCTGTAGTACCTGCGGCAACGGGATAGAATTCAACTCCGTCGCGACTATATACTTCTGCAATTGAGGAAATTCCCTGTTGCTGTCTTACCGGCATTGCAGGCTGAGACTGCTGAACTGGTTGATTGTTCTGAATCATACCATTTTGATTATTCATAGGATACTGATTACCCCAGGTCGGTTGGTTAGGCATTTAATTTTCCTCCTTCTTCCAATAGTACAACACTATTCCATCGCCGGAATCGAACCAGTCGTAATAATCGCCGTCAATTACAGCAATGACATGACCATTGGTTTTTAACAAGTATTTACCATATGGATGGTCGTAACAAAAGTCTTTTACGGTGTATGAATAAGGATACTGATGCGGTGGCATATGGCAAGAATAGCCTTGTTTATACAAATAATCGCCCCAAACAGCATCACTTTCTGGCATTTGGCATTTTTCTATACATTCGAGAGAAATCTCCATAAATGTTTGACGCCAGCCAGTTCCTTGAAGTTTACAAATTGCTCGAATTGTACAATCTTCTATTTGACGATGTTTGGGATTAGCATTGTAATAAACGTATGCCATTGTTATTCCTCCACACCAGGATCTACTTCCACGTTCAATCTCCATTCCAATTCATCAGCATTTTTCTTTAACGAATCGGTGACAAAAGAATTAGACGGCGGATCGAACAAAAGTCTTACTCTAAGATAAATGTAAGTTCTAACTGCGGGAAGTCGTTGTGAATCAGAACCTAAGAAATCTGTCCATGTAGAAGACGAATCGGTGATAATAAAGCCTTTCTTACCGACTCCTATTTGATAAAGAACTTCCAAAAAAGTATTGATATGAATAATGATGTCTTGATCGAAATGTGTGTAATCTTTCGCTATACCAAGACACTTTTTGATGTCGTTAAGAATGCTTTCGTTCATTTGTATCGCCTCAATCCGTTGTAAAAGTACCTTCTCTTAAATAACCTTCTCCTAAAATTGCGTCTGAAACAAAGAAATATTTATTTCCTTGCCAATCATAACAGAATTTCTCTAAATCCATTTTGATTTTGCTTCCTTTAGAAATTTCTGCCACTACATCAGCTTTTTCATCGTAAAGAATATGAGATAAACTCGGAAATTTTCTAATCGAAGCAACGTCGCAATTAGCAATTATAGCAGTAATCATAGGAAGCTCCTTAATAACATCACATGTGATGCATCGTATGCATGTTCATTTGATGTATGTGGTTCATCGTATTCATTTGATGTATGTAGTTCATTCTATTCATTGTGTTCATTTGGTTCATTAGATTCCTTTGAGTATTTTGAGCTATGTATGAATAATACCATTGTTTGTGTCCGGCATTAGCAACCATAGGACTATTGCCAAAAGCATAATATTCAGCGGCTTGCATTGCGTCTAATTCTTTTGCAAACTTATTTCTCATTTTTCTAAGAGAAATGTTCATGTTCTTTAATCCCATAGCTTTCTCGTAATTACCTTTTTGTTTCTGGTATATTACTTCAGCATCTTTAATCCGAGTTTCCATCAATACTGTTGGTCTTCCTTTAATAAGAGAGTCTCTATTAGTAACAGTATTTTTAGACATTAATTGTGTTCCTGAAACGATTACTCTTTTTCCTTTGTCGAATTGTTCTTTTCCATAGTCTGGAATTTTATTGCAAACTTCATTCATTGTTTTCCAATAAAATTTGGCGTCGTCAGAATTGCTGAAGCGTTCTTTCTTGTAATGATCGAAGTTGTCTTCTATTTTCTTGTAATCAGGAACGTTCTTTTCAATATAATGAAGAGCAGAACGTTGAAGACCTCTTCCAGTATGAGGACTGTCATACAACAGGTCTAAACCAATAAGCTCTGATTGTCTGTGTTGCCCATAAAACTTAGACGCCATCGTAGCACAATCATCAGCACTTGTTCCCATAACATAAAGAACATTGTTATCAGGATTCTTTCCCCATTTCTGAAGATTGTAACACATGTTCTTTCTATTAGTGGAAAACTCTTTCGCCGTTTTTACAAGCTGTTTAGTCTCTGGAGATAACGGATAAGGAGGGCCGTTTCTATCTCCCCATTTTTGACCTTTTACTCCATGATGAACAAGAAAATCGTCATAAACACTATTCATTTCAATTACCTCCATGGACAAGTGTCGTTTTTCTTTCTTTCAACTATTTCGTCGTTAAAATCGTGTATTCCGTAGTGAATTAATTGATGTGTCGTAAACGTAACACAAACCGCATTTTCTGGATCTAATACACAAGGTCTTACGTGTACCAAATCGTCGATAGTAATCGGATTGAGATGATGAATGTAAATTGGTTCTCCGTTAATAATTTCGAATTGCGGTAAAGCTAAATCACAACCATTGTCTCGAATAATTATTGAACGTTTAAATCTTCTCCATTCAGAAGAATGATAGAATTTCTGATTCAAATACCGATGTCCCGCAAATGTAGGAGCACCAACTTTACCAGAAAGACTTAAATATAATAAACGTTCTCTATAAGTTTTCAGTTTTATTAACTCCGAATAACTTTTTAA
>CANQQE010000020.1 GCA_947625935.1 uncultured Muribaculaceae bacterium | reverse complement strand
AAAACCATGCCGCTGCGGACATCTCTCACCACGTCCTTCCCGCGATAATAATCATGGGCAAAGCAAATCAGGGAGTCCTCGATCATCGAGCGGTTACGGCTCAGATGTCCGTATCCTTTCAGATAATGGTATTTGGCCCGCAGGGAATCATGTTTCAACTCAGAGGGGTCGATAGCATCCAGTATCGACAATGCGCTGTCGGGATTGCCCCGCATCAGCTTTTCAGCTCGATTCAGCTCATCATTGTGGCTTGATGTGGACTTCGAGCAGGAAACGATACCAAATACGACAACGATTATCCATAGATGTATTAGCTTTTTAGTCATGCTGAGATTTATTCAGAATGTTGATAACACAGAAAGTGGAGCCTTAATCGAGTTTCTTGCCGGTCTGCAAAGCGAAGATTTCTTTTTGTCGCTCTATCTCAGCCGTCAGTTGCTCTTTCGTTGGTAAGTAAGTTAGGTATTTGGCCGCATAGATTTGTTTACTGTCTTTGAGAATTGAATATCTGGCAAGATCTTTACTCGTCTCGGAACATAGAAGTAATCCGATTGTTGGATTATCCCCTTCTGAGCATTTCAGCTCATCGTATATGCGGATATACATATCCATCTGGCCTACATCCTTATAAGATATTTGAGAGCTTTTTAAATCTATGAGTAGGAAGCATTTAAGTACATAGTTATAAAATACAAGGTCAATGTAATACTCGCCCATGTCAGTCTTTATTCTCTGCTGACGTGCAACAAACGCAAATCCTTTGCCGAGTTCGAGGATAAACTTCTGGAGATGGTCGATAATAGCAGATTCAAGATTGGTTTCCGAATACGCTGACTCCTGCGAAAAACCTAAAAATTCGGCGACAACAGGATTCCGTAGGAATTTATGTCGGTCTTTCTGATAATCGGCTGTCAGTCTTTGCATCTCATCAATGACTTCACCACGTTTTGATTCCGGTGTCTGTAGCAGACGATGATAATATTGAGAGCCAATGTTACGGTTTAGTGTTCTGACACCCCAGTTCTCCCCGGCAGCCTCCCTCATATACCAATCACGCTCATCGTCATCTTTGATTCTCATCAACCGTTCATAATGGGACCAAGACAAATTGGAGGGAAGCATTTTTGCCAGCTCCAATTCGGCAGACACGGTCTGCCCTTTTATGGTCAGGCCGTTTTCAGATTGGGCAGACGGTGTCTGCCCAATTAGCAAGTCGTTGAATGTAAGATAGAACTTTCTGAAATTCTTTATATTTACAACAGAATATCCTTTCCCGAACTCTGCTGTTAGAGCCTCGGATGCAAGCTCAACGATGTGCTTCCCATATTGGGCTCTCTCTTGGCCGTGCTGCTCCTGCTCTACAATGCGCCGACCGACAAGCCAGTTGCTTATAACTTGATAGATGTCGGCTGCTTGGTATGCTTTTTGTTTGGCGGTATATACTATCGCTTTAATATCGCTAATGAATTGTTTGTCATCAGCGGATATATCATTGTGTATATTAAGTTCTGTTCCCATTATGCAAAATTACAAAAATATACCGGTACAGAAGCCATAAAATATAATAATGAGACACGGGACTATTGTCCGATGAAAGCGAGGATGGGGTCAGCGTTTGAGCATGGGGCGGAGGTGGCGGAATGAGAGGAGGAGGGTGGCGGCTGATATTAGGGCGGGGATTGCCCATCCGGCGGTGAGTGACGCTGCGGCGGCAATCGAGCACACTGCCATCGAAACGATGGCGAGTGAGATCGCGCGGCGGTTGACGCTCATACCGTACCGCCGGTAGTAGACTATGGCGACAATGATGGTGTAGAACAGGTACCAGACGATATAGGACACGCCGAGGCCGCTCAGACCCCATAGATGGTAAAAGCCGATGTTGAGCGTGACACACAGCACGGCACTGACGCTTTCGGTGATGAGGAACACGCGTCCGTCACCCCGGGCGAGCATTGTGAAGGCCATGCACCATGACACAGCCCGGAGTATGGTCCCGACTATTCCCCACGATATGAACGGTATGATGATTTCAAATTCCGATGAATACAGGATGTTTACGATGGGTTTGGCGAGAGTTATGAAGCTGCACACCACGGGGAGGAGTACCCATAGCACGATTCCCATTTCGTGGGAGACGTAGACCGATGTTCTGTGTGACGACTTCTCAACCCCTGCAAGTCTGGGGTAAAATTCCATGGCGATGGAGGTGAATACGAGGCCGACGTAGCGGTTGAACAGGGTGAACCCTGCCTGATAGTAGCCGACAACAGTTGTGTCGGCGGTGACGTTGAGATAGGAGACGAAGATGTATGAGGCGAGCATCCCGATGAATACCGACAAGGTCATGTAGAAGCCGAGAACAATGAATCCGCGGCCTGTAGCGATAGTTTCACGGGTCGTGATCCGGCTGTCGGGCTTTCCTGCCGGAACGCGGTAGACGGCAGCGGCGACGCATCCGACGGCGGCGTATGCTATGATTGAAGGCACTATGCTGTCGATGCGCCACCAATAGTACATGGGAATTGAAACGAGGAGGCCGCCGACGGCTCCCCAAAGCGATGAGACGGCGAGACGGCGCAATTTTCTGGCTCCTTGCATGATGGCTTGTTCGCCGCCGGTGAGGGATGTCAGCAACAGAGCTACCGACAGGACGACGAATCCGCCGGTGTGGTTGGAGTCGTCAAATGACAGTCGGCTCAACAGCGGCGCGCAGGCGAGAGTGACAACGGCTCCGAGCATCCCGAGCATCCATGACCACCGCCTTATCACGATGGCTATGACGGCGAATCTTGAGGGGGGAGCGCCTGCGATGTCGCGCACCGCACTGTTGCGCATACCAAGCTGTGAGATGGTTGCAATCATTTCCAACGCTGAGTTGTAGATTCCGAACAAGCCGACTCCTGCCGCTCCGATCCATACGGCCACAAGTTTCACGCGTATGATGGAGCAGAGTATCTGCACCACTTGCAGACCGCCGAACACACTCATGGCGCGCAGCGCGATAGATGTCACGCCGGGTTTGCGGCGTCGGTCGTCGGTCAGCGCAGCCATTCCTCAGGATTGAGCTTGTTTTTCTCCTTGCGTATCTCGAAGTGGAGTATGCTTCGGCCGCCGTCATCGGGATCGGCGAAAACCGAGCCTATGGTCTGGTTGGGCTTGACCGAGTCGCCGGTTTTCACGGCGATTGACCCGAGTCCGGCGTAGATTGTCAGGTAGTTGCCGTGGCGCACCATGACGATGGTGTTGAATCCGGGCTGATGGAAAATCGCCGACACTTTCCCGGGGAATATGGCTCTTGCAGCGGCTCCCGACCCGACTTCGATGTCGATGCCGCTGTTATCGGTCTCGACATATTTCAGTTCGGGGTGCCGTTGCCGTCCGAAGCGCTTGACAATGCGGTAGCGTCCGGCGACGGGGTAGGGTAAGCGGCCGCGGTTGCTTTCAAAGTCGCCCGATATCCTGATGTCTTCTTTGGCCATCCGGTCGAGGTCGGCCGCAGTAGCCGATTTGGTGGGTGTAGCGTTCGTTGCCACATCGGCG
This sequence comes from uncultured Muribaculaceae bacterium, assembly GCA_947625935.1. GTDB lineage: Bacteria > Bacteroidota > Bacteroidia > Bacteroidales > Muribaculaceae > JAJPXC01. Next base: position 51,051 of record CANQQE010000020.1, on the reverse strand, counting down.
GCAGGCGATGGTTGAGATGGAGGCGTTACTGGCTTTTTGTCCTTATCTTTCCTGGGCTTCTTGTCGTGCTTTTGGGCTTTCGGTTTCTTGTCCTTATCTTTCTTTGGTTTATCCTTAGCTTTGGCGGTTTCGGCGGCTTTGGCTTCGGCGGCGGCTTTCTCGGCTTTTTCTTTCTCGGCTTGAGCTATCGCCTCCTCCTCTTGACGCCGGCGTTCGGCCTCGGCGGCGAGTTGCTGCTGCCGGCGTTCCTCGGCTAAACGGGCCTGACGCGCAGCTTCCTCGCGACGGCGTTGTTCGGCGAGCTGTTGCTCACGTCGGCGTTGTTCCTCAGCAATGAGGCGGTTAAGCTCATTGTCGAGGTCTCGGGCTTCTTTTTCTTTCTGCCTGAGCAGCGATTTCAACGCTCCTCCTTCCTGTTTCAACGATGCGACAAGGGCGTCGGTGTCACGCCGCTTAGAGTTGAGCGAGGCACGGGCGGTGTTGAGCGAGTTGAGTGATTCCCGTCGGGTGGATTGCAGCGATGCGAGGCGCGCGCGCTGTGCGTCGAGCGTCACTCTCGCAGCTTTTATATCACGGGTCTTGCGCTCTCTCCAACGGGAGAATTGCTGCAGGTAGCGCAGGCGTCTGTAAGCCTGCTGGAATGAATCGGACGAGAACACGAAGACCAACGGGCTCATAGAAACTTTGCGGCCCTGGAAGTGCCGCAGTGCGTTGGCATATTTCTGTTGCATAGCCTTGACCGATGCGTCGAGAGCGGCTATAGAATCATTAATGCTGCTGATTGCTCGGTTAAGCGAGTCGACCGAGTGTCCTATCGCCGCTATAGTGTGGTCGGTTTCTTTAATTTCTGCTGCCAGGAGGTTTAGATTGTTTAGCTGCCGGGCTGTCTCTTTGGTGTTTACCTCGATTTTTTTTGAAGTTTCCTTGATGGCTCGCTCATTTTCCTTCTTTTTTTGTTTTACGGTCTGAGTGGTGGCAGGTTTGGCCTGCTGTCTGACCTTTTTGCGCGGGCGTGCCGCGTCGGCCGAAGCCAAGGCGGTCAGCAGGCAGGTGATGAATATGATTATTACGCGAGACATGATTGGTTTTGTCGGTTGTTATGGATTATGCGTCATGGCTGGAACGATGACAGCATATTGATGATATCTTTTTGTTTTAGCCTTGTATAACCTTTTGGACGTTTCCATTGCCTGAGGTCGGGGGAGTTCCACTCTGCGTTTCTGAAATTCCATTTCAGAGAGACGGCTATAGGCGTTTTTGCCGCTGTCGCCGCTATATTCATCACGCTGTTGACCGATCCGGCGGGTGTGGGGCTTCCATCGGAGTAGACTACGGTTGCCGGCAGATAGTCATCGGTGGTGACTGTAAGGCGTTCGAGCCTATCGTTTGACATGGAAAACGAGAATGTGTAGTCAATGCCGTCGGCAGGTGGGGGTGGGGTGATGGTCCATGTCGAGCTAACGGGCGCGTCGCAGATGTAGAGGTTTTTGCGGTCGGCTTCCGTGAACGGCCCTTTTCCGGCCATGAACGGTTGCCCTATGAGCAATGACTGAAGGTCGGCCACGGTCAGCGGGTAGCCTCCGAGAAGCGATTTGACACCTTCGGCCACATAGTATTTGTGGATTTTCTCAGTTATGAACAGCGAATCGTTATCGACGTAGATTGTGCCGACCTCCATGCCGAGGAATCTGAGAGATATGAGCACGCTCTTGTTGCGTTCCATATAGGCGCGCCCTGATATTGAGAAGCGTTTTGGCTTGCTGAGCTCTATTTTGACAGGAACCGACAGGGTAGACCATTCCCGGTAGCAGCTTGTTACCAATGATTTGTAGCGTTGCTCTACGGAGGCATCGCGGGAGATAGCGGTATCTGTCGTGCTTTGGCCTGTGGCCGAGACGCTTTTGGAGGAACGGCATCCATTCGTCGCAAACACTAAGGTCAAAGCGGCACCGAGTGTCAACAGTAAATTTCGGGCGTTCATTTGTAGAAGAAAGTTTTGTGTTTCACTTTTCGTGCGAGCAACTCATCCTTGGGGTCGAGTTTCAACGCCTTTTTCCAAAATTCGAGTGCTTCGTCGGGGTGTCCGTCCATGAAGTATATGTCTCCGGCATGGTGCAGTATCTCGGCTGATAGCTCAGACTCGTTTGCCATAGCCGCGTCGATGTATTGCCGCGCCATTGCGTAGTCTCCTTTTTTGAAGAAAACCCAGGCGTATGTGTCGAGCGATGTTGGGTTTTGCGGGTTGTCGCGGACGGTAATCGCACTGAGTTGTTCGGCCCGGTCGAGGTCGCGGCCTTCGCAGGCGAGGAAATATGCGCAATTGTTCATGGCGAGCATATTGCCGGGATCGAGTTTTATGGCCCGGTCGTAGTAGACGAACGCGCTGTCTTTTTTCTCGGTCTTATAGTAGGAATCGCCTATGGCACCGAGAATCTTGGAGCGCAGCACATTGTTGGCTGTATCGGCTAATGAATAGGCTTTGTTGAAATAATCCAGAGCTTTGTCCTGGTCATCAATCATCGAGTATCCTGTTGCCGTAATCATGTAGAGCATGGGGCTGTCGGGGTGGTATCGTAGCGCGCGTTCCCCTTCCTGTGTCGCCCGGCGGTAGTCGTCGGCCTGCATATAAAGGCTGACCACCGCGCTCCACCGCTCCTGATTGGAGGGGTCAATGTCGAGCGCATAACTTGTCTGCTCGGCTGCCCCGCGGTAGTTGTCGATGGCAATCAGGTAGGCCGTGTATAGGTCTCTGACATCGACTTCATGTGGGTTCTGCTCGATGAGAACTGAGAACAGGTCGTTGATACGCGGCTGTTGCAGAGTGTCGGCATACAATTCCTGAATGTAGCTCTTAAACATCGACAGTTTTGTGTTGAGGTCGAGGTTGTCTTGTCGCAACGCTCTGAAGACTTCGCGGTCAAAGGCGACGCTGTCGCCCATGGAACGGTATAGGTTGGCCCGCTGGAAGTAGGCGAGTCCGTTGGTGGAGTCAAGCTCGCAGGCGCGGTTTAGATAGTGCAGAGCGGAATCGGTGCGTCCCATGGCTGCGAACAGCTCACCGGCGTAGATGTTGTATTCAGATGATTTCGGTGATGACGCGAGCAGCTCGTTTAGCTCGCGGCGCATCGAAGATGTGTCGCCGAGCGCATAGTAGGCTCGTATTTTCCTTGAAGCAAGTCCGACATCAGCTCCCTCGGCATCTTCAAGTCGGTCGTAGACAGCTACAGCTTTCCGTATGCTGGCTGTGTCGCCGGTGGCCGTGAGGGCTTCGGCGAGCTTAAACGATATTTCAGGCTTGTTGGGGAAAAGAGAGTCGAGGGTCGTCCAAACTCTGACGGCTTCGTCGCTCAGGCGCAGACGATCGTTTACTGTGCCATAAAACACTGCGCTGTAGTAGTCGTCGGGGTGAGCGTTGAAATGCGCGGCCATCATGTCATACCCTTCCTGGAACATATCGGAGTCGTTGTCGGCGGTCATCATGATGAGATAGCCGAGGTCGTGTCCCACGGCTGTCTGAGTAGTGTCAAGCCTGTAGGCGCGATTGAGCAGTTCATAGTATGCGGCGTTGTTTTCGAGCGCATTCTGGCGTTGCGCCTCCATGAATATGTAGTCGGCTCTCCGCGCTTGCTCGCCATCTTGCCACTTGCTGCGTCCCGAGGCCATGACACAGGTTATCAGCCCCATGGCTATGAGGATCAGAGAGATTAGCTGACGTGATAGAGGTCTCACTGTTTGACAAGATATATTAGTTTAGCCCGGTGTGGCCGAATCCGCCATCTCCGCGCTTTGTTTCGTCAATTTTATCAACAGGTTCCCATTCTATGTGGGTGTAGTTGGCAATCACCATCTGGCAGATGCGTTCTCCGTCGTTGATTACGAACGGTTCTTGCGACAGATTGATAAGCACTACTTTTATCTCTCCGCGATAGTCGGCGTCGACAGTACCCGGCGAGTTGGCTATTGTGATTCCGTGTTTCAGGGCAAGGCCGCTGCGGGGGCGTATCTGGCACTCATGGCCTTGGGGTAGCTGTATGTACAGCCCGGTGGGGACAAGCACCCTTTGCATAGGTTGCAACACAATGGGGTGGTCAATGCAGGCTCTGACATCCATCCCGGCCGATGACGGAGTCTCATAGGCCGGCAAATCGTGGTGTGAGCGATTTATGATTTTTACTTTTATTCGTTCCATGTACGGGTTGTTGGAGTGATTAGATATATAACGTGCGAAAATACAGAAAATCCGTGAACCTTAGGCCACTATAGATATATTTTTGGTCGCCGATGTCTGTTTGACTTCTAATTGGATTTTGAAAATGTGCTAATAATCAGAATGTTATATCGATTAACTGATTTAGAGTAAAAATAATTTAAAATTTATGGTAACTTATAGCCTTGTCTTTGCGTCTATACTTTGAACAAACTAAAAACAGAATTTTAACAGATGTATAAGGCCGTTATATTTTTCGGATTAGTGTTGATTACCTCGCTGTCATTGTCAGGGCAGTACCGCGTGAGCGGGTATGTGGCTGATGCCGAGGGTGAGGCTGAGCCATATGCAACCATCAGGGTGTTTGCCGTCTCTGACACTGTTAAGCCGGTAGCGATAGGAGCCGCAGGCGATGACGGGCGTTTTGCGCTTAAACTTGCCAATGCAGGCGATTACCGCGCGCGGGTGGCTTCGGTGGGACGCGATGATGCCGAGCGGAGTTTCAGCGTGACCAGGCAGTCGCCGTCGGCGGACCTCGGCACAATTGTCATGAAGGAACGGTCGACTGAGCTTGGCGAGATTACCGTGACAGCCCAACGCCCGTTAGTGGTAAAAGAGATAGACCGGCTGGGATATGACGTGCAGGCCGATGAGGATTCCCGTACGGCGACTGTGCAAGATATACTTCGCAAGGTGCCGTTGGTCACGGTCGAGGCCGACGGTACGATCAAAGTCAGAGGTTCATCGGATTTCAAGATCTATCGTAACGGTCGACCCAACAATGCGTTCACGAAGAATGCCAAGTATATTTTCGCAGCCATACCGGCATCTATGATAAAGAAAATTGAGGTTATCACCGACCCCGGGGCGCGTGAAGACGCAGAGGGTGTTGGAGCTATTCTCAATATAGTCACTCTTGAAAACACGGCGATAAAGGGTGTGACCGGGACTGCGTCGGTCGCCTTCGGGTCAAACAATGACTTTGTGCCTAACCCGAATCTCTATGTGACGACGCAGATTGACAAGGTGACTATGTCGGCTTATGCGGGTACATATCATATGTGCCGGCGCAACAGCCTGAGGAGGTCGGATAGCGATTACACTTTTGAAGGCACGGGTGACCGGCTCGTAACTCACCGTGAATCGCAGAATCCCGGCAACTCCATGTGGTGGGGACTCGAGGGGAGCTGGGAACTTGACTCGCTCAACCTGTTTACGATGGAGTTTGAGGGAAACGGCTATGATGTCAAATGGATAGAGGATGCGAGGAGGACGATGATTGCGCCCGACGGGTCGCAGTTGTATAGCTATGACAGCCACACGCGCTATCCGAAATACGGGTATATGGATTTTGGTGTCGGCGTCAACTATCAACATTCGACGCGCCTCAAGGGTGAGACTGTGACTGTCTCATACCAGTTCTCTCACACGGGCGAGCAGGTAAAAGGTTCAGAGACCTACGACAACGCCGTGAATCTCCCCGTAGGTTATACCGGCATCGACCGTGACCGCCGCAGCGATTTTGCCGAGCACACAGTGCAAATCGACTGGTCGCGGCCTATTGGATCGCATCAGAAACTCGACACCGGAGGAAAATACATATTCAGGCGCAACCATGCCCGTAACCGCATGGATTATATCGGCGCCGGGGAGGAATATACCGACTTCATACATGATACTCAGGTCGCTGCCCTGTTTGCCGACTATCGCATATCACTCGGGCGTTTCACGCTACGCGGAGGTTTGCGGTATGAATATTCACATATGTCGGGCCATTACCGTAGCGGTGACACCCCGGCGTTTGGAACAGACCTTAACGACTGGGTGCCAAATGCGGCGGTATCGTATGCCGTGAATGATGCAAATTCATTGAAACTCAGTTTCTCGCGCCGCATAAACCGACCGGGAATAATGTATCTTAGCCCGGCCGTGGAGGAGTCGCCGACCTCTGTATCGACAGGTAACCCCGCGTTGGAAAGCGCCCGTTACAACGAGTTGAACTTTAATTACGGACTTACAGCCCAGAAATTCAATGTCGATTTCACCGCAGGCTACAGTTTTACCGACGACGGTATAATCTCTATGCAGCGGGCTGTTGATAACGTACTTTATTCGACATATGCCAATGCGGGGCGCAACAAGCGTTTCAGCCTGTCGCTCTATTGCCAGTGGTCGATAACAGACAAGACGCAGTGGATGTTTAACGGTGCGGCTTATTACAATGACTTCGCCAATCCTGACGCTTTGCCGGGCGTGACGTTGAAAAACCACGGCTAGACCGGCAACTTTTACACAAAACTTACCCAGCGTCTGCCATGGAAGCTGCGCGGCTCGGTATCGTTGAGCTATTGGAGCGGATGGATGAACGGTGTCTATGGCGAGACTCGTGCAAACGGAGCGGGCGCATGGGACCATACTCTGTGGATTGAACGCAGCTTCCTGAAGGAAGACCGCCTGACGGTCATGTTGCAGGCTTGGAACCCCTTCGGCCCGTACTCATGGAGCAATACCATGCGGTCAATCAACAATTCGATGATTGGAGAGAATGTGTCCAAGAGCCCTTATAACTGTAGTTTCAGCGTCAGGGTATCATATCGCTTCGGTTCGCTCAACGCTTCGGTTAAAAAGACCTCGCGCACTATTTCAAACGATGATCTCGTGGGCGGCAAAACGACAAAATAGACAGATAATTCCGATCAGTGTTGCGTAGGAATTTGTTTATGATGTAAATTTGCATCATGTCAAAGGCCAAACTTAAAAAACATTTCGACACGCTTACCCGCGATCAGGTAGTGGAGGTGGTCCTTGATCTCTACGATGCCCGCAAGGAGGCTAAGGAATATCTTGAATTTTATCTGTCACCCGACAGTGAGGGGCTGATGGAGAAGGCCCGCCTGAAGATAAGGGGCTACTTCACTGCACGCACCGGTCGACCGCTGCGTCGCCCCAAGTTCGGCAAGTGTGCCAAAGTAATCGCCGATTACGCATCGCTGAGTCCCGATTCGCGGTGTGTTGCCGAGCTGATGATTTATTATACCGAGCTTGGCGTCGATTTTCTGAAAGGGATGCGTCGCGGTCGCGAACAGCATTACACAAGCGTTAAGACGGCTTTCGCGCGGGCGGTCAAGTTCATAGCGTCGCAGGGGATGTTGCCTGAATATGCCCCGCGCCTGAGGGCTATCATCGATGATACCGACCGCCGCGGCTGGGGGCTTGCCGACCTCTTGCTCGACATCTATGACAGTGCAATTCAATAGCCAAACATTTTGCTGTTTGGTGCATTTTTGGCTGAAAACATTTTGCTGTTTGGGACAAGTGCTTCAATTCTATGTTGATTAATAATGTATTAAGGTTAAATGGCATTCTTGATTTGTCTACCTGTCTATATGGCCTCGTTGCTGTAAACCGGTGAGGTTTTTATTTTGAAGCGTAACCAAAAGTGTGTGCTATGGGAGGAGATCAGATGTAGTATTCGATCAGTTCGACCAGACCGGTGCGCAGGGCATAGCGGGTGGCTTCGTGGATGGTGTTGACTCCGATTTTTCGGAATATATTTTTCTTGTGGGTTATGATTGTGTGGATGCTCGATGTGCGCTCGGCTGCGATTTCTTTGACTGTCATTCCGCTGGCGATTAATTTCAGCACCGCTATTTCTGAGGCTGAAAGCGGAGATCGCTCCTCGTTGAGGCTGTCGTGACGGGCGTGCAGCATATCCTCGGCCTGAGGAGTCAAGTATCGACCTCCTTCCGCTGCGACTTTGATGGCCGTCTCGATTTCAGCGAGCGGCGCATCCTTGAACACGATGCTCATCTCTTTCCAGAGGCTAATGTCGCGAACCATGTTCCGGCTCAGCTCGCCACTTGCCATCACCCATCGCGCATTGGGGTAACGGCGTGAAATCACGGCCATTTCCTCGATGCTTTTCAAATCAAAAAGGGTGTAGTCGATGACGACCACCGCATTGCCGTCGACTTGCCGCAGCGTCTCAATCAGTGCGGTTTTGTGTGAAACCTCAACCACCTGACAGACTTCGGGCCGGGAAGCGGCGATCATCCGCCACCCGGCGCGGGTCAGGTCTTGATTATCAGCCAATATAAGTGTTATCATCGTCGATCAGAGCGGATATTCCTCGAAGGCGTAGAGCGGCGTGGAGAGGTATCGCTCGCCGGTGTCGGGAAGCAGTGCCACGATGGTTTTTCCGGCGTTTTCGTCTTTGCGGGCTATGTTGAGCGCGGCGTGCAGGGCAGCTCCAGAGGAAATGCCTACAAGCAGTCCCTCTTTGCGGGCAAGCAGCCGTGAGGCGGCTATAGCGTCGTCGTCGGCTACGGTGACGATGCTGTCAACTACCGACGGGTCGAAATTGCGCGGTATGAACCCTGCGCCAATTCCTTGTAGCTTGTGGGGCCCCGCCTGACCGCCCGACAGCACGGGCGAGCCTGCCGGTTCAACGCCTATGGCCATTATGGCGGGATTGTGGCGTTTCAGCCCTCGGGCGGTGCCGCTTAGGGTTCCGCCGGTTCCCACACCGGCCACGAAATAGTCGATTTTGCCATCGGTGTCGCGCCATATTTCTTCGGCAGTCGTGCGGAAATGCGCCTCGGGATTGGCGGGATTCTCAAACTGTTGGGGTATGATTGCTCCGGGGTGCTTCTCTTTCAGTTCGTTGGCCACCCTGATGGCGCCTTTCATCCCCTCGGCGCCCGGGGTGAGAATCAGCGTCGCACCAAGAGCTTTCAGCAGGTTTTGCCTCTCGACGCTCATGGTTTCGGGCATAGTCAGGATGAGTTTATAGCCTTTGACCGATGCCACCCATGCCAGGCCGATGCCGGTATTTCCACTGGTCGGTTCGACAATCAGTCCGCCGGGTTTCAGTGAGCCGTCTGCTTCGGCTGCTTCAATCATTGCGAGTGCCACGCGATCCTTAACGCTTCCGCCGGGGTTGAAGTATTCGATTTTAACAACCAGACGGCTTTTCAATCCTTGTTCTTTTTCGATGTTGGTCAGTTCGAGCAGTGGGGTGTTGCCTATCAGTTCTGTTAGATTTTTTTTGATTCGTGCCATTTTTCGTTATGTTTTATTGTTGCAAAGGTAGCCAAGAGTTATAATTTCTGCAATACCGCTGTTGTGGTATTTCCAAAAGATTCGTATCTTTGACTCCGTCTAAGATACTTTCGCTCGGCAAAGCTCAAATAAAATTTGGCTTTGCGCTCGACTTATTCGTATCTTTGACTGCCGTCTAAGATACTTTCGCTCGGCAAAGCTCAAATAAATTTGGCTTTGCGCTCGACTTATTCGTATCTTTGCGAAATAGATAAAAGCAAATCATTAACTCACATTATAGATATAGTATCACAATGGAAGAGAAAACCAACGTTAAATCGCTCGACAAGGTTGTCGTGAGATTTTCGGGTGACTCGGGCGACGGTATGCAGCTCGCCGGCAATATCTTCACGAATGTGTCGGCCGGCATGGGCAACCAGGTCTCAACATTTCCCGACTATCCCGCTGAGATTCGCGCCCCGCAGGGCTCTCTGAGCGGTGTTTCGGGATTTCAGGTAAGTGTCGGTACGGGGGTCTATACTCCGGGCGACAAGTGTGACGTGCTTATAGCCATGAACCCGGCGGCGTTGAAACAGAACGTGAAGTTTTTGCGCCCCGGCGGGGTCATAATCACCGATATAGACTCGTTCAAGGAAAGCGACCTCAAGAAGGCTCTTTTCGAGACGCTCGACCCCATCAAGGAGCTTGGCATAACCGCCCAGGTCGTTGAGGTGCCTGTGACGAGCCTCACCAAGGCCGCTTTGGCCGACTCGGGCCTCGATAACAAGTCGATGCTCAAATGCCGCAACATTTTCGCCCTCGGCTTGGTGTGCTGGCTGTTTGACCGCCCCATCGAGAGCGCGCTCCATCATCTTAAAAACAAGTTTGCCAAGAAACCGGCGATATATGAGGCCAACGCCCGCGTGATAGCAGCCGGCTATGATTACGGTTCCAATATCCACGCTTCGGTATCGACCTATCGCATCGAGACCGACGAGATTGTTCCGGGCGATTATACCGACATCAACGGCAACACCGCCACAGCCTGGGGCTTGATTATGGCCTCGGAGAAATCAGGCCGTCCGCTGTTCCTTGGGTCATATCCGATCACTCCCGCCACCGACATATTGCATGAGCTGGCCAAGCGCAAGGACCTTGGAGTCCGCGCCTGCCAGATGGAGGATGAGATAGCCGGCGTTTGCTCGGCTATAGGCGCATCGTTTGCCGGGGACCTCGCCGTGACTTCGACCTCAGGTCCCGGTCTCGCCCTGAAGGGTGAGGGTATCGGTCTGGCCGTGATGGCCGAGTTGCCGTTAGTGGTCATCGACGTGCAGCGCGGAGGGCCCTCCACCGGATTGCCTACGAAAACCGAGCAGACTGACCTGATGCAGGCTCTCTATGGCCGAAACGGGGAGTCGCCGCTGGCTGTTGTGGCGCCTTGCTCACCTACCGACTGTTTCGCGATGGCATTCGAGGCTTGCCGCATAGCCATCGAGCATATGACCCCAGTCATTCTGTTGAGCGACGCGTTCATCGGCAACGGTTCGTCGGCATGGCGCATACCCGAGGCTGACGAATATCCCGAGATAAAGCCCAATTATCTTCCCGCCGAGAGATGCGACGGGTCGTGGAAGCCTTATGAGCGTGACCCCGAGACTCAGGTGCGTTATTGGGCCATTCCCGGCACTCCCGGCGCAACCCACCGCATCGGCGGTCTTGAAAAGGATGCTGTCACCGGCGCAATCTCGACCGACCCTGTCAACCATGAGAAGATGGTCAAGATACGCCGCGAGAAAATAGCTCGCATCGCCAACGACATACCACTGCTCGAAACACTCTGTGACGACACCGCCGACACACTGCTCGTGGGGTGGGGCGGAACATACGGGCATCTCTACACCGCAGCCCGCGAGCTCACCGCGGCCGGACGTCCTGTGGCTTTCGCACAGTTCCGCTATATCAATCCCCTTCCGGCCAATACCGGGGAAGTGCTGCGCCGTTACCGCCGCGTGATAGTCGCAGAACTTAACTGCGGACAGTTTGCCGACTATCTCCAGGCCAAGTTCCCCGATGTCAAAATCGAGCGTGTCAACAAGATTCAAGGGCAGCCATTCCTCGTCAGCGAGGTTGTGGAAGCTGTAACCAAAATCATGGAGGAAAACTGAAATGGAAGAAACCCTTTATACCCCCGCCAATTTCAAAAATGACCAGTCGGTGCGCTGGTGTGCCGGTTGTGGCGACCACGCTATCCTCAACACCCTTCACAAGGCGATGGCCACGGTAGGCGTGCCGCCCCACAAGACGGCAGTCATCTCGGGCATCGGTTGCTCGTCGCGACTGCCCTACTATATGAACACCTACGGGTTTCACACCATCCATGGCCGCGCCGCCGCAATCGCCACAGGCTTCAAGGTGGCCAACCCTGATATGACTGTGTGGCAGATTTCGGGCGACGGTGACGGTCTGGCTATCGGCGGCAATCACTTTATCCATGCCGTGCGCCGAAATGTCGATATCAATATGCTGTTGTTCAACAACAAAATATATGGCTTGACAAAGGGGCAATATTCCCCCACATCGGAGCGCGGGTTCGTGTCGAAGTCTTCGCCCTACGGCACCACCGAGGATCCGTTTATTCCCGCCGAGTTGGTGTTCGGCGCGCGCGGCAACTTCTTTGCCCGTTCGATCGACGTGGAACTCGCCATCTCTCAGGAGGTAATGGTGGCCGCCGCCCGCCACAGAGGCACTTCGGTGGTTGAAATATTGCAAAACTGTATGATTTTCAACAACGGCATCCACAACGATATTGTAGACCGCGCCTATCGCGCCGAGCGCACAATCCACTTGCGCCACGGCGAGAAGATGCTTTTCGGCAAGGATGGCAACCGCGGCTTGGTTCAGGACGGTTTCCTCCTGAAGGCGGTTACTGTTGGTGAGGATGGATATACCATGGACGATGTGTTGGTGCATGACGCACACACTCCGAGCAATTTCCTCCATCAGCAGCTTGCCATGATGGATGGCCATGAGCTGCCTCTCGCAATCGGTGTGATTCGCGATGTGGCCTCACCTGTCTATAACGACGAGATTGACGCTCAAGTTGCCGCCGTCAAGTCAAAGAAAGGCTTCGACAGCCTGCGCGACATGATTATGGCCGGCGACCACTGGCACGTTGATTGACGGCCGGCTCCCCCCGACATAAACCGACACCCCGCATCAGTCATAGGCCGATAGCGGGGTGTCGCTTTTTTTAGAACTGTTATCGGGTTTACACGGAGGCTGCGGCGAATAGCGCGCCGAAGAAGATTACCATGATTATGACTCCGATGAAAGAGATTACAAGACCGGTGATGGCGAGCCCGCGGGGAGCTTTGAACACGCCGATGAATGAGAAGATTGCCCCGAGAAGCCAGAGAATCCAGTCGACAACCGGCACCCAGCAAAAGATGAGGGCGAGCAATGCGAGGACAAATCCGGCGGTCCCGAGACCGTTTTTCTTCTCGACCACATTGTTAATGACTATTTGCTGCGGCTGTTGCTGCGGCGGGCAGGGGGGAGCGGTGTAATTTTCCATTGCGATTTAGGGTGTTAAATGATTAATGTTTGGGTCAAAGATACTCATTTATTCCTGAATTGCAACAAAGGAGCCGTCAAATTTTGTCGAGCGCCTGGCTGAGGTCGTCGATTATGTCGTCGATATGCTCGGTGCCTATCGACAGTCGTACAGTGCCTTGAGATATGCCCTGCTCGGCCAGCTCGCGCTCGTTGAGCTGGGAGTGGGTGGTGGTGGCGGGGTGTATGACGAGCGATTTCACGTCGGCCACGTTTGCCAGCAGCGAGAAAATCTCGAGCGAATCGATGAAACGGTGAGCCTCCTCTTTGCCCCCTTTGATTTCAAAGGTGAATATTGAGCCCGCTCCGTTCTTGAAATATCGGTTATAGAGCGCATGGTCGGGATGGTCGGGGAGCGACGGGTGGTTGACTTTGGCCACTTTGGGATGTTTCGACAGGAATTGGACTACTTTTAGTGCGTTCTCGACGTGGCGTTCCACTCTGAGCGACAGTGTTTCAAGTCCTTGCAGCAGCAGGAACGCGCTGATGGGGCTAATGGCTCCGCCCATGTCGCGGAGCAGAATGGCGCGCGCTCTCACAGCGAACGCCGCTTTGCCGCCGACTTCGGTGAATATCAAGCCGTGGTAGGCTGCGTCGGGTTCGGATAGCTGCGGGAATTTGCCGGAGGCTTTCCAGTCGAAGTTGCCTGAGTCGACAATCACGCCGCCGAGCGTGGTGCCGTGGCCACCGATGAATTTTGTCGCCGAGTGCACGACGATATCGGCTCCGTGCTCGATGGGGCGTATGAGATAGGGGGTGCCGAACGTGTTGTCAATCATCAGCGGAATGTTATGGCTGTGGGCTATTTGAGCCACCTTCTCAATTTCGATGAGGTTGCAGTTGGGGTTTCCGAATGTCTCGATGAAAACGGCCTTGGTCTCGGGGCGAATGGCGCGCTCGAAGTTGGCGGTGTCGGACGGGTCGACAAAAGTGGTCTCTACCCCGTAGTCGCGCAGCGTGTGTTCCAGCAGATTGTATGTTCCACCGTAGATGGTGTTGGCTGCTACGATGTGGTCGCCGGCTTTCGCAAGGTTCATGAACGCGTAGGTGATGGCTGCGGCGCCCGATGCAGTCGCGAGAGCCGCCACTCCACCTTCGAGAGCCGCTACGCGCTGTTCAAACACGTCCTGTGTGGAGTTGGTCAGTCGGCCATATATGTTTCCCGGAGCCTCGAGGCTGAAACGAGCGGCGGCGTTTGCCGAGTCGGGGAAGACGTAGGATGTCGTCTGGTAGATTGGCACCGCTCTTGAGTCGGTGGCCGGGTCGGGGTTTTCCTGCCCGACATGGAGCTGCAGGGTCTCGAAACGGTAGTTCTTCTTTTTCATAATCGTTATCGTTTTGTTTTGTGCAAAGTTAGTCAACCTTTTCATCCCCCGCAATACCATCAATGGGGTATATTAGCTATCTTCGCGGCGGAATCATTGCATAGATTAAATCAGATATATATTATAATGTCAAGAACCAACAAAGAACTTGAAGGGGTGACGCTGCTGGGTGACACCCGCGTGAAATATCCCGCTGACTACGACCCTTCGATTCTTGAGGTGTTTCCCAACAAGCACCCCGAGAACGACTATCTCGTTACATTCAATTGCCCTGAGTTCACTTCGCTGTGTCCCAAAACGGGTCAGCCCGACTTCGCCCGGATAATCATCAATTACATCCCCGACCGCCTGATGGTCGAGAGCAAGAGTCTGAAACTGTACCTGTTCAGCTTCCGTAACCACGGCGATTTCCATGAGGATTGCGTCAACATCATCATGAAGGACCTTCAGCGGCTTATGCGCCCCCGTTACATTGAGGTCAAGGGTATCTTCACTCCGCGCGGGGGCATATCCATCTATCCCTTCGCCAACGCCGGTGACGATTCCCACCGGGATATGGTGAAAGCCCGTCTTTTAGCTGCGTTCGATTCTAACAATTGATTATGTTATGAAAGATTCATTGATAGTGTTGTCGGGCGGCATGGACTCGGTCACCATGCTCCATGACTACGCCGACCGCATCGCACTTGCGGTTAATTTCAACTATGGCTCCAATCACAATGCCCGCGAGGCGGAGTGCGCCCGCCTGCATTGCCGTCAGCTCGGCATCGAGCTTGTCGAGATTGACCTCGGCTTCATGGGCCGCCATTTTAAAAGTTCGCTGCTTGAGGGGGCCGATGCCATTCCCGAGGGTGATTATGCCGACGATAATATGCGTTCGACCGTTGTGCCGTTTCGTAACGGTATAATGCTTTCGGTCGCCGCCGGACTTGCCGAGAGCCGCGGGTTGCGGTCGGTGATGCTCGCCAATCACTCCGGCGACCATGCCATCTATCCCGACTGCCGGCCTGAGTTTGTCGAGGCGATGGACGCGGCCATATCTGCCGGAACCTATGAGCATCTGCGCCTGTTTGCCCCCTACACGGGGCTGACCAAGGCCAAGATAGCGGCCCGCGGCTCGCGGCTCGGCATTGACTACTCCACGACCTATTCGTGCTATAAAGGCGGTGCGGTGCATTGCGGGCGTTGCGGCACCTGCGTTGAGCGTCGGCAGGCACTTAAAGAGGCTGGTATCGTTGACACTACCCTCTATGAGACACCATCGTAGTAGGGTTATTTATCGCCCGTTACATTGAAAAATATTTAATAAAGTTCAAAATAGTTGCCATTATGTTAATTAACTGTAGTTAAATTGGCGGACCCGGGTGACTTTTTTGTGCTAAAATAAAATAATAAAGAAAATTTTAGCTTAATTTGTGGTCGGAAATTCGGGACGGCTGTGTCGGCTCGTATTGACCAGAAGCATGATTAAGAAAAAGGATAGGAAGTTGAACTGATGTTGCGCTTGAATCTAATAACCGTAAGCGCCGGTTTTAGTGCCGGCCGTTGAGCTTGGCTTGCCAAGCGGTTTTGCCTCGTCTGATACCTCGTAAATCCCTTTCTGAAATTGATGTCTTCACCCCCGTAGCGGTCTGCGGAGAGAGCTTCGCGCCGCCCCAGGTGTCAGGGTTGCCCTGCACTGTTTGGCATGAAAAATAGAGATAAATATAAATTAATGTAAAACCCAAGTAAAACTTAAAAACAATTCTTGCATGAAGAACATTTGTTATCAAATGAATCGGAAGGCTTGGCTCGCGCTCTTAATGACGCTGTGCCTTTCTTTCCCTGCTTTAGCGCAGAAGATTACAGTATCCGGTACTGTAACCGACGCCTCAGGTGAGCCCCTTATCGGAGCGAGCGTACTCGCCAAGGGAACAGCTAACGGCGTGGCCACTGACATCGACGGTGTTTACCGTATCGAAGTAGAGCCTACCGGCGAACTAACCTTCTCTTATGTCGGTTTCGACACGCAGACAGTCGCTGTCAACAACCGCACCACCATCGACGTTACTCTCAAGGAGAACAGCGTCGTCCTCAACGAGGTCGTAGCCATCGGTTACGGTGTCGTGAAGAAATCAGACGCTACCGGTTCGGTGGCAGTGATTAAGCCCGACGATGTAGAGGCGGGTATGTCTACCTCGGTTCAGGATATGCTCGTGGGCCAGACCCCCGGTGTTGTCGTAACGACATCAGGCGGTCCTGAAGGTGCTGCAAACATCCGTATCCGCGGCGGTTCGTCACTGAACGCCTCCAACGACCCTCTGATCGTGATCGACGGTGTGCCCTTGGATAACAGCGGTGTGCAGGGTATGAGCAACCCCCTCGCAATGGTCAACCCCAACAACGTTGAGTCGATGACCGTGCTGAAAGATGCTTCCGCTACCGCCATCTACGGTTCGCGCGCGTCGAACGGCGTCATCATCATCACCACCAAGAAGGGAACATCAGGCCGTCCGAAAGTGAGCTTCGCAGCCAATATGCACATCAACACCGCGGCTAAGACCTGGGATGTGCTCAGCGCAGGCGAGTTCGCTTCGTTGGTTACCGACAACGACCTTAACCCCGAGCGTCTCGGCTACAACGGCAAGATGTACAACACCGACTGGCAGGACGAAGTGCTCCGCACCACCGTTTCTCAGGACTACAGCCTGAGCGTGAGCGGTACAGCCGGCATCCTCCCCTACCGTGTCGATGTAGCCTATACCAACTCCAACGGTATCCTCAAAGGCACCAAGATGGACCGCGTTACCGGCGGATTCAGCTTGTCGCCCAAGTTCTTTGACAACCACTTGAGCGTTAACGCCAACGTGCTCGGTTTCTATGCCAAGAACCATTTCACTGATGGCGGCGCAATCGGTGCGGCTCTCGCTTTTGACCCCACCAAGCCTGTCTATTCCAACATACCCATCACCGGTGGCAACAGCGGCCAGCAGTATCTCTACGGTGGTTTCTACACCTGGATGAACACAGCCGCCGACGGTACGGTTACAGTTGAGCAGAACGCAACCCGCAACCCGATGTCGTACATTAACGGTCACGACAACTACGCCAAGGTTTACCGTTCTAACGGCAACCTGCAGTTGGATTACTCTTTCCACTTCCTCCCCGAGCTGCACGCCAACCTCAACTTGGGTTACGACGTCAGCAAGACCAACGAGTATGACTCGACCGAAGTGAACACCCCCAACACCTACTGGAGCCACCAGAAGAACGGTGCCGGTTTCACCAACTACAAATACCAGTTCAAGAGCAACACCCTTCTGGACTTCTACCTGAACTACCGCAAGGAGGTTGAGTCAATCAAATCAAACTTCGATGTTACCGCCGGTTACTCTTGGCAGCGCAACTACAAGAGCGAGTGGAACTACGGTGCCGCTTCAGAGGCAGGCCGTCCCACAACTCCCGGCTTTAACCTTCCCATCTATGATGCCGCAACCGGTACCTACTCGATGGATATCAATCCCGCTTCGCTCGACATGATCGGCAAGAACTATCTTGACGACATCGTTGACGCAAACGGTAACTACCACTACAAAGAACATCTGCAGTTGCTTTCGTTCTTCGGCCGTGTCAACTACACATTCATGGGTCGCTACTTGGCAACCGTGACTGTCCGCGGCGACGCAACCTCACGCTTCTCGAAGGATAACCGGTGGGGTACATTCCCCGCAGTTGCCCTCGGCTGGCGCATCATCGATGAGAGCTTCATGGAAGGCACCCGCGGCTGGATGAACGACCTCAAGCTGCGTCTCGGCTGGGGTATGACGGGTCAGCAGGAAGTTGGTTCTACCTGCAACTATCTCCCGATGTACTCTATCGCAGGCCCCGGTTCTTACTATCCCGTTACCGACGCTACCGGCCAAGTGGTTTACGTCCCCGGTTACTTCCTCCAGGGCTACAACCCCGACCTGAAGTGGGAGACCACCACCACATGGAACGCCGGCCTGGACTTCGCATTCCTCAACAACCGCATCAACGCATCGTTTGACTGGTATCTGCGCAAGACCAAAGACCTTCTCTCTTATGTGACCATCCCCGCCGGTTCGTCGACCGTGAACATGCTCAACCGCAACATCGGCGACCTTGAGAACTACGGTGTCGAGTTCAACATCACCGCCCGCCCCGTCGTGACCAAGGACTTCAATTGGACTATCGCCTACAACGTAGGTTACAACCACAACAAGATCACCAAGCTCAACGACGCGTCGGCAATCATCACCACCGGCGGCATCTCCGGCGGTACAGGTAACACCGTTCAGGCTCACGCCGTTGGCCATGCCGCAAGCTCGTTCTATCTGCTGCAGCAGGTTTATGACAACGCCGGCAACCCCATCGAGGGTGTATTCGTTGACCAGAACAACGACGGTATCATTAACTCTGACGACAAGGTGATCAACCACTCACCGGATCCCAAGGTGACCATGACCATGAGCAACACCTTCCGCTACAAGAAGTGGGACCTCGGCATCTCGCTCCGCGCCTCGATCGGCAACTATGTCTACAACAACACTCTTGCCACCAACAGCGCGATGGACGGTGTGAACAGCTACGGTCTGAGCAACCTCGTCAAGGCTGACTACTACTTCAAGAACAAATCAGCCGCCAACTACTACATGAGCGACTACTTCCTTGAGAATGCGTCGTTCCTGCGCTGCGACAACATCACTCTTGGTTACACATGGGACAACCTTATCAACAACAAGTTGAACCTCCGCGTGTTCGGAGCTGTGCAGAACCCCTTCGTGATCACCAAGTACAGCGGTATCGACCCCGAGGTGTTCGGCGGTATCGACAACAACGTCTACCCCCGCTCGACCACTTACTCACTCGGTATAGTAGCTACTTTCTAATATCTGAAACCATTAACATTCAATCTTAGAAAAACAGAATGAAATCAACAATCAATAAAATATTCACCGGGTTGTGTGGTGCCGCTATGCTGTTGTCGACCTCTTGTGTCGGTGACCTCGACCTTGCCCCCAACAACCCCAACCTGATCAACGGCGCCGACCTCACCGTAGACGACTACACCTCGGTCCTCGCCAAATGCTACGGTGGTATGGCTTATTCCGGCCAGACAGGCCCTAACGGAGACTGCGACATCTCGGGTCTTGACGGCGGTACGAGCCAGTACACCCGCGCCCTGTTCATGATGAACGAGTTCACAACCGACGAGTGCATCTGGATCCACCCCGACAACGGTGTGATCGACCTTATCACCAACACCTGGGGTAAAGATAACGGTAACGTGTTCGGTACATATTCTCGTCTGTACTCACACATAGCTGTCTGCAACGACTTCATCCGCATGGCCAAGGAGAACAGCGATCCCGCGGTCCGCGAGATGGTGCTTCAGGCCCGCGCCCTCCGCGCCATGAGCTACTACTGGGTGATCGACATCTTCGGTCAGGGTTCATTCGTGCTCGACACCGATCCCCTTTTCTCCAGCCCCGAGCAGAAGGACCGCGCGTTCCTCTACGATTGGCTTGACAAGGAGCTGACCGATATTGAGACTCAGTACAACGAGGAGTTCCCCGAAAAGGCCAACCACGCTAACGTGAAATACGGCCAGATCGGTCTCGACGGTGTGCAGGCACTTCACGCCCGCCTCTGTCTCAACGCCGGTGTCTACACCAACGGAGCCGTAACCGACGGCTACGCCAAGTGCTCGGCACTCTGCTCTGCGATTATCGGCCGTCACCAGGAAGGTCCTCTCGGCAACGGTCTCGTTCCCGAATATATGTATCTGTTCTGCGCCGACAATGACAAATATATGCCCGGCGGCGGCGACGTCAACGAAATCCTCTGGGGTATCGCTTACGACGCTACCTATACCCGCGCTTACGGTGGCACTCAGTTCCTCATCGCCGCTGCGACAGCCAATGCTGCCGGTAGCCCCGACGACGGTACCTGCACCTCGGCTGACTACGGTATCAACAACCCCTGGAAATGTATGCACGCCACCAAGCAGTTCTCTGAGAGCTTCACCAACGACGCCAACGACGCACGCTGGTCTATGTGGCTCAAAGAACCGAACGATTACATAATGGCTAACGCCGCTTTCGGTAAATTCTCCAACGGTTACGCTGTCATCAAGTTCACTAACCTGATCTCAGGTACCGACAGCCGCTGGAAGAACGCAGCCGGTACCCCCTGCGGTCCCACCTGGTCGGCAGCCAACGGTGGCCAGTATGGCCCCTCGGCAGCCCGCGCTGAGACTTGGGTAGATACCGACCTTCCTCTGATCCGTCTCGCCGACGTTTACCTGATGTATGCTGAAAGCTACATCGTAGGTGGCGCAGGTAACGCCGCCGACGCCCTCACCTATGTCAACAACGTGCGCGGCCGCGCCGGTGTCACTCCCTGGACTGATGCCGACCTCCGCACCGACAACATCCTCGCCGAGCGTCAGCGCGAGCTCTACTGGGAGCTTACCCGTCGCTCAGACTTGGTTCGCCACGGCAAATTCTCAGGCACAGCCTATATGTGGTCATACAAAGGCTCTCAGACCGATCCCAACGGTGTGGCATTCCCCGCCTACATGGATCTGATGCCTATCCCGACCAACATCATCGGTGCTCAGCCTACTTTCAACCAAAACCCCGGTTACTAATCAGATTGTGACAGGACAATTTTAAAACAAGAACAGTAAAATGAAGAAAATATCAATATTTTTAGCATCTGTGTTCGCTCTGCTCTGCTTCGCAAGCTGTGAGGATGACAAGGAGCCGGTCTACACCCCTGCTTCTTCCGATTCTTTCGAGTTGCTGCAGCCCGCATTACAGAACCAATACTATGAACTGACCGAGAACGGAACGTTCGACATCGACTGCAAGAGCATGCCCGACTTCGCCGGCGGTCATCCTGTAGGCCCGACCATCTATGGTGCGCAGGTATCTCTCACCCCTGACTTCGTCGACGCTGTGGTCGATGAGGAAGGCAACGTTGTTACTCCCGCCAATTATAAGGTTATCGGCGCAACCAACAACGCATCAAAGATGACTTTCAAGGACAGCAACCTCGCCGAGGCTATCTGCCAGTTGAAAGGTCTCACCAAAGATGACGCGGGCTATGTGTTCGCTGCGACCGAACAGGTTTATTTCCGTGCCACTTGCCGCGTTGACGGTATCGAGGGAAGCGAGGTCGTTTCAAAGAACGCCGTTTCGCTTAACCGCGTGATGCCCTACTTCGCTATTCCTTCACCCGGCTTCATCTTCTTCGTGGGTCAGCCCGAAGGCTGGGCCGGTCCTACAGAAGCCAATGCAGCTCACTATGAGGCTTGGAAGATGTTTGAGAAAGATGACGAAATCGGCTCTAAGGTTTACTACGGCACTTTCCAGGTTAATCAGGGCGACGCTATGTTCCGCTTCTACACCGCTTTGACCGGATGGGACAACGACTCTTACGGTTCACAGGCCGATGATAACCCATTGGAACTCGAGCTTACTAACGATACCTACTCAGGTAAGATTGTCAAAGGTAAGGGTGCGTTCAGCTTCCCCTCATGGCCCGGTGGTCTGATGACAGTCAAAGTCGATATGTCTGATGTTAACAATATGCGTCTTGAGATAGCTCCCGCAGCAGAATAATTAACCACTCCCGAAACCCGCGGCTTCCGGTGATTTGCCCGAAGCCGCCGGGAGCGGGAAATTAACCAACAAACAATAACAACGCTAATATCAATATGAAGAAAATAGCTTTATTGTCAGCATTGGCACTTTGCCTTGGGTTCACCTCATGCGATGACAATGACATTGTCGGGATTCCTGAAAATCCCGCCTCAGCCATCTTCGAGACCAGTGGCCTTGTGTTGACCCCCTCTGCCGAGACAGAGACTACGATCGACCTGAAGGCTTACAACGATGAGGCTAAGAATATCCCCCTCAGTGCGGTTGCCGTTACCGACTTCCCCGCTGACTATGACCTCCAGCTCGTGATGCAGATCAGCAAGGATGAGAGCTTCAGCCGCGTGGCTGAGGTGCCCACCACCATCGTTGACGGTGTGCTCTATGTAAAACCCGATGATCTCCAGGGTGCCTACTATGCCAACATAAGCAAAGGCCCGAAAGAAAAGACCATCTATGTGCGCTATGCCGGTTATGCCGTGAAAGGCGAAACTACCGTGCGTCTCGGCGATCCCACTTTCTACTGGCCCAACGGCGAGACTAACTATATAGCTCTCAACGTTCTGCCCTTCCCCTCATCTTTGGTAATCGAGGATAACTACTATCTGCTCGGCACAATCAACGGCTGGTCGGTAGCTGAGGCTGTCAAGATGAACCATGCCGAAGGTGTAAGCCCCTACGATGATCCCGTATTCACCCTCAAAGTCGATATCTCGGCTGATGATGCTGCTGCCGGATGGTGGTGGAAGATCGTTCCCGAATCGACCTACATCACAGGCAACTGGGTAGACGGTGATAACACCGCATATGGTGTGGCAGATAACGGTGACACCGCTCTGTCGGGTATGCTCGTAGGCCGCACCACCGCCAAGGAGGAAGGCGCAGGCTGCATCAACGAGGCCGGTCCGTTCCTGTTGACAATCAACCTTGAGGAAGGTACCTACGATTTCTCACTCGCAATCGAGAACCTCTACACTCCGGGTAACTCGAACGGCTGGAGCCAGGCTTCTTCTCAGATGCTCTACACCAGCGACTACACCAACTACGAGGGTTACGCTCACCTCAACGGCGACTTCAAGTTCTCATCTCAGGCCAACTGGGACGGCATCAACTACGGTAACGCCGACGAGGAGGGTAAACTCTCCAACGACGGTGGCGCAGGCAACCTCAGCGCACCCGCCGACGCTCTCTACTGGTGCAAGGCCAACATCGCTTCGCTGACCTATTCACTCTATCAGGTGAACACCATCGGCGCCATCGGCGACTTCAACGGCTGGGCTTCTTCAGTGGCTCTCACCCCCTCTGCCGACTTCCTTATCTGGGAAGGCGATGTGGACTTCGGTGATGGTTCAGGCTCTTGGAAACTCCGTTGCAACGATGACTGGGAAGTAAGTCTCGGCGGCACAAGCATTGATGACGCTCACCAGTGCAACGATAACCTCCCCTCTCCGGGCGCAGGTGTGCACCACATCACTCTCGACCTGAGCGCGCTTTCTGCATCGGGCCACGGTTATGTGATTTACATCGACTAATCATATCCCTTGATTATAAAGGCGGCGACCCCGAAACCCGGGGTCGCCGTTTTTTTGTTGGCGGAATATGCGGCCAGCCCATGGGCTGGCCCTACTTCCATTTGTCAATTTCCCGGATGATTGGTTGTGAAGGCATCGAGAGGGTAGGGCTTGCTCATGAGCAAGCCGGGGGCCACACCCTTTCATAGCGGCCAGCCCGTGGGCAGGCCCTACTTCCATCTTGTCAACTCCCCGGATGATGGGTTGTGATGGCGGCAGGAGGGTAGGGCGGGCCTTACCCGATGGCGTCAGAGGGAGAGGTCGAAGATGGAGAAGTTGACGCTGCCGTAGGCGCGATGTTCTTTGAAGTGAGGGAGGCCGGAGAAATCATAGGCTTTTGAATGCTCCATGATGAAAATGGTGTCGGGGGTCAGCATCCGGCTTTGCAGCACAATCCCCGGGATGGTGTCGAAGTCGGGGAGGATGTAGGGGGGGTCGGCGAAGATGATGTCAAACTTGCGTTCCGACGTTTGGGCGAATTTTATGGCGTCGCCTTTAATCAGGGTGAGCTTGTCGGCGCAGTCGAGCTGTTGGGCGACACGGCGTATGAATCCGTATTGTGTGGCGGCTTTCTCAACGGCTGTGACAGAGTCGCATCCCCTCGACAGGAACTCGAACGTTATGGCTCCGGTTCCCGCAAAAAGGTCAAGGGCGGTTTTTCCTTCAAAGTCGATGATATTTTCAAGTACGTTGAAGATGTTTTCGCGGGCGAAGTCGGTGGTAGGGCGCGCTGTAATGTTGCCCGGCACGTCAAAGCGCCTGCGGCCGTATTTTCCTCTTATTATACGCATAATGGCATCACAATTAAATCAAACGGGGCTTTTAGCGCCTCTTTCCCGGCACGGTACATCGCTGAGGGGAATATGGCGGGCATCACATATGCGAGATATTCGCGCAGCACCGGGGTCACCGCCTCGCGCAAGTGATGGTCCCCGGCGAGGAGCAGCTCGTCGCTGTCGGGGTTTAGCCCGAGCTGTTGGCGTGCGGCTATAATGTAGTAGACGGCATCCATCGGGTCGCGCACGGCGTAGGTGTTGGCCAGACGCAACGTTTCTCTCCCGAACAGCAACAGGTCGAGGTATCCTTCACGCAGGTGGGCGTACATTTTCCCGGCATTGCCTATGCGGCTTTTGTCATGAAAGTAGCGGCAAAGGGGGGCGAGATGGTGGTGGAGAGGTGGATTGTTGAATGTGCGCCGCAGGAACCGGGCTGTCTCGGAGTCTATTCCGGCGGCAATAACGGCGTTTTGCTCTCTTATGGGCGACAATATCATCTCGCTGTCGATGTTGCCCGGGAGCTGTGCGTCGAAGATATCTCTTTGCAGGTCGTGGTCGGTGATTTCAGCCGGCAGGATGGTGAACACCATCGACTCGACTATAATATCGACCGATTGGAAGTCGCCGAGCAGCAACGGATGATCGTAAACGATATCTTCAAGGGCTTTGAGCTTGCCGTCGGGATTGTCGAGAGGAAACGCGCGGTGTATTAGAGAGTTGTCGGTAGCTACGTTGTAGAGCATCGCATCTAAGCGTTTCTCTCCGAGACGCAGGTACAGCCGCCATAGTCGGGGGTCTCCAATTGATTCTTTGTCGAAACGGTCGGGTTCCATTGGTAGCGGATTATTGGTCTGTCAGAAATTAGACGCGCGTTTGAGCCGAGGGTTGCGGCTGCGCGACGAGTTGCTGCCGGATGATTGCCGGTGCTGATTGTCGTATTGCGAACCGGGGCCGAAATTCCCGTCGAAGTATCCGTCTTCATCGTCCTCGTCGGATTCTTCGTTGGGGTCGCGTTCCTTGGTGACGGGCTTGTTTTTCTTTATCTCCATCGGTTTCTGGGTGTCGAGGGGGAGGGCGTAGATGTCCCACGACTGCTCCACGTCCCAGTTCTTGCGGATGTTAAGTTTCTTAGGATAATAGTAGACTTCCTCAGGCTGCCGGCGCTCTTTCATGTAGCCTGTGTCCCACTCACCGTTACCGTTGGAGTCGATGAACGCACGGGCATAGTAAGTGCCGGGATTAACGAAATTGAACTCGGCAGTGCCACCTTTCAGGGGGGCGGTTGCCACCGGCTTGTCGCCGCCACTTAGCAGCTCGACGATGAGTGGAGCGTCGGTGTCGCCGATTTTGAAATAGATGTTGGCGTAGTCCTCGGGTTGCTTTACCGTGAACTCTACCTTGAGCGGTCGGTTCCACTCGCCATACATACCTATGACCGCCGCCGAATCGACGCTCAGGCGGTATTTCGCGCCCCCCTCCCAGTTGTAGGGCATTGTGTAGCGTAACAGTCCG
This sequence comes from uncultured Muribaculaceae bacterium, assembly GCA_947625935.1. Classification (GTDB taxonomy): domain Bacteria; phylum Bacteroidota; class Bacteroidia; order Bacteroidales; family Muribaculaceae; genus JAJPXC01. The sequence continues at coordinate 25,344 of CANQQE010000020.1, read as the reverse complement.
GCTGCGGTGTCGGGTTTGATTACAGGCCGAGCAACCGGTGTCCACACCGTGTCGCGGAGTATTTGGAGGGTGACCCCTTCGGGGAGGATTGTGTCGAGTGGCTGCGAGGCTTCAAATGATAGAGGCTTGTTGAGGTCTTGCTGCGTGGAGCCGCGGAACTGGAATGTCAGAAAGTTAATCTGCGGCACTGTGTCGGCCTTCTCATCTTTTTTCTTCGATTTTTTTGCCTTGGGTGGTCTGTAGAAGAATTTCAGGGTGTCGGTTGTCCATGTCAGGCGGTCGAGGGTGTCGGTGCGCTGATACCTCAAGGCTACGAGCATTGAATCCTGCCTGATAACCGCACTGTCGCTAATCCAGTATTCGAGAGTGTCGCGGGTGGAGTTGGCGTTGAGCCTCGCCCATTCGCGGTCGGTGCGGCCCGCATTGGGCCCGTTGACGATGGTCAGCAGCGGCAGCGAGTCGGATGGAGCTGCCATTCGCACGGTCAGCCGCTTGTTTTCGGGGCGTTTGTAGTCTTGAAGGTACTGAGCTTTGTAGTTTTCATTGAACCATGTCAGAAGCACGTCACGCGGCCCGAAAACGGTTTTGGCGCGTGTCACGGTCGAGTCGCGGCCATCGGAGGCGGTTATGGTGTCGACGGTCTCGGTGACGGTGACTTCGGGAGAAATGACGGAGTCAAAAAAGGCCACATCTTCCGAGCGGTCCCAATGGTAGTCGCGGTTTATGTCGTTCAGCGCGAAAATGTTGTATTTACCGGGCTTGAGGTTGCGCACGGTGAATTGTCCGAGCTGGTTGGTGCGGGCTATACGCTCGAGCTTGAGCGTTGAAATGGCTGAATCGGCGAGATTGGAATAGACCCCCACGAGCATCCCTTGGGCCGGTTCGAGATTGCGCGCCTCAAGCACCATACCTGAAATCTGGAGGGAGTCGATGGTGGGGCCGGTGGCGAAGTCGATGGCGAATCCGTCGAGGATATTGCCCTCGTTGAGATCGCGGATGGCGTCAGAGAAATCAATAGTGTAGGTTGTGGAGTCGAGCAAGGTGTCGCGGAGTTCCACCGATATTTTCCGTCCTGAGGCATTTATAGCCGGTGGCGTCTTTTGGGCGGGGGAGACTACGATTTTGTTGAGAGCATCCTCGATTTTGACATTCTCGTCAAACAGAATCTCGATTTTGGGCTTGCTGATATTGACCGAGCCCGGAGCCGGAACGCTCGACAGGTATCGCGGCGGCATCTCGTCGCGCGGGCCTCCTTCAGGCCGTCCCATCGACGCGCAAGCCGCCATCAGAGCGGCCATAGCGGCCACTACCAGCAGTCTCATATATATGGCACTCTGCTTCATCTTTTTGTAAATCCACCACAAAGATACTACATCCGTTCCAAACTAACACGCTGCCCCCCTCCCAAAAAGTGGTTGGCTAATCTTATAAAATGTATGAATCGCTAATCGTGTCAGGCGAAGGCGCGGCGGGTGAGGCGACGGATGGTGAGGATGTTGAAGGTTGTGACGAGGATTATGATAGCGGCTCCGACGAACAATGCCATCCAGGGGGAACTGACCGACGCGCCCATCGCATCGAGCGATTGACTCCATACGCGGCGGGCTATCAGCATGACTCCCGCAGCTCCCGCAAACACGCAGATGTTGACTGCGGCCACAAGCCTGTAGTAGCAGACGGCGACAGCCGCCGGGGTGTAGCCAAGCAGCATAAGGTCATGGATTTTGCGGCGGTTTTTCTGAATGAGAAGATAGATGCTCAACATCAGTATGAAGAATGCGAGCACGCTTATGACGGCGCCAACGGCGATAACCACGGAGGTCACGAGGGTGAGGAAATAGGAGGCTCGGCCGCTGTTGAGCTTGTCGCCGGCTGTTTCCCAGTCGTGTCGCTCGATGAACGAAGTGATAGCCGGGTCGCCGGGAGAGTTTACCTCGACAATCAGACGCGACGGGTCATCGGCCGGGGTTGACGCGAACAGGTCGTTGGCCCAGTCCATGAAGCTCTGCGGTACGGCGATAGTGTTGAGCCTCGATGAGAACCCGACGATGCGGGCCGGCATTTCCTTCTGCCGGCCATTGCCGCTGATTGACACCGCCAAGGGCACCATCTTTATCATCGACTCGCTCACCTGAGGCAAGCCGCGGGTGGCAGCGAACCCGAAGTTATAGAGAGCGAGGTAGTCTTTTGACAGGATTATAGGTATCTCTCCGGGTGCGGAGGGGTCGAATGTCCAGCCATCGGGGCTGACATCGAAAAACTCGTCGGGAATCGACTCGAAAAACATTGAGGTCGACATCCCTCGCCCTTGCATCTCCACCGACGCCTGTACGTTGTAGCGCGACGACGTGAAGCTGCCCACTCTGCGGCACCATGGTTGCGATTGTATGGAGTCGATGTCGGCCCGGGAAAATCCGGTGGAGACGGCTCCAAACAGGCTGCCCATCCCCTCCACGCGTTTTGAGATGACGAGATAATCACTCGATATCATGGCATCGTCGGTATTCCATCCGGCGGTTACGTCGCGATAGAATTGCACGGCGGTAATCACGATGGCGAGTCCGATGAAATTGGCGAGCGCATAGCCGATAATCTGGCCGGGGCTTATGTTGCGGCGGAGCAGCCGCCAGACGATGTTTCGTGAATTAGCGGTCATAACGATAGGCTGATGAAATTGTCGAGCGACAGCGGATTGCCGACCGACGTGGCTATGATTGATGCCTGTTGTGAGGCTGCCACCTCAGTTATCAGCATGGCTGCTGCGCGGTTGTTGCGCTCGTCGAGATGGCTCACCGGCTCGTCGAGCAAAATGAAACTGAACGGCTGGCATAGCGAGCGTATGATGGCCACGCGTTGCTGTTGTCCCACTGAGAGGCATCCGGCGGCGACATCGGTCTTGGCGCTGATGTCGAGACGGTCGAACATCGCGCGTATCTCGGCGGCTGTGAAACGGTCGGTCAACCGGTTTTTAAGCAGCACGTTGTCCATCGCCGTCAGCTCCGGGAATATTCTCATCTCCTGCGGGAGCAGTGCGAGCGATTCGCGGCGGATGGCGCACCACCGGTCAATCGAGAATCCACGGATGTCGGTGCCGTTAAACAGTATGCGCCCTTCGTAATCGTCTCGGTTACCGTAGATGAAGCTGCACAGGGATGATTTGCCCGCGCCGGATTCCGCGGCGACCATGTAGACCTCAGGCCGCCGGAAGGTGAGTGACGAAAGCCACACCCCCGACGAGGAAACCGACGTGTCGCCCCGCGAGTCGCGAAACACGCGGGGCAGGACACCCTCGAACTGTATGGTGTCGATGGTCATCAGTTCATTTTTTGAATCATGTCGATAAGCGACGACAGGAACGAACCGTTTGTGCCGTTGAAGCGGGCACGCATTTCCACCGATTTCTTTTCGAGCTGCAGGGTGACACTAAGCCCGTAAGGGAGGCCAAAAGCTTTCATTGTCTCGCTCCCGTAAGGGATGTCGAGTGCGACGGCTCCGCCGCGGCCTTGGAATACCTGGGTCAATGAGTTGTTGGAATTAGAGTCGAACGGGCGGGTCGACACGGCGAAATAGCCGTCTACATTGCCGACGTAGACATCACCGAGCGAGGGGTCGAGCCTGGACAGGTTGGCGTGGTATACGCCATTTTCCTCATCGACAGTTATGCCAAACTGGCGGGCTGTGGCGACAAGCTGGCTGACATTGGCGTTCACCTCGTTTTGCGGCATATGGGCCATGAGCATCAGGTCCCAGGTGGAGAAGCTGAAATTGGCCAGAGCGGGCGCACCGGCCGCAGGCGCAGCCGTCAGGGCTACGGTACCGTCGATTTTTTTAAGCTGCGAGAAAACCATCTCCAACATACCCTTTTGCGACATCGACAGACCCGGATGAGCTTTGAGTATCGCAAGAGCCTGGTCCCATGGCACATCGGCTTTCACCGAGAAAGCTGCGGCAAGCTGGGTGTTGCCGGGGGTGTAACGGAGAAAATCGGTGTTGACGGCACCAAACAGCGGGTCAAATTCGAGCAGCTTTCCGTCGTCGTCCATACCTTTGATGGTCATTCCCATGATGTTGTCGTTGAGCGCGACGCTTCCGCATACCCAGTTGAACGATATGCCGCTGTAGCGATAGGCGAAGTTGAGTGGGTGCTCAGTCAACAGGAACTCCTTGACACCCACCAGTGAGGCCAGGGGGTCTTTCTCCGCTTTTTTGACCGATTTGATGACATAGTCGGCCTTGCGCGCGAACCATGCCTGACCATCTTTTAACATAGCTACCGAGCCGTCTTCGCCTTCGTAGATGTCATAGCCGTCGCGCCCATCGACTTTGTGTAAATCATAGTGGGTCAGGGCGGATTCAAGCCCGTCGAGGTCGGTGACACTCACGGTGCCGATAGTGGTGGTTTTGTCCATCATGTAGATTACCACATGGTTGAGGTCGACAACTTTGGAAAAACGGCTGAGCCATTCGGCGAACGAACGCGCGTCAGAGTTTCCCAGGAGCGACGTCAGTTGCGGTGTCAACTCATATTTGCCGTCTTTCACCTGGCATCCCGCGTTTTTCAGTAGTTCGTCAAAATCGACTGTGGCTATCGCCTGAGCCGAGTCGGGGACTGTGTCGAGCAGGCCGCGTTCGCTTTTGTCGCAGCTTGACACCATGGCCGCAAGCACGAAAACGACCATCGGCAATATCAGTCGGAATGATTTAATAGATTTCATAATAGATAACTTTATGATAGTAGATAACTTTATGTTTAGATTGTTTTGCAAGTCGAAGCCGATTAGACTTTTTCGACGCAATGTTTCATCTCATCGACGGGTTCCCCCTTGTATGGCTCGACATGGATGTTGATGATCATGTCGTTGCCGAAACGTTCCCTAAGGTTATGCTCTACCGCGGTGGCTATCTCGTGGCCTTGCACGACGGTTATGGCGGGGTTGACTTTGATGTGGAAGTCGAGAATCGAGGCATTGCCGTTGCGTCTCGACATGAAATGGTGGAATCCCTCCACGCCCGGTGTCGAACCGATCACCGCCCATATCTTGCGTGTGAGGTCGCGCGGCAGCGACACCTCAAGCAGTTCCTTGATTGACGGGAGTCCTATACGCCATGCCACAACAAATATGAACACGCTGACGACCATTGCGGCGATAGGGTCGAGCACTCTCCAACGCTGACCGAGAAACATCGCTCCGGCTATGCCGACAAGCGTTGCCGCCGACGACAACGAGTCGCTGCGGTGGTGCCATGCGTTGGCTACTACCGATGCCGAGTGGATGCGTTCGCCCCAGCGACGTGTATAGTGAAACAGCCATTCTTTAAGGCCGATTGATATGATGGCCATGGCAAGGGCGATCATCCCCGGGCGGGGAAGCTGATGCCCGTGAAGGGTGTGCCACACGCGCTCGGCCCCGTCGTAAAAGAACGCCACGGCGACGAAAGCGAGGAACATGGCTATCAACATTGTGGCGAATGTCTCATATTTCCCGTGGCCATACTGGTAGTTGGCGTTGGCCTTGCGGCGCGAGACACCGACAAAAACAATGACGATAATGTCGGTGATGAAGTCGCTCAACGAATGCACGCCGTCGGCCACCATGGCGCCTGACCGCCCGACAATGCCTGCGGCTATTTTCATGACGGCAAGGGCGGCGTTGGTCCAGAAACCAACCCATGTGACGCGGCGCGCAACCTTAACGGTGTCATATTTTTCAGGAGCGTTCATCTTTTATCAAAACAATCAGTCGCTTAATTGTTTCAGGGCTTTGTCCATCGCCAGCCCGAAGTATGCGCCTTGTTGCAGACGGTCACTGATGGTTGAGGCTTCGCGCCGGTAGACTGCATATTCCTCTAAAGTCATGGCATTTAGCTTCTTATCGAGTTCGCGCAGCGAACTGACCGCTATTCCGAGATTGTTGGCTGTTATAAAGGGAGCCATGGCTGATTTTTCCCAGATTATGACCGGTATGCCGGCCCGGAGATAAAATGACGTCTTGTGGGGGTTGTTGTAGCGTAGGTATTCTCCCCACTCCCCGTTGCATTCATCGACCGAGTCACCGTCCCATACGAGTCCCCAATGTCCATTGGCCTCCGAAATGAATCGGTCGCTCGGGACAAATCCTTTGTAGGCTATGCGTTTCCATGTTTCGGCAATGCCAGGCTCAAGCCCTTTGCCATAGACTTCCATGCGGCAGTCGCCGAGCAGCGGGTCTATGTCGTAGAGAAAACGGTTTTTGCGCGGCCCGAGACCTCCCGCATAGAGAACCACGTTGGGGGCTGACTTTTCATAGCCGCCCGTCGGCGTGGCGTCGCTGAGGTAGTCGAATATGTCAAGGTCGTGCATCGGCACCAGGCATCCATGATCAATGAGCCATTTTCTCATGGAACTGTTGTGGACAATGATAAAATCAGTGTCTGAAAGCCGCTTTATTTCTTGCGCCGGAGTGAGTTTCTTGCGCCTGAATGAGCCGAGGTCGTGTATGAGTGTTACCGTTTTTGCTTTGCGCCAATGGGCGGCACGGCACAGGTGACGGTAGTATTTTTTGTAGGGATACTGTATCAGCAGCACATCACCTTTGCGAAGCCTGAACGGCAACATGGCCACAGTGGCGAGTTTCTGAAAAAATTTGCTGATTTTTCCGCTGCCATTACCGATGGCTATGTTTCTGTAGCCGCGCTCGTCGCACAGAATGTCGATGTCGAGCTTGGCTTTATTGGTCGAGGGGGTCTTTATGTAGCTTATCATGGCAGGGTGGGTGATAATCAGAATTTCTGCATATCAACGAGATGCTTGTAGTATTTTCCGAGTTGCAGCAGCTCGTTGTGGGTTCCGCGCTCGACGATGCGTCCCTCGTGCATCACGCAGATCATATCGGCGTTTTTGATTGTCGACAGACGGTGGGCTATGACGAGTGTAGTGCGGTTTTTCATCAGACGATCCAGAGCCTCCTGGACGAGTTGCTCGCTCTGTGAGTCGAGAGCCGATGTAGCTTCGTCGAGAATCAGAATCGGCGGGTTTTTCAGAATGGCGCGCGCTATGGAGACGCGTTGGCGTTGCCCGCCTGACAGCCGGCATCCGCGGTCGCCGATATTGGTGTTATAGCCGTCTTCCGATGCCATAATGAACTCGTGGGCGTTGGCGATTTTGGCGGCAGCTATCACCTGTTCCATCGTGGCGTTCTTTACGCCGAATGTTATGTTGTTGAAGAATGTGTCGTTGAACAGTATCGCCTCCTGGTTAACATTGCCCATCATGCCGCGCAGGTCGTGAACGCGTAGCTGTCGGATGTCGATACCGTCAATCTTTATCGACCCGGCGTCGACATCGTAGAATCGAGGCAGCAGGTCGGCGAGCGTGGATTTGCCTGATCCCGACTGACCGACGACGGCTACCGTGGATCCAGCCGGTATATCGAGCGAGACATTGTCGAGCACCTTGGTCTGTGCATAACTGAAATCAACATCGGCGTATTCAATGTGTCCCCTGAGATTTTCTATGCTCTTTGGCGCTTTGGGATCCATGATGGGGTTTACCGCACTGAGTATCTTGTCGACACGCTCCATCGATGCCAGACCCTTTTGTATCGAGTACATGGCTTTCGACAGTTCTTTGGCGGGGTTGATTATGCTGTAAAAAATAACCATGTAGTAGATGAATGACGCAGCGTTCATGGATGACGCTCCATTGAGAATCAATGAGCCTCCAAACCATAGCACGATCGCTATGGCTGTCGTGCCGAGGAGCTCGCTCATGGGGTGGGCGAGTGACTGGCGTCGGGCTATGCGGTTGCTGATTTTGTAGAACACATGGTTGTCGCGGTGGAAACGCTCCTTGATTTTGTGCTCGGCGTTAAAGGCTTTGATTATGCGCAGTCCGCCGAGGGTTTCCTCTATCTCGGCCATCAGCAACCCCCACTGTTTCTGCCCTTCGAGCGACTGGCGTTTCAACCGCTTGCCGACTCGGCCCATAACCAGTCCGGCTATCGGCAGCAATACTAACACGAACAGTGTCAGTTGCCAACTGATGGCTATCATCATGGTGAGGCAGACTATGATCATCACCGGGTTTTTGAAGAACATATCGAGCGAAGCCATGATGGAGTTTTCAATCTCGGCCACGTCACCGCTCATGCGCGCCATCACGTCGCCTTTTCGCTCGGAGGTGAAGAACGATATGGGAAGGGTCACAATCTTGTCGTAGACATAGTTGCGTATGTCGCGCACTATGCCCGAACGCATCGGAATGATGAAATATGAGCTTAGGTAGGTCACCCCGGTCTTCAGCAGCGTCATGAAGACGAGCAGGCCGGCGAGCAATGCCAAAGTGACTGATGGCCCCCAGTTTTCTATGGCCTGCTGGGTGTAGTAGTAAAAGTTGTTGACCACCACCTCCTTGGCCGATTCGCTTCCCCAAGGCATGAACTCGTAGGTAGCCTCTTTTATCTGGAACAGCATTTCCAGAATAGGGATAATCACGGCAAACGAGAACAGCGTCAGGAACGCCGCAAGGATGTTGAAAAAAATATTTAGGATTAAATATTTCTTATAAGGAGGGACGAAACGTCGCAACAGTTGGTAAAATCCTTTCATATATTAAAGTATGGCAGCGGAAATCCATGGTTAAATCCCGCAGCTTGCTCTAAGACCACAAAATTATGAAATTTGCCGTTTATATGCAAATCAGTGAAATCAGAGAGGCTTGCGTTGTCGCAGACGGGAGTGGAGGAGGTTAGTGAACTGGTAGTTCTTGAGTCCCCACTTGGGGTATAGAAGCATTTCGGGCGGAGAAGCCGACAGGAACCGTTCGATTGCGATGCGCGGCGGTAGCGTACGGACTATTTCGGCGCACAGGTCGAGGTATTCATCGAGGGTGAAGCGGGGTATGTCGTATAGCCCCTTGGCGAGGTCGGCGGCGAGTCGCGTTCCGCGCAGCACTTGAAGTTGGTGGATCTTGACGGTATCGACAGGCAGCTCGGCGACACGTCGGATTGTGTGGAGAATTTCGTCGCGGCTTTCTCCCGGCAGCCCGGCGATCAGGTGCAGTCCGACGGGCAATCCGGCGTCGGCTGTGCGCTCTACAGCCCGGCAAGTGTCGTTCCATGTGTGGCATCGGTTTATGAGCCTCAGTGTGGTGTCAAAGGATGTCTCGGCCCCGTATTCGACCGCTACCCAATGGCGGCTATGCAAGCCGGCAAGTTCGTGGAGAAGCTCGTCGGGCATACAGTCGGGGCGAGTGCCGATTATGATTCCGTCCACACCGTCGACCGCCAGGGCTTCCTCATACAGCGGCAACAGATGCGTGATTGCCGCATGAGTATTGGTGTAGGCTTGGAAGTATGCGAGATAACGCATCGCAGGGTATTTGCGGGCGAAGAATGCTTTCCCTGCCTGGAGCTGTGAGGTTACGCTGCCTTTCGGGTCGCAGTATGACGGATTGAACGAAGCGTTGTTGCAATATGTGCAGCCCCCGCGCCCTATGGTGCCGTCGCGGTTGGGGCATGAAAAGCCGGCGTTGACGGCGAGTTTCTGCATTTTGCCGGGGAAATGGTCGGCAAGAAAGTCAGCGTAGTCGCGATATAATTTGCCCATTGTCGAAATCTCAGAATGAGCGGCGGCTTCTGTCGAGTAAAATGGCGTCGAGCATCACGCAAGCTGCCATTGCCTCGACCACCGGCACAGCGCGCGGCAACACGCATGGATCATGCCGCCCCCTGACGCTTAGAGTGGCGGAGCGGCCTGCGGTATCTACGGTATCAACCTGCCGCAGCAGCGTGGCCACGGGCTTAAACGCAACCCTGAAATAGATGTCGGCTCCGTTTGATATCCCACCTTGTATGCCTCCTGAGTGATTGGTCGCTGTTCTCGGAATCACGTCGCCGGGGATAAACGTGTCGATCATCTCGCTTCCGCGGCGAGTGACACCGTCGAATCCCATTCCGTAGTCAAATCCTTTGGCCGCATTGATGCCGAGCATCGCTGCGCCGAGCATGGCATGGAGCTTATCGTAGATTGGCTCACCGAGACCTGCAGGCGCCCCTTTGATTACTCCGGTCACCACACCGCCGATGGTGTCTCCGTCGCGCTTGACGTCGAGGATGAGGCGTTCCATGCGCTCGGCGGCTTCAGTATCGGGACAACGCACGGCGTTTGAGTCAATCAGGGCAGGGTCATATAGAGTGTAGTCGTCTTGGAGCGATATGTCGCCGACACGGGAGGTGTAGGCATAGATGGTGATTCCGAGGCGTTCAAGAATTTGGCGGGCAAACGCTCCCGCCACCACGCGCGAGATGTTCTCCCGGGCCGATGAACGGCCTCCTCCGCGGTGGTCTCGGATCCCGTATTTTGTTTGGTAGGTGAAATCGGCATGGGAAGGGCGGTATATGTCGCGCAATTCCGCGTAATCGCGGGAATGCTGATCGGCATTGGTCACGGTGAATCCGATGGGGGTGCCCGTTGTCAGACCGTCCATCATCCCTGAAAGCACGGTCAGACGATCGGTCTCGTTGCGCCCGGTTGTGATAGCCGACTGTCCGGGACGGCGGCGGTCGAGCTCGCGCTGCACGCGGTCAAGGTCAATTGGCTGGCCGGCGGGGATGCCGTCGATGACTCCTCCGATTGTCGGGCCATGGGATTCGCCGAAGGAGGTGAATGAGTACAGGTTGCCGAATTTATTCATCTGCAGTAACAATTATCGGGGCGACAGAGGCTTTGACGTAGTCTATCAACTGCCGGGGGTTTATCTTTAGTTGAAGTCCCCGCTGTCCCGCGCTGACATAGATGTAGTCGTAGTCGAGGGCGGTAGAGTGGAAAAAGGTTGGAAACGGCTTTTTCATGCCTATGGGGCAACATCCTCCGCGTATATATCCCGTGAGAGGAAGCAGCTCTTTCATGGGAATCAGTTCGGCCTTTTTAGCGCCGGCGGCTTTAGCTGCCTTTTTCAGGTCAACCTCGGCGTCGCCGGGGACAACGCATACAAAGTATCCGGCTTTCTCTCCGTGTAGCACGAGCGTCTTGAACACCCGTCTGATATCCTCGCTGAGCTGTGAAGCGACATGGGTGGCTGCCAGGTCATTTTCGTCAACCTCGTAGGGAATCAGTTCGTAAGGAACGCGCGCCCGGTCAAGCAGGCGCGCGACATTGGTTTTAGCCGGGAGTTTTGCTCCTTTCATTTGTTGAAACCGTTATTTTCCGATGAGTTTTGAGGCGGCATCGTAGGCCATCTGGTGCATCGGGACTTGGGTGACTGTGGTGTCGATTTTCGAGTCGTCGTAGGCCTCTGCGGGATATATGCCGGCTTTGACCACATCTTCGCGCGAATTGACGAAGTAGACAGCCTGAGCTTTGCGGCGCGATATGGCGTTGAGGGCTTCGGTGGTGGGTTCGTTGACGGTGTAGATTTTAGCGTTTTCAAGCGAAGCGACGCGGGCTTTCCCTATGGCGTCCTGGACAGCCGATGTGTCACCCGATGGCTTTCCGCTCGAATGGAAAGCGTTGTTGAGGATGACAACCGCACCGTCGGCTTTTTTGCCGGCTTTTTTAGCCGATTTTGCCGCTTCGGTGGCCATGTCCATATAAACCTGGTCGGTCGGGGCGATTTTGTCAACTTTTGTTATCACTGCCTGAGCGATGATAGCCGGGGCGGCGATTACGAGCGCGGCTACGGCTGAAAGAAGTATTTTTTTCATCATTTGACTTGAATTTTGACAAAATTAGTGATTTTGAGCGGTGGAAGCCCATCTTCCATAACTAAAAAAAGTTAATGGGAAAATGGGCCGCCATTGAGTTATATCGTTGTCGTCATCGTGTGTGTTTCAACTGTGAGCAGCGTATCGAGCCTCCCGATGAGGTGTCGAAATCGGTGTCGGCGGCCCATCCATCGAGCTTGACGATGGCCCCCGATGAAGCTTCGGCCGACACGCTTGCTCCTCTGATGCCGGTTATCTTGGCTATGGCACCCGATGATGCGTCGACCGACAGTTTCCCGCCGTTAAATTCCGCCACATTGGCAATGCTCCCCGATGACACGTCGATTGACAGTCTGGGCGCGTGGATGCTTGTGAATTTGGCTGATGCACCCGACGATGCGTCTATTTCCGCGCCTGTCGATACCGATACTGTGCCGTTGACCGTGATTTGTGATCCGGAACTCATTTCCCATGAGGTCAGCGACGGCCCGGTAACTTCTACATTTATTTCTATATTGCTGTTGCTGACATTGCTTTCGCGGTAGATGTTAAGTTCGTTGCCATCGAGTTTGACCACAACATAGGGCATCATTGCCTCGTCGGTCTCAACTGTCACTGCTGTCGAGGCGACGGAATCGGATACGGTGTAGGTGACATTGACTCCTGCGGCAATGTCCATTCCTGATATTTTTGACGAATCGAAGGTGTAATTTTTACTCTCCGTGTGTCCCGACTTCTTGACGTTTTTGATGCTTTGGGCCAATCCGTTTATGTTGAGGCCGCATGAAGTCAATGCTGAGGCCGATAAGGCGATGGCAATCACCAATGATAATGATTTGTTGAATTTCATATCTGTTATGTACTATTTATATAATATGGGTGGTGTCGGTTGACGATGCTTGAGTTTAATAGGTATGGAAGAACGAGCTGTTGACCGAAAGATTTTTCCATGACACGGTGCCGCTCGACGAGCATTCGATGTTGGCGTTGTCGGTGTGTCCCCGAAGTACGAGTTTGGCCGATGAGGATGATGTGGCTACCACGCTTTTTGCAGCAATCCCGTTAAGGGTGACGTCGGAGCTTGATGAAGCGTCGGCTTTGGTCGAGTCGGCATAGATTCTGTCCACGTTGACTTCTGAGGATGATGAGGATGTCACCTTAAATATATAGGCGTTGACCGATTCTATTTTCACGAGCGATGATGATTGAGAACTGATTGAGATTGTGCCTGCTGAGATGCTGTCGGCCCATATGCCCGATGAGGATGAGGTGACGAGTTTCAATGATTTTCCCGGTGCTGACAGGGTGCCGGCTATCGACAGGGTGGCTGAGGCTTCCGTTTTGTAGCACGTCATCGCCGGGCCGGTTACAGTGATTTTCAGGTTGTCTTTGTCGTTGTGGCTGTTGTTGTTTCGGTAAATGCGTAATTCGTTCCCCCGTTTTGCTACTTTGATATGGGCCAACACCGCTTTATCTGCGGTTATTTTCACCGTGGTTTTTGTGGCGTTTGTGTCGGGGTGGTATACAACGGGGACTATGCCCGTTGCAGAGTATCGTTCGATTTCGTCGAATGTGTAGCTCTCTGATTCTATTATGCCCGAGAGTTTTATCTTTTTGTCACTTTGGTCAGATATGTAATTATCTGAGCCGTTTGATTCATAGATTGTGATACATGACGAGACCATTACGGCGAGCATGATTCCTATGGGTAACAGAATGGGTTTCATATTGTCGATATTTATTGGTGTATCTATTCCGTGGCTTTTTTTTATAGACGCGTCAACTTTGATGAAAGTTACAAAATTGCTAATAATTTTGATAAATGACGAAATTGTAGGAATCGGCAAATCGTAAAAGAGACTTATTTGTATGAAAAATAATTTATGATATATAAAGTATGTAAAATTAATATTGATTTTGTCAATAATAGCAAATTTGTGTGAAAGATAGTGTTGGAGATTGAAAATAATGTCATATATTTGTCAGCAATAAAGAGAACACCTGATGCTCACCCTTGGGCCGGTTAATTTTTACGCAAACAAAAGGACTAAGGAAAGGCATTGATCAATATGTCGTCGGGAGACGCCTCGCTGGTTACAGGTGGAAGATGTAAGTATGATATAATCTCTACACTTGGAAATTGCTATAAGACAACTATCTTTAGAATCACAAATCATGCCTTTTGGCTTTAGTCCTGCGGCTCCTTGATTGAAAGGAGCCTCGGGGCAAATTTTTTATAGGGCGTCGGTTGTGTGCTTGCGCATATGGCGGAATGTTTGTAATTTCGCGTCGTTCAAAATATTGACTACTCACAATGCAACTTGATTCCCTGACGGCTATATCGCCGATCGATGGCCGCTATCGCGGCAAATGTGAAAAATTAGACGAGTATTTTTCGGAGTATGCGCTGATACGTTATCGCGTGCGCGTCGAGATTGAATATTTCATCGCTTTGTGCGAGATACCTCTTCCCCAATTGTCGGCGGTGCCTGTGGCTGCGTTCGGGAAGCTCCGCGGCATATATGCCGACTTTTCGCTCGACGATGCCCGCCGCATCAAGGAGATAGAGTCGGTGACAAACCATGACGTGAAGGCTGTGGAATATTTCATCAAAGAGCGGTTTGACGCATTCGGGCTTTCGCAGTATAAGGAGTTCATTCATTTCGGACTTACATCGCAGGACATCAACAACACGTCTGTGCCTATGTCGGTGAAGGAAGCGATCGAGGATGTCTACCGTCCCGTCCTCGTTGAACTGATAGACCATTTGGAGCAGCGTGCCGAGGAGTGGCGCGACCTTCCTATGCTTGCGAAGACTCACGGACAGCCGGCATCGCCCACACGCTTAGGCAAGGAAATAAAGGTATTCAGCTATCGACTGCGCCGTCAGCTCGAAACTCTGGATCATGCTGTGGTGAGCGGAAAGTTTGGTGGCGCGACAGGTAATTTCAACGCTCATCTGACCGCTTATCCCGATATCAACTGGCAAGAATTCGCAGCGCGTTTTCTCGACGAGAAGTTGGGAATAGAACGTGAGGAATATACCACTCAGATTTCAAATTACGATAATCTCGCGGCGTTGTTTGACGCATTGCGCCGCATCAACACCATAATACTTGATCTCGACCGTGATATGTGGATGTATATTTCCATGGAGTATTTCAAACAGAAGATCAAGGCCGGTGAGGTGGGCTCGTCAGCTATGCCCCACAAGGTCAATCCGATTGATTTTGAAAATTCAGAGGGAAATCTCGGCATGGCCAACGCCATCCTGGCCCATCTGGCCCAGAAGTTGCCCGTATCCCGCCTACAGCGCGACCTGACCGACTCGACTGTGCTGCGCAATGTGGGTGTGCCTTTGGCTCACGGCCTTATAGCCATGCACAGCACTTTGAAGGGGCTTAATAAGCTGTTGCTCAACGAAGCGGCAATTAACGCCGATCTCGATTCGATGTGGAATGTAGTGGCCGAGGGCATCCAGACCATACTGCGCCGCGAGGGTTACCCCAACCCCTACGAGACTCTCAAGCAATTGACACGAACCAACACGGCTGTTACCGCGGAGAGCATATCTGAGTTTATCGACACTCTCAATGTCAGCGACGAGGTGCGCGCCGAGCTTCACCGCCTGTCGCCCCATTCCTACACGGGATATTGATAAAAACGTCGTCGCTCCGAGCCCTGCGGGCAAACCGCAGGGCATGATTGGCGTTATAGAATGAGTAACGGGTTAACGGGCGTGGCAATCAACATTTTTTAATAGAAAGTTTGATTGTGGTAATCAAGAATTTATTCTATATTTGCATCGCTCATCACCCGTGAAAGGGCAAGGAGCATAAGATTGTTTTTCTAACTGCGCTAAAGATTGCTCAACAAACAATAAATTTAACTATTTTTCCCGCCGAGAGGCAGAACTGAAACAAACAAAACTATCATGGACAGCAACGAAAAGAAACCGAAACGACCGAGAATCGGGGAGAATCGCCCCGTCGCAGATGACCACGAGGGGACACGATTCGAGAAACCAAGCTACAACGCTACAAGGAATTTCAATGCCCAATCGGCTTCCGACGGCATGACCGACGAGAACCGCACAGAACGTACTTATGGCAACAACCGCCCTTATAATAACAATCGCATGGGTGGCTATAACCGCTACAACAATCAAGGCGGCTATCAGCAGCGTCAGGGCGGCTATAACCGTTACAACAACTACAATCAGGGTGGTTACCAACCGCGTCCCCGCCCCGATTTCAATTCAGCCGCCACGCCTGCCGAGGGTGCGGCCGAGGGGGAGAACGCAGAAAACACGACCCCGTCGACCGGCACAACAGGCTATCAGCCCCGTCAGAATGGCTATAACAACCGTCAGGGGGGCTATCAACCCCGTCAAGGCGGCTATAACAGCAACCGCCAGGGCGGTTACCAGCCCCGTCAAGGCGGCTATAACAACAACCGCCAGGGTGGATACCAACCTCGTCAAGGCGGCTATAACAACAACCGACAGGGCGGCTACCAGCAGCGTCCCGGCGGTTACAACAACCAGAACCGTCAAGGAGGATATCAGCAACGTCCCGGCGGCTATCAACAACGTCCCGGCGGTTACAACAACCAGAACCGTCAAGGAGGTTACCAGCAGCGTCCCGGTGGCTATAACAACCGCCGTCAGGGACAGGGATTCAACCAGCAGCGTCCCGGCAAGAGCTTCACTCCGCGCCCCAAGCGCATCGAGTATGAAATGCCGCTGCCCGATCCCAATGAACAGATACGTCTCAACAAGTTCATGGCTAACGCCGGAATCTGCTCGCGTCGCGAAGCCGACGAATTTATCCAGCAGGGTCTGGTCAAGGTCAACGGCAACGTAGTGACTGAGTTGGGAACGAAAATCTCACATAGCGATGTCGTCGAATACGATGAGAAAGTAGTGGCATTGGAGAGCAAGTGCTACATTCTGCTCAACAAGCCGAAAGACTGCGTCACCACAAGCGATGACCCCAATGGCCGCATGACAGTGATGGATCTCGTCAAAGGTGCCTGCACCGAGCGCATTTACCCCGTAGGCCGTCTCGACCGCAACACCACCGGCGTGCTTCTGCTCACCAACGACGGAGACCTTGCGTCGCGTCTCACTCACCCCAAATATGTCAAGAAAAAAATCTACCATGTATGGTGTGACAAGGATATTACCGAGGACGACATGCAGCGCATAGCCGACGGCATCGAGCTTGAGGACGGCCCGATTCATGCCGACGCTATCAGCTACGCCACGGAGAACGACCGCAACCAGGCCGGTATAGAAATCCACTCGGGTCGCAACCGCATCGTGCGCCGCATCTTCGAGTCGCTCGGTTACCATGTGACTAAGCTGGATCGCGTGTACTTCGCCGGTCTGACCAAGAAGAATCTGCCCCGCGGACGCTGGCGTTATCTGACTCAGGAGGAGGTAAACTTCCTTAAAATGGGTTCATTTGAATAAATTTTAAATCAATAGGGGGTAAGGGCGCGATTATTCGCGCCCATACTCATCTATCACATTTCAAACATAATAGACTCAATGAAACGTACCAAAATAGTCGACCTGTTCGCTCCCGAAAAGCTCGGGCACGAAGTGAGTGTCATGGGTTGGGTGCGCACCCGCCGCGGCAACAAGCATGTGCAGTTTGTGGCTCTTAACGACGGCTCCACCATCAAAAACGTACAGATTGTTTTCGACATGAGCCAGTTCACCGACGAACAGCTCAAACCCATCACCACCGGGGCCAGCATCCATGTGACCGGACTGCTGGTAGAGTCAATGGGCAAAGGGCAGACTGCAGAAATTCAGGCCAAAACCCTTGAGATATTCGGCACAGCCGATCCGGAGACATATCCGTTGCAGAAAAAAGGGCACACCCTCGAATTTCTACGCGAGAAGGC
Organism: uncultured Muribaculaceae bacterium; assembly: GCA_947625935.1. Classification (GTDB taxonomy): domain Bacteria; phylum Bacteroidota; class Bacteroidia; order Bacteroidales; family Muribaculaceae; genus JAJPXC01. The sequence goes on along the minus strand of CANQQE010000020.1, from coordinate 7,747 downwards.
CCACCTGCGTCCCCGTACCAACACGTTCGGAGCCATTCTGCGCGTGCGCAGTGCGTTGGCTTTCGCCATACATAAATTCTTCAACGAGCGAGGCTTCTTCTATCTCAACACCCCGCTCATCACTGCCAGCGACTGCGAAGGCGCCGGTGCTATGTTCCAGGTGACCACGCTCAATCTCAATGACCTCCCTAAAGATGAGTCGGGCAAAGTCGATTACTCGGCCGACTTCTTTGGCAAACCTACCGCATTGACCGTATCGGGTCAGCTCGAAGGGGAGCTTGGTGCAACGGCGATTGGCCAGATTTACACCTTCGGTCCGACTTTCCGCGCCGAAAACTCCAACACCCCGCGACACCTGTCGGAATTTTGGATGATCGAGCCGGAAATGGCATTCTATGACATAACCGACAACATGGATCTCGCCGAGGAGTTCGTGAAATATTGCATCGGTTACGCACTCGACAATGCTAAGGACGACATAGAGTTCCTTGCGCAGATGTACGACCCCGAACTGATTGAGCGACTTAAATTTGTGGTAAGCAACGATTTCGTCCGGCTGACATATACTGAAGGTGTGAAAATCCTTGAGGAGTCAGGCCGCAAATTTGAGTTCCCCGTCTATTGGGGTGCTGACCTTCAAAGTGAACACGAGCGTTACCTCGTCGAAGAACACTTCCGCAAGCCCGTTATCCTCACCGACTACCCCAAAGAAATCAAGGCTTTCTATATGAAGCAAAACGACGATGGAAAGACCGTCCGCGCCATGGACGTGCTGTTCCCGAAAATCGGTGAGATTATCGGCGGATCGGAGCGCGAGGAAAACTACGACAAACTGCTCACCCGCATCAACGAGCTCGAAATCCCGATGAAAGATATGTGGTGGTATCTCGACACGCGCCGCTTCGGTACGGTGCCTCATGCTGGATTCGGCCTCGGATTTGAGCGACTGGTGCTTTTCGTCACCGGCATGACCAACATCCGCGACGTCATCCCATTCCCCCGCACGCCTAACAACGCTGAGTTCTGACAAAAAATCAGTCAACCCATAGAGACAATATGACGATGGCCGTTTTAGAATACCTCCTTGGCGGCCATCGCTTTTTTTCTTGTATGGTTGTCTCCGCCCGCGTCCACCGGCTGGCGATAGGCGGGTCAGCCCTCCGTAGATGGCTTTTTTTCGTCAGCGTCGGAAAAATATCAGCCAAAATTTTGCCGCTGATAGAAAAAACGATTATCTTTGCACACGCAAAAGCCCAGGTGGCGGAATGGTAGACGCGCTCGTTTCAGGTGCGAGTGCTGCGAGGCGTGCAGGTTCGAGTCCTGTTCTGGGCACCACAAATAGCTGTTAATCATTTGATTTTCAGCTATTTTTATTTTATCAATAAGCAACAGATAAGCAACTTTCGGCGCATTATCTGCTTTTGCACCGATATTGGACTGCTTAGGCTCGGCGGCAACGCCCGCAATTTTGCGTTGGTCTATCCATAAAAGAAGCGAAGCCTCCACGGATGCGGAAGCCTCGCCTTGTCAGTTCTGAATGATTGTTGAGGGCTGCCCCCATAAGGGGTGCCGGGGGTAACGCCTCACCGTCTTTGTGCCGCTGAGGTGCGAGTCAGAAAAATTTTTTATTTGATTTTTCCACCATCCTTCAATGCCGGGCCAAGCCAACAAATGACGCAGATGATTGCAATTAGAAATCCCATAGCTATTATTTTATTTCGTCAAGTTTCTTGTTTGCCTGTTGGAGCAGTTGCACGAAATTGTCAAGCTCCGCAGGAGTGAGGCTTATGTGTGAATTGCTTTTATGCGCGTCGACACTTAATTTCAAAGTCCACCCTTTGCCGGGATTCTCGGCGAATATCACGACATTATCCTTTGTGGCGTAGGCATACTTCTCGTTATGGTCTGTCGCTCTGTTGAGGTTGCTTTTGATGGTGTTGACCGCCTCATATAGCGAGGGAAGTTCCTTTTGGAAAATGAAAGCATCCTCCCATGAATAGTAATACTCACCGCCACAGTCTTTGCGCAGTGCAATGAACACGATGCTGTCGTTCTCGCTGGAGAATTTCTGTGCTTGTATCTCTATGCTTTTGAGACTGCCGATTTTCCATGTGTCGAAGTGTACGAGCTGCCCTTTGCTCTGTATGCTGTCCAAGCGGCTCAATGCAAGGGCGAGAGAATCCACCGCCGTATCATTGGCGATAGAATCATTTGCAGACTTTTCGCCGCCACTGCCTTTTGACCCTCCACCGCAAGCGGTCGAGAGTGCCAATAGCGCAACGGCTAAGATTGGTAAAAGTTTTTTCATGATACGAACTTATTTCCGATTGTATGTATCCCAAAGGACATCCTTAGTTTCTTTCAGTTTGAATTGGTCATTATTTACCAATCTAAAATCTTGGGTCTTGACATATTCCCAATTATTAATATTGCTACCCATATATATTTTAGTAGCATCGCTATTCAAGCGATAATAATATTCAAAAGAACTTCCCTCGTAATATGTTATTCGGAGTTTGCCGTGGATATATTGAGGTATTGTCGAATTTGTAGATGGGTCAAACGCATCTTTAGCAGGATGGTACTGTTCTAAGAACTCAATCGTCGTCGTCCAATTCATCAGTTCTAAAGTGTAAGAGAATGTACCGTGCAACGCAGACAGAGCGTTTTTTTGCTGTTCGGTCAGGTATGACATATCGGGTTCGTCATCATCATCCGAGCAACTCGGCAAGGCGATTACGATTGTTGCGAGTAGCAACATGAGCGAAAATACTTTCTTCATCGCTGTTTGATTTTTGATTGTTATTGAATATTATTTAAGTTGTCCGTGATTCTATTCTGTTGGATAGTGGAAGTTGGCGTATATAACTTTCCATGAGTTCCCAATTTGGCAAACTATCAGTGATTGCAGGCAGGTATATTTTTTGTCCTTTGAGAATGTCTTTTGAAATTTGATTGTTGTAGTCGGGATTATAGCTTTTACGCAACACGGCTACTAAAAACAATCCAATACAGGGGTTTAATTCAAGTCCTTTAGGCTGCAAGGTGTGTACTTTCATATCCACACTTGCTTTATATGGATGATAAAAACACGTTCCGAGAAATGAATATGATACAAAGTTCTCAAACAGACGATAATTTGGGCTGTCTATGTATGCGTATCGTCCTAAAATGCCATTGTCGGATGTCGTGACAGTTATTCTCGGGATTTCCCCTGCGATTAAGTCTGATTTCTTTATTGATGCGCCTGTGCCAACATCAAAAATATCGGCTATGACAAAAGGCTTCCAGTTTGATACATCAACAGGATTGTCTTGCTTTATTTCTTTGAAGAAATCAATTATATCCATACTCAAATGTCTTTTATGATTATTTTGAAGTCGGTTGCGTCTATCTGAGATTGATATAGGACATACTCCAAAACTACTTTTTTGAAGTCGGTTGCGTCTATCTGAGATTGATATAGGACATACTCCAAAACTACTTTTTTGAAGTCGGTTGCGTCTATCTGAAAAGGATTATCAGGTACAATATACCTCAATGCGGTATTGGGGTCAATCCATCTTTTGGAGTTGTGTTTATCGTTTTCTTGTTTAACGATAACATCTATCCATTCATTCTCGATTGTCTGCCATTTATCATAAATGTCATGCCGCCCTTGATTCTTCACGGTTTCAAAGCCATCTTCTGCAATATAATAGCCTAATATATCTTTGTTTTGCTGAGAGCAATGGGGCACTCCACTCATAAAGACATAAATAGAGGTTTTTGTGCCATTGGGGAATAATTTTTCGGGGAGCTTTATTATTTTCAATAGGCTATGATTCCTCAATATCCTGTTTGCCTGACCTTTCCGCTTCTCTAACTTGTCATCGGGGAGAATGAACCCGCATAATATATTACGTTTTGGGGCTTTATCATCCAACGGACATGCAACTGCATTAAGCACATTTTCCACAATGGTAAGACAGCCATATTTTTGCTCAAATGGCGGATTCATCAGAACTTTTGTAATTTCTTTTGACCTTATCCATTCAAAAGCCTCTTGTGTTCTGCTGTCCAAACGAGTGATATTTGATTTTCCATCTTTGTGAATAAGCATATTTGCACAGGCCAAAGCGAATACTTCTTCACATAATTCTATCCCAAAGAGTTGCTCTTGCTTTATCTGTGTTGCCTTGGGGGAGTTGACACCTCCTGCGGATTTAATCATATTGCACATAGCCTTGACTAAAAACGCGCCAGAGCCACAAGCGGCATCAAGCACACGGTCATTATCACTTACCTCCAATATACGATACATCAAGGATGTAATATGGTCGGGAGTGAAAACCTGTCCCGATTCTGTTCTTCCTTTATAGCGATTGAACTCGTTGAAAAATATGGCCATTACATCCTCTCCATTCCAATAGTCGGATTTAATATGGTCGGAAATGCTGTTGAGCTGCGTTACAAAAATATCTATTGCCTTTTCGTTCTTAGGATTGCCAACTTCAATGCTCTCGAATATCTTTATCAATGAATATAACTTATGGTTAATCCGTAAATCATCCTCCAATGCAATGCTTAACCGCTCACTAATTGACGCTCTTAGGGCTTTGTAGCCCATGTTAGGGGTTAGAGTGGCACCATATCTGATTGCTACTAATGCGCAGGCAGTAAAAATCATGCGATGATAAAGGCTATTCAGTATTAAATCAAAATGCAAAGTGTCATTTATAGCTTTTGTCGCACGATATATGGCTTGTTTGTCAATAGTGTTAGGGTCAAATAGCCTGAAATAGTATTCCTTGGGTTGAAGCTCGTTTGGAATATCATCGATTCTTTCACCATTCTTAAATACAATTAAGTCATAGCCATTCCAAATAATCCCAATTACCCGATTGTATTTATCTCCTGCAATTTCGCAGTTTCGTAGAATCTCATCAATATATTTCTCTATATTGGTCTTGCTACTCTTTACCTCAACAATTAGAGCCGGACAAGTCACATCGCATGGCAGATACCACCCATCGGGTTTCTTGATTACACCTCTAAATCCTAACTCATTGAACGTAGTAGTTTGCCCCATATCTGCTTTCGCAGAGGAAGTATTATATAGACCTAATGTTTCTTTGGCAAGATGAGCCACTTCCGCCTCGGTCAGAGATGTATTTGAAAGATTGTTTTTGGTAGTCATTGTTGAGGGTTTGTTTAATGCTTTAGCATTTTACCCTCTTTGGATTGTCCACGAAAAAACGTGGACTTTTCCGGCTACTGATTCTGAGGTCTTGGACTACCTATCACTCAATAATGGAATAAAGCCCACGTGTAAACCACGTGAGCATCAACTTTATTCCGTTGAGTGATTGTTGAAAGTGTCCAAGTTTCAGAATCACAGAATAAAAGCTAACGCGCTTATATTTTTAATATGTCGTATTTACGAGTATGTCTGTTTCGTATTGTTGGAGTTTATGATTTATACCGCAAAATTAGCAATAAATCGCCGATTGACAAAGGCTTCAATCGCTTATTATTCCTGATTATGCTCAATAACATATCAAAAGCAGAGAAAAGCCGCCACCACGGAGGGCAACGGCTCATCTGAAAAGTAAGTTACGGTATTGGGTTGAACTTCAATTTATCTTCAAGGCGGAGGTCGTAGAGGGCTTGGAAATATTCGCTCACCCATTCCTCTTGGCTGCGGCGTGTCGCCATCGCCGATATTGAGTTGCGGCTTGCCTTGGTCTGCGGATAGGCGGTAAGGAACGCATCGACTTTGCTCATGCCCAGCCACATCATCAGGCAAAACACAACATCGGCACGGGTCATCTTCTTTGACAGATGAATCTTCGCAGGGTATTTCGCCAATTCCCATGCCGTCTGCCACACCGGTTTGTCTTGGCTTTTCTTCTTCGTATGCTTCATAAGAATAAAACTTGACTTGTTGTTGTTTACTTCAAGCATTGACGGCAACCAACAAATTCCTTGACTTTTATTGTGGCTTCTGCTGACTGCCGCCATGCTTTTTATTACATCAGTTGAGGTTTAGCGACATCCGCAGGGGCGAATCCCAATCATCGACACGCAACCATTCGGGAACGGTCATTGCCGGGTCTTGCTCCGCGATAAACGCTTTCAGCTCGGCGAGGTCGGCATAGCCGTTTGCCTTTGCCATCGCGTCATCGACGCGCATCTGAATCTCTCCGCTAACCACGTTCTGCCGGAACTGAATCGGATAGCGGTCGGCATACATCATAGTGTGATATTTCCAAGTCATAATATCAGTTTTTGATTGTTGAGGTTCTGTTTGGGTTCATACTTGCGGCATCGCCCGTACAGGAATGTAAGGGTCGGATTGCCGATTGAGGTACACGCCACTACTTTACCGTCGCTCTTACGGGCGTGTCGGCACGTCTGGCATAACAGGTCATTCTGATTCATAGCGTTCTGTTTTGTAGGTTATACCATATTCTTTGCATCGGTTGAAAAAGTAACCGATTCCGCAGCGCGAGGCAGTCCGCAGACATTCCGAGAATTTGCGGTCGCATTTCTCACGGTCGTATTTCTGATTCTGACTGCTTACCGTGTGGAAGTAGCCGCGCCCTGCCTCTCCGAGTTCGGCGAGTGCGAATCCGAGCCTCAACCAATCGGCATAGTCGTTTGTGAGGTCGGTATGATACGCCGCTATCTGCTGACAGCACTCCGACACTCTCGCCTCGGTTTCATCGCTGCCGTAATACCGTAAGGCAGTAACAGGCTTCGGCTTCGGAGGTGTATATACTCCTTTGTACGGAACGGCATCGAATCGCACACGCGCTTCGGGGTCGTAGCTGCAAATCCGAAGTCTTGCCACATCTTTTGTCTGAGGGTCAACCGTTATTCCGAGCGAATCGAAATAGCGGCGCAGAGATTCCCATTGCTGAACGTGCTTTTCGGGATAAGCGATTGACACGATTGCAAACACTCCGTTACCTCCTACGCTTCGTCCGGCGTAGGCTACCATATCCATGTCGGCAAGTTTATCTATCAACTCGGCACAGTCCGACACATCGTCCATGTCAAGGGCGATTAACCCCGAATGTCGGATAAGTCCCTGCTTACCTCGTTTGCCGAACAATCCCGATATGGTGGCACATGGCAGTTTCAGCTTCATTTCCTTGCGCTCATCGCCGGAGGTTTGCCGCAGTCGGTCGATATAATCTTTGTTCTGCTGACCTATGTTGAGGAAGTCGCGCAGTGTTCCGACACTTCCTTTGGTGTCGCTGACATTGCTGTATATTGAAATTTCTCTGTCAAAAATCATTTTGTTTTCTCTTTTTTTGGGGTTATGGGTTATATTAGCCATTATCCTTTGAAAATTAGAGCGTTGAGGCATAACAACATCATAAGTATCTCATTGGTGAACAGGCAAGTTATGTGTTTGTTATGACTTAATGCGTTGCTATTCAACAAACAGCGGCATATATAACCCATAACCTTATTGTTCTGATGATTCTATTTCCTGTGTGGTTTTCGCTTTTGGATTCACGCATTGGCTTATGTACGGTTGGGAGGTGTTCAGCAACTTGGCTAATTTGCCTTGCGTCACGCCCTTGCTTTCAAACCGCTTGAAAAATGCGCGAATCAGTTCACGGTCATTCATCGGTCGTTGCCTGTTGCCGCTTTGCAGTTCCTCGTAAACCCTCATCTGCGTTTGGTGGAGGTATCGGCATAGGTCGCACGCCCATTTCATTTCCGTAGGTGTAACCTCATGCGAGTTATCGCC
>CANQQE010000019.1 GCA_947625935.1 uncultured Muribaculaceae bacterium | reverse complement strand
CTGCGTTAGCCATAAATATAATCCTCCTAGTTAACTTTCGACATCATTTTATTGTAAAACGACCGTTCATTAAAATTGTGCTTTCGACTAAGCGCTCTAGCTATTGCTAAATCGATCGGTGCATTAGACCGAAATTTGTAATAATACAAATCCGTATACTTCGTATTCATTCGATCAATTCGTCCCATTGCTTGTTCCGTCATTCGATAAGAATAACTCTGACTATAAAAAATCATAACATTTGTGGCTGTACAGTTCCACCCTTCACAGCCAGCAGAATATTGGACCAGATAAACCCAACGATTCCCAACAGGAAGATCCTCATGCTTCTCGCCATTCCATTCAGCGAATGGGATCGCCCAGCCAAGACAAAGTTGTCGAAGAGCTTCTAACTCGTAAGTAAAGTTGTAAAATATAATAACTCGATTGTTGAGCATCAACAACTCTGACGTCTTTTCAATCCGTGACAGATCAGAATTTACAACTTTACGAAGTAGATAGAATAGTTTTCCAGTTTCAGGAATTGGGCAATCGTCATACGGATCCCATCGATCTCGAAATACTTTCCTATATAGATCCTTATCGTAATCGACAACGATTGTTTCAACATGCCGCTCTGTCACTTTCGGACTCTCCATTGTAACAAGGATCTTTCGTCGATGGGCTTCAAGAATTCGTTCATCAAAATATCTCTCGATTTTCGGATAGCTCGTATGAGGACTAAAAATACAATGACGATTCGTAAAATCCGTCTTATTCCTATAAAACCCATTCGCAATGAAAACTGGAATATAATCACTCCACTGATCACCAGGAGTCGCTGACAACAAAATCCAATTGTTCTGTCTCGTGATCTTCAAAAACGCCTTTGTCCACGCGCCATAGCCTACTACTCGTTGTTCATCAAATATAAAGAAAGCCTCTGAAACGTCAACGTACTTCTTGATGTTATTCCAACTGTCCACAACAGGAGCAAGATCGAACATAGCAGCTTCTTTCAACCACTCGTTTGTGTCTCTCTTCTTTGCTGTTGTGATAATGTACAGATCCTTCGGATCCTTCATTGGAATATAATTTCCTTGCCCATTGATTTGCAAACTTCCTTTACACTCTTGAGTAAAGTAGTAGGCTAAAGCGGTGCGTGATTTACCAGAACCGACTCCACCGCATAAGATGGAGCCGGTTTTCAGCTTCTTTATGGCCTCAAGCTGATAATCGGCCAACTCTACTGCCATAAAGACACCTCCTGGTAAACATAATTATTACTAGTCCAATACGTGTGAGTCTATCTCAGTCGTCTCCACTTCATAAACATGTCTACGAATACTATACATAACTTCTTTTTCTGCATAGTATTCCAGCATAAGCGTTTTCAAGAAGAGAACCGCATACTCAAGGTCCATTTCAGAAGCAATAGCTATGCCGCTATCGTCCAGCAAATCATATTTCGGTTTAGTGGGCATCTCTTACTCCTCAAACGGCAGCTCATCATCGTCCGGAATCGGACTCTCATCATCCATGGACCGAATATTACGATACTTACGCTCCAGAGGATCGTCCATAATCGTCACATACAGAGCATCCAAATAGCAGGAAATCCCGCCGGGACGATTGGGCTTGGCAGGATAACGAGAAGGCTTGATATTCATATCAGCACGAATGATGGAGCGACTCTTAGACAGAATATCAATAAGCCCAACGGTGTCCTCATTCAGACGAGTCTGAACCATCTTATCCTCATTCTCAGGATCGTCAGGATCAACACGAATGATATACACCTTGGGCGGGAACTTAGAGTTGAAGTTCACCTTAACCTTGATCCAATCAGTAGGAGTGGAGTCGGGATCATCAGCATACGCAGGGATGGTCTTAACGCGAAAACCATCTGCGCGAAGCTGCTCAGCAAGATCAGGATCGACGGCCGCACCAAAATTACGATCACCCTCGTTATTGAAATCAGTCTTCTGACCAGCAAAATTCGGATAGAGAATCCGAGTCCCACTCAGACGAAGAAGGCCAAAACCGTTTTTCCCATTGTACGAAGAATTCAGATTAGACATTGCGATAATTCCTTTCTTGTTTTAAAATATAATTTCTATGTTAACTTTAAGCGGCGAACCACTCAAAGTCTCCATACGCAGAGATAGTGTCGACTGCTTCGTCGACGAGTCGATTCCAGTAAGATCGATCAATTTGATCTTCAAGACCGAGGCTTTTAACCGTTTCTGATTCAAGCCAGCGATAGACTCCAGGATCATTTGCTTTTGTAGCTTTCCCTGGACGTTTCGTGCCGACAGCAGCTGACATTTTTCCTTTATTGTCTCGAAGCAATATGCCGCCGCCGGATCCGTCAACAATTGGGCAAAATTGTCCAACTCTTCCAACGAATTGGTAGTTGTGTTCATCTTCACCCAACCCTTCATTCATGTCCAAATATAATGCCGATGTCACTTGCTTTGTCTCGCACAAGTCCTCAAATTCAATCGGTTCATGACTGAACAACGTCTTGAACACATACGGAACTTGAAACTGCGTTCCAGTCGCTGTCCAGTGTCCGTCTGCAGAATCTTTTGCAATGTACACAGCATCGTTTACAAGACAGAGCTTTTCATAAGTCGCCTCATGCTCAAACTCATAACCATACTGCTTAGCATAATCCATACAGAAGGATATAATGTCTGGTGTAGCATTTGCGATCTTAATTGAATCGGTCTTGATGTGAACAACTGTAAAACCTCGATCCTGTACTTCATGCTTCAAATTGATCATAAACAACGCACCATATTTGGCAACAATGTTATCCACATTTCGAGGATCCCTCAGCTTGTTCGGAAACTTCGCAGCGGTCAAACCATACACAGAGTTAATTGCTGTCTTCAGAGCCGTCGACAATTTCTTAGCTTGCTCCTTATCATTCAAATACTTAGCAAGCTTTCCATCAAACAGCTTCTTGACTTTATCATACTCTCCGTGCTTAATCAATATTCGAGCATCCACTAGATCCTTAAAGCGCTTCGTATACGTATCGCCGAACAAATTCAATCGAATCAGACTATGCGGATGCATTGAAGCAACATCAAGCAGCGCCACGTCCGTGTGAATGCCGGGAGTAGCAAATACATAACCACCCTCTCCAGGATCTTCTCCTCGATAAATCGACTTAGCCGATACGATTTTTGTTCCCTCAGCATACTCTTCCTTCGGAATTCCATAAGAAGAATATCTATAACCAGGGAAGATCGTCTCGAGTTTCGTGTACTGATACTGATCTTGCGGATGTCTATCATTCCCAACGATAATTCGTGTAGTGTGCTGGTTCGTCGTATCGTTTACGGTCAGCCCAGACAAGTCGGCAAGAATCTCACGAGCCATCCAATCCTGTTGATTTGCATTCCACACAGCTTCGGTTGCGATCACATCATTCGTACAGTATTCTGCCACAAGTTCCCAATTCTCCTTGGGCACTTCTTGATCCCAAGGAAGTCCAAGTTCCTGATGATGAATACCGAGCTTGATTTCCCATTTCTTCAAGCTCATCTTATTGCCTGCGGAAAGAAAGTCGTAAATATCAGTGTAGGACAAATCAAACGCCTCATTAAACAGGGCATTGTCTTTTGACTTCTTATCCTCACTACCGATAATTCTCTGACTCAGCCGATAAAGTTGGAGCTCTGTGTAACCCATCATCCGAGCATAGAGAATATGATTATCATACTTACGATTATTAAACCCAACAAGCCTACGCTTCGTAAGTGCTTCAACATCCTTTTCATTCGGATTGATCATCTTCACGCATTGCTTGCCTTCTCCAGCATCCTTCCACACGACAATAAACAGATTCGGAAAGACCTCCACATCAAAGAATGTAAGGGGGGCTTTTTCATCAACGTACCGGGGGGAGTCTGTCACATCTGTGCCCCCAATGTTATTTTCAACGTCCTTCGAACAAAAATGCATTTTCGAAACGATCCGCATACACGTCTGAGACTGATTTGTACTGCTCATCGCGAATGTCATAACCGATGTCGCCATGTCTCGTACATCGTAACTCAAATCTGATGCATACGCATCTTCCAAAATCTTAAATATCATGTCGATCGACGGCTTCGTGTTAGGCCAGATCTCTCGATTCAGATTCTTCAGAATCCTGTTTCTAAGATCCTTTTCTGACCGAATTCGCCAATCTTTTAGCACTGGCTTTTCCTCCTTTAGTGGCAAACCACTAGAAATTGTCGCAATTGAGAGCCCATTGCATTTTGTGACCATCCTCCTAAGAGAACTATTTCCCGTGAACACCTTGATCTCGATATCCGGTGCAAATATCCGGCTAAGCTTCGTAACATCTCCGTCATAAAAATAATGCAAATGAATGCCGGCACCACTTTTACTAAGCTCTGCGTAAGTAGGCGGCCACTTCGAAGCTTCCTTCAAATTCGCTTCTGCGTCTTTTTCTCCGCTATCGTTCTTGATATCGAAGTCAATTACAATTAGATTTCTCGGAAGTTTTACATAGTGGAGCTTCGCCGTATCCAGATCGCCAAGCACCGTTTCACACTCGGCCCATTTCTGAATCGGCTTCCCATCTTCCGTCGCATACTGGGCTTTGTTCTCCGAGAATATCATGTCAAATCCCGATTTCTTCTTGTTAAACTTCAACCAAGACTCAACATGTTCGTCTTCATTTTCTTTTTCTGCTGCTCTTTTCTCTACATAGTCAATCTTCTCCTTCTTAAATCCACTATAAAAGTTTCGAACATTCCCCTTACGATCGATTACATCATCAAAATAATTCCGTAATTCATCACGAAACTGCCTTTTGTTCAAAGGATAATTGATCTTAGCATCTTCGATCCACTCCTTATACCGGAGCCAGGCCGAATTTAAACTAATCCCTTCCGGGTGATCAACCACAAAGAAATCATAATTATCTTCTATAAAATTATAGAAATCATTCGTGATGCTAAGCATAAGCATGGGAACGTATCGATCATAATAAGTCTTCCCTAGTTCTTGATAAACCTCCAAACAGTGTGCTGCGATCGCGCCATACTCATATTTGACCCCGTCCATCAATTCATCGTATTTCTTCCGACTTAACTTCCGACCGCTCGGCTGAACATCGATCAGACGTCTCGCAATGCCGGATTTTGCATCCGTAATTTTTACTGGCTTATTCGTCCCCATAAATATAAATGTATTGAACCGGCTGCTATACGTATTTTTAAACTTCTCATTCACAACCAATTTCTCATGGGACACAATCGAATTTAACTTTGTGTTGTCTTCTATCCTGCTAAGATCACCATCATGCTGAATGGACACCAGAGGATTATTTCGAAATGGCTCCAACGAAAACGAATTCGTAGAAGATGCCAAAGCTTTCGAATCAAATGGCGTACAATATCCGTCGAACATATCATTAATGATGTTCAACACCGTGGACTTTCCTGTTCCAGGCCCGCCGTATAGTACAACAAATTTCTGAAGATTCTTTGACTCCCCCGCAACAATCGCTCCAATGGCCCATTCCAATTTCCTACGTTCCTCAGGGTCATACAATGTCGTGATCAATTCCTCATAACAAGGACATTCTCCCGGCTCCAAAGGATAATTTACTCGCTGAGTTATATAATCGGTCTTCTTGACCGGAGTATTCGAAAACGTAATTTTTTCATCCAACTCGTGAAAACTATCAGGCATTGCTTTACAATAAGACAGCCATTCCGTCCATTTCTTAGACGAGAAATTGCTCATAAGCTTTGGTGTCTTACGCTCGACATCGATCTCGGCTGTCTTTTTCAATACCATCTCGTCAACGAGACGTTGAACATCGCCCTCCGACCTAGACCATAACCCTCGTTCCTCATCCCATACAGCAAAGAATGCATGGCCTCGGATCATAAGATCCTTTGGATGCTGCTTGACAAGAAATTCTGGATAAATATCAGTGGATCCGTTCTTTCCAGCGGCAACTTTTACTTTTACAAAGTCCAGTTCGTCAACCGCCATAAATATCCAGACCTCCTTCGTTCTAAATTTACTACGCTCGCCAATTCGCCAGTTTTTTCGCTTAACTCTTTTATATTTTTTAAATTTTATATATAATTAAAAAATAACTGGCTAACTGGCGAAAAAACCAGCAAACGCCCACGGCTCTAGGGTTTGCGCCTCGCCACTTTTCGAAAAAAACTGGCGAATTTCGCCACTTTTTTGGCGAAATTCCTCTAACAGGTCGTTTTTTCACCGTTTACCCTCTGTTTTAACGCCTCAATTCTTCGATCTTTTTCAGCAAATATCAACCGTCGAATTTCGTCTGCCATGCTAATTTTATCGTCTCGAGCGAGTACTTCCAGCCGTAGTCTTCTTCCGCTAATTGTTTTAAAATATCATACGAGTTTTGGCATATACAATAGGAATAGATCATTGGCATTTCATTCACCCCTTCTCGTTTTTCCAATACCGATTCATATGAGAAATATAATTTTTCATATTTTTATCCTGCTCAATCTCGGCCAACTTGAATCGAACATCAGCAAGGTTTGCATCAAGTCTCGCAAGTTCTGTTTTTCGATACAAATACATGGCTCGAATGATCGATTCCAATTCCTGTCCAAGATCTAAACCATCGTTTTCCGCCATCTCTTCTAACATTTTGTTGGCATCATCTTCAACTTTATGCTCGATTACAACGTCATAATTTTCGTAATAAGTTGCCATCTTAATACCCTTTCTCCGTCAAATATTCGTTCATCTGTGACCAAATCTCGATTCGACGCTGGTCTCTTCTGGGAATGCGATTGATCGGAAAGATGGATCCACTCCCGTCTGGTTTGAACTTACGGTCCATCCAACGATCCAGAATGTACTCCACCTCGTCGTCTTCATAATGCCGGTCATCGAATACATCCAATCCGAGATTACAGATCATGTCCCAAAATATCAATTCCGGGTGACTCTGTCCAGGATCTCCAATGTACTCATCATCGATCCTCCCGGCGAGAGCGACGAGCATCTCCAACACACTGCAATCGTCCCGATGATCATACACGCCAGCATCAATGTCCTTTTCTCTATAGAACTCTTCTCTAAGAACGATCCCGTCGCTCGCCCGATTCTCGTCTAAATCCAATACATATTTAAATATGGTGTTATGAAGCTGGCTCGTCAGACGAGAATATCCCGGTTTATGCAAGCGAACACGATTCACAAGCCACACGCCATACTCGTTCCAAAGCTGAGTCCCCATAGCAGGCATAAAGTTTCCTCCTTTCTAAATATAATAGGCAAAAAGAAGAGGCGTTGTTACGCCTCCTGGGAGATTAACCCAAGTCGTTTCAAGCCTCGTTCCAGTGTCCATGTTTGATAATGTAACATAACCAGGTCCTTACTACAGAATAAGTTACAAATTTCTCTTTTGGTTCTTGCATTTTTACTAGATTTAGAATTAAGTATAAAGTTTCCGTAATCATTCCAAAACTCATCCCAATCTTCGAATTCTGGATCTACATCTTTTACCAAATTCATAAACCAGTTAACGAACCTTTTAGTTTTGATTTCTTGAATAAGTCCTAATTTTTTCATTTAAAGGACACCTCCTTCATTAAAGGAGATGATTCTTGCGCGAAAAAAAAGAAGAGGCTATGGTTAAGCCTCTTGCGGTGTCGTCCACAGCAGATACAAACAATCCGCTATGAGATCCGATTTGGTTCCATGCCTCTCCATTGCCCAGAAGTAGTATGTCTTGCAAATGTCCATATTTGTGAATAACTTACAGGCCTCTCGTTCATTTTCAACCTCAACGACCGAGCAGATGGCCTCTATAAGAGCCGCATAACCGTCCCAGAACTCTGCCCATTTGTATATGTACCAGTCATTGTCCTTTTCCGGTTGTGTCTTATACACCCACCAGTCGAATCGTTCGGTAAATATCCAAGCCCTAATTTTACTCACAATACCGAATTTATGCATTACAATGCACCTCCTTATTATAGGAGATGATCCTCACGCGAGGGCCGTATCCGGATCGAGAACCCTCGACTTTAATGTTCGATAATATCCACCATCCCGCCATGCTTTTCGATCAGCGCATCCACAACATCGACCGGGACCTGCCCATAAATGGTATGCGTCGGATCGCTAGGCATCTCAGCATATTCAAGAATCAAATCGTCCTTCATACTGGGATATCCGAGCTCTACCGTTTCATATCAAGGCGCGTCATTCACCCGAGGAGAGCAATAATGCCCGTAGCTTGCCTGGATGGACACCTCGAAACCATCCTCGCATTTTACCCCCGGCCGAATACGAGAGTATCCAGCCTGATCCCGTGAGCGAGTAAGCTTTAGAAACAAATTGGTATTAAATGGCTGCACTGTTTTTTCTCCTTTCAAAAATATAATTACACGCGATCATAATATTTCGGAGTATATCTTTCTTTTGCCTCCAGAATATCATCCCATCGCTTCTCGAATTCTTTCTGCCATTCCTCTATTGACTCGAACCCTTCGCACTCTCCGTTTACGATTTTCCAATTACGATAAGAACACGCCCACGGATCTTTCGTATGAAAGCTCTCCTGATGGATCTTACATTTCTCACAAAGCATAAATATCACCTCATTCCAAAGCCGTATCCGGATCGAGAATCTTCGACAGATCTACCAAATCGACGAATTGAATCTTAATTTTATGATCAAATGGTATGTGCTCATCCCCATTTGTGGTCAAAAACAGGTCAAGATCCGGAAAATTCTCCTTGTCATTCCACACCCAACCGAGAGTCAGCGCTTCTCTTGACACTGGCAATTCAAGGTAACTCAAAATATCAATAAGTGTTACGAATCCTCTTCGAAGCAATCGGTCTCGAAAGTCATTTCGAACGTTATTTAGAGTGGCAATACCCCACGCGCATCCCATGTGAGGATCCACGAACCATACACTCGAATTACGATCAACACATCTGGTGCAAGTTTTTGTCTTTTTCATGTCATTCCTCCAAAAATATAAGAAGAGGAGCCCTATGCGAGCTCCTCCTCCATCTTGTAAAGGCCAGAAATATGCTTTAGATTGTGAAACGTTACCTCAACTTCATGATCGGATCGAAATGCCCACGTGAATAGATCCTCTGGCTTCATAGTAAGATCGAACTCCCACCCAGTCGTTAAACCTTCTCTGCTAGGCTTCAAACTAAGCCAATCATACGCATCATTTAAGCGCAGTTGGCCCTCAACATTTGCCTTCACAAATATAGCTTTTCGATAGTGTTGGAGCTCTACTTCCATGTAGTCCATATCGTAGGACCATTTTGGGTTTCCCATTCTGATCAATCGAGTGACTTCTCCATTTTTAGCAAGCATATTCGTCACCCTCCTTTCATTATAGCGACTGTTTCTGGCGCGAAGCTTCTTTGATCTCATCCTCCGTTTTAAAACATCCTGAAATATCATGTAGATTTCGGAATGTTATCTTCATGGTACCGTCCTTATAGAATTCCCACGTGAAAAGCCTGGTTTCATCGTCAAGCAAATCATCTTGAAGGTCCTCCCAATAATCCCAACCGAGTGTTTGGCCCTCTCGAGATGGCTCTAAACAGAGCACCTCAAGCGCTCGATTCAAGGATACGCATCTACGATCTCTGGCAATGGAGAATATAATATTACGAAGATGAATGAGCTTATCGATGGACTCGTATTTATCATACAGATAGTACCACCAAGTGTATTTTTCAGGAGAACGAACGATTGTGCGTTTCTTCATCTTCGTTATCCTCCTTTCCATTTTAGCGGCTTTAATTTTGTCTTTATGAAATTGCTCAAATCGTTCGAGAAAAGTTTGTTTTTCTCTATCTTCAGCGAGCGCTTTCATACGTTTAAACTGAGTTTCAGTCATGAGTCTCCCCGTAAGCAGCCGCAACTCTGACGACCTCATAGCAAGTATCAAGCTCCTCATTCATGACGTATATCACTGGCTCATCAGAATTGACAAATCCATACTTCGTTAGGCAGTCGCCCAGAAGCTTATCGATCTCATCATACGCGATTCGCTCTTCTGTCTCCCCATCAGCGAGAATATCATCGAAGTCGTAGTACTGCAACTCGACCATATCCACGCCATCGGGAAGTTCTGCAGCCTTGTCAGCCGAGATTAGATGTGGTTTCCGGATTTTGGATGTTTCATGCTGGGGATTGATTTCGGGCTCGGGATCTTCGGCTTCGGAATCGTCATCTTCGGGACTCTCGGGGTTTTCACGGACCCAACGCTCGGTTTCTTCATTCTCTTTCATCATCCTTTCAAAATTTTCTTTATGCTTCATTTTTCCGTATATGGCGGCGTAATTTGTCCCCTGTCGGTTTCTCTCGAGACGTTCATGAACTTCTTTTTCCTTTTCCTTGGTCCATTTAACAGGGTTGATAGATTCCTCTTCCTCCTCGTCGTACTCCTCTTCATCTTTGGCGGCTCCGTACAAGACTTCCTTCATTTCTGCGATGGTTTCGTCCGCATACTGCTGATAAACTTTTTCATAGTGCATCTTCGCACCAAAGAAACCGCCGAGAGCACCAATAATGGTGCCCCCGACGAAGAATATAATGTTCTTATTTGCTTTCATTATTCACAACCTCCTCCGATTTTAAATATTGTTTCTTCTTATGATCCCGTCTTTTCTCCGTGGCATGAATTATCCACCAAGTAAAGAAAAGTGTTCCGATGATCGTTAATGAGGCAATAAGAGAGAATAATACTACACTATATAATACAATAATTAAACTGACCATCTCTTACACCTCATTCGTCATCGGATTCGCGAAGAAATAGATATGAGTATAAAATAGAGGGCACCAATAATTATCAGCGCCCCAATTTTGTCCATGTCCATCACACCAGATCAATAATCACACCGTCGACATTGAAGTCGAGAAGAATGGCATTTTCCTGCTGATTGATGAACCGCCTCGTCTGAGGATTTGTGATGTCATACAGGCCAAACGAAATATAATTCGTAGGCTCATCTGCACCACGCTTCATCCACCCAACGAGCTGACCCTCCGACGTCAGGGGAAACCCGAGATGGTCATACACCTCATTCAGATACACATATCCTCTTGTGTTCAGAAGCATATTGAAATAGTTCTCCTGGCACTTGAGGAACTGCATATTGAAATACGGATCGTCATACCAATTCGGATTGGGAATGCCGTCACGAATATAATGCTCAAATACCCGAGCATACTGCGACGGCTCGCCGGCATCGAGGGTCAGAATATCTTCTTTCGTCTTTTTCTTCTTTCCCTTCTCGTCGACGACTTCACCTTCGAGTTTCTCCTTCTTCCAGCCATACCGAAATCGCTGGTCGGCCTCATCACCGAGCTCCTCACATACCCTCTGACGATAGACCTCGAATGCTGTCATAGCACCGTTGTAGGCCGCTAGAGCGCCCGTATAGCGCTTCTTTTCGATCCCATATGACCCTATGAAGCATGCCCCAGAAGCCAGCCCAAGGCTCACAGAGGGGCCGTAGAGGCAAATATAATCCTTGGCGATGGTCACGTATGCTTTTACTTTGGCTTTCTGGATATCTTTGGTGATATAAACAGGCGTGTCGTCTCCTTCTTCGCTCTCGATGACAGAGATAGCGTATTGGTCTTCCATTTCATGAATATCATCCATCATGTCCTCATGAGACGCCACAACACCAGGCAGCTTCGTTGTCGCCTTGCAAGCCAGAATCACAGTCCCAACAAAACCACCGAGGCCACTCACAAGGAGGATCTCAGGAGAGTGCTTCTGGACTTTCAGCTTCGTCATCCCCAGAAATCTGGAGACCTTTACCGGAATTTTCACCCGGGGGATTTTTACGTTAGCGAGATTCATTTTCATTGTGAGTTTCTCCTTTCATTATGCAAAGCTAGTTTCTCGATACTTACGGTTAAATTCTTCAATTCGCATTCTACGGGCTTCTTCGCCCCGAAGAGTTTCTTCCATCGTGCCCTCGCTTTTCGTATTTCCTCTAGGAACCATCACATGAACACACCCTTCCGGAACGTTATCCGGAAATTCCTTGACCCATTCCTGCGCAACTTCCACTCCGATCGTTCCGCAGAGGTCTTTTAGCACGTCTTTTTCCGGATGGTCCTTTACAAGTTCCGCCCGTTCTGCCGTACTCATTTGATTACATCCTGTAATCACTTCATTACTATTCGTATTCTGCTCGATGCTCTTACGATACTCTTCTCCACGAGGGCATACAGGATTGTCAAGATCCCAAATATAAGGCACAGGCTTTGGATGCTCTATATCGTCTTTCAGTTTGGTGAAAATGTTAGACGACTCGAGATCCTTCTCTGCCTGATACATGTTATCCTGGATAATGTTCATGATCGCTCTGACCATGATTTCCTTGTCTTTATCCCTCGTTTCCTGGCTTTTAGGCTTATTTCGGTACATTTTCGTGCCCAGATTCCAGTTATTTTCGTCGTACCAGAGAAAATATAATGCCGGACCGTCGCTAAATTCGATCCGAAGCATACGAGCCCCAATCTTATAGAAGTTTGTTACGATATTCCCCTGCTCGAGGCCGTGTTCAAGAACATCGGGGAACAATGCTACGAATTCGTCGTACAAAGCCTCTGCTGTCATTTTCTCAAACGCCATTTTAATTCCTCCTTGTAAATATAATGATTACAGGTTGTAATCATTCATGTATAGCTTCCATGACCGATCGTTATGATATACAAAATACATACAATCGCCGTTGACTAAATGGATTTCTAGAGTATTGTCGTCAATTTTTTGATATTTATTTTAGTCCAGAAATATTCCATGAAGTACTCTGTTAAATTTAACGCATAATTTTTCTTTAGTCATCAAGCGCCTCCGCGTCATCCACATCGATCAGCCACCCACGGCCGTCACGACTGATACCAATCTGATCGCAACTGTGCCAGCCGTATGCCGTATCCGTATAGACCGATGTCTGGTCAACAAGCTCCAGCAAATCTGCCACAGAAGCCGATCCATACGTCTTGATTCGATCATGAAGAGACGCAACGACATCTCGAGCATCATTACGATCGCTCAAAACGATCTCTCGATAGTCATCATCTGACCCTCGACGAGAATATCTTTTGTCGTCGTCTCGTCTACTCCTGCGCTCCCGGTCACGTGGAGATTTATATGACGCAGAGTAATCAGTCGGAAGATTGCTATAACTCCGCTTACGAGATCTGCCACGACGTCTCCCACTCGTCTCACCGAATAGAAGCATCTCACCAAGATCGAGAATCGTATTCTTGATAAACGGAATGACAAGCTCATTTATGAGATAATCGCCGACATCCTCTACATCATCCGCAATAAACAGCGATCGAATTCGCCGCCCAAGACTGGGCTTCGTACTCACAACTGTTCCTCGAGTCACAACAGAATTCAGCTTAGGCGTCGTGGGGCTCTTCCCCGTTTCTTTCTTAGGGTCAGGCTTTTTATTTGGCGGCAACATCGATCGGTCCACTTTGACCATTTCACGCTCAGCCATAAACTTCCTCCTTGCAAAAATATAAGGAGCGTTTTAAACAGCGCTCCTTATGGCCTAGTTCTTACTTTAGTCCTCAGACTTTTCGAATTCCTCATTGATAGATGCCCTCTGCGACATCGGAATCACCTCGCCCTTAGCCGCCTTCGGTCTCCAGAACTGGAACTTCTTTTCCCGCACAGGAATGCCCTCGCCTTTCTTCTCGTGGTACTTCCTGCATGCCCACTGAGACACTTTCACAGTGACCCCAGCGACTGCAACAGCACCCGCAGCAAGGCCGACGACACTCCCGAGCGTGCTGAAGCCCGAGCTCTCCTCGACCGGAGGCAGATCCGTGACCTCGATATCTTCCGGCGCCACCTCAACGACGTCCATCTCTTTAGTCTCTTCCATTGTCTTTTCCTCCTAAATATAATAGTTTATTTGAAACTAGGTTTCATTATAGTGCTGGAAATTTGCGCGAATTAGTGGTCTGTCGGAAGTTTAGTAAGAATCTCCTGTAGAGTCACACGAAGTTCGAGAAGCTGTGCCTCATCTAGGGTGACCATTTTAGTCGAAAGAGGCTCCACTTCATTTTTCACGACAAGTTGAGCTGTGTTTTCTCCGTCTACATACACAACATCCAAACTGGATGCTATAGACCAAGTCGTAATTTTAGTCATTTTTGTCCTCCTATAAACCACAAAGCAAACGTTACTCGAGAATATAATTCTTTTCCGTCTAAATCAAATGTCTCTCCGAATTTGTAGTATCGTTTCAGTACTTCTTTTCGCCAGACGTCACCATCTTTACTAGAACCGAAGGGGAATCTCCGTTTAAGAAATTCCCCGACCCAATTTTCGAATACCGACTTAATCATTTAAGAGTAAGCCTTTCTGAAGATGGGATCAATTTTATCATAAATTTTAATGACCGCGTCCCCGAGATATCTTAGTTGTCGGATAGTTAGTGTGACCATCTTTTGATCGTCGGTAACAAAATTTTTAACGGTTAAAGAAATTTCTCCATTAACGTATGCAATATCAACATACTGGCCATCGTCCGTTCCATCCTTAACAATAAATCTTTCATTTTCTTCCATTATTTTACCCTCTTTCTAAACATCCGCTTAGTCATTCGGCCCGATCCTCGCTTGATCTCGATAGTACGGCAGCACTTCGACCTCATACTGGAGTACCAGAACTGGCTGCTCATGCTCATTGACTGTCGCTGTGAACGAAATATCCACGATCCCCTTCCTTCGATTCTCTGTGGTCCAACCAAGAACTTCGCCCATTTTGATCTCTGGAATGTTCAGACGGTCGTAGAGCTCGTTCAAGGTTACGTAGTCGTCGCACTGACACTGATATGAGATCTCGTTGAATGCCCTCTTAATGGCCTCAGGACTGGAATGAAAATATCTTCCAGTCCAACGGTCAAGGCAAAGTGTGGCGCCGTTTCCAGTCTCGTAGATCTTCTCGGCTTCCTTGGCAGTCATAAGTCGGTCCTTAGCGATCTCATTCATGACTTTCTGATCTTTCTGCTCACCACGGTCGCCAAGAACACCTTCCTTGACCTTCTCTCGATAGGCGTCAAGTGTGCTCTGTGTCGCCGTGCACACCGCAGACAGTGCCGCAATACGCTGAGACGAGATACTGGTCGACCCGATGACCGCTGCAGAGGATGCTACGCCGAGGAGAACAGGACCGGCCGAATACTTGCAAATATCAACGATTGCTTCTTTCTTGATGGCTTTTGCGCTTTCTTCACTCTCCGGCGTCAAACCTAGACGATCCAATTTGAGATCGTCATTTACCATTTGAATGTCGGAAATACAAGACCTCACATTCGGTGCATTTTTATACGTCCACCACATCGCCCCCCAGAATCCTGCAACACCCATGCCTGCCAGGATCTGAGGCCTTTTCTCCGCTTCGAACACTCTGGCCGCTCGATACAGCCTTTTTACGTCCAGTTTGATCTTCGGAATTTTCATTTGTGCTTCTCCTTTCAAGACACAGAAATATAATAGAAGAAGGCCACGGTGTTAGCATACTATCTTTCGCGGACTGACTACCAATAGTGAATTTACTAAACACCGGGCCCCTTCTATTAAAGAGAATGTTTTTAACACGAGAATGCCCGTAAAAGATAGGATTGTAAAGCAGAGGAGAGGTTTTTCCTTTCTAAAAAGAGTGCTAGCGTTATAAAATTAGGTTGTAGGACAGAACATTCTCGTTGGCTTCTCACCTCCCTTCTTTTTCTTTAAAATGCACCGGCTTGTGAGAATTCTCTCTTGCGGGACAGCCGAGGCATTCATTACAAGGTTCTTCAACAGTGGGCGTTTTAAAATGCTCGCATTTCGGGCAATATTGATCAAAATATACAATTTTGAACCGATCCATTTTTATGCCTTCAGTCTAAATACCGGCCGCCAGAAGACATTCTTCGCTGAGCCGTCCAGATTGGTAAATATAATTGAACCACCCTGGCTTACATACGCGTTGGCCCCTTCGTTCTGGGCGACCTGTGACTCGGTTTTTGCAGCGGATTCCGTCCAATACGGGCAGACACGACCATCGACAGTCACGCCAATGCGATAACTGCCACCCTTCATTGCCTCCCAGCGTTTACGCGCTTCAAGGAATTCAGAGGGACGAATCGGACGAGTGAAGTTCTTGGGGAAGACCTCTTCTGCTGTTGGAGAACGGAAGAACATCAGAGGAACGTCTTTAGCGTCCATTTCACAGTCCTGCACAACATCCTCAGGGTACAGCGGAATTATCAGATCTCGTACCGGATCCATGGTTTTGCTAACGTAAAGAGCCTTCATTCTTTTTGCATCGAATGGAGTTTTCACCGGAGTTTCTCCGTACACCTGATCGAAGCAGAATGTGGTCCCTCGTTCATCCTGAGCGACCGCGGTGGCCGTATAGCGACCCAGTTTGATTTGATCGCCCAGTTTGAATGCCTTAACCTCTTTCACGAACTTGCGAATGACTTCCATTTTTTGATTACCTCCTTAAATATAATTTTTGTTGAAAGTCAAAAAGATCTATATTAAACACGTTTCTAATTCAATGGCAGCATGGACCAGATCCGCCATCGTTATAGAAGCGTTCTTTACCGGCCATTCTCGAATCCTATCTAAAATATCGTTCGATACCCACGTTATAGTCAGATTCGAGTAAATTACGGTTATGTATCGTGTTTCACCATCGATAGTCGTCCAGTAAATATTTATAAGTCCGTCCAATTCGCTTCCAAATACAATGAAATCTAGAAGCTCACCAAGTGTAGTATGGCCGTTGCTTTTTGAAAATATATACCGATCTGTATGGGGGTCAGATTCCCAGAAAGTATATTCTTTATTCTCCATTTGTTTCACCGTCCTTATTACAATATGTCACGAAGGTTCCATCAAATAGCCAGGCAAAATCCGGATGCTCATTTGCATAAACATCACTCAAGCCTGGCGACAATTTTGCCTCATTCATCATACCTCGCAATTCATCGCCGCTTAAGCGCTCATCGATGATTTGTATTGAATCAACTGCAGCGTTATGAACAAAGCATGCTATAAATAGAAAAATGAATGTAGCGCATAGACATATCGCAAATATAAATGCTATTATGGCGCGTCGTTTGTACATGTCTTACTTTTGTCTCCTTTCGTCTTCCAATCGAATCTTTCGGGCCTGCCTTGAACTTACAAGCCCGAGCTCAACTTCTTCTGCCAATTTATTAGAGTCTAATTGAAAACAGTCATGGATTTTGTCACAGGCCATACACGGACTGAATATAAGTCCGTCGTAATCCCAGGAGATTTTCTTTGCCTGAACTTTTTCCCCTAAGTGAGTACAGATATCGCACCCTCGATACTTTTCAGTTTCTATTTTTTCTAGGAGTTTTATCGCCCGTTTAAAATGGTTCTTATTCATAGTCGTTTACCTTTCTGTAATATTCTCGACGGTCTAGGTCAGGATCGTCGATGTTGTGCCATTCAAGAAAATCGCGGACGCTCTCAAACATGAGACCTTGCTTTTTCAGGAAGACATTTTTAAAACGATAGTCGACGAATACGTAACATAGACCGTCGCTCGTCTCCACTTTTAATGAATGCTTGTCTATTTTTGCGATTTCATCACTTGGCGGACTTAATAAGAACGCAACCCATGCTCTGAACGCGGCCTCCGCATCTCGGTAATCGTCACACAATACTACTACCATGCAATCCACCCATAATGAAAGTCTTCAAAAATATCAGCATCGTAATGGGAATAGAGATCTTCAAAGAATTCATCAACTTCAATCATCTCCGCTTCGTGATTTTCATCAAATATGCCTTTGAAACGATGATCAATGAAGATGTAAACAAGATCGTCGTCTGTGACAATTCGTAGTGCAGATTCCTCCTCTTTTTGGATCATAAATGGTTCATATCGATCTAAAAAACTGCAGAATAAATTGAATGCGTCTTCCGCGTCCTTTCGATTATCACAAAGAATAATAATCATTTCTTACTCACCAATTTTATTGCAAGTTTTGCGAGTTGATCCGCCTCTTCGTTCCCTCCGATTCCAGAGTGTGCTTTGACCTGCTCAAAATATAAATGAAGTCCATTACGCATAGCTTTTTTCACAAACTGGGCATAGTCCTTTGACAATGTCGTCTTGCATTTCCACTTGCCCGAAGGCCAACTAGCGATACCTTCATAATCGTGAAAAATCGTTAATTTGTGCATTTTAAGCCGTTGGGCGAGAGTGATGACAGCCCTCGCCCCAAGCACTTCACCCGCAATATTCCGCATTTTAGCCAGACTAGGATCGTCTCCGGCTCCTTGTACATAGTGTCGTTTACCGTATTGATCTACGAGGAACCCTCCAAAGCCATACACTTTCGTCTTAGGATCGAAGCTGCCGTCAACGAATGCATATGACCGTTTAGGATTCGCCACCAGACTTATCCTCCTTTTTAAGAGATGTAGTTCCAGAAGAGAAGAGCCCATCGAATACTTTGATCCACAAATTAGTAGCATTGGGGTCCTGCTCCGTCTCGAACACTTTCCCGGAAGCGATCGCCGCGTCCCTGATATCTCGCATAATCTTTTTGTTCCGATGCTTATTCCCGTTCCCGAGAACTTTTTTCATGAAAGCGATTGCAACACCGCTATATGGATCAAATGTCTGATCGGGCGAACACTTCACGACGGTCTTCGTTCCATCTTCCCAGAGAATGATCGTGGCCGGACCGGAGAAGATGATTTTCTTGTACTCGAATTTCTTGTCGCTAGTGCCTCGTGTGAAATAAATTTTAACTTTGTCTACTATCTCTTTATGAGTTTGTTCGCCCATTTCTTTTTCCTCCGTTCTTTCGTCTTCGATAGATATAAACAAATCGAGGAATTTCGTCACCTCGTATTCGATTCGATTATTAAGCTTTGTCGAGTCTGCCATTTCATTTTCGGAAATATAGATGTCGTACCGAGTCCAGCCATTATTATCTAGTCTACGCATGAAAAAGTCAAATACAGGAAACGTTCTAGTCAGCCATATTATAGCCACGTTTTCGGTCGTCTTATCAACAGTAACATTTATCTTTTCTTCCAGACTAGACGAGCCACACCCAAGCCCGAGATATCTGTTTGCGTGATAGACAACATCTGTTCCAGATATAGGGCGGAATGGATTATTCGCCATGAGCAGCTCTTTTTTACAAGCATTTACGATCTCGCTTATTACCGACTTTATGGTCTTCTTTGTCATAAATGCCCTTCTGTCTACCGATTCCCAATGCGGTTTATGTTCCTCACCTATTCCACTGTATTCACACCAGGCCATTTAAAATACCTCCTTCAAAATATAATAGATTAGATACACAGAACTTGGCACTGACAAGATGAATAGATACTGCCAGACATTAAAGAACCACGGATACGGTGCCTCATGAACCCTTACCTGCCTGGCATACTCCGGATTTCGATCGATCCACCTGGCGATCATGACAAACCACACAACTGTCGCTGCAACACAAATGAGGGACAGCTTTGTTAAAATATCAATGACTACCACCTCCTTGCCGGCTCTCTCCCAGATTCTCTCCAGATCTCAAGAGCTGCTTTAGCCACTGCAAACCCAGCCCTTGCCATATCTATATCCCGCATTTTTGAGATCTTTCTGCCAAATAATGAGATTGCATTTTCGACGCTATCTCGTTTAGACACGAATTCCCTAAGATCTTCCACAAAGAATGACGTATAGGCCATCCACGTGAATGCACTTCTCCTGAGAATATAAGTCTCTGGTGGACGATAAATGTCTCTCAGCTCATTCCAGAGCCAGTCGGTTTCTTGCATAACAGATCCTCCACGACCGTTTGTGAAACGTACAATTCGCCATTAATCGCGATTTTATAGTCCGGGCATATCTGCGTATCTCTTTTCTCAATTTCTAAATCGTTCAAATAGATCTCGATTCCGGGGCCGAATTTCTTTCGCAACATCTTCATTAAAAACGTTGACAGCATCCGTCTTGAAAACGCACTTTTAATCTTCACTTCGTCCATTCGTCTCCTCCTCTGATCATGCCTTCCAGCATTGTACACCAGGCCTTATTAAATTCGTTTTCTATCTCACGCTGCGCCTTACGATACCCAGCCCAATGCGAGATTGCCACAAGACTAATGAGCCCAACACCGATCCCAATTTCCTTGATGTGATCTGTGATCCAAATGACCGCCTTTCCTTTGAGTTTATTTTTCATATTAATCCTCCTTTATAATTTCTACCAAAGTAGAGTTCGGGTCCAGCAAGCTACTATGCATCTTCCACATCGTCATACTCTGCGCAGTACACGAAGAGATCGAGATCTTCGGCGGAACAAACCGATCGTTAACACTCACCGTGAGAAAGACGAGATTCTTTTTGCCAATATTCTCAAATATCCACCTTTTGTCTTGCTCGAGATCCTTAGATCGTTCAATCACTTGGATTTTACACATGTCTTTTTCCCCTTTCAAAAATATAAAGAGGCTATGTTAAGCCTCTTTACTAGTGGATTCTGGTAGAAGTTTCGCCTCGTCCAAATACTCTCGAACGGTCTCGCACATACTTTCCCTTTGTTGTTTGGCTGTGATATAGCCCACAATGCCAGGGAGAACGAGCAACGTAACCGTTTCGATTACCCTAATGATGCGCTTCTTATCCATTTTTCTCACCTCCTATTATAGATTAAGAATATCATGCGAAAAGAAAGAGCCACGATCAAGGCTCTTTCTTTTTAGAAAGTTTATCTACTTTTTTCTTGTACCACATACTTCCTGCAGCACTTGCTGCACCGCATATAAACGACATAGCAAGAACACCAACTTTATGCATTATTTTAACAAGATATACATTCATAATAAACCTCCTTTCAATATATAGAAGGATTTTCACGCGAAACAAAAGAGCCCATGGTTAGAGCCCTTCTGCTTGGAACGTACTCCACACATAGTGAAGAGATTCGCAAAGCTGGTAAATTCTCGAATCCTGTCGACAACGAACCTGAATCCAGACCTTGTACTCTGAAGTCGAATGCCACACCTCAAACCGAGCACCTTCCATGCTCAGGAAATGTGTATCCTCGTTCAAGGCTTTGAAGTCCTTCTTCCGATACGCCATCCACATGCTATATTTCTGCTTTTTCATGTCTTTTCTCCTTTTAGTAGAATATAATTCCACTATATGAAAGGATTTTTATGCGAAGAACACAAGATAAACCAAGAAAATAATGCACAGAACTGGCAAACAATGAAAAAGAAAAGAGAGAATCCCAGTAGAAATTTTAATAATGAGAGCGAAGACCAACAGGTCAATAAGAATAAATAAGAGCAGCGTTATCATACAAACCATCCTTTCAAAAATATAAAAGGAAGAGGCCAAGATAGACCTCTTCCTAGGAACTCAGAACCTCCATTTCCAATCGGGAAGTTTCAGCTGATGACCAGCACTTGAGGTAACGCGCCCCGTCTTCTCAAACTCCAACAGGATCGCCTGCAACTTCTTATAGAGCTCGAACGATACAATCGTCATTCCCAGTGTCTTCCCACAATCTGCTAAGAAGTGACTCCAAGAGAACTTCTGCTTCTGCTTTTCGATCTGAATCATCGCCTCGGTCTTCATCTTATCAATCCGAGTACGCTCTTCAGCATCTTTTGCTTTCGCTTCCGCCTCTTCGATCTCTTTCAATATTGCCAGGGACATCTGGGCTTGTTTAGATCGTTCCTCGATCCCCTCCAACGTTAGGCTGTCCTCCGTCAAAGCATCGAG
Source organism: uncultured Muribaculaceae bacterium (assembly GCA_947625935.1). Taxonomy (GTDB): domain Bacteria; phylum Bacteroidota; class Bacteroidia; order Bacteroidales; family Muribaculaceae; genus JAJPXC01. The sequence continues at coordinate 34,573 of CANQQE010000019.1, read as the reverse complement.
ATTCTGTTTCGCCCATTCCTCAAGCTTTTCCTTAGTCTCTACCTTCATATTCCTTCTCCTTTCAAATATAAATTGGTTCAGGTAGTTCCTATTATAGTGCTGGTTTTTTAAGCGACTTTTTCCAAATTTTCACCCGGGGAATTTTTAGGATTGCGATATGTTAATCTACCGTAGGTAAATTGTCCCTCTCAATGAATATGATTTCTCCGTCCCCTCCCAGGTCGAAAGACCGAGTTTGTACGCCCTTAATCCATCGGCCGCAACTAGGACAAGTCGGAGGTTCAAATTCAGAATATTGACCATGCAATATACAATTTCCTTTATACGGGACGGAGATAAGTTTTAGATCTCGAAAAATATGTCCACATATACATACTGGCATCATGAACAACGTTACTTCTTCATCCATATTTTTCTTCCTCCCGCACTCCATCGTCATCTTTCATCGGCGGCTGCGACAAGATCGCAAGCTTCATAAGCGGATTGTCGAAGATCATTTTACTTCCAGGACTATTTGGATTAAGAAAGTTCAGATTTCCAAGAATAAGTTCCGTAATCGTTGGATAATCTTTTTCGAACATCGCATTTTCTTTCTTCAATTTTTCCCATTCCATCTTGACCAGAAACGCTTTTGCCCTGGCCACAACCGTCACTACCTCAAAAGCAAGGTTCCGCATTTCCATTTCGCCCTGATCGTATCCGTTTTCCATTGTCTTTTCTCCTTTCAAAAATATAAATAGAAGAGGCGATGTTAACGCCTCTTCAAGAGTTTCATAGATTGTAAAATTGCCATGAGCTTCTCGCCGTTCTGACGACGCTCTTCAATGATGAGAGCCTCTGTGTCTGTCAATGGCCGCTTAAGCTCAACATACCGTCCCATCGAACGATCGTAAAAAGAAAGAGTCTTTGTTAAGACTCTTTCTCTATCGTTTCCAGAAGTTTTAAGAAATCTTCATTTTTAATTTTTGCCTCTATGTCCAGATGAAAATTGATTTCTTCATTTTCTTCAGCCATTGTAAAATTATTTAAATTCACTTTTGTTAAGCATTTAAACTTTTTCTTAATAGAATGTTGAATGAATTTCGAAACTATTTTTGTCATGAACTTAGACTCAATTTTAATCATTTTCTTGCACTCCTTTCAATATACAGCAGGATTTCTACGCGAAAAAAACAAGAGTCCATGTTCCAGACGCGAAAAAATAAAGAAAAGATACACTTCAAATTGGCCTTGATTATTTAACCCAGCCCAGCCTATTAATCTCACGGCTCAGGAACCTCCTCAACAGAGGCACGAAACATCTTTAAGTTTAAGTGGACTCTCAACCACCTTTAATATCCTTTTATTATAGTATATGTTTTCTACGCGAATATAATGGACGCCGCCAGCCGAACTGAATACGGCGTCTTTATTCAGTTGTCTTGAAGAATCTGATCGACCAATCGAAAGTTATCAAGCCCGTAATCAGCTATGAAGTTACAAATCCACTCCTCAATTTCTATCCAGTATCTTGGATGAGCCATTCGATGGATCTCGTCGAGCATGTTGTAACTGATCATAGTGACATGCCCAAGCTCATGGGACAGCACCCGCCTTAGGAACTCGCCATGAAGCGATCTCGACAAATAGACGGTATGCGTCAGAGGGTCTGTCGTTGCGACCCGCTGCTCGCCTGTCCTGTCAGCAAGCTTGGGAGAGGTGGGATCGGAAAATATAATACGCCACAAATGCCCATTCATCATGAATTCACTCATGGCGCATTACCTCCTTTACATGGTCATACTATTGACGAGCTTTGTCAGGTCTTCCTTCATCTTCTTCTTGAGATCAGGATCTGCATCGCCCCAAATATCTTTCACGGTATCAATGGTGTCACGAAGATGTTTCTCAGCGTGCTCACTCATCTCGCGCTTATCTTCGGGAGATTTGGTCTCGGTATAGTGTCGACGAGTCATGCGATAACGGTTATACTCCTCTCCATAACGGGGATTCATATCGTCCATTATCTCACGTCCGGGCCAGTAACCCATGGAGGTAGTTCCTCCACGAGATCCGCCACCCCGACTGCCGCCTCTGTTACCGCCGGAGAAACCACCACGAGCCGTGGATGCCCCGCCGCCATCATAGCCCATCATGGCATCCTGCATATAGTCGTATCCGTCCCATTCACCAGCGTCTTCGCCAGTCCAGGGCTCATGAGGACGAAAACCCATGCGGCCTCCACGACCACCGGTATTTCCGCCAGAAGTATAACGACCAGTGGTCGCGCTCCGACTCGGGTTATAGCCGTAGCGAGGCTCATCATAAGTCAGCATAACCTCTGTTACCTTCTGGTAATACAGCGCCTCCATGCATTCCTTCTCGGTCTCGGCAAGATCCTTGATCATGTCAACGACCTCACCGGCCTCCTGCGTATCTACGCACTCCAGACCCTTTACAGAGATCTCAGCTTTGAAGCAGTCAACAAGTTTCTGCTTCAACTCCTTAAGTTCTTTGCATTTCTCCATGGCTTCCACAAGATCGTGCATAAATATAACCTCCTTTAAGCCACACGAGTGACCTGAAGATTGGCACCGGCACCAACGGTAATATCGTCAGTACCCGTATTTACGACAGAAATGCTGATATTGCCAGGAGTACCACAGCAACTACCACGATTTCCAACGATTGTACTAGTGGAGACGTTGTTGAAGATAGCCGCAGTCGCAGGGGTAGAGATCATCACGGTCTCAAGCAGAGGAGAGCCATCAATATAGATTTGCAGCTGAGCAGGCGTTCCGCCGACGGCACTGGCTACGTTACCGCTGAAGCTGATCTTGTAGACGCCCTGCCCAGCACGAATGGCAGAACCGGGATCTCGGAAGGACTCGCAGCAACCGGATTTCCACACAACGTCATTGAACGTCAGAGCCTGATTGACGGTCAATGTCACCGGAGCAGTATTTGTTACTTCAATCATTTTAAGAATTACCTCCTAAATAATTTCTTGTGAAAATATAAAAGGGGAGAACCCTTTCGAGCCCTCCCCCTTACATTAAAAGGCTTATCTAATTCTGCTTAGAAAGTATTCCCGCCGCTGCAGCAGGTGTTACAACCACAACCGGAATTCAGATTCCAACCATAGTTGTAATTGGCATAAGGATTAGGAACAAGCCAAGCAGGATTCGCAGTCGGACGAACCTGGTTGACGACACTAGCCACCGCCGCGTTGACGACGTTCTGCGTATCGCACTTGTTCAAACTGGCCGTAAGAGCGGCAATCTGAGCGTCCTTCTGCTGCATCTGCAGCGCGATCTGCTCATCATGCAGCTGCCGATAATTGCAGTTGTCATTCTGAATAATATCACGAGCAGCATCCTGAATGGCACGAGTAATGTTGCAAGTGTCGGTTGCACGATTATACTCCGCCTGCGCAAACAGCTGACGAAGATCGCAGCAGCACTGATTAATAAGCGACTGAAGCGTATTGATACCCTGCAGGTACGTCACGTTCAGGTTATTCACCAGAGACTGAGTCTCATAAGACTGCTGGCAGAAAGCGCTGTTCAGGTTAGCAAAGCCAACGTTCACCGCGTCAGAGACAGCACGAACGCCATTCTGCAGCTCCTGGAAGTTCATATCCTGGCACAGATCGCTCCGAGTCAGAGCACCATTACTAGAACCAGAACCACCGTCATTACCATAGCCACGACCCCAGCCGCCGAACAGGGCGAACAGGATAACCAGAACCCACCAGCCATTGCCATCACCAAAACCACCGTCACTCCGATTACCGGTCACGGCAGCGATGTCCGCCAGGCTAGGCATACTTGCACCACCAAACATGTTTGTATCCTCCTGAAAATATAAAATTTACAAACAGGATTTCATAGAACCGCGCGCCTTCTACGAAATCTCGAATGTACTTATGAATTTCAGAACGGAAGTTTCAGATGACTACGAACATCCGACATAGCCTGCTGGGGAGTCATACCCATAGACTGACAGAGATTGTTAGCGATCTGCTGTCCGGTTTTCTCATCTCCGGTCATGATAGCATTAATAGCCGCGGCAGCCCACGGAGCATTACCATTTGGCATCTGGTTCATGCCCTTCTGCAAAACGGCCTGCGCCATCTGAATCATAGGATTAGCCATTGTTCGTCACCTCCGTGTTTCCGTCCACCGTGTGAATACTATTTGCCTGAGCTTGTCTAGAATTTTGATTCGGATAATACTGATTCCTCTGTTGTCTCCTCTGGCCCAGCATCTGCTCGATTTTATCAAGGCGAGTCATCACCTGAGCAAATTCAGACGGACCTTTCTCCTGTGGCTTAGCATCTTCCCGAATATAACGGAAAGTCTGGATCTTACCATCCTGACCCCAGGCTTTCGCATAAATGCAGGAATCGTCACTCATTGGAAAGAGACTTGCTGTTCCATCCATTGGAATCTCGTTCAATTTAATCTCCTCCGGAGTCGAAACGATCCTTCCATGGAGCCCAGTAATACCCATTTGATTAGGAACGGGCATAGGAGCAGAGGTTTGCGTCACGGGAAAAGCATTTCTCCCTCCCCAATTCTGATTGTTCTGTGCTATCGGTTGATAACGAACCGCTGGCTGACCAGCCATAGCTTGCGCTACAGCTTGTGCGAACTGAGGATTCTGTGCTATCCACTGCTGTACCTGATCCGGGGCAGCATTCTGCGATCCGAATACCATGTCTTCTCCTTTCTAATTGCTTCTTTTAGTTAAAATTTGTCAAAGCGGCCTTCCATGTATCTTTTCCAACAATACCGTCCTGGGAAAGACCAAGTGCTTTCTGCAGTGCGATTACTCCGGACTTTGTTTTAGGGCCGAATTCTCCGTCCACAGTCAGATTTTTATCAATCCCACGAGCGTAAATGATTCTTTGAATCGTCTTTACCTCTGGCCCAGCGCAACCCTTTGAAAGTTCATGAAGTCCAATATCGTTGTACACAATTTTACCGTATAGATCGCCCGACGAGGGCTCAGGATCCGACCCAGAAGACTCAGCGTATTTTGGACGAACGTAACCATAAATATAATTACTCGTCAGAGGGTACGACCGAGAACGGCACATATTAGAGCTATTTCCTTCTTGGGTATAGACATAAGTCTTATCAACTTTTGTCACAATCCCAGTGTGGCTTCGAATTGTTCCATTGTCGGTAAATATAATTACATCTCCGAGTTTCGGCGTCCATTTACCCCGTCGACCCTTCATATTTGAGGGCGCAGCATCATACATCTGCCCACAGTTGAAATAAGGATACACGCCGTGCATTACTGCTTTGGCATCGGTTTTGTTATTGCCGCATGCCTCAAGAATCGCAAGGGACACCTGCATAGCACACCAAGGAGCATTATCTCCCCCGTTGAGCCCAGCAATATACCCAGCATATGTCCAGTTATTTGAACCCTTATTCTTTGTAAATACACTCTTATCTCGCGAAGTAGCATAGGCGGATGTTTGTTTCTCATAATAGCCGTCCCAATATTGCATAGCGGCAACGGCCTGTTCAGCAGTACATTTACTCATCTTCCTCGCCTCCATCACTATTTTTTCGATTAACCATCCAAGAATGAATTGTTTTTACCACTTGGATGCCACCTGTAATCCCAAATTCCGCTCCAAAGAGAGAATAAAAACCCGTCGCAACACTATCCTGTATCTGGCAACCGTGCCAGTTAAACCATAGAGCTGTTACAGTAAATGCAATTGCTGTAATAAAAACCACAATCACAAAGACCGTAAGCGTCCCAATGGCTTTTTTATCACCGACGTCGTTACTCATTGGATGAAGACGGAAGTGACCGCGTTTCGGACGTCTTCTTCGTCACGGCATTCACGCCGGAATACCAGCCAAGAACCATCCAAAACGCATTTTTTACCTCTTCAGCGCCAATCGTTCCGTGGAATACACAATAACCGAAGAACAAACAGGCCGCAAAAGCCAAGCCAGTCCGCATCTCAAGTAGCGCGGCAAGTTTTTCGAGCAGTAGGTCTTTCAATGACTCTTTCATCGCTAAAGAATCCTCCTACGTTTTTAACTTTTTTTCTAAATCGGAAATCCGATGGTCCACATTTTTTATATGTTCGTCTTGAACCGCGGCCACTTCTTCTAATGCGTAGGTTCTTTCGATAACATTATTGTGTTTATCGACCTTTTCTTCCAATTTCTCAAGTCGATAAGTAATAAGTGCTACCGTCTTTCGATCGGAGAAATATGCCCCGATACAGGCACCGCCAATACTAGCAATTCCTGCTATGATAGCGACAATAATCGTATCACTCATGTTTTCTCTCCTTTACAGTAGAAATATAATTCCTGCTTAGCCGGCTTCCTTGAGCGCGGCCGTCAGGCTCATATACTCTTCCTCGGAGAGCTTCCCGGCGGCGAAGAAAATGTCCAGCTTTTCCTCCAGCCCCTCGGTATTGCCCCGTTCGATCATGCGCATGAGCACCCTGTACAGCATCGGCTTACACCTCCTCTCCCAATCCAAGCTCCAGCAGCGTGATCCGGTACTCCTGATCCACCGCCATGGCCTCCATGTCCTCCCGCCAGTCCGGCGCCGCCTGCTCCCAAGCGCCGCCCTCCATGGTGATCTTTGACCAGTCCGATACGCCCGCCAGCTCCGTGATCCCGCCAACCGGATCTTCCGGCGTGGGCGTCAGGTACAGCGTGGCCCGGTCCCCGTGCCGGACCGCCCGGAGGCAGTCATATCCCATCGCTCCCATTTTTACGATCATACCATCACCCCATTTTTGAACACGATCGAGTTGTATAGTTTTTGGATCTCAACTGTGCCTTCCATGCTGCTGCCGTTGAGATACAGGGTATCGGGCCGGGCCATGGCGCTGTTTCCCACTTTGTAGCAGACCGCGTTTCCGCTTCCACTGCAACCCGTTATGTTCATCCGCTGATTTTCGCCGCAATAAACAGCAGCTACTGGCGCGCCGGAGATTCTGACAGCATTTAAGCTGACTGTCCCGTTGGAGGTGATCTGCATGGCCCCCAGCTTGGTACTTATATCGTCTGTGATATCCATACGCGAGATCGATACATTGCCGGTATTTCCGGAAACATAAATGTATTGATTTTTTGGTTCTCCCCCGGTGTACTGTACGTTGATGTTCGTCAGGTTCACATGGGAGTCGTTGGTGAGTATGTGGATCTCTGCGTCGATGACGGGGCGTATTGGGTCCTGTAATTTAGGGTTTCTCCAGATCCGGACGCCACCATATCCGCCATGCATAAACCCGGTTATGGACAATAGTCCTGATGGCACATGATGGACTCCCTCGGAGAGATAGATATAGTAGTCATGACCATTCATATTTTTGGGCAGCAGAGATAGCGCGTGGGGCAAAGAGGCGAAAGGGCGGGCTTCCGTGCCGTCCCCGGTTTCGTCGCTTCCACCGGCCGCATCGACGTAATAAACGATGTTGCGCGTGGCATAGCCCAGCTGTGCGTCCGACACTCTTCCGTTCACCAGGTCCGCCTTCTTGCCCAGCGCCCCGTCCACCTCGCCGGTCGTATATGCGCCTACATCTCCGGCCTTAAGCGTTACTACGCCGGTTTGGCCGTTAACGCTCTCGACCGCACCCGCGCCGTCTTCGCCGTCTTTGATCTCGAATTCGTGGGGACCTTCCGCGTCGGTGATGGTGACATGGGCGACTTTTCCCTCTTTATACACGTCCACAGTGGGCGACGTGCCGGGGAGCCCCTGCTCGCCCGTATCACCCCTGGGCAAACCAAACTGGAGATGGGTGACGCCATTTTCATCAACCGATTTTACGACGGTCGCGTCCTCTCCGGTGGGCAGCGTTTCCGCCCCGACGGTCATGTTCTCGATTGCTCTCTGGGCTTTTTCAGCTGCCGTCTGTGCTTTACTAGCCTTCGTAGCTGCTTGAGAACTTGTTTCAGCATTCTGTGTAGAGATGTCTTCGGAAATTTTTGCCGCTTCTTTTGCTGCTTCTGCCCGCTTGGTTGCCTCTGCCGCTCGACTTTCAGATTCAGAAGCCGTCCTTGCCGATTCCTCAGACGACGTTTTAGATTTCCCGGCTTCATCTGCCGAGGCTTTTGCATCAGCGACATACGCCTGCAAGGTCTTTACTTCATTCTCATCAAGAATATCATCCGGCTGAATCGGATTTCGATCCAAAATAATCGGAAGATGAGCCGACATGGCGGTCAAACCAGAAACAATAAATTCTAGAACAGCCTGAATTCGGCCAAAACCAGTGGTCATCTGCTGTGTGATCTCAAGATAGACCTTCGTTCGGTCCGAGTTCACACCAAGCAAGGGGTTATAGACATAATGGGAGCTCGGGGCCGGTTTTTTCCATCGGATGTTCCCGTCCGCACCTTCAGGGACGGAATACGGCTCCCCCGATTTGTACAAAGAGACTTCAACGATCGGAAGGCGGTCGTCCCCTTGTACAAGATGTATTGGCGTCTCAAAACTATCTCGATTGACAAAGTCAATCTGTGTCTTGTGTATAATTCGATTAGGATCGGGAGAATATAATTCCAACGGCATGGAACTCAACCTCCTTCTTTTCCATCCTCGTCAAAAATAACGAGCGTTTTTGCCAAATTAAAGGCCTGAACCAGCACAGAGCGAGCTTGTGCCATGAGCATCGTGTCCGTTCCTTTTGTGGAGATTTGATCAAGAAGACGGTCAACCTCTTTGAGATACTCTACCATCTTATTGTCTTTTGTCTCATTCATTCCATAATACCTCCTTGCTCAAGCCGATTGAGTCTTTCATCTATTTGTTTCAATTTAAGATGCATCAGCGGGATAAACTCTGTATACCCCAACGCCATCATTTCATTGTCACCGTCGCCGAGAAGAGCGGCCATATCGGTTCTTGTCTTTCCAGCATCATAAAGAGCCTGCTCCACATCTTGTGCAATATAGCCATAGTGAATTGGGGCATCATCCGCCTCGTCAATATATCGATAAAAGCTGGGCTCCATGCGATCAAATATCTTCAGATAATCCGATGTCATAGGAGAAATATCTTTCTTCTTTCTCCTGTCAGACGCCGTGGTGATTGATTTATTGGATTTAATTTCCGAGCCATGAATAAATGTCGGATTATTAGAATATCCGAAAACAGCACAGTCTTTCGTAGCGCCAAAATAGTCCCTACTATGGGAGGCGAATGCGAGGACCAAATTCCCCGCAGAACCCCCCTGTGTCGAGCCGTACAAACTATAACTCGAATTTGGGAAATTAACATCACCCATTAAATAAATGTTTCCATCAATGATCGCAGCAACCGCGTATGGAGCTTCTTGAAAAGTAAATTTAGTCCCGTCCGGCTCCAAAAGTATATGTGTAATCGCTGCACTCCATGCGGTAATACGCCCAGTAGCGTCGACCTTAAAATTATCCGAATTCGCGATAAACGAGTTATTATTAAATGTCACAGTATTCCCATTAAATGTGATCGTTCCAGCAGTTACGGTGACATTCGTCGGATCGTCAGCCCATGCTTTTCGAACCTCAGACAGATCGATGGTTCCGCTACCACCCCCACCGCCGTTTAACACAATAGAGGCCTCGCCATCACCCAAAGAACCGGTCACGCTCAATTTAATACTGTTAACGCGCTGCTCGATTTTACTAACGCTATCAGAAACGCCGCTAACAGTGGTCGTCAATCCTTCGGCCGTTGCCTCAACAGAAGTAAGACGATCATCCTGGCCTTGAACGGTTACTTTCACACTGTCAAGATCCTGTGTTACGGTCGTCACTCGACCATCGATTGAACTGACTTGTGCTGTAATATGGTCTGAAAATTGTTGCACCATAGACTGAAGGCCAGTCTCAGCATCTCGAACCATGGCCGTTATGGAGTCAATTCCAATTTTAAATGTTACCTCCAAATGGCGAACGGTATCCGCCATGGACATGTTCTGATCAACGAGTGACTTAGCGAGACTCTCTTTTGGGTCGCCCATCGTTAAGTCGACATATCGCCCGAGCAGAACGTCATAATTATATGAAACACATTTTCTTTCTACGTCAATTTCTGGCCCCTCAGCATAAAGAGAGATAATATCGCCAATGTGGATTTCCTCCAAGGCGGCGAACTCTTTATACTCGGCTGAATCAGAAAGCGGCACAAAAGAAAATGTGATCGATGTCTTTATCGGGTCATCTTTGCAGTTTTCTTTAATCCATTCCTCGGTCTTCTGTTGGAGCATCTCCGGGGTCGGGGGGCCATCGTATTCTTGAAACATCCCAGAACAATCGAGAGGCACGACCCACCGATTGTCCGCACCGTTCACATACACAATAGCATGGAGTGTAACAAGCCCCCGATCATCAGAGTACCAATATGGATATACACCGGTCGGAACTTCTCCATCTTCCCCTTCACTTGTTAAATCCAACAGGTTCTTCCCCGAGCGAATTGACACTCCTCGATTTTTTCCACGAGATTCGTGCAATATAACTCTGAAGTTGTCCCATTCATACTCCCCGCCAAACACGCTAAGAATTCCGCTCTCCCCATCTCCGAGAAGAGATCGGGTGCTGCATGGGGCGTTAAAAGACAGCGAACCATTTTTTGAAAAGTCCGTTTCAAATGTAAAATTGTGCGGAGCCAGAGAATAAGATTTGATTTTTTCAAACGCGTCCTTTACATTAACAGAAGAAAAAGGCTGAACCGGTTTTCCGGACAAGTCATAACTGATGTGTTTCGCGGAAATTGTTACATTTCCTTGCAAAGGTGTCGATATGTCATGAATTCGGAAAGCTTGCGGAGGGTCAAAAGGATTCGGCTTTGCAAATATAATTCTGCGATGCTGAATGTCGCTGTAATGTCGGCCAGATGTAGGGTACTCCATGGTTAGTTCGTAAATTCCGTTGAGTTCCTCATGCACCTGGCACGACACAGCTTCAGAAAGATTCCCCAAGCCATTCGTCGTAAAGGAGGTCTCGTCCTCATTGTACAATGTGATTAGATTGTCCACCATTTTGGTATCACCTCCGCAGATGTAATGCCCCCAGAATAAGAAAATTTATTCAAACCTGGGTACAGCTTGGGGTATCTTCGATTCGGAAGAGTCACGTCCCCGTTCCGATTTGTTATCGTCTCGTCGTAAATATCTTCAATATCACTATTTATGATTAAATTATCTTTAATATCCGATATCTCGATAGTACTGTCACCAACGATCAGCGTCCCAGCACCTGTTCCCTTTACGGTAATAATTGGACGAGCGATTTTATCTGTCGGATTCCTTAAAGAAAAATCATTCGTAATTGCTATAGGGTCTTTTCCACTCTTCAAGAATTTTTGAGGCATTGCGTTAAATACCAATTGCCCTCGGCCCATATGATCAAGCAAGTTTTCCATCTCTGTTGAGCCGGCGTAAAAAGCGAGCCGATATGTGTCAGGGGAATACGAATCCTCAAGAACCGAATAACCCGACGAAGAGAACAGCCAAGCAGAGAGTTCGTTCATCAATTCTTCGAAGCTTCTCTCATAAGACCCGATAGCAATGTCATACGTCCATTCTCGATTTTTAAACGACTCTTCTTTCCCGGTTACTAGCACGTCGCCATTTCGGCCAATCACGTGCTGAGCCTCGTAGTCTTTCTCAGGAAAGGTGCACCCAGGAGGGTGCTCAACTTGGATATGAAAATCACTCGATGATTTACCATTGAAAATAATCACGCCCATTGTGAGCCCCTCCTGTTCATTTCCAAACGAATTTGATGAGTAACGTACTGAGCTACTTCTTCCGGGTTGTTAGATGTAATATTAAATGTGTTATAGAAGACATTAGGCGTTTGATCCTCGCTTTGCTGGCTGCCTACCTTGGTAGTATCTTCCGATCCGAAATGGCTCGACTTTGCAGTAGCAACAGCAATTGAAGTCTTTTGCGCTTCGTACATGGTACTGTCAATAGATTCTGCAAAGAGGCCATTCACCAAATCAGCAGATTTCATAACATTACTAAGATCCACAACTGGCGTAATAACGGGGTTCATTACCTCGTCATTCAACACAGCGGCGATCTTATTAGAGAGTACGTCCCGAAGACCAGTCAACGTGGCGACACCGACATCTTCGCCCGCAGAATATGCCTCCTGCTGGTATTTCAACAACTGACCAACGTACCCGAGCCCAGTATAATCGGCCAGCGCTTCGGCTTCTCTAGACGGAGAGTGTGCATCAATCGCACGCTGAAGCCCCGTAATTGCCTGCCGTCCAATTTTGTAAGCGGCGTTGTATGCGCTCTTCGACCAGCCGGCCATTCCGTTAACGAAACCTTGGCCAACATTCGAGCCAGCGTTGTATGCATCTCTCGAATCTTTCAACGCACCAACTGCATTGGACCGAAGCGTTGATGCAGCTTTTGTTGCTTCATTTGTAGACTCAGAAATGCCGGACAAATATTTCTTTGCCACGTCTTGGCCAGCTGTCATGAAATCTTTTGCTCGATCAGAGAGCGCGGTAAGAATACTTTTGGCCAATACTCCTCCGGCTGTCTTAGCAGAATTGGTCTGATTTTGAATATTTTTGACATAACCAGTAGCGGAGTCTTTTCCGACCGTTTCAAAAGTAGTGATCGCAGAATCTAGCTTGTCAAGAACCTGATTGGAGAGCGTTTCACCAGCGGTAGACGCATCAGACTCTACACTAGCCACCCCATCCAAGTAAGAAGTCGCAGATTCTGTTCCAACTTCTGTCAAATCGGTATTTGTATTGGCAATTGCCTCTTCGATCGCACCCGTGAGAGCCTCTACGGCAGAAGAAACCCGATCTGTGCTATTCTCAAACGCCGAGCAGAACTCATCTATACCATCTTCAGCCAACGTTTTAAGAGAGGATACAAAATTAGAAATACCTGTCGAGTCAAATCCAGACAATCCGGTCATCAATTCGGACAGTCTTGCAACTTCATCGATCACTCCGGTTAAAATGTCCGGATTTATGACCAGTATGCTCCCATAAAAGGACGCCATATTTGTTCCAAAAGAAATGATCGAATCGGCAAATGTTGAGAGCTCGTCTCCAACGGGATTCTCTCTTAACTGCTCAACCATCGTGAGGAGGCTATTGGCTGTGTTAACAACCGTGTCTGTTGCGCTCGAATCAGAGAACCCTTTGATGTTATCTCCGTATTCCTTCATCTTTTCGCCGAAGGTAACGAATTTGGCACCTAGCTTTTCAAGGGACTGTTCGCCAGTGAAAAGTTCTTTAATATTATCAAATACGCCGCCTTCCGGGTCAAGAGAGTTTTGAAGCTCGACAAGCATTCCGGCTGCTGCAACAGAGGCCGTAATGTCGTCTTCGTTAAGTCCAGAAATAGACGCGGCATAACTGGACATAGCTGTGCCAAATGCGGTTACGCTAGCCGCAAACTTCTTCATATCAGACTCACCAAGAATACTTTGTACCCAGCCGCCCGTCTTAGGAATTGAATCTTGAAGTCCTGAAAGCGCCATTCCAGCTTCAACAGAGGCAGAAATTATAGCTGTATCGAAAGTGGCGGCTCCAACTACTTCAGAATATCCAACAATGGCTTCACCGAATGTGATAATCCCAGTGCTGAATTTCTCCATGTCAGACTCACCGGCGATATTCTGCCAAACGCCGCCCGTCTTAGGAATTGAATCTTGAAGTCCTGAAAGCGCCATTCCAGCAGCAGACGCCGCTTCAATTTTAGTTTGATCAATATTCGTGGGAACGACTAGATCATTAAAATCGATAATCGCCTGAGCAAAGGCAGAAATACCTGTGCCGAATTTCTCCATATCGGCTTCGCCAAGTATACTTTGTACCCAGCCGCCCGTCTTAGGAATAGAATCCTCAAGCTCGGCTAATGCGGTCCCGGCAGTTGCTGCAGCTGTCACTGCCCCTTCATCAATATTTCCAGAAACAGTGTCGGAGAAACCAACCATGGCCTCACCAAACGATTGAAGTTCAGTTCCGAAGTTAGCAACGCCACCGCCAAAGAATTTCGAAATGGTGTTAATAAGATCAGACGCAGTAAGTTCAAGTAAAGCTGCCCCAAATGCCTTAATTCCTTCAATGGCACTTGTATCCGTACCAAGAGCAGACATCGAATCAATAAACGGTTGAGCATTTGTGGAGAAGGCCGAAAGATTTGAACCAATATCAGCAAGTCCACTCGAAACACCGGCAGCGAAACCGCCAATCAGTGCACCAAAGAACTCACCAACCTTATATGCAAAATCTATTGCTTTATCGACAGCATCCATAACCTTATCAGACGCCAAAGTGCCAATAAGGCCCATAACCGCGCCCAGTTCGACGAGGATGACGCCCATCCCAAGCACTCCAGCCATCGCTGCGGGCATTAACGGCGCCACCAAACCGAGGGCAGCGATTATTCCCGTCAATAACCCGATGCCCTTTAGCGCACTTATCAACGTGTCAGGGTTAATTGTCGACAACGCATTGAGAACACCAGCAAAGAACGATCCAATAATGTTCATTGCGGAGGTTATTAACTGAGGCATATTATCTGCAACACTGTTCAACAAATCAATTATAAACTGAATAAGCATGGCGGTAATTTGAGGGCCATAATCGTCAAGCTTCTCCAAAACACTCGTAATTAACTGAAATGCCCCTTCTACCAACTGAGGAACACATTCAATAAGAACATCAATTAAATTTGAAACAATTGCTTTGATTGCTGCGGCTATTTCGGGGGCACCTTCCTGAATAACTTTAGAAATAGCGATAATACCGTTACCAATTTGCGCTGCAACTTCTGGGATCAAAGCTGCAATACCGGATATAATGACACTCAATGCAGAAACGATCGCAGTAGCGCCAACTGTTCCAACCGTCACAAGAGAAGCAAAGGCAGCAACAATTGCTGATATGCCCACGCCAAGAAGCGCAATACCGGCACCGACAGCTGTGACACTCACACTAAAAAGCAAGAAAGCAGCCGATAGTCCAAGAATAGTTGGAAGCAACGGCTTTAAAAGTAAACCCGCAACTCCAATAACGGCAAACGCCCCGCCCAAAGCAAGCAACGCTGAACCGATTTGTTTCATATCCAACTGCCCAAGGGCCATTAATGCTGGAGTCAAAACTAATATCGCGGCTGAAGCAACCAAAAGAGACGCCGAACCACCGAGTGTCCCTTTCATAAGATTTAGTGCAATAGACAATTCAAGTAAAGCTCCACCCAATATTGCTAACGAATTTGTTATCTGTTCCATTTTTAGTTGTCCAATAGCGACAAGAACAGGCGTCATAATCAACAATGCCGTCGCCGCAACTAACAAAGCGGCCGAACCGCCGAGTGTCCCTTTCATAAGATTTAGTGCAATAGACAACTCAACAAGAGCACCACCGATCATTATTAATGCCGACGAAATTTCCTCCGATTTCATATTCCCAAGAACTACAAGAACTGGAAGAAGCACTAAAAGAGAAGACGCTGCAATGAGAAGAGAAGCGGACCCGCCAAGAGTCCCCTTCATTGCTCGCATCCCGATAGCAAATTCAGCCATTATTCCGCCAAGTCCAACGAGTCCCTTCCCTAACTGTTCCCAATCCATTCCGGACAATATCTGAAAAGCTGGTATTATAACTCGTATTGCTATAGAAAATGCAATCATGGCCGCGGCGCCCTTTCCAACATGTTTAGAACCAGAACTAAGAACTTTCATCGACAGCACCATTTCGGTCATGAGCCCCGCAACACCAAGAAGACCGACCCCAAGTTCAGAAAGACTTAACGACGAAACCTTCTTCAAGGCACTCGCAAGGAGAAGAACCGAGATCGACAACCCGATCATCATTCCTGTTGCTTTACTAGCGCCCTTCATACTACTACTAAACTTTGAAAATAAAGCCATTGATCCTGTCAGATCTATAAACAAAACTGTTATAGCGGCCAACGCACTAGAAAGTTTATCACCATCAATCGACGCAATCGTAAACAAAGCTGCTGCCAAAATTCCAACTGCTATCGCAATCTTCAATAATGTCGAAGCTTTTAAACTTTCTTGCCAAGAAACCAAGGAATCTTTTACTCCAGAAAGAATTCCAGAAACGTTTCCAAACAATTCCTTTATCCCTGACAACGGACCCGAAATGCTCCCAGCTAATTTTTTAACCGCGGAAATCAACCCGGAAAACGAAATTGTTCCAAGGATACCCAATAATCCACCAAGTCCGCCATCACCAAATGCACCAATTAACTTTTCAACAAAATTCCCGAGACCAGAAGCCATACCTGTTAATAAAGAGCGCAAACCGTTCCAAAGATCTTTAATAGACGACATAATTGTACTACCATTAATATCATCGTGAAGCCTATCAAAAAACAAAGAAATTGATTCCCTAGCAGAAGCTGCCGAACTTTTCAAACCATCTAAAAACAAACTCAATTTCTCAACAAAAGAAGCACCCGACTCTAAACCGCCAATTCTAATTGGAGATGAAAACATGCTCAACAATGTAGTCATTGTATCCCAAACGATTGACCCAAGGCGGTTAAATAATTCAATTACTGGACTTAAAAGTGTATATATTGTTTCTAACCCAGTACGAATGATATTATTCTCAGAGACCCAATCACGGAAACGACGGATCAAGCTCCCAACATTTGCCGTAAAAGCAAGGACCTTATCTACTGCATTACCAACAGAACTACCAAATGTCTCCACCAAAAACTTCGAAGTCTCTTTCAAGACATCCAGAACCAGACCAATAATGGAAGCAAAACCAGAGAAACTATCCCGAATATTCCGAACGGTAGAGCTCATCGGATTCCGACGTGTATCCTCCGAATTTCCAACCCAATCTCTGAATTTTGCAGTAAGTTCATTGAAAGCCTTTAGAATATCATAAAGCCGGTCGGCTGTCATCGAAGGAAACGCCATCTCCCAGCCATCTTTCAAGCCTTTAAAGATGCCCTTAACGCCGGCCCAAAGATTTGCGATGCTTTCCAAAAGAAGCTCTGAACCGGTCTTCACCTTCTCGACCGACCCGGCTGTTCCGTCTACTGACTCCCCAAGAGCTTTATACTCTTCTTGAAGTGCTCGAAGAGCTTCAATCTGCTCATCTGTGTACCCAGCAGCTTGTAGTTGTGCGTCCGTCATAGAACCAAGCGCGGCTTCATAGTCTTGCATGGCAAGTTCTCCACCATAATAGACCTTATTCACCGCTTCTTGCATTGCTGCTGCGTTCCAACCAGCCTCAGCAAATTTATTCATTCGATCTTGACCGGTAGACCAGCTCCCCTGAATTGTCTCATTAACAATTTCCTTGAAACGCTCAAATGAGTGAGACGCATCAGAAACAGCTTGATCAACCGTACCGAGAGGCCCGATAAAACTATCAATAGCCTGGGCAATGAGATCGCCAGAAAGCCAACCACTCGCGAGGGATTCTTTAAAATCGTCGAATGTCTGAATGGCTGACTTATCGATAAGCCCCATCTCATCGCCAATATCTTTACATTTTTCAATGAAGTCGTCAACCGGAACGCCAGCAGCTTCTATTTTCTCAGCAAGAGTATCCCATGTAGAAAGACTTTTGTCAATATACTTATCCGGAATGCCGAGTGCTTTCTCTAGAAGAGCATTTCGAGCATCCGTGGACCGCTGAATGATCCCGCCAATTTCCTCGTTAACGATTGTCCAGCGACGCTTAGCTTCCTCGAAATCGCCAAATATAAGTTCAAAGGTCTGAGCCCAACCAGAGCCAACAGACTCCTTCAAGGTGTCCATTAACTGGCTGAACGTCTTGACGTCCTGTGCGGAGTCAAACGCCTTCTGGCCAAGCTCCTCGATCTTCTTGATCTGCTCTTCGGTATAGCCAATAGACTTTAGTTTCTCCTCATACGCCTTTACTTCCTCTTCCGACATCGTACGAATATCAGTAGAGTAGTTATTCAGCGCCTGAACCAAAACGTCCGTCGTCATCCACTGCGCAGACAAAGAGTCGTTAAACATGTGGGTGGCATCAAATGCATCAGAAATAGCACCATTTGCGTCAGTTGTAGTCGACACATACCGGTCGCCCTTCTCCACCAACGTACCCATAGCCAAAGCCGTCTGAATCAGCTGCTCTTTGAACTCCACAGTTGCCATGTTGGCGTTCTCAATGGATTTCCAGTCGATTAGTTTAACATAACCTGCAGACAATGCCTGGGCAAAGTTGTACATCGCTCGAGAAGCTTCATTTGCATTGGCGCCAGAGATGGCCGCAACGTTCGACACGCCCTGAATAGCAGACACAGCAGCGTCCAACTTAACACCGGCGTTTGTAAACTTGCCAATGTTACTGGTCATATCGGAGAACGAATAAATAGTCTTATCAGCGTAATGGTTTAGCTCTTCCAAATATCCATTAACCGTATCCAAAGACTCACCCGTAGACGCCATAATCGTCTGAATGGAGCCCATTTTAAGCTCATACTCAGAAAAGCCAGCGGAAATCTGATCAATTGACAGCGATTTCGCAATATTTATACCGGCATCGACCGCTCGATTCACGATGTTCTGCAATGCAGTAAACGCGGCGGCCTGCAAAGCACTAAATTTCATCTGGACTGCTTCCACACCAGCAGCCAGCGGATTCATACTAACATTTTTAACTTTCCGATCCAAATCATCCAATCCGGAACTAGCATCCTTAAAAGTCAATGCTTTTTTCAGCTTTTCCAGAGTCCCCATGGTCGTACTGGCGCGACTTTCAAACTGCTGGTTATCAAATCGCATCTCTACGACTCTTTTATCGACTGAGTTGCTCATGAACTGGTGACCTCCTTCCAAGCTGCATTAGCCATTTCTTCAAAAATTGGACGCAATGCAGGGTTTATATAATCAATTCCCTGAATATACCCGCCAGTGCCGGTCCCATGCCCGTACTGGATCAAAAGGGCAACATTAACCCCGTTTGGGCCAGGCTGAATATTAGAATTTGTCCATTGAACAGAAAGTGTACTTCCGTTTTCAACAATTTCATACCCCCAAGAAGACGCCGTCAACCCAGTTCTCACAGGCGTTGCTTCGGACAGAACTCGTACCCCCTGCTCGGCGTATTTCTCAAGGACGTGACGATATCGAAAGCCAAGGGTTTTCTTAAGCATTTTCTCGAGATTCTTAAAATCGCCTTTTGATTGCACACTAATTTTGGCCATCTCGAGTCACGCTCCCTTTCTTTTCACGGAGTAAGCATTTTCTGACGAACAATCGCTTCGATCAGATCGTCAAAATCATCTGAGAGGGCTTCCATCCTCCCAGCAATAATCCAACTAAGCTCGTCGACGGTCAAACCATCGTATTGAGCAGCCAAACTCCTAATTTTATGAAGATCTTTAAACCAGAAAAAGCAGACAACTACTAAACAAAAGACCAAAATCAAAATAATGATTGTCTTTCTATCCATTACTTCTTCCTCCCAGCTCGTCTAGCAGCTTTTATTCTTCGATATTCATCCGCTATCTCAGCTCGAGACTGCTTCTTCTTCGGAGAGTTCTCAATACTACAAACTCTAATAAGCGTTAAAAGTTTGTGTAAATGCCACTTTTCTGCCGGATCCCATGGAATATTGTAAACCAACATCCAATAATAAATTATCTCCGCCGTAATAACTCTAGCTTTCCCCTTACTACTTTCTTTTTTACTCGGTTCGCTGAACCATGTTGCAGTATGCGAATCATCTATATATCTTGTGATCTGGTCGACTTGGTCGGGAGTCAAACAATCGTACAGCTTCGGCGGAACATTTTTTGTAAGGGTCATAAACCGAATGTAATCGGTTGTCTGGCCAGATGTTTTTTCTGGATCATTGGAAAGGAACGGAATTTTCCATTTCTCTTCCCAACGGCTTAGAGAAAGAAGAGAATGCTCCAACCGAAGTGTGAAAACTTCTCCCGGTTTTACTTTAACCGACGGGTCCCATGGAAATGCATAGAAAAATTCTTCTTTCATTTCGTCATAGAATTCTGTCGGCTCAAACTCCAACTGCAGCATTCTCTCACCTCTTTTAGAAAAATAGACTCATTTTGAAATTAAACCCCAGATTCAATCGGCGTTACAATCGGCTCAGACGAAACCTCGGAAGCCTCGAGCAATTCAGGGTGGCTCTTATAATATTTATCTACTTCAGCCTGCAAATTCTTCGGAAGGATACCAATAAAGAATTCGGAAGCTTTATCTGCATCATTCAACAGCTCTGTAAGGAGCTCGGAGTAAGCTTCTGACTGAACAAACGCCTCCAAATGCTCGGGGCGTTTGATAAAGCTCTTTCCATCAGGGGACTTAACGCCGTATGAGCTCTTAATCAAGTCCTCTATCATGGCCAGAAGCCGCTTCCCGTTCCGAGTCTGCTTAAAATAGTCAAAAACCTGATCCAAAGTAGCATCAGAGTCAGTGACAAGCATTTTCAGAACCTCGGCCCGGTTCAAATTAAAATAGAAAACCTCCTTGTGAGGCACATCGTTATAGTCAACATATTCAATAGTTTTCGCGTACATGGTGCTTCTCCTTTCATATTTTTAAAAATTTTTTCTATGGGGGACCCCCTCGGTCGAGATCCCCCATGTCAGTTTAGTTAGTTGTCCGATTCTTCTTCGCTCGCCTTCTATCATAAGAAACCAACTTCGCTTTTATCGTCGCGGCCGAATAGATTCCTATCGGCTCATCGTTAACCGACATTGCTGTTGCGAAGACTTGATTCTCTCGGGGCACGGCTTCGGACTTAACCCGCCCCGAAATTATTCCGGGAGACTTCCGGTCTTCAGAACCGAAATAACCTGATCAGGCAGGGGGAGCATGGGATCCGCAGCAGTCTCATCGCCGCCGAACAAGATCTTCTCCAGCGCCTTCAGATGCTCATTCTCGGCCAGGGAACTAACCACCAAATGAGCAGCGGGCTTCAGACCCGGCTCGGAAATGGGGGCAGCAACCGTAGTGATCTCATAGCTCAGAGTACCGGGTTCCGGGCTATCGTTAATGGTGTTATGTGCCAGCTCAGAAGGAGACGCGGTGCAACCATACACCATATGGATCTCATAACCAGCGTCGTCGCCCTTCTCGTCACTGCCGATCTTGGTCCGATAGGCCAGACCGAAGGGTGCACGAGTCTGCTGAGAGACACGAAGGCCTTTCGCCTCGGTTACGGTGCCACAACCGTCACACTGATCGAACTCCTCAGGAGTGTCGTAGCACTCGATCGACAGACCAAAGTCCTCAGCAGAACGAATGGACAGGTATTTAATATTGTCGGCATAAATGGCGCTTTCTTCCGCACCAGACGGACTCTCGGTAAGAGTGGTAATACCGCTCCAGGGAACGCCCTTGGGATACTTTCCCGCCTTCTGGAGATAAAGGGCCACATGATCGACACCGGTAGTATAAGTTCTTTTACCGATCTCGTCCCAAACCATCGGGGTACTAGACATAATATAAAACCTCCCTAAAAGTATTAAATTTACCAATAAAGACTGAATACGTGATGGACAATTCCGTCCGATCTATACGGAGGACTGTCCAAAGAACAGCGCGGAAACTCTTGAACCTTCGGCGCCAAATCAAGCGCCTCTGGATCTTGAGTCATCGTGGTCACGGTCCAATGCGGAAAGTTGAGATACTTCTGATTATCGGCATGATATATAACAGGCCGGCTTTCCCGATAAACGATACACGGGTATTCCAGCTGAATACCGACTGGGGGATCAAAATAGACATGTTTCGTACGATCGCCAGGCTTAACATACTCCTCGGCAATCTTCTCGAATTGGGTTTGAAGCTCAAGTCTTCTCTGCGACTTGTCCATTCCAGACCCCTCCAATCTCCAGAACCAATCTAGGCCAGTTGACCTGAACGGTCTTCACTTTCCACGGTTTCCCGTTCCACACAACATATTTAATGGAGGGCCATTTCTCCTGAGCAAACAGGTCAGCAAGAATAGAAACCTGATTGTTCACACTCAGTTCGTCAGTGGTGGACGATAAAGCATCGGAACGGCTGTCCCATTTATTATAAGCGCGAGTAACATCCCCAACATAATGCTTCTCTACCATCTTATCCCCGAAAATCCCGGGTTTGGTCTCAACGTTTTCTAGCCAAAAACCAACATCTCCGGCGAACTTCATTAGAAAATCACCTCCATTTTGAAAATCATTCAAGCGTCAGCTTCGACAGATCATAAATCTCTTCAACAGACTTCATATTCTTCGTAGTCTTCACGTAGATCTTCTGCTGATACTTATCCTGAATTCGATAGACGCAATACTTATCGATCGTAGCATCGACATAGTCAGGCATCACAGAAGGGCCACCCGCAATCTTCGTCTCGACAGTTTCTTCTTCCTGAGGATCGAACGTCAGAACAAGGAAATGCCCCTTCTGCGCTTCAGGATCGTCACTGAAATCAGGATAACTGGGCGTATTCTTCAAACTACCATAGACGTAATTGTTCTGAATACTAACGTCTGTCTGAAGAGAATCGGCTGCTATACCATAATACTGCGTGTCCCCATTTGCAGCATCAACGGGGACACTAGTTATTCCCCCGACTCTTTAGCAGTGATCGTAATCGCGGAGAACGGCTTGATCAGAGCGCCACTCATACGGGTCTCGATCAGGTACTTCTGCTGGTTGAAGTCGATGTCGAAGTCATCGAACATGGAGATGCCGCCCTTGGGATCCTGACCAATGTTATAGTCGGCCAGGTTAACAATGACACCAATGAGCTCCTGCTTCTTATCAGCGCCAAACTTACTCTTGTACTCTTCCGCCTCCATAACCTCAACGGTTACAATCTTGGAAACACGCAGAGCAGTCGCCAGCTCGGCCTCGGTCTTATACAGACGATGGCCAATATTATCCTTGAGCAGAAGCATCTCGGTCAGCCAATCCTCGGTAGTGAACAGGGTCGGGTTTCCGGAGCCATGATACTTCTTATGGGCACGAATAATACCATCGATAACCTTCTCTGCCTTCTTGTCCGCGGTCGTGCCCGGCTCAAACTCCAGATTAACCTTCACGTTAAACAGATCGACATCGGACACAATGGGGCGGATGCAGTCCTCGGAGATCTTGCCCTCGGTACCAGGCTTACGGCCATCACCAAGCAGAATCGCACGGGCGATCTCCTCATTCAGCATGACCCGCATCTCGCCGCGCAGCCAAGCCACAACATCGAAATCGGTGATATCAATGATGTCGTCCCGATCCAGCTTCTGCAGCTTATAAATCGTGGTGGGATTGGTAACACGCTTCAGGGTGCTAAAGACCTCATACATCTTCTGCGTGCCCTTCTTCGCGTAACCCTTGGCCCGGGCATCGTCCTCGGTAATGTTCGCGTACATGCTCTTCACACGGCTAAAAGGCGTATGATGCACGCGGCCCATGACTTCCTGAACCCAAGCGGTGTCCCGGCCGATGAACTCGGGAGGACCACTGGTCAGGCCCCGAGCCTCGGGGTAGAACATACTGGGGTTCTTAAAGCCATACTTGCCATACTCTTTATAGTTGGCAGTCTCATCCTGGGGCAGAATCATGTCAGTAGTAGGAACATCGGGAAGTCCGGCATGGATCAGCATGTCATTGTCATCATACACCACGGGCACGCCGCCATACATCAGAATGGGCTCGTCCCGATCGGCAACGAAACGATTCCAACTCTCCCTCAGGGAACCATAGGTCTTAGCGCTCTTCATGATGTCGGTCACATCAGAATGGGACAGAACGACATCACCGGCACCCTCCTGAGCAGCGCCATTGTTGGTCTCAAACGCATTATGAGACATTTTCTCTTCCTCCTCATTATCAGTATTATCTTCGTCACCGGTCTCGGTGCCGCCAGCAGCGGCACTCTCAAGGGCCATGCCGATGACAGCATTCACGACCCTCTTCTGCTTCGGATTTAGAGTGTCCAAGACATCCTGAACCGTCTCGTCCCCGTCTTCATCGTCAGCTTCATCTTTCTTTGCGGCGGGTTCTTCCTTCTTCTCATCTGAAGACTTCTCAGAAGCTTTCTCCTGGGCTTTGTCATCAGCGTGATAGAGCTCGAAATTCTCGCCGGTGTAGATAATGCCCTCGTCCTCATCGTCGAGGAGCGCATAGCCGTGCGCAGCAACAGACTCGATCAGAGCACCAGGATTCGCTCCGGCGAGAACGAGGCTCACCTCACGAATCATTCCGTGAAGAACACGCCGGCCGTCCTGCTTAAGCTTATTCGCCCAAATGCTCATAGAATCAACATCACCATGCTGAACCGCACGCTTAGCCGCGTCGGCCTTTTCGCCGTCATTAAAATAGCAATCCGCCCAAACACCTTCGTCCCGGTTATGCAGAATCGCATGGCCAAGAACGCTAGACGGATCATTATGCTCATGATTCCAAACCAGAGGAACCCGAGCGCCATCCTGAACAGCGAATGCGTCCCGACAAATGACTCGGCCATCACTGCACTCAAGATTATTTCGAGTGGCCCAACCGCCAAAATCGGGCGTTCCATTCTTACCTGCCAAAATAGATCCCTCCCACTTACTTATGATAAGATTTGCGTATCTTGTCGTACTCAGACTGATAAAGATTCTCGTATTTCTGCTTCATATTTTCTTTAGCGGCCTTATACGCGTCTCTAGCAGCTGTAACAGCAGCCTTCAAATTTGTAGCCAATGCTTCTCGTTCTGTTGAAGCGTCAGAAGACGCTTTTGCTTTCTCAGCTTTCATACTCTCGGTTATTCTGCCTTTCTCAGC
This sequence comes from uncultured Muribaculaceae bacterium, assembly GCA_947625935.1. Classification (GTDB taxonomy): domain Bacteria; phylum Bacteroidota; class Bacteroidia; order Bacteroidales; family Muribaculaceae; genus JAJPXC01. The sequence continues at coordinate 9,830 of CANQQE010000019.1, read as the reverse complement.
GGACAACTGAGCTCTTAAATTAGCAATCTTCTGCGCTTTCACAGTCTTCAACATTGTTTGATTCTGAAGAGCTTTAATTTGAGATTCGATCCGTCTAGTCGCAGCATCTTTTTGACTCTGTGAAGAGGCGGACAACGCGTCTCTAAGCCGCTTTAAATTGTTAGAAATATTTTCCCGAGTCTGTTTCGCATCGGATCGAAGGGTCTCGATCTTAGCGTCTCTTTTTTCTTGTTCGGCTTTTGTTTCGGCTTTCTTTTCCTCAGATATCTGCTTCTTAGTGTACGTCCAAAGTTCTTTTCCTTTCTCGCTAAGATTCGCTGACGATCTCCGACCTTTCAGTTCACGAGTCTTTAAATAATACTCATGCACTTTAACCGGGTCGTAATACTTCGACGCATAATGCATCAACTCATTCTGCATTTTCGTCATTTTCTTCACCACCGCCAGACAAATAATCGGAGATAATAGAATCGATTTCTTTCTCTACACTATCTAAAAGATCAGCAACGATGCCATCCAACTGTTCGGAGTGGTCGAGCTTTGCACTCTCTTCTCCATTCTCCACGCTATCCACGCTCTGGGTCCCTATCTGGTTTAGCCAAGCCTGGGCATTTTGAATTCTAGAGGAGTCCATCATCTCAGACGAATTTCCGGAAAGATCGGAAACACTACCGGACGGAACGGGAGACGTCATGCCGGGTTCTTTAGCTTGATTGAGGTTAGAGTTAATAAGTTGATCCGCCTTCGGATCGTTCGACGGCTTACGCCCAATAATAGAACGAAGCTCGTTCGAGGAGAGAATCTCGTTTCTTGTAAACTTATCAGCAATATCAGCAATTTGCCCAACAGGAACAAGTTTAAACGGATCCTTGTAATAGCGGATCGCCTGATGCTGTGTACGAGCTGTTTTAGAAAGCCACTTACGATTAAATTCCATCGCAAATGCTGACGCAATGGGCTCAATAGTACGAGATTGATAGTTCAACATAGCCGCTTCGTTCGCTGTACCCTCAAAAATTTCTTTTGTAAGGCCAAGCTGATTATACAAATCGGCCTGCAAATCCTTCGCCTGCGTCCAAAGGTTATTCTCTACAGCTCGGTTCAGCTGTGTGATCCGTTCAGTTCCGTCAACGTATGCAATTCCGTATTGAGCGCCCATCAATTGCTGCTCAATGTCTTTTCGACGATTCTCGGCTTCGATTTTACGAGCAGAACTCTTGATCGAATACGGAAGCTGAAGAATCAAATCCAGTTTACCAGAACTGTTCTGCTCATTCGTTCGATCAATCTGATTCAGAACACGAAGAAGTCGCTGCAACTGAGAGTTCGGTTCGTTCATGATCGAATAAAACGGATTCTCAATTATTGCAGTGCTCTTTTTCGGAACTGTGATCTCTCGCCGATAGCCGCTATTATCGTCATAGACATCCACTCTCACATAAGATGGGAACCACTGCGTGATTCGACCGATTCGAACGCTATTAATCGTGAATGAATCTGTTTTTGACAAATCCGGGGTCGTACTATCATAGTCGATCGGAACAACGGCGATGGTCCCTTCGTCGAACATCGTTTGAACCGCGTCAATAAAGAACTCAATAGCGGTCTGATCCTTGTTCGGAGACAATGTAAGAACTTCATTTAAAGAATCTTTAATAATTGATTCCATATTCTCGTCATCTTCATTCATCCGAACATGGTTAAATGTAACAGATGCAACATCCACAGCAATCCGATTGTAAATAGATGCAATTACAGATTTTGCGTTGTAAGATCGAAATTGCATTCGATCAGGGCGCATACCGAACCCCGGCCCATCATAGCTGTAGGTCTGATCCCTACCCATGAAGACATTCCAGGAACGTTTAAAACGCTCTGCGAAATTAGCCATACACGGTATACCTCCTTATCATATAGATTTAATTTGTCGTCTACTGTACCCGACGCGACCGCCAGCCCAAACGCCACTTCTGACCTGAGACATGTCGTAATCTGAACTGGCAAGCGCCATTTGAACGCCAATTTCGCCTCGCTTAGCCACCCATCGAACAACTCGACCAGAGGGGGAACGAAGAGAACTAGGAGCTTGGTTCATAAGATCCGCAAGCTGACGATTAAACGCATTCATATATGTCCGAGAAAAAGAGCCGTCTGCATTTCTCACAGGCATTTGACTACGTATATCCTTATCTGCTTTCTGCATTGACTTTCGAACTTGCTTATACGTAATCTTATATGCCTTTTTCATAATTCTTTTTTGCCCATTTTGCGTCTTTCTTCTCGAGACGTCGCTGTCCCGCGGGAGTAAGAGATCCATCTTCGTTTTGATACCTTCGAATGCCCCATTTCTGACCCTTAATTCCATGATGGGCAAGATAATATAGAGGGTAATCCAAAAAATAACCCCCTCTCATTCAATGTTTTTTTGTAACATCTAAAATTGTGTCAAGAATCCAGGGATAATTATCTAAGGCCTTTTTTCCGAGGATGCTTAGACTAGTAATTGTAGCACTTATAGCTAATGTAGTTTTTAAATCCTTAGATGCTTGATTCAAAAAACGACGACCTTTGTTCGCGTACGCCTTTTGATCTCGATACTGATTCTCAAGCCGGAGGCGATTCGTCCGACTCTGAAGCTCAGCATCACTCATTTTGCTAACACGACTAGAAGCACGTTTCTTCCCAGCAGAAGTAAGAGATCCATCTTCATTCTGATAACGTCTTACGCCCCACTTTTGACCTTTAATACCATGATGCTCGAGGTACTCGGGGTCCAAAGAGGCTAGAACTTCGGAGAGTTCTAAGAATTTATTGTCCATTTTGAAACCTTCACCCTCCTCAATCAAAGTCTTCTTTCATTCGCTTATATGCAACGTAAGCGTCCACAAGAGCTGCCACATTATCGATCTTCTCCTCGTGGCGCTTCTTATAAAGCTTCCGATTTCCATTTGTATCCTCAAGAACGACACAGTTTCCCATTGCAAATGACATAAGCAACTCGTCAAAAATCAGAAGCTGATCCTCAGAAAGCTTCTTCAGTTCGCCAAGGGGAACGGATTCCGTCTTGAACCCCTGAATCACTTTCTCGACACCATACTCACCATTTCGCATAATCCAATCCTGCAGAAATTCGGTAGCATTATACGGGTCGTATCCAAGGCAACGAACATCGTAATCGAATTCTTCAATCATGCCTTCGAGATCTTCATAAACGGAATGCATGTCAAGAACCGTTCCGTCCATAACAATAAGGCTTCCCTCTTTGATGAAATCCTCATACTTCATATGCATGGCAACTGGAAGACGCTCAAATGTTCGAGAAGTAATGTAAGATCGGGTCTTGATTCCGAATTCTCCACGACGAAGAGGAAACAAAAAAGTAAATGCGCAGAAATCATCGCCTTGCGACAAGTCTGCTCCAAGAGCGCATGCCATTCCTTGATAAGATTGCTTTCGCTCAAACGGAAGCGTTTCCTCATACGTAAAATAATACGTATAGCCTTCCATGGGGATGCCAAAACGCTTAGCAAGAATGTCGTTTCTAGCAGCCGGCGCATTTTCTGCACGTTCAACATCCTGTTGATAAGTCTCATAAGTCACGGTCTTTCCGAGATTTGGTGCGGCCTTAACCCACATTTCAGGATTGGATACTTCTTTAACATCATCGAGCTTATACCACCAGATGGAAACATGCGGGTTGTAGTAGTCGCCCTTTAAGATGTCCATAAGTTCCATCTTAATCGTATCGCCGGCACCGGCACGAACAGTACCCTCAGAACTCATCGCTATGATCAAATAATTATCGAGTTTGGATGCTCCCTGTTCAAGTGCTCCAATTGGATCTTCTCGAATATCTCCGGAAAGCCACTCATCCACAGTCGAATATTTATTCTGCAAGCCTTGAAGCTTAGCAATATTCATAGGACGAACCTCAAGGAGAGAACCTGTCATAAAATTCTCAATTCCCTTTTTCGTAGAGACGAGTTTCTGACGATTAAATCGATCGCCCTTCGTACTGTAAATGGAACCGTCTGTCAAAAACTTAAACAACGGACCTCGAGCTCGGGTAATCGCTGTTCTAAACGGGGAGAGCATTTCTTCCGCCTGCTTCATCGTCGGGGCGGTCGTAACCTGGTGTGTCGTAGAAGTGTCCATCACCAGTCCATATGCTTGATGTGCCATACCGTAAACAGTTTTCGCCGAACCTCGAGCAACGATCAAATACTGCTTTTGCGTAAGACGCTTTTTGATCACACGCTTCACATAATGGCCGGGCTGGCCGTGTTTACCTGGCTCAAAAACACTTCGTTCAATGAAGTAATACCAGCCATAAACTTCTTCCGCCCAAAGTTTGAACGTATCAAGAAGATAAAGGTCTCCGCCATCGGTAAGCGTGAGCTCATTTTCACAAAATGCAATCCAACCTTCGACAGCTTTGTCGTCATAATAAAATCGAGGGTCCTCAATCAACTTATCAATTCGGTTCATTTCGAGACTGATCGTCTCACAAATCGGGAACTCGCCGCGCAACACGGCGTCACGAAATTGTCCATAATATTTTGGTGTTACTGTGTTTGAAAGCATTTAAGTCGCCCCACTATTCTATTGGGAAGGTTACATTATTCTGAACAGAAAGACGAAATTCAAGTTCTGCGATATCCTCTTTCAGTGCGTCAATAAGATAGGATCCTTGAGGCGGATCGAACTTCAACCGAGCTCGTGCTGAGAGATACGTCTTTACCATGTTATAGCGAGGATCGTCGGCAGGAAGAAATTGATCCCAAGTTTCATCCTCGCCAGAAATAGAAAAGCCCTTGGTGGGGCCGACACCAAGCTGAGTAAGAATGTTCAGGGCGGTGTTGATCTCCATAATGAGATCTTCATCGAAGTCATGAATTTCATCGTTGGCTCCGATTTTGTGACGAACCAAGGAAAGTATCTTCGTCGGGTCGACAAGCTTCGCTCTTTCATCGGGCATCCCAAGCCACCTCCTGGATCATTTCTTTCGCTGGGTATCGGACCTTCCACAATTCTGCCAAAGACCGAACTGTATAGAACTTCTCAGCTTCCTCAAGAATCTCGACTTCGGTTCCTTTCACCAAATCGAGTATGGAATTAGTATAGAGCACGATGCCCTTTCTCCTCACGGGTTTCGACAATCCCGCGCAACCCGATTCGGTCGGGGAGCTAACCGTTGTTTTAAACATAGGGCATCACCTCCACAAACACGTGTCGTTCGGACGACGTGGCTGATAATCTTGCATGATCAAATTGTAATCGCCATAGTGTACGGCTTCGTGAGTCTGGAAAGCGACACTTACAAGATTGTCAGGATCGAAGACTAACGACCTCTCATGGAGAACGTCAGCGACAGTGATGGGGTTGATATGATGAATACAAACTCGAGAAAATATTGGATGATCTGGAAAGGCAAGATCACAAGTGTAACCTTGACTCTCATCTCGCTCCATTATCTCCCGTCGAGTTTTCTTCCATTTGTCGGATCGGTATAACAATTGATTCAATTCTCTTCGACCGCCGAAAGTTGACTCTCCAACTCTCCCTCCGAGTCGAAGATAGTCAAAGCGCTCTTGAAAAGTTGGAAGTCTAATTAATTCGGAATATGTTTTAATCATCGTAAAGAACATAGTCATCTGCTTCATCCTCGGGAACGAAGTCTGTTCCACGATAACGACGAAAAGCAGCAAGTGCATCGTTCGTAACCTGTTCAGATGTCTGCATTGCACGCATAGCTTCGGCTTTTGCTTCGGCAAGCTGTGCCTCAGAAGCAAGCTTAACTCGTTCAAGTCTTGCTTTTTCCGTTCCAAGTTGAAGAAAGTGAACGATCATCTGCGATGAGGCCGTCCCATCCTCCAATTTTTTCCTAGCAAGTTGCATTGCAAGACCTATCATCTGATTTTCTTGCAGCTCAGGAGTACGAGCAAGCCCGGGTGCTCGTCTGGGAGCACGCTTCTTACAGTCTTCTTCCATAGACATGCTCCCTTTCCACAAATATCAGGAACACTTTTCACAAGAACGCTAGGAGAACGAATGGGCTTTTGATCCACTTTAACCGAGGAGAAAAAGACAGAAAAACAACTCGGTTGTCATGAAAGGAGAAGGCAGGAGACTTGATCGGGGAAGCCGGACTATCTAATGGAGGAACCCCCTAGCGTTCTTGTAAAAAGTGTTCCAAAGCAAAAACCAAATTTTACCCCTGGGGAATTTTTGAAGAGGGCGGCGATGCAGGGGGTGGGGGCAAATATAATAGACCCCCTCCCCCTATAAAATTATATTTTATATCCCCTGTGCCCCTTGAAAGCTAGAAAAACACACTATTTAAAGTCATTTTTCGTAACTTTTCTATAAATCAGAGGCTCTGCATCAACTATTTCGTTAATCGCATCAAGAATTTCAGAATCGTTCGTACTATCAGTCGCTAGCATACTCGTACTTACCATTCTTGCAAGAGTTCCACAGCAATCATGACCCAAACGAAGATCTTCTTTCCACCAAGCATTAAAGTTCTCGAAAGGATTGAACGAATTGTCGTATGTTGTAAGCATTACATCTTCATCCAAAACAAATCTCAACTCCTTTCAACTTCAATTCCTTCTTGATTAAGAAATTGTGCAATCGCGGAAGCAGAAACACCACATCGTTCAGCAATGTCTGCATTTGTGTAGTGCCCAGAAGAAGCCATACTTCTAGCAAGATCCTGGAATGCAGGAGAAAGAGCGCTTTTATTATGAGGTGTAGCACGCTGTTTAAACCCATCCTGATCTGTATTACTAAGAATCTGCTGTAGTAGTGATGTAGAAACGGCGTTTGCTTGAATAGCCTCCCACTCCCTGTCTGTAATAATGACAGGGTCCTTTTTAGCCCCTACGGCAGCCCTAGCAACGATCAGAGACCGGGCTCTTTCTCGTTGACGGTGCTCGAAGTCCATACTGGGGTCTGCTGCAAACTTCTCTGCCACCATTGCTCCAGCCAGGGCCTGTGCTTTTCTCTCACGAGGAGAGTTCATTTTTGCCTGGCGTACCTTCTCTGTAAGAGAGGCTACCTCTTCCGCATACGTACGCCGAGCTTCTTGATTTATAGGCGTCGGCTTTATAGAACGAGCAGTTTTACGAGCCTGGTTTGCCAAATCTTTAAGGGTGTTTGCATATTTAGCATAGGCTACCTCTTTAGGGTTGTTGGGATCATGTACGAGCTTCATAGCGTCATCAACGACATCCATTCTATGAACTTGCTCCTGTACCTTCTCATTTGACTGCCGGTATACTTTCTTACCAGCATTAAAACGATCCCATTCCTCCTGGGTCATCCCTGTAGGATCAGCAACAAGCTTACGCTTTGTCTTCCCATTCTCTTCTACTCGCCGATAAACTTTGTTTCCGGATCTAAAAGTAGCCCGCTCCTCATCCGTCATGGTTCTCGGATCAGCGACCATCTTTTGCTTCATCTTCCCAGTCTCGACATAGACGATCTCACCACGATTCCAAGCAACGAGTTGCTCAGGGGTCATCTTTTTTGTATCAGTAAGCTCTTTACGTTGATTAACACGAGTAGTAGCATGAGCTTGGGAAAGAATCGTGGAGGCTCCGCCAGGCTGTCCTTTCGAATTGGTTCCCTGATACTTTCGTTTCAGGTCAGCAATATTATTATCGATGGCGCTTTGCTTATAATCAAGATTGTGCTTCTGTGCATCGATGACAACCATTGAATGTTTAACTGCTCGAACAATCTCTGGCGCAGTAGCACCACCAACAGTCATATCCGTTATTAAATTCGTTACTTCACCCATCAATTTCTGTTTGGTACGATCTTTAATCTTCGGCGTTCCCTCAGGCAAAGAATATAATTCTTTAGGATCGAACATTGCGAGCTCATCAAAATATTTCTTATGAGCAACCGAAAGATTATTTGACTTTAATGGTATGACAGCTGCAGTGTCACCATCAAAATCAGCTCCGGACAATTGGGCTGCTGTCTTTGGATTTATACCGACCGCATCTTTGGCGTTGCTTGTTATTCTATTTTTACCAGACTCTGATTTGTTATTAACGGTAAGAACCGGTATCTCAAATGTTCCGCCATGAGGATATCGTATTAAAGCAACCGTATCACCGTCTTTATACATCGGCGCGTAAATCTCATTTACTGAAATATCAGGAAGCGGCAACAAAACCTGAAATGCCTGTCCTTTAAAACCCTTGGTGCTCAACCTAGCAGCCGAGGAGTCAGTTTGTTCTGCAAAATCTTCAAGCATCTTCTTCTTGATAACGGGATTCGTCAAAGACATAATCTCGTCTAGCTCTGCTTTCTTATCCTTAACAGAAATATCAATCTGCTGATGTATCAACTTCAAAGGCTGCTTAGACAGAAACTGAGAAGAAAGTGTCCGAGACCAAGAATCCCAGTCTCCTTCATCACGAAGCTTATTAATTGGGGAAAGCTTTTCTTTTCCATCCTTATCAATATAATGACGCTGGCCGCCAGCCATAAGAATACCATCTACTTCTTTTGGACTTTTAATTAATGCGCCAAACGGATTATCTCGGTCAACTTCTCCTTTATCATTTGTCTTCAGATGCTTCAATACAGTGTTATCGCCCTCACCAAGCATAGGTGTTCCAGCATGCTTATTAGTATTAAATATAACATCGATTCCTTTTGGAAAATCGGAATCTTCACCATACATGGCCATGCCTTTTAGATAATGAGTTCCATTAACACCAATTCGAACCTGAGCATATTGAGACCCGTCAAGAGAAATATCTTCTACTCCTCGACGAAGTTCTATAACACCGTCTTTATCTTTTCCACCATCTTCAGCATAACGGATTTTTACTCGTTTGGGGTCAAGCATAGCTGGAAATTCGGGTGTCCAAAATGTTTTACTTTCGTCTGGGGTAAACTCTACTATTGAGCCAACTTCATATTTATGATGCTGAACCCAACTACGAACGTCCTTATCCGTTTCGCCTTCTTGCGGTTTACGAGCAAGAACCTTCATAGTGGTCTTGTTACCCTGACCAAACTGCTGGTCTAATTGAACCCAAGTTTTGACGTAACCCTCTTGCACGAGCATCGCAACGGCCACGTCTTTTACATGAGCAGGAAGACCCATGATAGACTCAACACCAGATGAAATATCAATAACACCTTGCTCATCTATTTTCTGCTTAAGAAATTCAGCAGTCTTCTCATAACGACCCTGACGCTTATTAATAGAATCTTTAAGTAAAGAACGAACGGAACTCTCATTCTTTCCCATACGACGAGCGACCTCGGAAACATTACCATGGCATTCATCGTAAAGTTTCAAAGCCTGAGCACGAAGAGCCTTTCTCTGATCGGTGTTTGCTATTGATATCGCAGCACGAAGATCCGTCGAATTACACCAAATCGGCTCACCGGTCTGCTTGTTGACACCTTTCTGGCCAAGCAAAGCTCTAGCAATCTCAGACTGAGTAAATCCCTGATCTCGCAACTTTTTTACTTCTGTAAGAAGATCATGATTATGCTGATTAGGATTCTCGCCAGATCCCCAAGCATATCGACCGGATCCACGACCAGGAGGATTCCCGTCATGCCCCACACCAGAATGATAAATATAATTGTCAGTACCCATTATGTTCGCCCTCCTTGAATTCTGTAATAAGGTTGTCAAACCAAACGATCTTGTCCATCACCGGAACAATATCAGTAGCATCAAATGACTCAATTCGTACATCATCATTCTGATAGATACGAGCTTCACAACCCTTTAAAGAAGCGGGGCGAACATCATACTCCAAACAAAAAAGTGCAGAATAAATAAGAAG
>CANQQE010000018.1 GCA_947625935.1 uncultured Muribaculaceae bacterium | reverse complement strand
GACTCACAAAACACTTATAACAAATTGAATTTCAATTATTTCAAAGAACTTCTATGATTTTTTAGTGGACACTAATGCCCTATTTTATATAACACGATGGAATCAAGAAAATTAAAGATTCGCGACCTAACCCTACGCGATGGACAGCAGTCGCTGTTTGCGACACGCATGAGCCAAAAACAGATTGATCACCTTCTCCCGTTTTATGAGAATGCCGGTTTCTACATCATGGAAGTGTGGGGCGGGGCAGTGCCTGACTCAGTTATGCGTTATCTTGACGAGTCTCCATGGGACCGTTTGCGCTCTGTCAGCAAGGCCATGAAGGGGCGTTCGTTGCTGTCGGCATTGTCGCGCGGCCGCAACCTGTTTGGCTATGTGCCTTATCCCGACACGGTGTTGAAGGGTTTTTACAAGGAGGCTATTAAAAACGGTCTCAATGTAATGAGAATTTTCGACGCACTTAACGATATAGACAATGTCAAGGAATCAATCAAGCTCATCAATGAGCTTGGGGGAATCGCGGACGGTGCGGTGTGCTATACAGTGGATCCCAAAGAGGAGCCAAAAGCGCAGAAGGGATTCTTCAGCAAATTGTTTGGCAAGAAGGAGGATGCTCCTGAAAAGATATTCACCGATGATTATTTCGTCGGCAAGGCCAAGGAGATGGAGTCACTCGGTGCCAAGATTATCACACTTAAAGATATGGCCGGGCTTGTGAACCCGTTACGCGCCGCCGCCATCATATCCAAACTAAAAGCGGCATTGAAGGTTCCTGTAGATTTCCACACGCACTGTACACCGGGCTATGGCCTCGCTTCGGCCCTCATGGCCATAATCAACGGCGTTGATATACTTGACACCAACATATGGTATTTCGGCGGTGGCTCGGCAGCTCCCGCTATAGAACTTGTCTATCTGTTCTGCAAGAAACTCGGCGTTGAGGTTGAGGTCAACATGGAGGCAGTCGGTTTGATTCGCAATGAACTTGAGGGTGTGCGTCGCGAGCTTGACGCGTATGACCTCACCAAGAAGTTCCCGCGTAAGTTTGACCCGCTCACCGATCAGCTTCCCGCCGAAGTCGATGCACAGTTTGACCGCGCTATCGCTGCCGCCAAGGCTCTCAATGAGGCGGCTTTGCTTGATGCCTGCCATGCCATAGAGGATTATTTCGGTTTCCCGAAGCCCAATTTGCTTGTCAAGGACGCAGAGGTTCCCGGAGGTATGTATTCCAATATGGTAGCCCAACTCAAATCGCTTGGCGCAGAGGATTTACTCGACGACGCCATGCGCTTGATTCCCAAGGTGCGCCGCGATGCCGGCCTTGTGCCGCTTGTCACTCCGACGAGTCAGATTGTAGGCTCTCAGGCGGTGAGTGTGGCTCTTGACCGCAAGAAGGGGAACCCTGACTATTCCAATCCTTCAAACCAGTTTATCTCGCTTGTCAAGGGTGAGTATGGCCATACCCCCGTTGCGGTGGATCCTGAGTTCCGCGCTAAAATCACCGGCAGTCCAGTCGAGCATCCCTATGACGTAAGCTCTTACCGTAAGCCCGAGAATCCCGAATTGCCCGATTTTGGAGGGGTCAAGCTCGCCTCGAACGATGAGGAATATCTGCTGCTTGAACTACTGCCAAGCGTGGCCAACGGTTTCTTGCGCCGTCGCCGTCAGGAGGAGTATAAGGCCAAGACCGCTGCCGATGGCCTGGCAACCGCGGAGGTGGCTGAGGAGAAGGCTGCCGACGAACCTATCACGGGGGAGACGCTCAAGGCCCCGATGGGAGGACGCATTATCTCGGTCAAGGTGAAACCGGGCGACAAAGTCAAGAAGGGTGACATATTGCTCGTCTATGAGGCTATGAAGATGGAAAACGATGTCACAGCCGAGAAAGATGAGACAGTGAAACGTATCTTCGTGAAGCCCGATGATGTGGTAGGCACTGATGCGGTTCTTGTTGAGTTTGAGTAACTTTTGCATAACTGATATGCTTAGAGGGGGTCGCGCCGTTACCGGCAGCGACCCCCGTCGTTTTTTTGCGCAGCCAATGCGTTAATGATAAAGTAAGATAATTTTTGACCGGGGAGCGGGTTGACTTATGGGTTAGTGAGTAAAAATTAGTAAATTTGCCATTCTAATTGTGTATTATAGATGAGAAATTTCAGCTTTGCCGCGATGCCGCCTGTCACCAAGCACCTGATAATCGTGAATGCGATTGTGTGGCTCGCCGCTTTCATCTCCCCCGACATAAGGGGCGTCTTTGAACGTTATGGAGCGTTATACTATTTCACCAGCTCGCAGTTTAACCCGGTGCAGTTGCTGACCTATATGTTCCTGCATTTTGATTTCTGGCATCTGTTTTTCAATATGTTCGCTTTGTTCATGTTTGGCATGACATTGGAGCGGGTGCTGGGGCAGTCGCGGTTCCTGTTCTACTATGTGGCCTGTGGCCTCGGCGCCGCACTGATTCAGGAGGGTGTATTCGCCATAATGGTCAATCACTATGCCTCGGTGTTGCCCGACTCTATGGTGACCGCAGCCGAGCACGGCCAGTATTATATGGGAGAACCTGCGTCGTTCAAGCTCGCGGCCTTGATAAATACCCCTGTAATCGGTGCTTCGGGTGCAGTCTATGGCATATTGCTCGCTTTCGCCATGATTTTCCCGAATTTGCCGCTTTACATCATGTTTATCCCTGTCCCGGTCAAGGCCAAATGGGTGGTGATCGGCTATGCTGTTATCGAACTATTGCAGGCCGTAAGCAACAACCCGGGTGACAATGTGGCCCATGTGGCCCATCTCGGCGGTATGCTCGTAGGGCTTGTGATGATACTCTACTGGAAGAAGAAAGGCACTATTCATGGCAACTTCTATTGATTGGATAAAGTCGAAGTGGATGGCAGCCGATATGGTGTTGCGCCTCATCGCCGTCAATGTGGCTATATTTTTGCTTATCAGGGCGGTGGCTATCGTGCTGATGTTTACCCATGCCAATATCGACGAGGTGTTGCGATGGGTGATGGTGCCGCCTGTGCTCTCGGGGGCGTTGCGCGAACCGTGGACAATAGTCAGCTATATGTTCTGCCATTACGATGTGTTTCATGTGCTGTTCAATATGCTGTGGCTCTACTGGTTCGGACGGATGTTCATTTCGATAGCCACACCGAAGCAACTGTTTGCCCTTTATATTTACGGCGGCGTGGCGGGAGCTGCGCTATATATCGAGTTTTGCCTTATTTCTCCATGGATTGGGGGAGGGGGGCTGATAGGCGCCTCGGCGGCTATAATGGCCATAGTCATCGCCACCGCCGTTATCACGCCGGATGTGCCGGTGTCGTTGCTGTTTTTCGGTGAGGTCAAACTCAAATGGCTGGCCGTCGTTACGGTGGTACTGTTTGCTTTAGGTTTGACCGGCAATAATGCCGGTGGGCACGCCGCTCATCTTGGCGGGGTGGCCATGGGAGCGATTTATGGAGTGGCTTTCCGCCGCGGACATGATTTGGCTAAACCGTTTAACCGCCTTCTCGACTCAATCTGTTCAATCGGTGGGTGCCGGAAGCGGCAACCTCAGGCTAAACGCTACCATTACAAGGCATCGGACCGCCGTGAACAGACGGCGAAAACCGCCACGGCTTCTATGGACGACATCGACCCGATTCTCGACAAAATCAAGAAAAGCGGTTATGCCTCGCTGACCACTGAGGAAAAGAGACGCCTGTTTGAGGCGTCGAGCCGCATGAAATAACATAAGATTATGAAAACTGTCAAAAATAAGATATTCAGGGTTATCTGGTGGACGATGACGGTGGCACTCGCCGCTATAACCGTCTACGGCGGGTTTGGCGGTATGGTCAATCCCGATGTCACCACGTCGGGGGCGTTCGCGGCGATGGCTTTCCCCATGCTTGCACTCCTGACGCTCATAGCGTTGGTGATTTCTTATTGGATTGACCGTTGGTGCATGATTCCGCTTGGTGTGGCTCTGTTGGCGACAATCGGGCCGATGTGGGAATTTTGCCCGTTGAACATCGTACACCGACATCCGACGCCTGAGGAAGAGGAGGAGCGCGGCTTCACTCTCATGTCGTACAATGTGTTGAATTTCAGAAATTATAAGGAGGAGTATCCTTCCGATTCCACCAATGCGACGTTGACCTATATACTTAAAGCCGACCCTGACATAGCGTGTTTAGTCGAGTGTGAGTATCTATGCGATATGCCGTGGGCGCACGTCTATAAGGCGCAAGTCGATTCGATTAAGGAGCGTTACCCATACATTCATATCGATGACGGAGGTAACAGCATCCTGTCGAAATGGCCGTTCCACAAGGTGGAGCTTCAGGTTCCGTCGAGTTTCGAGGGTCGTCTGGCTGCCTATAGGGTGTATGTCAAATGGCGGCGACTCACGATTTTTGAGGTACATATGACTTCTATCGGGCTGTCGGCCGATGACAAGGAGCTGTTCAAGGCGTTGACCCATCTCAACGCTGTGGCTGATTTTGACAAGGTGCGGCATCAGCTTCTCGGCAAACTGTCGGTGGCGTTCCGCGCGAGAGCGCAGCAGGCGCGCAACCTCCGCGACAACATAAACCGCGTCGGCGGTGAGAACATAATAGTGTGCGGGGATTTCAACGATATCCCCGACTGTTACGCCATACGCACCATTTGCGGCGACAATCTCGAAAACGCTTTTACCGAGGTCGGTTTCGGGCCGTCGATTACTTACTATGCCAATCGTTTCTATTTCCGTATAGACCACATACTTTACAGCGGCGATCTTGACCCAGTGTGGATTAAACGCGGCGACATACGCACGTCAGACCATTATCCGCTGATGGCTCAGTTCATGTGGAAAGAGCGGCAGAAAGCTCCGTCGAGGATGGCTTTTCCAAACCGCACGAGCAATTAATAAAATTATGAATCAAAAAAATAATGCCCATGAAAATTAATCTGTTAACATTGGCCGTCGGTGCTTGTCTGGCGGCGATTCCATCAACTTCCATGGCTCAGAAAACCCAAGACAATCCGATTTTGGCCGAATACACGACGCCTTATGGCATCCCTCCGTTTGACCAAATCAAGTCTGACGACTATCTGCCGGCACTGAAGGCGGCGATAGCGTCGCAGCAAGCCGCCGTGAAGGCTATCGTAGACAATCCGGCAGCACCGACGTTTGACAACACCATCCTCGCGCTTGAGGCGTCAAACGATCCTGTTCAGAAGGTAGTGCTCTTGTTCAGCGCGCTTGAGGAGGCTAATTCGTCGCCCGAGATTGTAGCTATCGCCGAGGTGTTCAACCCCATGGTGTCGCAGAACGCTGATGAAATAGCGATGAACGACGCCCTTTTCCAGCGTGTCAAGAAACTTTATGACGAACGCGACAAAGCGGGATACGACACTTCGCGTCGCCGCGCCATCGAGGAGAGCTATAGGTCGTTCACCCGCAACGGCGCGCTTCTTCCCTCAGCCGAGAAGGAGCAGCTTAAAGCTCTCAACACCAAATTGACCGACCTTTATTTCAAATTTAACCGCAACCTGCTCAACGCTACCAACGCATTTGAGATTACCGTTGACGACAAAGCGTGCCTGGCGGGGTTGCCGGCGACGACTATAGCCGCCGCTGCCGAGGAGGCCGCTTCGCGCGGCAAGGCCGGCAAGTGGGTGTTCACGCTCCACGCACCGAGCCGTTTAGCGGTGCTGCAATATGCCTCAGACCGCGATTTGCGCCGTCAGATGTATGAAGGGTACACCACTCTCGCATCAAAAGGTGAGTATAACAATTACCCCGTCATCAATGAGATTGTCAAGACTCGCGCCCAAAAAGCCAAATTACTTGGGTATCCGACCTATGCGGCTTACATGACCGAGAATGTGATGGCCAAGACTCCCGAGGCGGCTGAAAATCTGTTGATGCAAATCTGGAAACCGGCTGTAGCCCGCGTTGGTGAGGAGGTCGCCGAGATGCAGGCGGTGGTCAACGCTGAGGGTGGAAACTTTGAAATCGCCCCGTGGGATTATTACTACTACGCTGAGAAAGTGCGCAAAAACAAGTATAATATCAATCCCGACGAGGTTAGCGAGTACTTCGCCGTCGATAGCGTCCTCAAAGGTATTTTCACTATGGCTAACCGCCTCTATGGTCTCACCTTCGAGGAGATGCCCGACGCTCCCAAATATCATCCCGATGTCAAGGTCTATGATGTGAAAGATGCTGACGGGAAGCACGTTTCGGTGTTCATGACCGACTATTTCACCCGTCCGTCAAAGCGTCAGGGTGCGTGGATGTTTGTGTTCAAGGAGTCTTATGAGCGTCCCGACGGGGTGTCGGAGCGTCCGATTGTGTATAATGTCGGCAATTTCCCGAAGCCCACCGCCGACGCACCCTCGTTGCTCTCGCTCGATGAGGTGACCACGATGTTCCATGAGTTTGGCCACGGTCTGCACGGAATGCTCACCCGCGCCAAGCTACGCAGTCAGGCGGGTACAAACGTAGACCGCGACTTCGTGGAGCTGCCCTCGCAGATTCATGAACACTGGGCTCTCGAACCTGAACTTCTCAAGGAGTATGCCCACCACTACAAGACTGGCGAGGTTATTCCCGACTCGTTGATTACAAAACTGCAAGCTGCGTCGACCCACAATCAGGGGTTCATGACCACAGAACTTGTCGGTGCGGCGTTGCTTGACCTTAACTGGGGTGCGCTTAACCCTGATGGCGATGTGGATGTCGACGCGTTTGAGGCGCAGGTCGCTGAGAAATTGGGCAAACCGGCTCAAATCGCCTACCGCTATCGCTCGCCTTATTTTAAACATATATTCGGCAGTGACGGCTATGCTTCGGGCTACTATACCTACCTGTGGGCTGAGGTGCTTGATGCCGACGGCTTCGAGTTGTTTAAGGAGAAGGGTATTTTTGACCCGGCTACAGCCAAGTCATTCAAAGAAAATATTCTTGAGATGGGTGGAAGCGATGACCCGATGACGCTCTACGTCAAATTCCGCGGCCAGAAACCCACTCCCGACGCATTGCTGCGCAACCGCGGACTTTTGCGTCCCGCCGAGCCTAAACGCGGCGAGCTCCCTGCCCCGGCCGGTAAATAAAGCGGTTTTTCCATATACAACAATCCCCCGGACCTTTTTGAGATTCGGGGGATTGTCGTGTTATAGGGTGGGGAGGGATTAGTCTTCGAGATAGTAGACGATAGTGGATACCACTCGTACTTTTTTAATGAACGGGGTGCTTGAATCGCTGTCCTCGATTGAGAATTGCCCCTGTGACGCGGTCTTGATTTTTCCTACATGGCTCTCACTGTCGGCTGCGAACTGGTCGGCTGCGGCACGGGCGTTTTTAGTGGCCTCGGCTATCATTTCGGGTTTGATTGAGTTAAGCCCGGTGAACTGATAGTTGATGTAGGAGTTGGAGAATGCGATTCCCTCTTTGATCAGTTCGGCCTGGCGGTTCAGTAGCTGGCGCACTTTTTCAACCTTTTTGGTGGTCACGGTCACCGTGCAGTTAATCGAGTAGTTGTAGGAGAAGGAATCGGAGCGGTAACGATTTGTCGCAGCGTCGTATGCGTCGGGCGGGTTCACCGATATTTCATCGTTGCTGATGCCGTTGGAAGTCAGGAATTTGACGATGATGTCGTTGTTGGCGTTCATCTGATTGTAGATGGTCACGAGGTCGTTACCGGCAAGGCTGTAGGTGATGGGCCAGGTGACGAGGTCGGCCTGGACTTCGCGTTCGGCGAGCCCTCTCACTGTCACTTCACGGTCGCGGTAGGCCACGTTGTCGATACCAGCTTTGATGCACAATCCGAGAATCACGATGCCGACAGCGATGAGCAGAGCCGGCAATGTTTTTTTGAAGATTTCCATTTTTTTGATGAATTTATTTAATGTTTAATCATGTCGGAGTTATTAATGTTATAACTATAACTATAATGACAACAATGGTTGGTTAAAGTTTAGTTATGCTTAATAAAAATTTAATCGACCGATAGGTGCCTGTTAGTGGTTAAATGAGTAATTTTACGCCCTAAAATATAGAGAATGAAAGTAGAAAACAAATATATCGGTCTGACTGATAAGGAGGTATCCGAAAGCCGGGCGAAATATGGGAGTAATGTGTTGACTCCAGCGGCTAAAGACTCGTTATGGAAACTGTTTATTGATAAATTCCGCGACCCGCTGATATTGATACTCCTTGTGGCCGGGGTGCTTTCAATCGGCATTTCGTGCTACGAATACTGGGGACACGGTCAGAGCGCAGGTGTCTTTTTTGAGCCTGTCGGTATTTTCGCAGCTATTATCCTTGCTACCGGGCTGTCATTTTATTTTGAGTTGCGGGCCGACAAGGAGTTCTCCATACTGAACAAGGTCAATGACGATGAGCCTGTCAAGGTGATACGCAACGGGGGGATCATCACCGCCATACCTCGCCGCGACGTCGTGGTTGGCGATATAGTGGTGCTTGATGCCGGCGAGGAGGTCCCCGCGGACTCCGGGCTTATGAGCGCCACATCGTTAAGTGTCGATGAATCGACGCTCACCGGCGAGCCGCTTTGCCATAAATCGGCCGATCCGGCCGATGCCGACCCCGAGGCGACATTCCCAACCGACCGCGTGATGCGCGGCACAAAGGTGATGGAGGGACATGGGGTGGCCCGGGTGCTTGCCGTAGGGGACGCTACCGAGAACGGCAAAGTGTTTGAGGCGGCTCAGATTGACAACAGCATCAAGACCCCGCTCAATGAGCAGCTTGACCGTCTCGGCACACTGATAACAAGAATCACCTATGCCATAGCATCGCTCGTGGTGGTAGGCCGCATAGTGATGTATTTCGTTGAGAATTGTGGGGTGTCAGACTGGCTTGAATTTATCTCATATGCGTTGCAGACAGTGATGATAGCTGTCGCGTTGATAGTGGTGGCCGTCCCCGAAGGGTTGCCGATGGCTGTAACTCTCAGCCTCGCCTACAGCATGAGGCGTATGCTTAAAACAAACAACCTTGTGCGCAAGATGCACGCCTGCGAGACCATGGGCGCGGCGACCGTGATATGTACAGATAAGACCGGGACGCTGACGCAGAACCGTATGCAGGTTGCCGAAGCCGATTTCTTCGGGCTTCCGGGTAGCACGCTTGGCGATAATCCCGAAAGCCGACTTGTGGAGGAGGGTATAGCTGTCAACTCGACTGCCGAACTCGACATGAGTGACCCGTCGAAGCCGGTTGCATTGGGTAACCCGACCGAGGGCGCTTTGCTGCTGTGGCTGAAGGCCGCCGGAATCGACTACGGGGCATTGCGCGTGTCGGCTGTGGTGACTGAGACGTTGCCTTTCTCGACCGAGCGAAAATATATGGCTACCGTAATCAGCCGTCCCGAAGGTGGAAGGAGGCTGTATGTCAAGGGTGCGCCTGAAATCGTCATGGGGCTTTGCTCGACCGTCGACGGAGGCGTTAAAAAGGATGATGTCGCCAAGAGATTGACGGGCTATCAGTCGAGAGCCATGCGCACTCTCGGATTTGCCTATAAAGAGCTTTCGGACGGAGAATCGCCGATTGCCGACGGGCGTGTGACAGCCGACGGCCTGACGCTGCTTGGTGTGGTTGCTATCTCTGACCCTGTGCGCTCCGATGTCCCCGCTGCGGTCAAGGAGTGTGTCGATGCGGGAATCGCCATCAAAATCGTCACAGGCGATACCGTAGGGACGGCGAGCGAGATAGGGCGTCAGATCGGTTTGCTTGGCGCGGATGAAAATGTCGGAGGGGTCATAACGGGTCCTGAGTTTGCCGCACTCAGCGATGATGATCTTGACGACCGCATCGACAGCTTGAAAATAATAGCCCGCGCCCGTCCTTTAGACAAAAAACGCCTTGTAGAGACGTTGCAACGCCGCGGAGAGGTCGTGGCTGTAACCGGCGACGGCACCAACGACGCTCCGGCCCTGAAAACCGCTCAGGTAGGGCTTTCGATGGGTGACGGCACTTCGGTCGCCAAGGAGGCAAGCGACATAACCATTGTCGACAACTCGTTTGCCAGCATAGGCCGCGCCGTCATGTGGGGGCGGTCGCTTTATAAGAATATACAGAGATTTGTGCTTTTCCAGTTGACGGTCAATGTGGTGGCGTGTCTGATAGTGCTTTTCGGAGCGTTCATGGGCACAGAGTCGCCGCTGACTGTCACCCAGATGTTGTGGGTCAACCTGATAATGGATACATTCGCCGCCATGGGGCTTGCGTCGTTGCCCCCGTCGCCGAGTGTGATGGCCGACCCTCCGCGCGACCGTAACGCATTTATCATCAATCCGTTGATGAAGTGGAACATAATAGTCACCGGGGGGATATTTTTTGTTGTGCTGCTCGGCCTGTTGTGGGTTATGGAACACAGCCCGGTGACATCGTCATTGCAGTTGCTGCATCCGAAAATGGGAGCCTACGACGGCCTGACTCCCTATGAATTGAGCTTGTTTTTCACAACGTTTGTCATGCTCCAGTTCTGGAATATGTTTAACGCCAAGGCGTTCGAGAGCCATCGCAGCGCGTTTCACTTCGCGCACTGCTCAGAGTTTGTGTTGATAGCAATAGTTATTATCGGCGGCCAGTTCATCATTGTCACGTTCGGCGGCAGTTTCTTTAACGTGGTGCCGCTCAAACCGATTGATTGGCTCGTGATAATCGCCTCGACATCATTAGTGCTGTGGGTCGGCGAGTTGCGTCGATTGTTTGAAAGACGCTAACTTGCCATGTCTAAGGCGTTATTTTATGCGCTCTCTCACCTGGTCGAGGTAGCTTTTCATCGCCTCTGAGTCGCGTCGGTCAATAATCGCTTTCAGCTCGGCCAGCCGCTCCTGCATCCGTTCCAATTGGGCGGGGGTGTTGGGGTTGAAAAGAATCTCGCTTATCAGAAAATCATCTTCCGACATCAGCCCCCGGGCGATTGCCATGTGGCGTTTGAATGTTGTTCCCGGTGCGTCCTGATGTTTCATAATCCCGGCGAACATGAGCGTGGCCGCGAAAGGAATCGACAGAGAGTAGGCTGTCGTGGCATCGTGTTCGGCGAAGCTGTACTCCTCGATGTGTAGGTGCAACTGGTTGTAGAGGTCACGGAAGAATACCTTGCCGAGATGGTCGCTCTCGGTTATAATCACGGCGTTTTCGTCGGCGAGATTGCTCAGAGAGGCGAAAGTCGGGCCAAACATGGGGTGGGTAGACACGAAAGGGTGTCCGGCTTCGGCGTAGAACTCGGGTAAACCGGTTTTCACGGAGGCTATATCGCTAAGAATGCAGCTTTTAGGAAGGTGTGGAAGCACTTTGCGGAAGGCTTCGACGGTGTATTTCACCGTGGCGGCATTTATGACCATTTCGGGTGCGAAATCGTCAATTTCATCGAGACGGGAGAACCGCCGGCAGTTGAAGGTGAATCTCAACCGCCGGGGATCAGTGTCGTAGATAGCCACATCGTGGCTGAAAGAGAGCAGGTCACAGAAAAAAGAACCCATTTTCCCCGCTCCTATAATCAGAATCTTCATTTTTTCCAATCAGTTCATTTAGTGGGCATTGCGATATTAACGAGCGCGGTCGTTAAGCACTTCAATCTGTTGGCGCACCGACTCGTCGTGGATGGCGAGAAGCACTGTGCGCATGAAGTCGGCACCTAATCCCATCTCCTCGGCGACTGCCACGCGTCCGTGGAGAATGTCGTTGTAACGCTTAGGCTGCACGACCGGCATACGGTGTTCTTTCTTGTATTGTCCAATCTCGCGGCACACGCGTAGGCGTTTGCTTAAAATCTCAAGCAGTTCGTTGTCAATCTGGTCGATTTGCTGGCGCAGCAATGCGAGGTTTTCGGTAGATTGCTTGCTGTCGCGTACGACGAGGGTGTTGAGAATGAAGTTGAGGATCTCGGGGGTAACCTGCTGCGATGCGTCGCTGAGCGCGCAGTCGGGGTTGCAGTGGCTCTCTACGATGAGGCCGCTGAAGCCCATGTCGAGAGCCTGTTGCGACAGCGGTGCGATTAGTTCGCGTTTGCCACCGATGTGGCTGGGGTCGCAGATGATGGGGAGCGACGGGTAACGCAGACGCAGCTCTGTGGGGATGTGCCATTGCGGCATATTTCGGTACAGGTGTTTACCATAGGCGCTGAAGCCGCGGTGGATGGCGCCGAGACGGCGTACACCGGCGTTGTAGAAACGCTGCATGGCTCCGATCCACAGTTCCAGATCGGGGTTGACGGGGTTCTTGACGAGAACGGGTATGTCGGTGGCTCCGGCTTCCTTGATCGCATCGGCAATCTCCTGCACGGCGAATGGGTTGGCCGAAGTGCGCGCTCCTATCCATAGGATGTCGATTCCGGCTGCGAGAGCGTCCATGACGTGCTGTTTTGTGGCGACCTCGGTGGCTGTCAGCATCCCGGTCGTCTCCTTTACTTTTTTCAGCCATTGCAGACCCGGCGCGCCGACTCCCTCGAAGCCGCCCGGCTTGGTGCGCGGTTTCCAGATGCCTGCGCGGAACACTTTGATGCCGCTTGCGGCGAGTTCTTTCGCTGTCTCCAGCACTTGCTCCTCGGACTCCGCGCTGCAGGGCCCGGCGATGATGAGCGGTTTCTCGGGGTCAAGTCCCGGTATCTCAATCGGTAGCAAATCTTTCATAATAGGTGTCTTATCGTTTTTAGTTTTCA
The DNA here is from genome assembly GCA_947625935.1 of uncultured Muribaculaceae bacterium. GTDB lineage: Bacteria > Bacteroidota > Bacteroidia > Bacteroidales > Muribaculaceae > JAJPXC01. The sequence continues at coordinate 43,760 of CANQQE010000018.1, read as the reverse complement.
GTATTCATTTTGTTGATGCGGTCGAGTGCGCGTAGCAGGTTCTCCTCGGTGGCACATAGCGACAGCCTGATGTAGCGGTCGCCGTTTGAACCGAAGATGAATCCCGGGGCGATGAACACCCTCGCGTCGCGCAGCACCCGCTCGGTGAGGGCTTCGCCCGAAGGCTCGCTATCGGGTATGCGTCCCCATAGGAACATACCTCTTTGCGCGGGGTCGAATGTGCATCGTAGGGCCGTCATGATGCGCTCCACAATCTCCCGGCGGCGGGCGTAGGTGGCGTTGACGCTGTCATACCACTCCCGGTCGAGGTCGAGGCCCTTGGCGGCGGCGAGCATCATAGGGCGGAACTGCCCTGAATCGACATTGCTTTTCACCTTTACAATCCACTGGATGAACTCGGCGTTGGATGTCAACATAGCCATACGCCACCCGGCCATGTTATGGCTTTTGCTCATTGAGTTTAGCTCGATGGCTATCTCTTTGGCCCCGGGGACCTGCATGATGCTCAGGGGTTTGTCGTTGAGGATGAAGCTGTAGGGGTTGTCGTGGGCGATGACGATGTTGTGGCGGTGTCCGAAATCGACCACCTGCTCAAACAGTTCGCGGGTGGCGCGGGTGCCGGTTGGCATATGGGGGTAGTTGATCCACATGAGTTTGATTTTGTCGAGCGGCAGGCGTTCGAGCGCGTCGAAGTCGGGGAGCCAGCCTTGCTCGGCTGTCAGGTCGTAGGGGTATATCTCGGCCATTGCCAGATGACTTGCTGATGTGTATGTTGGGTAGCCGGGATTCGGCACCAGCACTCCGTCGCCCGGATTGAGCAGAGCGAGTGATATGTGGAGTATCCCTTCTTTTGACCCGATCAACGGGTTAAGCTCGGTCGCCGGGTCAATGTCGACTCCATACCATCGTTTGTAGAACCGGGCGAAAGCCTGTCGCAGCTCGGGAATGCCCCCTCCGGGCTGGTAGCTGTGGGTGTTGTCGCGGCGCGCCGACTCGCAGAGGGTTTCGATGACCGATTCATGCGGCGGTCTGTCGGGTCCCCCTATGGCCATTGATATTATGTCGGCCCCCTCAGCGTTCAGCCGGGCCACTTCCCGCAGCTTGCGGGCAAAATAGTATTCCGATATGTTGCCCACGCGTAGGGCGGGGGCTATGGATGGCTTAGTTTTCATTGTCGTGTGATTCAAATTCGGTGTATTCTCCTAAAATCCTGAGGTCGTTGATCAGCGGTCTGACTGCGTTTATGGCCTGGTGGTAACGGGCGAGGCTGTCGAACGTAAGATCGACATAGAAACGGTATTCCCATTCGCGTCCGATAATCGGCATGGACTGGATTTTAGACAGGTTTATATCATAGAATGAGAGGATTGTCAACGCTTTTGATAGCGCGCCGTTGGTGTGGGGGAGGGTGAACACAATAGACGCTTTGTTGATGTCGCGGTCGGCGGGTCGCAGCTCCGCGGCCATCAACGGGTCGGCGATGACGAGGAAGCGGGTGAAGTTGCGCTTGTTGGTCTCGATGCCGCGCTCAAGGATGTTCAGGCCATAAAGCTCGGCGGCGTAGGCGCCACACACGGCGGCGTGGCCGGTAAGTCCTTTCTCGGCTATTTCTTTAGCGCTGCCGGCGGTGTCGAAACCCTCGATCATTTTCAGGTTGGGGTGCCGCCGCAGGAACTGCTCGCACTGCATCAGGGCCATGGGGTGGGAGTTGACTTCGGTGAGATCGTCGATTGACTGTCCCGGGAGGGCTGCCAGCACATGGGATATGCGCATCTTGTGTTCGCCGATGACCACCATGTTGCTCTGTCTGAGCAGCTCATGGTTGTAGAGCAGGCTTCCGGCTATTGTGTTCTCGATGGCCACTATGCCAAGTAGCGAGGCGTCGCCGCCGAGAGTCTCGAACATCTCCGGGAAGGAGTCGCAGGGGATTGTCTCGATGTCGTCGCCGGCGAAGTAACCTCTTGCCGCCGCATCGTGGTAGCATCCGGCCACGCCTTGTATTGTCACTCGTTTACGATTATCTTTCATCGGTGTATCTATAATAAAAAAATCCCGTTTAAGCGGGATTTTATATTTATGTCAATCATTCAATCATTGAGGTTATGCACATAAAATCCCGCTACCGCTTTTGGTAAAGTAGTAAAAAAAGGAATAATAATATGCAAAGAAACGTGTCATCTGTTTTTCTTCAAGATTGTGACGCAAAAGTAGTCATTTATTTTCAATCAGCAAGAGTTTCGGGCAAAAAATTCACAAAATTTTATGGATGGGAGTTAGGTCAGAGCTTGTTCGAGGACTTGGGCGTTGTTGTGGGCGTTGTCGCGGGAACTGTAGATGAGGGTCACTGCTGGTTTTGAGGCGAGCCGCTTCTTTAGTGCTGCGAATGCGGGGGTGGCGTCGAGTTCGGCGCGGTAACGTCGCTCGAATTCTTCCCAGCGTCCGTCGGGGTCGGCGTGGAACCAGTGGCGCAATTCCTCGCTCGGCGCAATCTCCTTGTCCCACTCGTCGTAATGGAACGTTTCCCGGCTTAGCCCCCGGGGCCAAAGGCGATCGACAAACACGCGGTAACCGTCGTCGGGCGACGATGGCTCATAGGCTCTTTTCAATTTAATCAGATTCATGATAAACGTGTTAAGCAGTTTGTATTAGTTCAATTGAAACGTGTTGATGACGAAAAAAGTTCCAAAAGATGATTGAAAAATTTTGGCGGGTGAAAAATAATGGCTAAATTTGCAAGCCATTACGACAATATCGCCTTACCAGCGGATACAAATCATTGATTAATAAAACGATAAAATCATAACGACAAGATGAAAAAAGACATCCATCCCTCCAACTACCGCGAAGTGGTGTTCAAAGATATGTCAAACGACGAAATCTTTATCACTCGCTCTACTGTTGCCTCAAAGGAAACAATCGAAGTTGATGGCGTGACTTACCCCTTGGTAAAGCTTGAAATCACAAGCGCGTCTCACCCCTTCTTCACCGGTAAGCAGAAGCTCGTCGACACTGCCGGCCGCGTTGATAAGTTCATGAGCCGCTACGGTAACCGTAACAAGAAGAAATAACAGGTTAGAAATAGCCTTTTGACAGCGTCCGCCCCGAGATCGCCGGGGCGGACGCTTTTTTGTGCGGGCGGCTTGCCGGTGAGAAAGCCGCCCGCACCACGCAAACCGCAGCGGACGGCCAGGACATACCGGGTAAGGTGGTCATTCAACGATGTCACGATGCCGGGGGGGTGGGGGCGGCTTGCCCATGGGCAAGCCCTACCGGTGGAGGGGCGAAAAAGCAACCCCGCGCGGCGAGGCCGGCGGGGTTGGCTGTATGGGTTGGTGGATGTGTGGTTTATTTCACAAGCACTTTGGTGACGGTGTTGCCCTGACGGCGGATAACCATGCTGCCGGCTGCGGGCTCGCTGATGCGTATTCCCTGAAGGTTGTAGTATTCAACGGGGGCGTTTTCGTCGGCTACGGTCATATCCTCAACACCTGTGGTGTCTTCTTTGAATGTGACTGTCATGTAGCTGAAACGTATCTGGGCATTGGGGGTCAGCAAAATCGGGGCGTTGGTAGCTCCTGTCCAAGTGATGGGGTTGGTTGCGCCTACACCTGTTCCTGAAACCGTTCCAAGCTCCTTGCCATTGACTGTCGCAGTGAAGTTGCCTTTAGAGTTGGCTACGGTGCGCACATAGATTTCTGTGATAGCGGTCTTTTGGGCGGGAGTGATGGTTATGAAGTTGTTGGCGTACCAGCGGACTTCTTTCTCGCTGTTGAATATGCCCACCTTATTGCTGGGGTTGTCGGCGGTGAAAGCCAATGTCACGCCGTTGTCGGTGAATGACTGGTCTATCAGATTGCCATCCGTGTTGTGGACGAACACTGCTCCATTGGCGGGATCGGTAACGGTGGAAACTTTGAAAATGGCGGTGCCTTCAACGGGGTCGTCGCCGCCTTGTTGGTTGACGATGTAGGTCACGTTGGCTTCGTCGCTGTCTTCAAGGCCGGTCTTTGAAGCGACAGCAGATATGGTGGTGGTCTCGTTGATAGTGACGGTAGCGGTGCTGGTCTCGCTCTCGAAGATTTCGTCGTTGACGGTGTACATCAGGGTAGAGCCTTCAGTGGAGCATGAGATTGTGACCTCGGTGCCTTTGGCAATCACGCCGGCGTTGTGGCTAAACGTAGGGGTGGCGCATTTGGTCTCGACAACCTGGACTTTCTCGAAAGAGATGGGCTGGAGCTGTACGGTGGTGTTGTAAACTCCGATAATGCCGGTGATGTTGTAGGTGCCGGCTTCGACCGAAGTGTTCTTGAAGTTGTTGAAGAGATTGATTTCCGTGCCGTCAACTGTGCCTTTGTATCCGCGTGCTGAGCCGGTGACTGTCTCGGCCGGGGTGGCTGAGGCGAGGACAACGTTGTTCATGGTCACGATCATCGACTGGTTGTCGGCTGTGAGCTGGGCCGGGGTTATCTCGACAGGTGCGGGAACATCGGCTGTGCCGTTGGCAGAGAGTGTCGCCGCGGGAATAAACTCGTAAAGATTGGAGTAGTTTTTGATGGTCGATTTCCAGTTGGCGGCAACTTTGTCGCCTGCATTGAGTCCAGAGTCATATTTGAAAATAAGACCGTATTTCTCGCCGTCGTGGATATAAACGTTAGCTCCGTTGACATATGTCACAACCGGCTCGAAAGCCACGGTGAATACTTCGGTCTCGGCATTGTTGGCGAGAGCTGCAACGTTCAGGCGGGTGTATGCGTCGGCTGTAGCGCAAGAAATCGTGACAACGGTTCCGGCCTCGACAGCACCTTCGGCGGGACTGAAAGTGGGCGTGGCGCACTTGGTTTCAACCGGAGCGTCGCCAGTCGTTATCTTGGCTGACTTCATGCGCCATTGTGTCGATGTCCCAGAGGCATCCGAGTTCCTGCTGGCGGTGAATACAACTGATTTTGCATCTCCTGTCCAGGTCGCATTGTGGCTGTTGTCAACGGTTATTTTACCGGTATTGGCGGTTAAGGTACCCCATGTGCAATTGCTGCCGGCTGTCAGGTCAATGCTCTTTATGTTAGAGGTCGATGATATGGTCATCGTGTTTCCGTCTAACACTGAACTGCTTTTCCCGCCGTAGAGTCTGATTTCGCCGCTCTTGTTATATGCCGGGGTATTGCTTGAGTTGCCTTTGGCGAACGAAATGGAGATGTCGCCCGACTTTAAAGTAGTCGATGTTATATCGCTAACTGTGTTGTTGCCACCTAAACTCGCATTATCGGTTCCAAACGAGATTGTGGTTTCGGCCGCGGCCGAGTAGCAGCCGCAACCTGCGGCTGCTACCGCAAAGATAGAGAGTAGAAGTTTTTTCATAATATGAAATGTGTTTTAATTGGTTAACTTATTACCGCGAAGATATATATAAATTTTATAATCGCCTCATTGCGAGCGTTAAATTTTTGCCTCATCCCGGGGGTATGTGAGATGTGTGCCTTTGTAGATTTTGTCTTTACAGCCGTCGGCGACTACTTTCGTTTGCGAATATAATGGATTTTTGTTTCGGTTGCAAGCTCGACCTTGCGAGAGGGGATTGTTATGCGGCTTTGTTTAACTTTTGTTTTGAATCGTTAGTGAAATTTTGTGATATTTTGTTTTTCGGATAGTTGGATTTCGGGAAATAGGTATTACTTTTGTGAAATTAACGGGCGAGTTGTGCCTGTTGATGACCATGAGAACCATTTTATCAAACATATTGAAAATAACTAATTACTAACCATTCATCAATATTGAACATGACTACACAGTTGAAGTTACGCGCGCTTGGTCGCGCGACTGCGGTGTCGATGATGGCTTTTGCGACGATATTCGGAGTCAACGCGGCTACGATCACGGTCGACGGCATCACTTACACCACCTCCGGGAGCAAGGCTACAGTCGCTCCAAAACCTGACAAATCTTTTTATGAAGGTGACATCGTGATCCCTGCTACCGTCGAGTATGAGGGTAAGACCTATAATGTGCAGGCCATCAACGGGTCGGCATTTAAGGGTAAGAGTGCTGATAACCCCAATGACAAGACAACGAGCATTGTGCTGCCGGCAGATATACCCAACACTCCCCGCGGCTGTTTCCAGAACTGTTCGGCGCTGAAGTCGGTTGTGCTTCCGGCCAACATGACCAAGTTTAACCAGGACGCTTTCAGCGGATGTCTTGCGCTTGAGTCGGTATCGATACCCGCCGGCGTGACCTCTTTGCCCGCCAATATGTTCCAGAACTGTACTTCGCTCGCCAAAATCACCTTCGAGCAGTCGGCAACTCCAATCGAGGTAGGCGCAAACATCTGGGGTACGAGCAAGGCTGCTGACCGCGGTGTCGTTGAGCTTTACATCAACCGCCCTGTGACTACCGCCGGCGCGAGCGGCCCTGCGGCTCTGCCTTTCCCCGGCTCTGCCAAATTGGCCAAAGTGGTTTACGGCAACGACGCCATCACCGAAATTCCGAGCTATTCGTTCCAGAACTGTACGCTTCTGGCCGAGGTGGTACTTCCCGCCGCATTGACATCGCTCGGCGACCAGGCGTTCCTTAACACCGGCCTGACCTCAATCGACATTCCCGCCGGTGTGACCGCTATCGGTTCGTCGGTATTCAATAACTGCAAGGCTCTCGCCGACGTGAAGATGGGCGACAATGTGACCAAAATCGGTGACATGGCCTTCTATAACGCAGGTGTCAAGAACATCACATGGCCCTCGGCTCTGACCGGCATAGGCGCATATGCTTTCAGCGGCACGGCCTTTGAGGGTGAGCTTACTCTCCCCGCGGCTGTCGAGACCATCGGCACCCAGGCTTTCGCCAAAAACAAGACAGTGACCGCGTTTAACCTTCCGGCTACAGTGAAGTCAATCGGTTCGGCAGCGTTTATGGACTGCCCCGCATTGGCCAAATATACTGTCGCAGAGGGTAACGAGGCTTACAAGGTGCTTCCCACCGGCGCGCTTGCCACTATCGACGGCACCAAGATTCTGAACTATCCCGCCGCTAACCCCGCAACCGTCTTTGCCGACGCTGAAGCTCTGGAGCTTGACGCTTACGCTTTCTATGGAGCGAAAAACCTGACAGAAATCAATCTCGCCAAGGCCAATGTCTACGGCGACTATTCGCTGTCGGGCACCAGCATCAAAAATATCGCAGTTTCAGGCACTTTGGGCCGCTATCTTCTGAAAGATTGCAAGGCTCTCGAGGAAGTGACCGTTGGCGGAAAAGAGGTACCTTTCGGCATCTGCTCAGGCTGCTCGGCTCTCACCAAATATAACCGCACCGACGATATAACCATCGTCCGTCAGGAGTCGTTCAAGGACTGCACCTCGCTGAAGTCGCTTGACCTGGGCAAGATTCTGGTGATCATAGAGGCTGACGCCTTCGCAGGCATCACCCCGATGGAACTTACCGTGGCTGCCCACACTCCCGCCGCTCTCGGTGTAGGCGTGTTTACCGAATCGACCCCCATCACCGTCACAGTCCCCGAGGCTTTGGTCGGCGCATACAAGGCAGCCGACGGCTGGAGCTACCTGACCATCAAGGGTGACGCCAACCTCGCTGAAGGCGGTCTTGACATGGGAATGCCCGCCGGTCTCTACTATGCAGGCACTGACGGTAACATCCATTGCGCATATGCCGATAAGAACAGCGATACTTACGACGTGGGCGGTATGTTCCATACTTTCCAGCTCATCCAGTTCAAGAACCGCATCTATGGCGCGTGCGCAGGTAAGAAATGGTATTACTCGGCAACCGCTGCCAACGAGGGCGACGGCAAGCTGTTCTACATCTCCCGCGTGGACGGCAATGTGTTCCAGGCCACTGTGCTTGACAACGCCGGCAACAACGCTTATAAAGATCCGTTTGGTCTCTATATCTACGGCGAGACTCTTTATGTCAACGACCGCAACGTCTGCATCCGCAAGATTCCCGCAGGCGCCATCGCACTTCCTCAGGACTATGAGTCATGGATGGAAAACAACTGGATGAACTATTACGGCAATCCCTGGACTTACGGTTGCATCAAGGCCGGTTTCGCCATCACTCAAGACAAGAATGCCGCCGGAGAGCCTGAACCTCTCTACTGGGTTGCAATGAAGACCAACGGCCAGGGCTTGTTCCGTTTCAAAGAGGAGCATATCGGCTCGGCAGCCGCAGCCGGCCCCGCTACCGGTCTCGACCCGATGTTTGTCAACGCCGGCCCGGTTATCTCGACATTCTATATCGATGAGGTAAACAAGCATCTCTACGCATACATTGAAATGGCCAACGGCGGTGAGTTCAAGGGTGGTCTTTATCGTTTCAATATGGACGATGTGCTCGCTACACCCAACCCCAGCAAGCTCGCTGACCTGAACCCGGTGCTGATCGACGGTTCACCCGTATGCTGGGAAGGCGCAGGCGTTGAGCACGTCGGCATCCCTCAGCTTTCACCCGACGAAAACGGTCAGTATCTCTACTGGTGCCACCGCGCTCCCACAGCCAAGAACCTCGAAGACCTCGAAAAGGGTACCGACGGCCACTATGCCTGGGCTGAGGACTACAACGCTGAAAACCCGCTGCACCAGACCGGTATCAAGCGCATCAAACTTGGTGCTGACGTTCCTACCCCCGAGATGATTGTTCCCGGCGCAGAAGGTTACGGTGTTGTTCCCGTGAACTTCGAGGGTTCGGTGAAACCCAGCGGCGTTGCTGACAATATCGTCAACGAGAAGGCCGCTTATGACCGCGTGCTCGTTGCCGGCAAATCGTTCACCGTTACCGATGCAGCCGCTGTCAACGTTTACGCAGCCAACGGTTCGCTCGTGTTGACCGACAATGTAGCTGCCGGCGCGACTGTTACCGTTGAGGGTGCAGCCGGTGTCTATGTCATCGAGGCAGTCTTTGCCGACGGTGCCAAGCAGACCGCAAAAATCGCAGTTAAATAATAAATATAATAAATAAGGTGATCAGATAAAAAGAGTCACGACATGACCGGGCCGTGACTCTTTTTTTTGCTTGACGAGGCAAAATTAATCCGCTACAGAATGAACAATGCCGGAGTCTCGAGCGTTTTTAATATTAAACACAGAAAGAATTAAATTATCATTGATATGGATAGGAAAAGTATAAAAGGCACGCAGACCGAACACAATCTGCTTGCTTCGTTCGCAGGCGAGAGCCAGGCTCGCGGCCGCTACACTTTGTTTGCCCAAAAGGCTATCGAAGAAGGTTATGAGCAAATCGCTGAAATCTTCATGATTACCGCGGAACAGGAACTCCAGCACGCCAAACAGTTTTTCTCGCGTCTCGAAGGTGGAATGGTTGAGATAAAAGCCGCTTACCCCGCCGGCGTTGTGGCCGACACGATGACCAATCTGCGCGAGGCTGCTGCGGGAGAGCATGAGGAGTGGAGCGATCTGTACAGCAGTTTCGCTGAGACGGCCAAGGCCGAGGGCTTCAACGACATCGCAGTTATGTTCAAAAACATCGCAAGCGTAGAGGTTGAGCATGAGAAGCGTTACCTGAAATTGCTTGAACGTCTCGAGACCGGTACGGAGTTCTCGAGTGCGGAGGTCATAGAGTGGCAATGCCGTCGTTGCGGCTGGGTCTATACAGGCAACAGCGCACCCAAGAAGTGCCCGGTGTGCGGTGCGGATCAGGGATGGTTTGAGCGCAAGATGAACAATCTGTAAACACTTGACATATATACACAATAGCAGCAGTGCCGCGAATACCCCAACGGGTTCGCGGCACTGCCGTTTGTCTCTTAAATTCCTTTTAAATCACAAAATATCCCAATGGGGGGGTTATTTGACCTTGTCGTTCAGTTCAGCACCGGCTTTGAATTTAATCTGTTTGCGAGCGGGAATTTCAATTTTTTCTTTAGTGCGGGGGTTGATACCTGTGCGAGCGCCTTTTTCAGCCACAGAGAAAGTCCCGAAACCGATAAGGGTGATTTTGTCGTTAGCGGCGAGAGCATCGGCGATAGCAGTTGTGGCGGCATCGAGTGCGTTTTTAGCGTCAACTTTGGTTAGCCCTGCCTTTTCGGCGATGGCATTGATAAGTTCAGTCTTGTTCATAATTAATTAGGTAAAAATAGATTAGTGTTTTAGTTATGCGCAAATATAAGTCTAAAAAATGGAAAATGAGCAATAAATCGCAAAAAAAATCTTTATAAAACGACGAATATGGGGCGAATGATGAAAAAATGTAACGAAAAATAGATATAAATCAAGCGAACAGTTCTCGGAAGGCTTCTTCTACCTTTGCTACCTGATGGATGTTGATTGTCGATTTTGAGGTGTCGAATCCCTTGAGGTTTCCTGCCGGGACGAGTATATCGGTCATTCCGAGCTTCTGAGCTTCAAGAATCCGTTGCTCAATGCGAGTCACGGGCCGTATCTCTCCCGACAGTCCCACTTCGCCCGCACAGCAATATCCGGCGGGGATAGCCATGTCGACGTTAGAGGACAGAATGGCGCATATGACCGCAAGGTCGAGAGCGGGGTCATTGACTTTAAGACCGCCGGCGATGTTTAGAAACACATCTTTCTGCGCGAGTTTGAACCCGACGCGTTTCTCGAGTACGGCGAGCAACATATTCATGCGCTTGGAATCGAATCCGGTGACGGAGCGTTGCGGCGTGCCGTAGGCCGCGGTGCTGACCAGGGCCTGTGTCTCGATTAGCAATGGCCGCGCTCCCTCGACAGTCACCCCGATAGACACCCCCGAAAGCCGTTCCGATGAGTGGGACATCAGCAGTTCGGACGGGTTGGCGACCTCGCGCAGTCCCCGCTGGCACATTTCATAGATGCCTAACTCTGATGTGCTGCCAAAACGGTTTTTGATGGAGCGGAGTATGCGGTACATATATTGCCTGTCGCCTTCAAACTGCAGCACGGCGTCGACGATATGCTCCAGTACCTTTGGCCCGGCTATGCTACCCTCCTTGTTGATGTGGCCGATAAGCAGCACGGGGACTCCCGACTCTTTGGCGTAGCGGAGGAGCCTCGCGGCGCATTCGCGCACCTGGCTGACGCTTCCCGCCGCCGACTCTATGGCGTCGGAGGCGATTGTCTGGATGGAGTCTACAATCAGTATTTCGGGGTTGACCTCGGCGATATAGTCGAATATGTTTTCGAGGGATGTGTCGGTGACAATGTAGCAGTTGTCGCTCTGCCGGCCGATGCGGTCGGCGCGCATTTTAAGTTGCGACTCGCTTTCCTCTCCCGACACATACAGGATGCGCTTGGATTTAATGGAGAGAATGTTTTGCAGCACGAGCGTCGATTTGCCAATACCCGGTTCGCCACCGATAAGCACCATAGACCCTGCGACGAGACCGCCGCCAAGCACGCGGTTAAGTTCCTCGCTGGGCATATGTATACGCTGTTCGGCCGATGCGACAATCTCTGACACTTTGCGGGGCGAAGTTTTGGTTCTCCGCTGTGTCGCACGGCCTCCTGAAGTGGCAGGCACCCGTTCTTCGACCATCGTGTTCCATGCTCCGCACTCGGAGCACCGGCCTTCCCATTTGGGCGATTCATGTCCGCATTCGCTACAAAACCATCTGCTTTTGATCTTTGCCATGCTATAATCGGTATAAAACAAATCTGTCACAAAAATAAATATAATTATTCAAATGGGGCTATCTTTGCATGAGTTAATGATTTGTGAGTATATGAAAGATTTTTTCAGACAGGTGGCCATGTGGGGCCTTTTGGTGATTGGCCTTTTGTTGGTGTCGATAAGTGTGAATCTTTACGGCAAGACTATTGTCGAGCCGTGGCTACCTTATGGGATAGCCCTGCTTCTCGGGGTGGCTTCAATCGCCGTTTCGGGGGTATGGCGCTGCTTGACCGGCACATCGAGGTGGTGGATTAACGCTCTTTACGGTTTCGCCGTGGTCGGCGCGTTATCGGCGTTCGCCATCATCGGGGGCAATTATTATATGGCCGATGAATCTACCGCTCACACCGAGGAGGTGGAGGTGGTGGATAAATACCGGGAGAAGCATTACAAGAGTCGTCGGGTGAGCCGCAGGGTCTATACCCGCGGCGCGCCTTACTGGACTTATCATGTCACAGTCGAGTTTGCCGACGGTCGACGCAAGCCAATCGAGGTGACTAAAAAGCGGTATGCTAAAATAAAAAGCGGGTCGATACGGGAACTGACGTTGCAGAAAGGACTGTTCGGTATGCCCGTTGTCAAGGGAGGCGCGGGTCGACTGAGCTGAAAAAGAAAAATCCGCAGGCGATTGAAAAATCAATCACTTGCGGATTTCCTAACGAGTGTCCGAGATGAGATTCGAACTCACACAGCCGAACGGCCACTACCCCCTCAAAGTAGCGTGTCTACCAATTCCACCACCCGGACATTTTCAATCAACGCCATGCAGAAACCTGTCTGCATAAAAATGTGATAATGATAATGAGAGCGAAAAACGGGACTCGAACCCGCGACCCCAACCTTGGCAAGGTTGTGCTCTACCAACTGAGCTATTTTCGCATATCGCAGCTATTGGCTTGCGTGGCGTCGATGTGAATTATTTCATTGTTCTCGTTGAGCGAAAAACGGGACTCGAACCCGCGACCCCAACCTTGGCAAGGTTGTGCTCTACCAACTGAGCTATTTTCGCAAGCGTCGTTTTTGGTTTTGCGTTGCAAAGGTAGGCATATTTTTTGAACTGACAAATTTTTGACCAACTTTTTTGCAATTTTTCTTCAGCGGGCAGTCGCCGCAATCGTCATCGGCAAGGCCGTCGGGACAGTTGCCGCTGCGCCTGCGCATGACTCTGAAGATGATATAGATGATAGCTGCGGCAATGATCAGGAACACTGCAACGAGTTGGATGTCAGAGGGTGTCATGATTGCTTTTTGCGGCGTTTGGACGTTTTTTGCGGCGGGTCGACCACCTCGATCCTACGGGCAGAGTTGTCGCTCAAGACGTTTATGACAATTTCGCTGATTTGTGTTTTCAGCTCATTGATAAATTCGGCGGGCGAGTAGTCGCCTCTCTCGATCAGTCGCAGGCGGCGTTCCCAGATGCCCGTCAGTTGCGCCGATTTCAGCAGATCCTGATTAATCGTGGCTATAAGGTCTATGCCGGCTTGCGTGGGCATGATGTTTTTCCGCTCCCGGTAGATGTATCGGCGTTTGAACAGGGTCTCTATTATGGCGGCGCGTGTTGACGGTCGGCCTATGCCGTTTTCTTTCATAGCCTCTCGCAGCTCCTCGTCGTCGACGGTCTTCCCGGCCGACTCCATGGCGCGAAGGAGCGTACCCTCAGTGTATGGTTTGGGGGGTTGTGTCTGCTTCTGCTGCAACGCCGGGGTGTGGGGCCCCGATTCGCCGACTGTGAAGGGTGGTAGCACGCTGTCGTCGGAGTCGTCGTTGCCTGATGGCGTATCGGCCTGTTTTCCCGATGCGTAGACCTGTCGCCAACCCGGCTCGACGATGACTTTGCCTGTGGCCTTGAATTTCACTCCCGCCGATTCGCCAAGGACGGTGGTGGAGTTGAAAATACAATCGGGATAGAAAGCGGCGATGAAGCGTTGCGCTATGAGATGATAGAGCTGCCGCTCGTTGCCAATCAATGCGGCGGGGCTTTGCCCGGTGGGAATGATGGCGTGGTGGTCGGTGACCTTGGCGTTGTCAAACACTTTTTTGCTCTTCGGGAGCTTCTTCGCGAGAACAGGCGCGGTGATGGGGGCGTAAGGTGTCATCTGCCGCATAATCGTCGGCACTTTGGGGTAGATGTCCTCGCTCAGATAGGTTGTGTCGACGCGGGGGTAGGTGGTCACTTTCTTCTCGTAGAGTGACTGTATGAGTTTAAGCGTCTCGTCGGCGGTCCATCCCCACCGTTTGTTGCATTCAACCTGCAGCGATGTGAGGTCAAACAGCCTCGGCGGTGCCTCGCGGCCTTTTTTGTCGGTCACATCGGTTATGACGAATGGTTGCCCCTCGATAGCCGCCATGGCTTTCTGAGCTTCGTCGATATTTTTGTATCGTCCGGCTGTGGCGTTGAAAGTGGCGTCGCGATACACGGTCTTCAGTTCCCAGTAATCCTCGGGTTTGAAATCGGTTATCTCGCGGTGTCGGTTGACGATGAGGGCGAGGGTGGGGGTCTGCACGCGCCCTATCGACAATACATTGCCCGGGGCTGAGTATTTCAGCGAATAAAGGCGTGTCGCGTTCATGCCGAGAATCCAGTCACCGATGGCTCGGGACAATCCCGCATGATAGAGGCGGTCGAATTCCCTCTCGGGGCGAAGCGATTTGAATCCCTCGCGGATAGCGTCGTCGGTCAGCGATGAAATCCAGAGCCTTTTCACGGGGCATTTGATTCCGGCTTTCTGCATGACCCAACGCTGTATCAGTTCGCCTTCCTGGCCGGCATCGCCGCAGTTTATGACTTCATCGGCCTGTGATATCTGTTCTTTTATGACGGCAAATTGCCGCGCGATGCTTTCCTGGTCGATGAGCTTTATGCCAAATCGCTGCGGAAGCATAGGGAGCGCGCCGAGCGACCACCGTTGCCACAACGGTGTATAGTCGGCCGGCTCCTTGAGGGTGCAAAGGTGTCCGTAGGTCCATGTCACATGATAGACGGGTCCCTCAAAGAATCCGTCGCGACGCGTGGTTGACCCCAGCAGGGCTGCGATGTCGCGCGCCACACTGGGCTTTTCGGTTATGCAGAGTATCAAAATTCAGTTGATTTAGAACCGGGTTGAGACATCGCCCCGGATGGTCTTCAGCACGAGCCATCCGTCGGCTTTTTTCATAGGCGGAAAGTCAATCTCGACAAGTATGACTCCCTCGTCTTCCCACTGGAAGTAGCGTTTGAAGTCGATGCCGTCTATGTCGGTGGCCTTGTAGTGTTTTTTGCCTGACTCGATTACCGCACTGTCGACACGGTCGCTTGTGTGGGGCGTGCCGATCAGTTTGCCGTAGACGCGTGCGAGGTCGGGCCGCAGCGAGACCGAATCGACCTTGACCGACAGCGGGCGGCCGACAGATTGCCTCGGTAGGGCCTGTGCGAAGGAGATTACCGCCGCCGGCAGAATCAGGGACAATATAGCCGCACAAACTCGCGCCGACATCATCGTGGGTAAAGTTTTTTTGCCTCGTTCCACAGCTCGTCCATCTCGGCGAGGGTCATATCCTTGAGCTTGCGGCCGGCCTCGGTGGCGCGACGCTCTATATGGTTGAAGCGATTGATAAATTTACGGTTGGTCTTTTCGAGGGCGTTGTCGGGGTTGACCTTGTAGAGCCGGGCGGCGTTGATGACACTGAACAACAGGTCGCCAAACTCCTCCTCAAGGCGTTCGCGGTCGCCAGAGCGTGTCTCAGCCTCAACCTCGGCCATTTCTTCCTTGACCTTGTCCCACACTTGCTCCGGCGTCTCCCAGTCAAACCCGACGTTGGACGCTTTCTCCTGAATGCGGTCGGCTTTTATGATGGCCGGGAGTGATGCGGGTACTCCGGCGAGTACCGTCTTGTTGCCGCCTTTCTCTTTTAGCTTTATCTGTTCCCAGTTTTGCAACACCTCGTCGGTGTCCTTGACTTTTGTGTCGCCAAAAACATGGGGGTGACGGAATATCAGTTTCTCGTTGAGCGCATCGGCTACGTCGGCAATGTCAAACTGCCCCTTTTCATCGCCAATTTTAGCGTAGAAAAGGATGTGGAGCAGCAGATCGCCAAGTTCTTTGCGTATCTCGGCGGTGGAGTCGTTGAGCAAAGCGTCGCACAGCTCATAGGTCTCCTCTATGGTGTTCGCGCGCAGGCTTTCGTTGGTCTGTTTAGCGTCCCAGGGGCATTTTACCCTGAGGATGTCGAGTGTGTCGATAACTCGGCCAAGCGCTTCTATTTTTTCTTGACGGGTATGTTTCATATCAATCTCAGTTTTTCTATTGTTGCCGTGCGGCATAGTTCTTGATGCCTGAGTCAAGCCACTCGACAAACCGCTCGACGTTCTCGTCGTAGTATGCAGGCTCTGTCAGAGCCTCGCCGTTGTTGTCGAGCACTATGTAGTAGGGTTGTGAATTGGCGGCAAATTTGTGGCGTTGCAGGTAGCTCCACTTCTCTCCGACGGTTTCAAGCGTCATTTTCTTCCCGTTTTCCTCCACTTTAATGGGGTTGGAGAGCTTTTGCTTGTCGTCGACCATCAATTTTATCAACACATAATTTTCCTTTATGATTGAGCTGACGGTCTCTGTGTCAAACACCGCTCCTTCCATTTTGCGGCAGTTGACGCAGCCATGGCCGGAAAAGTCGACAAGTACCGGGCGGTTATTGTCGGCGGCATAAGCCATGCCTTTGTCGAAATCGTCAAATTCTTCAAACGTTCCGCCGGCATAAAGGTTGAAGTCCTGGGTGTAGAGCGGCGGGACAAACGCGCTGACCCCTTTGAGCGGCGCTCCCCACAGACCGGGAATCAGATAGACAGCGAAGCTGAGTGATGCCAATGCGAGGAAGAAACGCGTGACTGACAGATGCTCCAAAACGGAATCGTGGCTGAAACGAATCTTTCCGAGCAGGTATAGCCCGAGCAACATGAAAATCACAATCCATAGAGATACGAACACCTCGCGGTCGAGCAATCCCCAGCCATAGGCCAGATCGGCCACCGACAGGAATTTAAGGGAGAGAGCCAATTCGAGGAATCCCAGCACCACCTTGACTGAATTGAGCCAGCCGCCGGAGCGCGGCATCTCCTTGAGCCATGATGGGAAGATGGCAAATAACGTGAACGGCAAGGCCAGTGCCACAGCGAATCCACCCATGCCGATTGCCGGGCCCGTGATGCTGCCTATCGAGACAGCCTCGACAAGCAGAGTGCCGATAATTGGCCCCGTACAAGAGAAAGATACCAAAGCAAGCGTGAAAGCCATGAAGAATATGCTCAGAAGCCCCGTGGCGCGTTCCGCTCTATTGTCGACAGAATTGCTCCAGCGTGAAGGCAGGGTGATGTCGAACGCTCCGAAAAAGGAGATGGCAAACAGAACAAGCAAGCCGAAAAACAGGAGGTTAAACACGGCGTTGGTCGCGAGCTCGTTGAGCTTCCCGGCTCCGAATATGAGCGTTATCGCCAATCCCAAAATCAGGTAGATGACTATTATGGCCAACCCATAGACCATGGCGTCGCCGATAGACCTCGCTTTGCTTGAACTCTTTTTGAGGAAGAAGCTGACGGTCATTGGAATCATGGGCCACACGCATGGCGTTAGCAGCGCGAGTAGTCCGCCAAGGAATCCCCAGATGAATATGTACCACCAGGATGAATCGCTCAGTTTATGTTCCTCTTTCGCAGGGATATTGACAGGTTTCCACCAGTCGGCGGAAGCGGTGTCGATGTTGTCATCGTCAGTGGCGGCAACCGATTTGTCCGTGGCGATTGAGTCTCCCGCTGATTGGGATGCGGCGGCGGGATTTCCGACCGTCACCGAGAAAGGCTCGCGGCTTGGGGGTATGCAGCTTGCGTCGTTGCATCCCTGGAATCGGATTGTGCCTGAGAGTGTCGCTCCCGGAACGCTGTCGAGGCTGAATTTCTGTACAAAAGTGACGTCAGAGTCCCACCACGTCAGTTTCAGGTGGAAAACCATATCGACTTTTTCGATGGGTGCCTGAGAGGGGGCCAGTGGCCCGACCCATGTCACGCCCGGCGCAGGGTCGAAGGTTACGCTTGTCGACACGGGGCCGCCGTCGGGTAGGTTGAAACCGTACAGATGCCAGCCCTTGTCGATGGACGCTTTTAATCTAAGTTCTCCTTCCGAAGCCGATGTCATGGATGCGTCGCAGTCCCATTTTATGGGCTTGACCATCTGGCCGGTGGCGTTTATGGCCGTTGTGGCGACCAAGGCCATAAACATCAGGAATCGGGTTATAAGCAGGTGTCTCATATCGGTCATTTTTTAACGGGCAGAACGGCAGATGAGATTTCAACGCTTTTGGGCGGCGTGCAGGTGTTGTCATCGCAGGCCATGAAGCTGACAGTCGCCGCAACACGGGCTTTTTCTCTCGGGCCGTCGAGTGTGAACGGAATTGTGAATGTAACGGTGTCCTCCCAATAGCTCAGTCTGACGCCGAAATTCTTGTCGGTCTTCTCGGCGGGTTTCACCGATGGTGTCAAGGCTCCGCTGAATTTAACGCCGCTGCTTTTAGACAGGTCTATCACAGTGGGTCGAGGGCCGCCGTCGGGCATCTTGGTGGAATATAGGTGCCATCCCGGCTGGATTGTCGCTTTCACGGTTGCGATTCCTGCGCGGGACGATGTGAGCCTCGCTGTCACTCTCCACTTCACCGGGCTTTGTGCGGCGACTGTGGCGACAGCGGCTATGAATAAGGCTAATATAAGAATAGTGCGTTTCATAAAAACTGGGTTCATTTACACGCGAAGTTACTAAAAATGGTGCTGAGCGGGTGTCTAATTCAAAAAAAATCGCTAACTTTGCAGATAAATCTTCAATCCAGAGCAATTTAATGGACAAAAAGAAAGTTCTATACGTTTCCCAGGAAATAACCCCTTACTTGCCCTCAACCCCCATGGCTGCGCTGGGACAGAAGCTGCCGCAAGGGATTCAGGGTAAAGGTTTTGAGGTGCGTACGTTCATGCCGAAATATGGTTGCATCAACGAGCGTCGCAATCAACTGCACGAGGTGATACGCCTATCGGGCATGAACCTTATCATCGATGACACCGACCATCCGCTGATTATCAAGGTCGCAACGTTGCAGCCTGCCCGTATGCAGGTCTATTTCATAGATAACGACGATTATTTCCAGCACCATGCATTGTCGGATCTTGAGATACGTCAGACCCCGGAGGATAACGACGAGCGTGTGATGTTCTTCGTCAGAGGGGTTGTGGAGACGGTCAAGAAACTTCGTTGGGACCCCGCCATAGTTCATTGCTCGGGCTGGATAACGGCTTTGGCTCCGATGTACCTCAAACGCATCTACAACGATGACCCGTCGTTCCGCTCGGCCAAGGTGGTCTATTCGCTTTTTGACGACAGTTTTGACGGCACGTTAGACCCCCGTTTCGCCGAGAAGTTGCTCATGGATCAGTTTGACAAAAAAGATATAGCGGCCATATTGTCGGAACCCGTCGACTATATCGCCCTTAATAAACTCGCCATCGACTATGCCGACGGCGTGGTACAAGCCTCGGAGTCGATTCCGCCCGAGCTGCGCGAATATGCCATGGCATCGGGCAAGCCGTTCCTCGACTATCCGGGGGTGGAAGATTATACCGACGCATACGCTGGGTTTTACAACTCGCTTTAAAACTTGTGACTTTCACATTTTTGTAACGCACAATGAAAATGAAATTCCTTCCCTATTTCCTTGGTGCGACGGTTGCGATTTCGATGCTGGCCGCCTGCGACGACAGTGAGGATATAGGTTCATCCATTATTCAGGACGAGGTTGAGGTTGTCGTTAAAGACGGTTTCACCCTGTCGGGCCACACCGTTGGCAACACCCGCATCCAGTCGCGCACCGTCACTCAGTTGCTCGGCAGCATCGACGCCAAAGGTTACGGTAAATTCAAATCGGATTTCGTGACGCAATTCATGCCTGCCGGAGAGATCGACACCGTCGGAATCACGGCTGACGACATCGACTCGCTGCAGATGATGCTTGCCATCCCAAACGGGGGATATATCGGCGATTCCATAGCTCCGATGGGGTTGCGCATCTACCGCCTTACCAAGCAGCTCCCGTCGCCAATCTACAGCGATTTTGACCCGGCTGACTATTATGACGAGTCGAAACCCATAGCCTCTAAAATCTACACCTGCTCGGCCCTCGGCATGGCCGACTCGCTACTGAAATACAATTACCGCTTCGTCTATTGCCAACTCCCTGTTGAGCTTGGCCGCGAGCTTTTCAACGCATATCGCGCTAATCCGTCGATCTACCAGGAACCCGGCACTTTCTCACGCCTTTTCCCCGGACTCTATGTGGCTAACAGCTACGGGTCGGGCCGCGTGGTCAAGATCGCCGGCAACACCATGAGGCTTTTCTATCACCGCAAGGTCAAGAATGAGGCTACAGGCCGCGACACGACCTACAACTATGTGGGCAATTATTATGCCGTCACGCCCGAGGTTGTGACCAACAACAATATAGACTTTGATATGTCGAGCGACCTTACCGCAATGGCGTCTTCGGGGAAAAACCTGCTCGTCGCTCCCGCCGGGCTTGATGTGGAGATGACATTCCCCATAGAGGAGTTGCTTGCGTCGTACAGAGCAGATGCGGGCGGTCTGGCTGTGGTCAACACATTGACACTTGAGATTCCTGTGGCTGAAATAGAAAACAGCTACGGAATCACACCTCCGCCAAACCTGCTGATGGTTCTGAGCTCGCGTAAATCGGAATTTTTCGAGACCAATCAGGTAACAGACAACAAATATTCGTTTTATGCGGCATATGACGCTGTCAACAAACGCTACCGTTTCAACGGGCTGCGCGAGTATTTCCTGACAATGCTCGACAAAAAAGAGCCGCTGACTCCCGACGACTTCACGTTCACTCTCACCCCGGTGAGCATCGACACAGAGAACTATTCGTCATCGTCGTCATTCTACATCAGCGCGATTGTCCCATATATCGATACCCCCGCTATGGCCGAACTTTTGCTGGATAAAGCAAAAATTACGTTCACCTATAGTAAACAATCGGTAAATTTTTAGTAACTTTGCACCCGTAAATCCCGCATGACGGGGTTTCATCAAGCCGCAATAGCTCAGTCGGTAGAGCATTTCATTCGTAACGAAAAGGTCGTGGGTTCGAGTCCCACTCGCGGCTCAAATGAAACAAACTGGAAACCAGGATATTATTAGGCTGGTTTCCAGTTTGTGTTTTATAACATATCGGAATTTTTTTTTATTTGGGGTGGTTGGCTCGGGTTAGCCGCGCTCGCTTTGGGGGTGTTCTGAGGGGCTGTTGAGGGTTTCGACCATTTCATCGACGTCGGATGTCGCTCCTTCGTTGTATAGGCCAATCTGTTGGCCGGGAACCGATTTTTTCTCGTTTTTCAGCTTTGGATCGTATTGCTCGGCCGTCTCTTTGGCGGTCAACGGGCTGTTGGTGTTCTCTTTAGCGTTGGTAATCATAGTCAAAAAAATTTTGGTTATACGCTAAAAACAGTTTTTTGGCGGTGTGGGTTCACCGGGGAGCCTGATGATTATCAATCAGTCCTCGGAATAGTGGCGCAGCACGCGGCGGTAGGAGTTGAAAATCTTTGATTTTGAAACGAAGCCGAGATAGCGTCCCTCGGCGTCGACAACAGGCAGGTTCCATGCGCCGGTGTCGTCAAAGGTTTTCATTACTTTGTCCATCGGTTCGTCGATGGAGATTTTGGCGGGGGGGATGCTCATGAAAGTATCGACGTGCATACGTTTGTAGAGGTCGGGCCGGAACATGATGTTGCGTATTTCGTCGAGAAGCACGACTCCGAGCATCATGCCGTTTTCGTCGATGACAGGGAACAGGTTTCGGTTACTGCGCGCTATGACGTCGACCATCTCTTTAAGATTCATCCGGGGTTTAACGGGTATGAAGTCTGTTTCGATGACACTTCCGGTTTTCAGCAGGGTCAGCACCGCTTTGTCCTTGTGGTGGGTGAGGAGTTCCCCGCGCTGGGCAAGACGCATGGTGTAGATGCTGTAAGGCTCGAAAATCTTGATGGTGCCGTAGGCGATGGTCGATACTATCAGCAGCGGGAGAAACAGTTCGTAACCGCCTGTCAGCTCGGCCGTGAGGAAGATTGCCATCAGAGGTGCGTGCATGACTGCCGACATGACACCGGCCATGCCCATGAGTGCGAAATTTTTTATCGACAGGTCGATTCCAAGTCCGAGGTTGTTGCAGAGGTAAGCGAAGAAGAATCCCGCCATGCAGCCGACGTAGAGCGAGGGGGCGAATGTGCCGCCGACACCTCCGCCGCCGTTAGTGGCCGATGTGGCGAAGCCTTTGGTTAGGATGATAAGCCCGATGAACAGGAGTATGAACCAGACTGATGAGCGGTCGCCATAGAAAATCGAGCCGTTGACAATCGACGACGGGTCGCCGCCGAGCAGATCGGTTATGGCTCCGTATCCCTCGCCGTAAAGAGGGGGGAACAGGAAGATGAGGGTGGCGAGCACGGCACCGCCGACGGCGGTCTTGCGCAATGGGGTTTTAAGCCTGTTGCTGAAGAAATTCTCCATCATGTTCATCACCCGGGTGAAATAGAGCGACACCATGCCGCAAAAGAGCCCGAGCAGAATGACGTAGGGGATGCGCGCTGTCACAAATGGCTCGCTCTGGACGAAGAAGAACTCGACATCGTATCCTGTGAACACATATGCCACGGTCGCGCTTGAAATGGATGCGATCAGCAGCGGCATCACCGACACGGTGGTGAGGTCGAGCATAAGCACCTCGAGTGTGAAAAGCATCCCGGCAATGGGTGCCTTGAAGATGCCGGCGATACCGGCGGCAGCCCCGCAGCCCACAAGAATCATCAGAATCCTCGGTGACATACGGAAAAGCGAGCCGAGGTTGGAGCCGATGGCCGCCCCGGTGTAGACTATGGGGCCCTCGGCTCCGACAGACCCACCCATGCCGATCGTGATGGAGCTGGCCACGACCGAGGTGTACATATTGTGGCGTTTCAGACGGCTTTTTTTCTGGGATATGGCATAGAGCACGCGGGTGACACCGTGGGATATGTTGTCCTTGACGACATAGCGCACATATAGACCTGAGATTATAATGCCGATGACCGGGAGGACGAAATAGAGGTAGTTGCCTGTGGTAATCGACAGGTGAGCCGTCGCTATACTTGATATGAAATGTATGGCCCATTTGAGAGCAAGAGCCGCTATGCCGCAGGCGATGCCTACCAACAGGGCGAGAATAATCACAAAAGTTTTTTCCTTGACATGGCGTTCACGCCATATCAGCAATGCCATGAACATCTGTTTCAGGCGCGAAGGAGCGGTTTCTGTGGCGGTGGTCTGTGTCATCTCTCATACTCCTTTCCCCGTCAGGACGGTGCTGATGGTGTAAAACAATATCTTCAGATCTACCGAAAACGAAATGTTCTCGATGTAGAGCAGGTCGTAGGGCAGACGTTTTATCATCTCGTCGACATTGCTGGCGTATCCATGCTTGACCATTCCCCACGAGGTTATCCCCGGCCTTACCTGATGGATGAGTGAATAGTAGGGGGCTCGCTGGATAATTTGCTGTATGTAGTATTCGCGCTCGGGCCTGGGTCCGACAAGCGACATATGCCCCCTTATGACGTTCCAGAACTGGGGCAGCTCGTCGATGCGGTATTTTCGGAGGAAACGTCCGAACGGGGTGACGCGCGGGTCGTTTAGCGACGATAGCGCGGGCCCGGTCTCCTCGGCGTCGATTCGCATGGAGCGGAACTTATAGATATTGAAGGGCCGTTTGTGGTAGCCTATGCGGCGTTGACGGTAAAATACGGGGCCTCTGGAGTCGAGTTTTATGACGGCTGCGATGATTAGGAAAAATGGTGATAGCACCGCGAGTGCGACACTCGATATGATGACATCGCTGACGCGCTTGATGGTGAGCGTCATAGGTGAAATCACCGCCCTTGACACGTCGATAAGCGGCTCGCCGACAATGTTGGAGATGCGCGTGCTCGCTGTGATCATATGGTATAATCCGGGAGAGATATAGACGGGGAGGTCGAGCGGAAACAGCTTGTTGAGCAGGTCAACCGACGCTTTCATGCCGTGACGGTGGGGCGTGACGAGCAGATGGGCGATGCTGAGGTCGGCCACTATTTCGGGGAGCTTGTCGATGGGGTAGACGGGGAGGTCGAGCGGACGGGCCGTAGCGGACTCCGGGCAGGTCTCGACATATCCCACTATTTTGAATCCCATGGCTTTTTTCATAGAGTTGAGCCTTTGGGCCAATTCGGTTGCCGCAGTCGATGTGCCCACAATCAGGGTGTTGAACTGCCATCGACGCCGGTGGATGTTGCGCGCTGCCATATTAGTCAGCACGGCGCGGCCGCAGTAGACAATGACCGTCATCAGCGAGAACAATATCATTAGCAGCTCGTAGTTGCGCAGACGGTCGGGGATGTCGTCGTTTATCAGTGCTATGAAGTAGATCAGTATTGTACCTGCTATCGCCGAGCCGGCGGTGTTGATGAGTTCGTCGAGCCTCGACTTGAAGAACACCTGCGCATAGTAGCCTGACAGATAGAAGACGCCGAGCATCATCATTGGGAAAAATATCTGCCCAAGAATGACGTAGTGGCTTGTCAGGAACGATCCGAGGCCGTTGAAATATTGCTGGGTGCCAAGCATATGATAGCGCAGTATGTTGAAAACCAACCAAGCGATGTTGGCCGTCAGGAAGTCGGTCAACACATATATTGTGCGGTATCGTTTTGCGCTTATCACTTGCGTATGATTTTAATGGAGTTGTCGGACGATACTTTGATGATTGATGACGGTTTGGCCTCGTCGGGGTCATTGCGCCGGCACTCGATGACGTAATCGACTCCGGCGATAATCTCGGGGGATATTTCGGCGAAACGACGCGGTGTGGGTTGTCCGCTTATGTTTGCCGATGTGGACACCAACGGCCGGCGGAGGGTATTGCACAGGGTGCGCGACACCCGCTCGGCGGTGACGCGGATTCCGACGCTGCCGTCGGGGCCGAGAAGCTCAGGGGCGAGGTTGCGACCGCGGTCATATATGATTGTCAGCGGGTCAACCGCTACGTCAAGCAGTTGGGCTGCCGCGTCGGGGACTTCATCGACATAACGGTCAAGGAGATCGGCATTGCCGAGCATGACTATAAGAGCCTTGTGGTCAACGCGCCGCTTTAACTCATAGACGCGTTTCACTGCGTCGGAGCGGGTCGCGTCACATCCGATGCCCCACACGGTATCGGTAGGATATAGTATGATGCCTCCCCGTTTCATGACGGCTACGGCACGGTCGATATCATCTTTGAAATTGGTCATCACATCGACAAAGTTACAAAATTTTGTAAAATATCAGAAATTAGAAGTCGCCGCAGTGTCAAAATCGGTGGCACGTCGTGGCGGGGTTCGTGAAAAATTACTATTTTTGCGGTGAGAATGATAAACGGCGGCTTGGACGGCTCGTCGCGGGGCTGTAGCCGCTACGGCGGCATATGGCCGTGAGGAAAGTCCGGGCAACAAAGAGCGCCATACTTCTTAACGGGAAGCTACCGGCGACGGTAGAGTAGCGTGACAGAGAATAACCGCCCTCTCCCCAAGCGGGGCGGGTAAGGGTGAAAAGGTGGGGTAAGAGCCCACCGGCGGCAGCGGTGACGCGGCCGGCCGCACGTCTTATGGGTTGCAAGGTCAAGTATACCGGCATTCAAGGGCTGCTCGTCCATTGCCGGGGGGTAGACTGCTTTAGCCGTCGGGTGACCGTCGGTATAGATAAATGACGAGCCGATGACACAGGCTCGGCAGGCGGCTCAGGCCGTCGTGCCGACAGCGGTGTCTCGACATAACCCGGCTTACAGTCCGAGCAGCCGTTATTCATTTTCTTTTATATCGCATGGTCGGCCACCGCAATCGGCCGATTATTAAAATCTCGATTATCGCTAAACAAAAAGTGGTTAAAGCTGTTTAAATTTTAACGATGGAGCCGAGGGTCTCCGGCGTTTTGCATCTTATCTACTTTAACAACCAAACAAAATCAAGATTGCCGTTATGAAACGTATCATTACATTACTTTTCGCTCTGCCGCTATTGTTAGCATCATGTGACCACAGCGACGATGTTCCCGATGTCGATGTCACTGTCACCGTGTCGGGTTGTACGGTCGTCGATAATGTCGTCTACATAGTCCAAGGCAACGGGTTCAAGGTTGAGTCGGTTAATCTTGAGAACCACGGCACCAAGAATGCCGTGATCGGTTCGGTGGTCTATCTTTGGGATTACAGCCGTGTAGGTGACAGCGTGATAGCCCCTTACAGTTATAATTTCAACACATCGGCAACTGAGCTTGGAGATCATCTGTTCCAGCTTGAAGCTGCGGTCTATGCCGTAGACTACTCTCCGGCGATAGCTTTCCTTTCGTATGATGTGGTTGTCGTGGCCTCGGCCGACGATATTCCCGGCGATGCCCCTGACGATCCTGCGACTACCTATCAGCTTCATGCAAAGATTATGAAAGACTCCGCTGCGGGTGACAAAAAATAGCGGTTTCGCATAACGAAGATATATGACCCGGGGCGGCTCATAAAGCGGCCCCGGGTATATACGGATAAAACCAAATACATAATATTTTACCAATCTATATTAACCTTAAATGATGAAAAAAGTAATTTCGCTCGCTTGCCTTATCGCAGCCGGCGTGGCTGCGATGACAGCGGCCAATCCCAAAACAGAGTTTCGCGGGGCCTGGATGCACACCGTGCATCAGGGGCAGTATGCTTCACAGTCGACCGAGGAGAATAAAGCATATCTCCGCAATCAGCTCGATTTGCTCAAAAACGCCGGTGTCAATGCCGTAATCTTTCAGGTGCGTCCGTCGGCCGACGCATTCTATCCGTCGGAACTTGAGCCATGGAGCCGTTTTCTGTCGGGTAAGGCCGGGGTCGCCCCGTCGCCCGAATGGGACCCCCTGCAGTTCATGATTGATGAAGCCCACGCCCGAGGAATGGAGCTGCACGCATGGCTCAATCCCTACCGAGTGACCACCACGGCTAAACAGACGTTACCTAAAAACCATATCTATCATAAACATCCCGAGCGTTTCGTCACATACGACAAAAAGCTGTATTTCGACCCGGGATTGCCCGAAAACCGAGAGTTTATCAACGATGTAGTGCGTGACATAATCACCCGTTATGATGTCGATGCCATACACATGGATGACTATTTTTATCCCTATCCGGTAGCAAAGCTCGATTTTCCTGACGATGCGTCCTACAAAAAATATGGCAAAGGGATGAAGCGCGATGACTGGCGTCGCAAGAATGTCGATATGCTAATCGAAGGGTTGCACCGGACGATAGCCGAGAATAAACCATGGGTGAGGCTCGGCATAAGCCCATTTGGCGTGTGGCGAAATAAATCGACCGACCCCCGCGGAAGCGAGACTAAAGCCCTGCAAAACTATGATGATTTATATGCCGACGTGTTGCTTTGGACCAAGAACGGTTGGGTGGACTATATGCTGCCCCAACTTTATTGGGAGCTTGAGCATAAACGCGCCCCATATATCGAATTGGTCAAATGGTGGGAAAAACAGTCAAACGGGCGACATATGTATATCGGACAGGATGTAGTCAAAGCCATGACGCTTCCTGACATAGCCCCATCTACCGAGAAAACGCAGTTGCGCCACAAGATAGAGCTGGCCCGCGCCGGCAAAAACATCCACGGCAATTGCTGGTGGCCCGGCTACTCGATAACGAAAAATGTGAACGGTGTGGCCGATTCGCTCGCTAATGAATTTCAATCGACGATAGCGTTGATTCCGGCATATGACTGGATTAGCGATGAGACTCCGGCTGCTCCGTCGTCGTTGAAGGCCAAAGATGGACGGCTGACATGGAAATCAGCGAAACCGGCGGGGAAAGTGGAGGATACGGTTAAATTCGTGGTATATCATCTCCCCGGTGGTGATGCAGCCGCAGCCATGGATGACCCGGTCAATATTGTTGATGTCGTCTATGGTAACGAATGGGCTATACCGTCCGACACCCATGGCCGATATTTTGTCACCGCTCTTGATCGGGTCAACAACGAGTCACTGCCTTCGTCGGTGGTGGAAATAAAGTGAGATCCGTTATTTTAATGGCTTAAAAACAGTTCAGGGTGGGTGCGGAAAGCGCATCCACCCTGTTTAGTGTGTGAATTTTGCCGGGCCTGATCAGTTGGTGAGCTGATTGATTATAGCGTCGGCGAGCTGATTAAGAGCCTGAAGGTCTGCGGCAGTCATCCGAGACTTGATTGTGACCGCCGGCTCTATTATATTGACGCTTCGCATGGCGGTGAGCTGTCCCTTCATTACGCGGGCTGCGGTCGGTGCCCACGATCCGTTTTCGATTAATCCCACAGTGCGGTTGTTGTAGTTTTTCAAACCGAGTTTATGGAGGAAGTCATAGACGGGTGGGAATAGGTCGGCATCGTAGCTTGCGCCTGCGACGACCATCGCACGGTAACGGAAGGCTTCGGCGACGGCATGAAATGCAGGCGTACGGGTAAGGTCGAGAGTGCCGACATCCTTAACCCCCTTGTCAAGGAGGATTTTGGCCAGTTCCATTGCGGCCCGGGCGGTTCCGCCATAGATTGACCCGTAGGGAATGAAGACTCCATTCAACTCATATTCATATTTGCTCCACTTGTCATAAAGGTTTATCGGGGTTGCGGTCTCGGTCAGCACCGGCCCGTGGAGCGGGCATATTATAGAGATATCGGTTCCGGCTAATTTTTTCAACAGAGATTGAACCTGAGGACCATATTTCCCGATAATATTGTAGTAGTAGCGTCGTGCGCTGTCGGCCCAGTCGTCGGCATTGAAAATGTCGGGCCCGACAGTGTCGAAGCGTCCGAAGGCATCAGAAGAAAAAAGTATCTTTTCTTTCTCATCGACTGATACGATTACCTCGGGCCAATGGACCATGGGTGCGGTTATGAATCGCAGGGTGTGTTCGCCGAGATTCAGGGTTGAGCCGTCTCCAACGCCGATAGAGCGATTTTCGTAAGTCTCGCCGTCACAAAAACCGGGTAGCATCCTCAAGGCCGCTTTAGATGCCACAATCTTCATTTCGGGGAAGCGTCGCATGATTGTCGTTATCTCAGATGAGTGGTCAGGCTCAAGGTGGTGTACGATGAGGTAATCCGGTACGCGTCCGGCCAGGGCTTCCTCGATATTGTCAAGCCATTGTCCGGCCATGCGAGAATCCACTGTGTCGAGAATCGCAATCTCTTTGTCTATGATGACATATGAGTTATAGGCCATGCCGTCGGGAGTGGGATATTGGCTTTCGAAAAGATCGAGAGCGGTATCATCTACCCCGGCGTAGATAATCGAAGGCGTTACATTGGTAATCATGTCCTTGTGTCGGTTAAAATGTGATGTTTATATAGTTAAGTTTCTGTTATGTTTTTAATCGAGCATCAGAGAAAGGAAAGGCCGATGGGTCGCCATGCCGAAAATCGCGCCTATTCGCGGAGTGGAAAACAGCAGTGAAGTCAGCACCGTGACCGAGATGTCCAGATCATATCGCTTCAGTGGCGTGTCATCGATATTTACCCTACCTTCATTGATGATGTAAGTATGACTGTTTTCAGGCAACAGCGGGTCGTTGATTCTGATTGACCCCTTGAGATGCCGTGACACGCGGGCTACTTGCGACAAAGCGTCGTAGACGTTGACAATGCGCCCCATCCCAAACGATTGTATGGGTCGCCCGGGAGAAGGAGTGGCCGGGAAAGTCATAGGCGTGCCGTCGTTTACTGCGGAAATATGTGACAGCATGGCTTTCTCGGAGTTGAGGTCGTTGCTCAATATATCCTTTATCAGGATTCTGTGGTCACGGGCGGCTGTGAACGCGATCGCAGCTATTTCGCCGCTGTCGTTGTCGGTCAGACAATAGGCTTTCCCGCAATCCATAGCGTTGTCGCGCATGATGCCTTCAATCTGTTCGCTCGTGTGTCTTACCGCTCCACGCCGCAGCGATTCGAGCCTCTCAAAAGCGGCAATCAGATCATCAGTCAGGGGTAATTCGAGTTCTTTGAACGTGAAATCCCCGGAGAAACGGAACACTGATCCGGCTACATAATGCCGTCGGTCCATATAGAATATCGTAGAGAAACCAAGCCGGTCATAGAAAAAATAGAGATGGCGGCTTGCGGGTATCAGGCTAACGAGCATATCCCCGCGGTTGCGGGCTGCTTTTAGGGCTTTAGCCACCAAAGCTGTCATATATCCGTGGTTGCGAGCCTTTCTCAGAGTTGCGGCCCCGGCTATGTAACCCATCGGCATTGCGGCCCCGTGGAAATCGATATGATAGTGTTGTAGCAACAATGAGCTGACAATCACACCCGACTCATCGCATAATGTCACGGTATCTTCGGGCCGATAGATGTGATTGAAATACATCTCTCGATAAGCGGGGCTGTCGTCGAAAGCCTCGGCCCAAATTTTCATTACCGTTTTTTTCACGTTGTCCATCATGTCAATATAACGCTTTATCGGGTGTTGGAGTTTAATAGTCTCGTTACTGCAACAGTAGCCGCGGGTCGGTATCTCGGCTAAAAACCGAGAGCCGCTATCTCTTTGACAGCGGCTCTTGTATCTGTTGTTATCAGGGTAGTACCCTTTGTATAATCAATGATTATTTCAAAGCGTCCTTAACTGCGTCGTTGGGGACCATTTCCTCTTTGAAAACATAAGCGCCGGTCTTAGGCGATTTCACCATTTTGATGACCTTGCTGTAAGTGCGGCCTTCACCTTTCTGAAGTGATGCGACGGTTTTCTTTGCCATATCTCGGTGTTATTATTTGATTTCTTTGTGAACTGTTACTTTCTTGAGGATGGGGTTGTATTTTTTCAACTCCAGACGCTCGGTGGTGTTTTTGCGGTTCTTTGTGGTGATATAACGAGAAGTACCGGGCATACCGCTTGCTTTATGTTCGGTGCACTCAAGGATTACCTGCACACGATTACCTTTTGGTTTCTTTGCCATCTTCTTAGAATGCTAAATATTTGATTTCAGTTAAATAACCCTTTTCAGCGGCCTTTTTAATCGCGGCATCCAAGCCCAGCTTGTTGATGGTGCGTAAGCCGTTAGCTGAAACAGAAAGTGTAATCCAAGCATCCTGCTCCACCCAATAGAATTTTTTGTTGAACAGGTTAACGTTGAATTTGCGCTTTGTGCGGCGCTTTGAGTGCGACACGTTGTTGCCGGTGATCGCTTTTTTGCCTGTGATTTGACAAATCTTTGACATGGCTGTTGATGTTTATCGAGTTTTGTTTTGATTAACAGATTTGGCTTTGTGGCCGCCATCTCAGTTCTCATATCACCGCTAAACGCATCATTTTTAGCAGCTTTACAGGATGAGCCACAAAACAGACTGCAAAGTAACAACTTTTTCCTAACCTACGCAAATTTTTTCAAACTTTATTGTGACGATTCATTGAAATATAAGCGTTGTTCACGCGATATACAAGAATAGCCACTATGACAACGAAAATGATTGCCAATACTCCTGCGCATCCGCGCATGAAGTGCCATAATTGCCAAGAGATTCGATCTATCAAAAAAATCAGGCTGACCAGAATGGCTATTGCGGCCCCGATGGCGCAAAGAGCAAAGCGCTTTAATCTTAAATTAAACGGAGTCCTATAAAACTTTCTAAGCTCTTCATTATCCATATGATATCTCTAATGTAGTGATTCCGCCGGGAAAAAGTGTGGTTCCCCCGGTGTTTATGATGGCGCGTCGGCGTGGAGGAAGAGGGCGGCGTATTCTTGCTCGAAGTTGGGTGTGAGTATGCCGCGGCCTAAAGCGGCAGCTATTTCTGACGGAGTCCAGAAGCGTCCGTCAGCCACTTCGTCCGACGGGGTAGGGCGGGTGTCGGTGACAGTGGAGTAGGCGTTGACCATCTCGCGTTCGCGCTGTGACTCAAAGATGTAACGTCGCAGGAATCTCGGCTCAAAGTCAGTCAGACCCACCTCCTCGGCCGCTTCCCGGCGCAAGGCGTTTTCGATTTCCTCGCCGTAATCGACGTGGCCTCCGACGGCTGTGTCCCATTTGCCGGGCTGAATATCTTTCCAGTCAGGACGTTTCTGTAGGTATAGCCGTCCTTCGCGGTCGAAGATGTGGAGATGCACCACCGGGTGAAGCAGCTTGCTCCCGTTGTGACATTCGTCTCGCGTTGCCGAGCCTATTACGCGGCCCGATTCATCGACAATTGGAAACAGTTCGTTGGAGTTGTCTTGGTTCATGAGGTTATCGGTCTTGGCGCAAAGCGAGCAGTAGCATGATTAATCCCTCGGTGGTGGCGCGGTCTATCACGCGGTCGCGTGAGCCGGGAAAGTGGCGGGTAACCGTGGTTGTCGTTTTAGGGGTTTTGACGGCGATACATACCGTGCCGACAGGTTTACCGGCGACGGCACCGCCCGGCCCGGCTATGCCTGAAGTGGCGATGGCGCAGTCGGACGATATGGCTTTAGCGACTCCTTCGGCCATCTGCAAGGCGACCTGTTCGCTGACAGCTCCGAACGAATCAAGTGTCTCGGCCTTGACTTCGAGCAGATTACGCTTGACTTCGTTGGAATAGGCCACCACTGAGCCTTTGAAATACTCTGAGCTTCCGGGGATTGCTGTGATTGTGTGGGCTATGTTGCCGCCTGTACAGCTTTCAGCCGTGGCGAGGGTGAGGCCCAACTCTCTGAATGTGTCGAGGGTGATTTCACCGATGGTGCGGTCGCCAGTCGATAGGATGTGCCCGGCGAGGCGTTGGCGTATTTTTGAGGTGGCTTCGTCGATAAGAGATTGCAGCTTGTCGCGATCCGTGCCGTGAGCGTCGAGGCGAAGGCGAATCAATGCCGGCTTGGGTAGATAGGCGAGATGCAATTCGGGGGGGAACGCATCCTCGATCGGCGCAAGAGCTATGGCCACTTCCGATTCGGTCATGCCGGCCACAATGGTGTTGGTGTGCAACACTACTTCTTTCGACGGGAATCTGTCGAGCAGCATAGGAAGGACAGCCTCGGCAAACATCTGACGGGTTTCGAAAGGAACGCCGGGCATCGAGACCAGCACTTTCTTACCTCCGTCGCGTTCAAACCACATGATAGGCGCGGTGCCCACACGGTTTTGAATCACGCGGCAGCTTGTGGGGACTATGGCTTGGTCGGCGGTGAGGCTGTTAAGCGATATGCCGCGTCGGCCGACGACCTCTTTGACGCTTTCGAGTGTCGCGGGGTCGAGACGCATTTCACCGCCGAATATGTCACACATGGTCAATTTGGTTATGTCGTCCTTTGTGGGGCCAAGTCCGCCGGTGGTCAACACCACGTCGCTGAGTTGAAAGGCTCTGTCGACGGCGCGTCTGATTTCGGTGGCATTGTCGGCTATCACCTGCACGTCGTTGACCTCCCACCCATGCGGGCCTATCTGACGCGCTATTTCGCCTGAATTTGTGTCGATTACCTGGCCGATGAGCAGCTCATCGCCTATGGCTATGATTGAGACTTTCATTCCTTTGTAATAATTCGTTTAATATGTTCGGGCCTACACGGTTACGCGGGCATAGGGGGCGGCGTCGTAAGGGCAGAACTCTTTTGAAAGATATTTGTAATATCCGGCAATGGCCACCATGGCTGCGTTGTCGGTGGTGAATGAGCGTTTCGGTATAAACGCCTTCAGATTGTGACGGTCGCAGTAATCGGCTACGGCCTGGCGCACTCCGCTGTTGGCTGATACTCCGCCACCTATGGCAACTGTCTTTACGTCGGTCATTTTTACCGCTTTGTCGAGTTTGTCCATCAATATGGATATGATGGTTGCTTGGAGCGAGGCGGCGAGGTCGGCGAGGTTTTTTTCAATGAATCCGGGGTCGGTTTTGACGGCGTCGCGCAGGGTGTAGAGAAATGCCGTTTTTAGCCCGCTGAAACTGTAGTCAAGGCCGCCTATATGAGGCTTGGTAAATTTAAATTTAGCGGGGTCGCCCTTTGAGGCGAGGCGGTCTATGTGTGGGCCGCCGGGGTAGGGCAATCCCATTATTTTGGCGCATTTGTCGAAGGCTTCGCCGGCGGCGTCATCTATGGTCTGCCCCAGAATTTCCATGTCATCGTAGCTCTTCACGAGGATTATCTGTGAGTTCCCGCCTGAGATAAGCAGACATAAGAACGGATATTGCGGTACCGGGTCATCAGCCTTCTCGCGAATAAAATGTGACAGTACATGACCGTGAAGATGGTTGACATCGACAATCGGCACTCTTAATCCAAGTGACATCCCTTTCGCGAACGACGTGCCCACAAGCAGGGAGCCGAGCAGTCCGGGGCCGCGGGTGAAAGCGATCGCACTGAGGTCGCTTTTGTCAATGCCGGCGCGTTTGATGGCGGTATCGACCACGGGGACTATATTTTGCTGGTGTGCGCGAGATGCCAGCTCGGGCACGACGCCTCCAAATTCTTCATGCACCTTTTGGCTTGCGATGACATTTGACAGCAGAAGCCCGTCGGATATTACGGCTGCGCTCGTGTCATCGCATGACGATTCGATGCCTAAGATAATCGTACTCATTTACCCATTGGTTTTAATCAGATAATCGTAGGCGCGAAGTTAGTTATATTTTTTCGCTAATCCTTATAAAAACGGTCACATTGATTGGCGATCCATTGGGTTAACCGGGTGGGGAGTGCCGCCACAGCCGCGAACATCAGCCGGTAGATCAGCGGCACCTCTGTTATCGACATTATGCGGTCGTTGACTTCGGGAAAAGTCTTTTTCCATTGGTCGACATCTTTCCCCTTCCCTTTCAGAAACTTAACTTTGGCTATCAGTTTGAGCCTGTTTAGAAATGGTTCGTATCTATTGTCGGGATAGCGATTTGCAAACCATTCCTCGAGCATCAATGCCGCCCGCAGGTGCTGCCGCAGTTGTGTGTCGCGCGATGCCCTTGACAATGTGCGCACATTGGGGTTCGTATAGTAGCGGTAGACCGGAGTGTCGATGATGGCGATTCCGGGGTTGAGAGCCAGCAGCCTTGACACCATTATGAGGTCTTCCCAACAATCGACGCCGGCAAGCGGAAATATATCGTTGTCAAAACAAAATTTGCGGGAAATCAGTTTGTTCCACAGCGAGTAATTCTCGGTGTGGATTCTGATTCTATTTATATCCGGAAAGTTGGGGGATGTCTTTATGACAGTTTCCTTTTCTCCGTTGACTTTGACGTAGGGGGCCACTGCTATGTCGGCATCGTCGCGCTCTGCGGCATCAACCAGTCTTTGCAATGCGCCGGGGTCGTTGAACTCATCGTCGGCATCGCATCTGATTAGATATTTGCCTGAGGCTTTGACCATGGCCTCATGGTTGGCGTGGTGCACCCCGTGCCTTATCGGTAAATGTATCACAATCACGTTGTCGGCGCGCTCGGGGAATTTTTGCAACACCAAATCGAGCACCTCGGCACCCCGGTCGAAGCTCCCGTCATTGACAAATATTACCTCCATCTCTTTCAGCGTCTGCGACAGGATTGATGTAGCGCTACGCTCTATGTAGTCCTGGGCGTTAAGAAACGGGACTATCACAGATACCTTTATATCTTTTGGGCGGAGAGTGTCGGGCATGGTTGGAAACTGATGATTATCGTGCTTTGCGCAGCGTGATTATTGTCAATTCGGGAGTCGCCCCTATCCTCATCGGCAAGCCGACGGCTCCGAGCCCGATGTTGACATACAGGCGATGCCGTCCCTCATCATCGGAATATAGTCCCCCCCATGTCGGATAACGCAATGCCGCGGGCGATATCCCCAGCAGTTCAATCTGCATCGCATGGGTGTGGCCCGATAGCGTGAGTGCGATATTGTGCCGCGGGTTGTTTTTTATGTCGCTGACCCAATGGGCGGGGGTGTGAGTGAGCAATATCTTGGTGACGCTGTCTGACGTGTTGGGATAGGCTTTAGCGAGGTCGCCGTAGACTTTGAATGGCGGGTCGCCTATGTTCTCCACACCTATTACTGCGATTGAGTCGCTTCCGCAGTGTATCATTTCGGTTTCGTTAAGAAGGAGTCTCCATCCCATTTTGTCAAAGCATTCCGACAAGGTTGCCCGGTCGGCCTGCTTGTCGGTGTCTGATGCCCATTCCCGGTAGTCGCCGTAGTCGTGGTTGCCGAGTATGGCCATCACTCCGTCCTTGGCTTTCATGCGGGAGAGGGTGGAGACAAACGGACGCAGTTCGGTAGCCTCGCGGTTGACAATGTCGCCGGTAAAGGTTATCAGGTCAACGCTGTTTTCATTGACGGCGTTCACGATTTTTGCGACATAGGCTGTATCGTTTCCGTATGTCCCGACATGGAAATCAGAGAATTGCAGTATGCGGTAACCGTCAAATGAATCCGGGAGACCGCAGACATCGACTTCCACTTCTTTCACCTGATAGTCGAACCTGTTGATCAGTGCCCCCCACCACATAGTGACAAATGCCGCTATGGCTAATCCGCAACCTGTGTAAGATAACCATTTTATCCTGGAGCGATGAAACAATTGCGGCAGACGGGCTAAAATGTCAAATATGAGAAATACCGTTTTAGGGAGATAGACAGTTATATAGCTATAGATTAACCACATATCTGCCAGAAGTATGTCGCAGCTGCCTGAACGGCGCGGCAGGCAGACGGCTACAATGATGACCAACGTCATCAGGGTCGAGAAAGCGAGATGCAGTCTTGACCAAAATTTATTAGTCAGCCTTTGACGGCATACATTGAAAATGTACCAGTCAACCAGAATGTTGATAGCGACAATAACCAATACGGGCAGTAACGGCAGCCTCATTGTCAGGATCTGTTGTCGCCTTCGGCGCGCAGTTTGTTGGTAAGCGGGTTGGCATACATCTGTAACATCATGCGGCGCATATAGTCGTAATCGTCATCGGTGAGATCTTCAAGGTCAACCTTGGCGAGTTGTCCGTCGATGTAGTTATCAACTCTTTTGATTTCTTCATCGGTGTAATGACCGATGAATCGGTCTGTTCCGGTGATTTTGTCGTAGGCTATGTAGTTGATCGGGAAAATCATGTAACCGCGGTGGATTGTGCGGTCTATAAGACTGCAGGTCGATTTGACAACTTCTTGTCTCTCTGCGTCGGGGCTTATTTTGTCAAGTCCGGGGTTTATGCACTTCCCGATAGTGAAGTGCACTCGTCCTTTGTGGCCGAGCAGACCGGTCTCCATGCTGAAAAGGTCGTCGCGCTTGCTCTTTTTGAACGATGGGTCGTTGCGTTTCAACAGAAATTCGCGGGCTTTCAGGTAGTCGTTAGGGTCATATTCATACGAAATTGACACGGGCAGCAGCCGTGCGGATTTCAGATTTTCGAGTATGGTGCCGCCACCGCCGAGACCGAGCATTTTGACGAGGCTTTCCTGCGTTAGGTCGTTGGAGTCCTTCGCGCGCCCTTCGCGCTGGGCTATCCATACCGAACGGTGCTTCTCGTTGAGACAGAAGTGGATATATCCCGAAAGTTGCTTGGCGGCTTCAAGAGCCTGAATCATCTTGAGGTCGCGCTTGACTATGAAACTCTGGTTGAGCTTGACTAAATGGGTAATCCAGTCATATATGAGCAGGTTGTTGCCGATGGCCACTTCCGAAGTGGGCTTGTCGGCTCTCATGAAGCAAAGATTGAGGAATGATGCGTCGAGAACTATGTCGCGGTGATTGGTGATGAAAGTGTAGGTTTCACCGTCAGCTACGTTTTCGATTCCGCTTGAGCTGATTCCGCTTGTGGTGCGCTGTGCGAGAAGTTCAATAAACGGGCGCATCACCTGCTGTTGGAACTGGTGGGCCGTGGTGAGCGACCTGAGTCCTTTGACAAACTCTGGATAATCAACGTCGGGCATGACGTATCTCACGGCATGCTCCAGACCCGGATCATTGACCATCTCGGCCATCTTATGTTGAAACTCGTTGTCGCTGTAAGGGGCTATATCGAGATATTCTTCTTTAATCATATCTTTTTCAGTGTTTTAGGCGTGCCTGTAGACATGAATAGTGAAAAATTGATTTTCAAAGATAGTGAAATTTCTCCAATATTCTCTTGGAGTGTTAATTTCTTAGGGAATTTTAAGAGTAACGCGGCTTGTGTGGTGCTATGCTTTGATATAGGTGCGCCAACGCTCGATAAGCGATTCGATGTCATCGGGAATAGGTGCGGAAAAAAACATCTCCTCGCCGGTGTGGGGATGGACGAATCCGAGGGTGCGGGCGTGCAATGCCTGCCGGGGACAGGCGGTGAAGCAGTTGTCGATGAATTGTCGGTATTTGCCGCTGTTGGTGCCGCGAAGGATTTGGTCGCCGCCATAACGGGCGTCGTTGAACAGCGGATGCCCGATATGTTTCATGTGTACGCGAATCTGGTGGGTGCGGCCTGTTTCGAGCACGCATTTCACCACCGCCACATGGCCGAGAGGTTCGATTACCCTGTAATGGGTGACTGCGTGCTTGCCGTAATCACCGTCGGGGAACACTGCCATCTGCAGCCGGTCTTTCAGCGAGCGGCCTATGTTGCCCTCGATGCGGCCTGTCTCCGGGGTAGGCACGCCCCATACCACGGCCACATATTCGCGTTTTGTTGTCTTGTTGAAGAACTGTTTGCCCAAAGAGGTCTTGGCGTCGGGGGTTTTTGCCACGACGAGAAGCCCTGATGTGTCTTTGTCTATGCGGTGCACCAATCCCATTCTGGGGTCGTTGACATCGTAATCGGGATTGTCGCGGAAATGGTAGGCCAAGGCGTTGACCAGTGTCCCGCTATAGTTGCCGTGCCCGGGATGGACGACCAATCCGGCGGGTTTGTTGACGACGAGGAGGTGCTCGTCCTCATACACGATGTCGAGAGGTATATCCTCGGGTATTATCTCAAGCTCATATCTGGGACGGTCCATGACCACGCTCACCACGTCGAGAGGCTTTACGCGGTAGTTGGATTTTACCGCCTTGCCATTGACTATGATACACCCCGCTTCGGCGGCCTGCTGCACTCGGTTTCGCGACGATTTTTCAAGTCTGGCGACCAAAAATTTGTCGACTCTCAGCAGAGCCTGTCCTTTGTCGGCTACAAATCTGAAATGTTCATACATTTGCGAGCCGTCATCGCTGCTCTCGGCCGCTTCGTCGTCAAAATCGGGGTCGGAATAATTGACAAAATCTTCGTTCATCGCCGTTATAATTCCGTCTGTCATTCGAGGTCAAGTTCGTCGGGTGCCGGAATCTCTGAAAGTGAGTCCATCGACAGCGAGTCGAGTTCGTCCATCGACAGCCCTTTGCCGACTTCGAGGGTTATGGTGGCCGTCACCGGGATTCGTGCTCCGGCACTTAAAGGCAGTCCGTTGTATTTTGCGCTGAGAAGCAAATCCTGATATTCCGATTCGACTTCCACAACTTTAATCTTTTTGATGCCGAGACCTTCGAAAATCGACTGAGCCTGTCGGAGCGACACGTTTGATATGTCGGGTATGGTCACTGTTTTAGGTGAAAATGCCACAATCGTCAGGTAGACTATGCGTCCGGGTTTGACTTTGGCGTTTTTATGCGGTGACTGTTCTATCACAGTGCCGGGTTTGGCGGCGGAGTCGTAAACCGAGTCTGAGATTTCCACAGTCAGGTCCGCGACTTTGAGCACGCTTTCAGCTTGTGAATATGACAGTCCCTTGACGTTTGGCACGATGCGCTCGTCGCCATGGTCGGTCCAGAAATCGAGGAATAGCGAGGCCAGCCATGACAGTATTATGGCGGTGACGATTATGTAGAGAATATTCATCACCACGGGATGTTGTTTTATGAAGTTGCCTTTGTTGGTTTCCATCTGAGAAGAAAGCGATTGTTTGTCATGCGTGCCGTTCGGGCGCGATGGGGGTTAATTTATCGCGAACTTACACAAAATTCCTCAATCAGGCAATAACACGCGGCTGCTCCGTCGCCGGCGGGTTTGAGACGGCGGAGCTAAACCGGGTGTTTTATTTGGCATTTTTACAATTTGTTCTCCCGCTCGGTAATCTCGGCGTCGGTCATAGTATATCCCCCGAGACTCCCTTCAGTGGCCTGAATGCAAATATACGTCAGCGGCTGATGAGATGTGCAGCGCAGGTTGCGGTCGCAATTGGTGGCCACCCTGATTACAGAGCCTTCGCCTATTTCAAAAACTTCCTCGTTTACTTGGAATTTTCCTTCTCCCGAAAGAATTATGTAATTTTCTTCATTCTTCTTATGGGAGTGGAAAAACGGGACTGCTTCCCCCTCAGGCAAAGTGCCGAAAGAAATCTCGCAAGAGGTTGCACCGGTGGCATCCTTAACGAATTGTTTACCTTCAAATCCGTTTAATTTCCCTACTGTGGCATGGGTGAATTTGTCGCTTTTGTTGAGTACTGTCACTTCATTCATATTCTTAAATTTTTTAGATGAATTTTGTTGATTAACTTTGCGGTTGATAGCCACTATCGTTTTGATAGCGCAAAGCTACAGCGCAAAATTCATATTTGCAAGACGTTACGGAAATGTAACCCACTTACCGTTAAGTAACTAATTTTGAAAATGAGCCGATTGCAACTGAAAGAAAATTTGAAAAAATTTACCTGCACTGAAACTTGCCCCGTGAGAAACGTCATAGCGCGATTCTCAGGCAAATGGTCTATGCTGATTCTTTGCGTGCTCGCCGACAATGGGGTCACGCGTTTCAACGAAATCGGAAAGGCATTGCCCGACATCTCGCCTAAGGTGTTGGCCGAGACACTTAAAAGTCTTGAGGCCGACAGGCTAATATCAAGAAAAATATATGCGGAGATTCCTCCTCGTGTCGAATACACGCTCACGGAACTTGGAGAAAGTCTTATGCCGCATATCGATGCGTTAGTGTCATGGGCCATGGATAATTACCTCGCCGTGACTGCTTGCAAATGACATGAACAAAGCCGGTTTCGTTTATTAATGCTGCGGTTCTTGCTTTCTGTTTAGTTAAAACCTTGATTTTTCAGAGTTACCGGCTCCTTTACCTCTGTATCGGTCTCGGCTGGAATTGAATGTGTATTGAAGCGTGATTATGAATGAGCGGTTGAGGTCTTCCGAGCATCTGTAGATTGAAACGTAGCGGCTCATCATAGTCGCGCCATAATTGCCTTTGTCGAAGATGTCGTTAGCCTCAAGAGAAACGCTGAAGTTGTTTTTGAAAAAAGCCTTATATAGTTTGGCGTTGAGATACGATGACGAAGCCTGACGCATATTCTTGTCGTCGCCTGCGCTCATCCATTGCAAATCAATATTCATCCATATGTCTAAAGGCAGATGAATCGCGTTTTGGAATTGCACCATCCCGATAGGGTTACCCAAATTACGGCATCCGTCCACAAAATCTATGGAAAACCATTGTTTCATGATACCCGCATTGACCGTCGGTTGCCATAAGCCGACTTTGAAACGGCTTCCGATAAACGCCTGAAGGGTTTGGATTTTAGGAAAGTTCTCCAACGTGATGAGTTTGATTTCGCCATTGTCGCCATAGGGTCGGGTGGTGTGCATTATCGGGTCTTTCTTGTATGTATAACTTATTTGGCCGAAAAACTTTTTCCATGCGCCCATGGCTTCAACAGTATGGTTTTTTTCGGGTTTCAGATACGGATTGCCATTTTCAAGGGTAAAGCGGTTGACATAATCGACAGTCCCGTCAAGATCTGTGTAGCTTGGCCGCTGGGTTTTGTGGGTGTAACTCAATGAAAGCTGCACATTTTTTACCGTAGTCGATAGGGATAGTGAAGGGAATAGATTATTATAGGTTCTGCTTTGGTCTTCATTTTTCTGACCGTTCTCGAGATATTCAAACCCTACATGCTCATATCTGATACCCGCTCCGAAATTAAAGTTACCAAAGGACTGTCGTAGCTCCATGAAAGTGGATATATTGTTTTCATCGACCCTTGAGTCGACGTTGCCTACTATCTCAGCGTCGGTGGTATAAATTGTCGAGAAACGTGATGAAGCAAATTCTTCCCCCAATTCAATAGAACCCTTCCATATCGGATAACTTAAAACAAGTTTTTCTGCAAACATACGGCTGCGGCTTGTGCCGGTGGAATTTATCATCGAATTTTCCTGCATCTCGCTCTGTTCTTGGGTGGAAACCGGATTAGTCACCTTACGCCAGAGATAATCGGCGTTGAAATCAATACCCAGACCACCGACTTTGCCACTATAATAGATATTCGCATAGTGTGATGGAAGTGTTTTGGTCTCGGCTGCACGGTTAATAGTGAATCTGTCATAAAGAGCATCGTTGGCCCACACGCTGGTTGTCCCCGTATGTGATGATTTTTGCCTGGTGAAGCTGTTGAGGTAGTAGCCTCCTATCGAATGGTTCTCATTGAAAAGATATGATAGACCTGTCTTGCCAAAAAAGTCATTCTGATGCATTGACCCCCTTTGAGAGAATAACTCGTCCCAGCGTATTGTGGAATTGGTAATCATCTCTGCGCGGGCGTCGCTTTGGAATTTACCGATCATATAACCGAAATTGGCGAACACCTCAAGACCTCCTGCTCTGAATTTGAGATTTGCCTGATCCACATTGCGAAAATATTTCTGTGCCACTCCCATTGTGCGTAAGGTGCCGCTGAATCCTTCTCCCTGAGGTCGTTTTGTGCGGATGCGGATAACGGATTTTACCGATGCGTCATATTTTGCTCCGGGGTTTGTCACTACCTCGATGTTCTTTATATCGGCCGAGTTAATCTGAGTCAGTTCGTTCACATCTCTAATTTCCCTCCCATTGACATATATGACAGAGGTGCCTTTGCCGAACACCTCAAAGTTCCCGTCACGGCCGAGCACCATAGGCACCTGAGGGAGAACGTCATTTGCCGTGCCCGCGTGTTCAAGCTGTGAGCCGGCCACATTGGTTACGAGAGCATCTCCTTTTATTGCGGTCACAGGGCGGTTTGACTTAACCACAACCTCACCCAGCATGACGCTTTCCGGCTTAAGGATTATAACGCCCAGATCACCTGCCGGCGGGATGACGAGAGTCTGATTGGCATAGCCGATAGATGACACTTTCACGAATTTGGGTTTATCATCTCTTTCATTGAATAGGAATACCCCGTTTTCGTCAGTGACTGTGCCCGCTAAGTAGGTAGAGTCGGCTTTGTGTACGACTACATTCACAAAGTCAAGCGGAGATTTGTTTTCATCCACCACTTTGCCTGTGATGTTGTGCGCATTTGCGGCGACTGAAAATATCGCCGCGATAATCAGTGTAAGTGTTGTTCTCATGTTCTACGTTTTTTTGATTTCACTGATGCAAAATTATCTCTGACGGGGTTTTAACGCCAAATACAAAAGTCTTAATACGAAAGATGCAACCTGCTGAAAATCAACGGTTGCATCTCTTAAAAGTCTTAATGCCGCGTCGTGCGGTCTTAATAGCGGCTTAAACTTGGTGGCTGCTTCCCATGAATCTGACGATATCCTCCTTCTCGGGCACTCCGAGCTTTTTTCTTATTGATGATTTCCTGACATAGATTGTGGATGTGCTTTGCCCGGTGATAACGCTTATCTCTTTCGTCGAGAATCCGGCCACCATCAGGACGATTATCTGCTCCTCTTTCAAGTTGAGTATGTCGCCGTATTTGCCGTGGAGCTTTCGGTAGAAACCCGAATATAGGCTGTCGATTATTTCAAAAAGATTCGTCCAGTCGACAAGTTCGCCGTCAATCTCTCCCTCGATGGCTGAGATTTTGCGGAGCATCTCACGGTTCTGTTCGGTCGGGGTCTCGGCTACCATTTTGATGATGCCGAGCTGCTTGAGCATGGCACTCCTCAACGCCGACGAATCATTGGTTTCGTGACCC
Organism: uncultured Muribaculaceae bacterium; assembly: GCA_947625935.1. Taxonomy (GTDB): domain Bacteria; phylum Bacteroidota; class Bacteroidia; order Bacteroidales; family Muribaculaceae; genus JAJPXC01. The sequence continues at coordinate 156 of CANQQE010000018.1, read as the reverse complement.
TGGGTATGCGGGAAGGCCCGATACTCATCGACCATCTTTTGCAATGCCTCGATACGCTCATCATTCTCCCGTTCCCGCTGGCGACGCGTCTTTATAATCCATAACGCTCCGATCATGATTATAAGCGATACAAAACTTATTATGAGTATTATAATC
>CANQQE010000017.1 GCA_947625935.1 uncultured Muribaculaceae bacterium | reverse complement strand
TTGGTCTGGTTTCATTTTGCAAAGGTAACACTATACTCCGACATCATCCCCGCCCACCGGGAAAATCCGCTGACCCCTTAAAAGACAGCGGCATAAGGGATTTGGCCAACGCCAAAGGCATCGTCATAGCCAGAGACCAGGCAAGGCACACCGACATATCAACCACAAACAAATATCTTCAGGGGCGGGATATGCCGGTGCACAGCGAGACCAAGCACTTCAAGGGGAACCTATGATTCAAGTTCATAGAAATAGCCGGTCATCAAACGGTCAAGGCCGGAAGCAGAAACATTAATCTCGATTTTCTCACAAACAAACCGTTTGTTGCGTATCAGAAAAACCGTGTTAGGATTCGGAATCGAGGATGAGACGAAACTAAAACAGTGCTTGATCCTGGAGTTCACCCTGACAGAATCGGCGATAGTCGAATTGGCGAGATTGTTTTGCCCCGGAACGGGAATTAGCGACAAGCTGTCAGCAGAACCCGACTCCAGAACCGCCCCTGACGATCCGATAACAACTTGTTGCCGGGTAATCGCAGCCGGGTACCTGAACCGGGTATCTTTCTTGACCCCGTCGTAATACTCTAAATGCGCATCGACTTCCGCCCTGTTGTCGAAGTTGGCCAATGCGATGTAGACCACATCGGGCAAATCGGTGTCAGACTGGTGCTCCTCTTGCGTATCGTCAGAGTTGTTGAGATACGAGTCGATGTCAAACGTGTCTGTAGCGTCCTTGTACCACTCCATGTTGGAGATGTCGGGCTTAACGAGAATCTTGAACGGGATGGACGCCTTTGGCCAGTCAGAGAGTGCGATATTCGCTTTACTCGCCGGATGCACCGGTATATCATAATCTTTCCAACTGGCCGGGACGAATTTTAACGAGACATCTACATCATCCGACTCGGAGTTGTCACACCTCGGCCTTAGCATATTAACCTCAAGCAGCACAGTGACGGGGGATTTCGCCTTTGTGGATATAATGAACCAGCGACCGTCCTTAACTCTGAAAATCACGTTTTTATAGTTCTTGACTTGGGATTGGGGCAGTGTCTTGAACCAGGCGGCAAGTTGCTCGGTGGATGTGAACGCGTCGTTGAAAACAGCGTTGTTCATCACAATTTCCGGTAAAATGTCGATGTCGCAGTTGTCGTGGCCGTCAAAACCGACAGAAGCGACCGATATGTCGAAGTTGGTCTCGTCTCCAATCTCGGCGGTGAACCCGTCCACCACCTCCGCAAGCACTGTCGGGCTGCTCCTTCCATCATTATAGAAAGCCGACCTCTTGACAATCTCCATTGTGCCGGCGACAGGATCCATCAAGGCAGCCACTCCGAAAGCATCCTCCACATAAGTCCACCAGTCGTTGACCGACCAGTGGGGCAGGCATTTATTGCACAGTATGCAGTTGTTGGCGTTGACAATGAAGATTCTGCGCAGGAACGGGTCGGTGTAAAGGGCGTTATCCTCCCTTTTCAGTGTCATGCCGGTGGCTTTAGCGATAAGCTCGGCCATCACATAAACAAAAGGCTGAACGGCGAAATTTGTCACCTCCCCCCTCAAATACGCTTCACGAGAGTCGTATACGTCGATATAGAACGCCCTCGGTGTGCCGCCCTCCTGATACTCACCCTCGTAATATCCTATTGGATTGCACACGAAATCGCAAGTGGAATTTATTACCGGATAAGCAACCCAAGGATAGTTTCCGTCGCAGATGTTATTAATCTGCGTGTACATCCCCGCTTCATCCCTCTGTCCCGCTGTCGAGCCGAGGGTGCGCCAAAAAATCAGACTTGTGTTGCCGCGGAGTTTTCTGCCGGGGGAATATCGCCATTTTTCACCGTCCCACCAGGAACCGTCGGGCCAAGTATAGTCGTACCAGTCACCGAGGTCAAGCTCATCTATGAAAACTTTGTCGAGCTTGTTTCTCTGGTTGTAGGCGGCGTTGCCGCCGAGAATCTGAATTTTAACCGCTGTTTCCGTGACCGAGGTTATATTGGCCAAGCCGATGACGACGGGGTTATTGTCGGCCATGAGGGAAGCCGTCAGGCATCTTTCCTCCTTTGACACGTCGATGCGGCCTATATACCCGAAGATGCGGCGGTTTTCGTCGATGTCCAGCGGGAGCTCGATGTCGTAGGTGTATGACGCTGATTTGGTGAAGTAGGGATTCTCGAGAGTTACCTTGATGCTCGCGTTATCCTTGGGGATGGCGCGCAGTCCGTCTAAAAACAGTTCAATCATCGTTTGGGATTTTTAATAAGTTTCTGAAAGTCGGTGTAACGCTTATGGAATCCCCTCTCGCCGTCAAGGATCACCACAGCCTCGATGCCGTCCTCGAGATTGGCGTTGAGCCTGTCGATGGCGGCGTTGGCCCGTTGAGCCGAAGCGGCCATATCGCCGGCGGCTATGGTAAGCCCCGACGGGTCGAACGGCACGCCGCTCCCCTCCCCTCTCGGACTCACCCCGCCTCCTCGTCCTAACGCGACGCTCACATCGTCGGCGGTCAGCGACCCGACCGTATTGTTGCGCTGCGCATGGTCGATGAGCCTCAGTATCGGCGACAGGGCGGGATTTGACACAGCCTTGTGGTTGGCGACGAACTCATTGGCGTGAACCACCCCGACCTCTCTGCGGTCGTCAGGGTCGCGACGGGTGAACCCGCCGTCATAGTACCCCGCGGCCTGAGCCTCGTGCTGTTTCTTTATGGCGGCTATCTGCAACATCCCCGCCGCCGTAGCCATTGCGGCGGCTACCGGGCCGAGCCAGACGTTTACTTTCGAACCTGAGGCGTAGGCGGCGATGGCGGCTAAAGCGGTTTGCGCGACGGCTTGAGCCAGCTCTATCTTCATCGCCTTGTCGTTATGTTTCTTTTTGACCTTGGCTATGGCGTCCTCCTTCTGCTTCTCAAGCCGCTCTTTTTTCTTTGAATTTTTTCCGGCGGCGGCGATTTCCCGGTCATAACGCTTCTCGATTTTGGAGATCTCCAGATCGCGTTCGGCGTTGGCGTATGCCGAATATTGGGACATCATGGCCCCCATCACGGCGAACGATGCCGCTGCCGCGTCGGCGAGGCGATCCCAGAAATCTTTGCCGGTCTCCCCCAAATCCTTGAAAAGCGCGTCGAATGAGTTGTAAAGCCCAAGTATCATGTCGGTGTACTCCGACTGGGTCTGCATGGCCTTTTGTTGATCATCCTTGCGGTACTTGTCTTTGATTTTCCCGACGGCCCTTTGATATTCCTCCTCCGACAGCAACCCCTGTCGGTGCAGCTCGGCGAGCATATCAAGCTCCAGTTTTTCCCGTTGGGAGCCTGACAATTTCCTATACTCCTGTTCAAAGGCCAGATAGGCGTCTGCGGTCTCCTTCTGCTTGTCGAGCTGGTCTTGCGCGACGCGGTCGTTAATCTGTTTGTTTACCTGCTGCCATTCAGGAGAATGCTGCTCAAACAAATCCCTCCGTTCGCGGAGATAGCGCAAATCCTCCTCAAGCAGAGCCTCGTCGTAAGCTTTCTTGTTTTGGAATATGGAATCGCCGGGATCGAAGTACCGTTCCGTGATGCTGTCAACTTTCCACGCGTGCTCATCTTCCACCCCCTCAAGAGAAAGTTTGCGTCTTTTTTCGATAGCCTTGGCACGCATCTCCTCCTCTTTTTTGAGCAGAGCCGCATATTCAGCCGTCTCTGTGAGCCCCCGGGATTCGTAGACTTTCTTTTGGGCCGAGATGTAGTCACGGTCAATACGCTCCTTGTCGGCGGTATATTCGAGATAGTCCTTCAGCCCAGCGGAACGCGCCGCGAGATTCTGAGCCTGTTGCGAATCGTATGACGATTTCAGCTCCTTCAGCTCGTTGTCTTTCACCCGCTTTAGCGATGCCGAGCGGTATTCTTCCTCCTGTTTGGCTATGTCGGCGTAATAAGCGGTCTCCGTGAGACCTTTTTCTTTCAGCAGCTCCTTGACCTTGGCGAAGTAATCCATGTGGATTTTCTCCTTGGTGCGCACATACTCGTCATAATTCACCCGGTCATCGTTGTAGGCCGCTTGATTTTCCGACAGCAGCAGGTCACGCGCCGCTTTCTGATTTTTCATCTCATCCTCCAACGCCTTTTTGGCCGCCGCAGCGGCTTTTTTGCGTTCCTTCTCATCCTCTACAGCTACGGGGGTGCCTTTAGGCTGTGGTGGATCAGGTGGATCGGGATCAGGATTGGCGTCCTTGATAGCGTCCTTCTGCAAATCCTCTGCATATGTCCCAGCGATAATATCCAATGCCTTGGATTTATTCTCTATCTTTTTGTCTAAATTAGCTATTTTCTTTCTTAATGTTCTAATTACAAAACCATCGAAATCTTTTTTGTCAAAAAAATCCTCACTCTCGCCCAACGCACCATCATACAATGTGGCGTTGACCCGTTTATTGTATTCTTTCGTTAACTCTGAATCTAATTTTGCCTGAGTACGCCCCCTCTTATATATTAAATCGGCTTTTTCTTTGCCGAGTTCAGCCAGTTTCTCCTTCGCCCCCTCGATTTCATATTTGCGGGTCAATGATTTGATATATTCATCGAGAGCCACCTTGTTTTCCGTGTATTTCCCGGTGGTGGCGTCGAGGGCCGCGTTGTAATTCGGGATTATCTGATTAAGTTTGTCGATGGCCGCCTGCCGTTGGTCAAGCGAAAGTTTCTCGTTACGGGCTGCGGCCACAAGCAGATCCAATTTGACGCGTTCGTCCGACATACGCTCTATCGCGCCTTTCTTTATGTCGTTGAGAGCTTTCTGAGCCTCACCCACGCGATTGTGCGCTCTGACCACGTCAATCAGAATCCCGACTAATAATGCCGCGGCGGCGATGACGACCCCGTAGGGATGTTTTACGATAGTCGCGTAAGCCTGTCTGCACGAGGCGATGACTTTGCGGTGCCAAAACACTTTGAGCTTGCGCAACGCTATGGTGCGGACCTGATACGCGTTATAGACCGCATAAGCCGCCACGAGCGTCAGTATGGTGCCTTTGCACGCTATCAACCCGTCGATAAGACCGGGCAAAACGCCGATAAGTTTGGAGCTCCAACTGACCAAAACGCCCAGTGACGGGTTGAGCTTTTCGATAAGCGCGTTCCCGGCTTCCTCGATTTTATTGCGCATCTGAGCCATTTTGGCCGCGTCAGTGTCACTGTTTATGGCGGCCTGCTCCATGGCGGTCTGAGTACCGGTGACCGCCTCGGTGTACTCCTTGACTTTGGCAGTGTTGTCGGCAAGGATCGAGGCGATTGAAAATGCCTCCTCTCCGAACATCTTTTTCAGGAAAGCCGCCCCGCCACCGACCGTTTTCTTTTCAGCGGCGTCGACCGCGGCTTTTAAGTTCTCGAGAGCGGTGGAAAGGCCCACCACTTTGGGATTGGTCTCCTTAGCCCCTGTCTGCAGGACAAGGAAGAACTTTTTAAGACCTGTGCCGGCGATTTCCCCCTTTATGCCTTTTTCGCCAAGCATCTCTATCGACCCCACCAGTTCCTCGATCGGGACATTGGCCGAAGCGGCGGCGGTGCCTGATTTAAGGATCGCGGCCGCTTGCTGTTCAACGTTGGCCGCGCCGAATTTAGACCCGGCGGCCAGGACGTTGACATATCTCGCTGCCTGATCGGCTCCCTCGCCGTATTGGTTCAGGGCGGTGGTCATCGCATCCACGGCGGGGTTGAGCTTCATCTTGGCCGCGCTCGCGAGCCTCATGGCCTCGATGGTGACAGAGTTCAACTCCTCCTTGGCCGAAAGCAGCTCCGGCTTATTGGACCCGACGAGCATATACGCGTCAAGGATTTCCTTGCTTGACTGGGTGATGCGCAGCCCCGACTCGTCCATCGCGGTCGACAGTGTCTCAGCTTGCTTTGTGAGCCATGAGATGGAATCGTCGTCAAGGCCGGTCAACGCTTTAAGGTTGGCCGCGGACTCACCCTTGTCGCGGTAATTCTGTTTCATCTGCGAGAGCTTCATCTGCACCCCGCCGATGGCGTCGGTCAAAATCGTGTATGTCCCCCACCATTTCGTGAATTTCCCGGCGAACCGCGACATGAAGCTCTCGGTCTCCTTATGCTCCCCCTGCACAGACCGAAGCTCGTCCTTGACCTGCTTGAGCTTTTCGATGTACAAGTCCCACTCCTTTGAGCCGCGGACCACGCGACCGCTGTTGAGCTCGGTGTTGATCATCTTGATGGTGCGCTGCAGCTCCTTGGGCGTGGCCTTGTCGAGCCGGACCATAGCCGCCCTGATATTAGAGGCGTTGGTGCACATGACCTCAATCTCCTTGTTGACTTTTTTCAGCTCGGAGTTGTATTTATCGATGCCTTTTGTGTCGCCCTTGCGGAAAGCGTCGGCGAATTTCTCACGGAGATCCTTCGCTTTCGTCTGCAGCTTGTCGAGCTTTTCCTCCGCGGCCTTGGAATTGACCTTGAGGTCAACCTCGGCCACTCTCTTATAGTCTTTCATATAGCGGGTTATGGTTCGCCCGCGAAGCTATCGCCCGCCGCGGAATGATAAAAAGACGGCGGGCGACTCCCTGATTGCCGGGGCCGCCCGCCGTTATAGAGGCGCTATATGAACGTCACCAGTGGAATTTGCCGGTATCCTTGTCGAATGACAGGAAATCGGGGTCATTGAGAATCTTGTGGTTGAATTCCTTCAGCCGGCCTCTGACCACATACCAAAGCCAGAATCCGAAGAAAATCAGCACCGAGCCGGCCACTCTCAGCAATAATAACGCCAAGGCCAGCAAACCGAGCCAGAACAGGATATCGACGAGCGATCCGGGGAAGTGCATTATTGACAAAACCGACATGATTCTGAAATATTCGCAAATATAACCAACTTTATGAGAATGACCAAACCGTCGGGTCAATCTCCGGCGACGGCCCGCATCGCCCACTCGAGGCCGCGGTAGTCGTTGACGTTCAGGCGGTAGCCCAGCCGCACCATCACGGCGGCCACGTCAGATGTCGTCAGAGAGCAGGTGTCCTCGAGGGCCTGGGCGATCTCGAGCGAGGTCATGTTGTCGGGTGACGCGGCGGGCGGCAACACAGGCTCGAAGCCGGCGAGGAACATGGCCACCACAGGGGCGGTCTCGCCCATGCCGGAGGCGTCGCCCGTGCGGGTTATCACCTCCTCCACTTTCTTGAGATATTCCGCGCGGTTCATAGCTCACCCCCTTTCTTGGCTTGGCGGTTGGAGTGGCGGAGCGAGGCCCGCAGCGACCAGGGGGTGAATCCGGCGATGAACGCCAGAGCCGAGGCGGCTGTCATGGCGGAGTCGCCGCTGATGGCGGCGCAGTAGCCGACGATAGCGGCCATGACGACGGCGGCTGTGCTGAATTTCTCGGAAGTGATGTGGGCGATCCCTTTGGCGAGGGTTCTTTTCGCTCTCAGCCCGCGGGGCGTGGCCGGAGCCGGCAGTGTTGTTGTGTTCATACTAACAGTTGTGTTTAGCGTTAAGACAGAAAAACGGCTGTCATATCCCGTCGCTAAACACAACTGTTAGTCATCTCCGAGGAGCGATAATAGTTTGGATATGGCAGCCGTATGTTTATTTGGCTTTATGTCTGGGCAAAATAATAGCCCGAAATAATCCGAGCCGGTAACCGTGGCCCTTCGGCGATGCCTGACATCGTTGTGTTTAGCATCGCAAATCTACGACAAAAATCCGGGAGCGCAAAATTAAATCAGCAAAAAGATATTTTTAGTGGAAAAATTTGCATAATAATCAAAAGAGTATTATCTTTGTGGTGTCTTAAGATAGACATGAGTACATTAAAAGGTTTAAATGACCGGGTGGAACTTCTCAATGAATTGAGATTCTACCTCCGAAACGAACGGAAGCTCCTGACAGAGGGGTGGATGAGCGAATCGGACTTCATCAAGGCGGTGGAGGAAATCATCAGAGAGTACGCCACACTGATTCTCCTTGGGAAGTGACAGCCTAAGAGTCCGGCAGACCCGCCGGGAAAGTCGGACTCTTTTTTTATTGTACAGCCTTTCTTAAGACTTTTTTTAAGAAAAACATCAAACGATATATGAAACCGGAACTTAAATCACTGATCGACCAAATCGCTTCACAGCCGGGTCTCTCAGAGTCGGATACTGACAGCCTGATGAGCGAGGCGTTCGCCCTGGCCGTAACCCCCGATGAGAAAAAGGAGGCGGGGGCGTATCTCAGGAAGGCCATAGGGAAACGCAAACGCCCCGATATCGACGCCAAGGAGATAATGGGCGAGGCATTGGACGTTCTGAACCTTTCGTACATAGCCAAACGTTATTTCAATAAGGACAGGACTTGGCTATACCAGAGGCTGAATAAATCCACAGTGAATGGCAAACCGGTGGCATTCTCAGAAGCGGAACTCAAGATATTGTCCGATTCCCTCGAAGGGATAGGTCATTTACTTCAACAAACATCTTTTAATTTAACTCATCGAAATTCTTAAGACAGACGCATCCCCCGGGGTCACGACGACTTCCGGGGGACGTTTTTTTGGTCGCCGCCGGCATTATCGCAAAATTTTCGAGGAAAAAATTTATTGTTGATTGTCGGATTTACCATGATTTGAGAATTAAGCCACACAAATTCACGACAAAAAAAGAGAATAACGCAAAACACCCCCGCCGTGATGGGCGAGGGTGCGGCCACTCTTTGGCTTGAATTATCGCAAAACTAAACAAGTGACAGAGAGGCTAATTCGGTAGCAAGTCTATGTATGCCTGTTTCGATTTTTTCGAGCTGAGCGTCAGAGATTGGAGTATCGCCTTTCTTGTACTGGCGCATAAGTCCGGGATTGATGCCGAGATAACGACCAAGAGCCGAGACATTGAACATCGAGTAATATTCAAAGAGCGAAGAAATGTCAAAGTGAAATTCGACCTCGGCAGTGAGTTCGGCAGGGACCTCCTGGCCGCGCTCGATGTAATCACTGCTGACTTCTTCGATGGAGTTAAAGAAATCTTCCTTAGCCTCCTTGACGGTATCGCCGGTGCCGATAAGCGTGCAGTGTTCGCCGTCTGTGTTATAGGCGATATATGTGCCGTCCGATTGTTTTTCAATACTTACTTTCATAACGGGTGGGTGTTATGGGTTAATGACTTTGTTTGAAAAGAGAGGGAGGGGAGCGCCTCCCCCTCTTGATTAGAATCCGATTCGCTTTTTAAGAGCCATCATCAGGCCTTTGCGAACCTCTTGAGAGCCGTGCCGCTCGATGAGGATTTCATCGCCCGTTTCGGGGTTGTAGTAGCGGTCATGCTTTTTGCCGTGCTTTACGAGTCTGTAACCGTGAGCCTCGGCAATCTTAATGAGTTCTTTCCATTTCATGTCAAAGAGCTTGTTTAGTTTTGCACTACAAAGGTATGACATTTTTGTAATATGACAAAATTTTCGAGCAAAAATATTACACAAATGTCATATTTTTTCAGAACAGCCTCGGCTGGGGGTTAAGACGCTCGTTGCGGAGCTTCGACAGGGATTCCTCGGCCTTTCGGCGGCGGCTCTTGGCTTCTTTTTCGTCTGTGATGGCTGAATTAATCTGTCTGAGAAGCTCGATCTCGGCGTTGTTGGTCTCGATGGTGCGCCGCATGGAGCCGGTGAAATGCTCGTAAAGCACTCTGGCGCATTCGATGCGATAAGCCCGTACTTTTTGGCGGGCATCCTCGCCGACGTTCTTAGGGTTGATGGTCCCGAGCCAAAGGAATACCATCTAAAGAGGAAGGCACATCATCTCGCGTTCTTTACCGTCGGCGGCAACTATCCCCCTCAGGGGGACGGTTGACCCGGAAAACGTGTCGTCGCTCTGGAGTTTTTCGAGCTGTGAGGTGTAATTGACCATTATGGCCTCACAGATTGGTTTGATGGGGACGAAGATTTCTCCGTCGCGCTCGACGGTGACGATGTCCGCGCCGTTGATTTTAGTGATCAGTTGCTGTTTCATTTCGACGTTTTTTTTATGAAGTGGGGTTAACTGCTGTTTCGGCGGATCGGACTCCGCATTCGTTATTTTCCATTCTTATTTTATTTTTCGCGCATAACACGCTGAGTTATTTTACTCTATAGGCCAAAATTAAAATAAGCAAGTTTAATCATGCTTATTTCGATTCCTTGGTTTTATGGGTGAAGTCGGGGCAAATATATTCGGGGTCGTCTACAAGGTCGCAGCACTTAATCCAATATCCGCCACCGAGGATGTTTGTCTCCTTAATGTCTAAATCGCAAGAACCGTGGCAAAGGGGAAAATAATGCTCGCACTCCTGCGGTCGCTGTTCAGTCTGGGTCGGTGTCATAGACTCTCAATTTTGTTTTGAGCCAATCGGCGGGATATACTTTTCTGCATAACCATTCAAACAGAAATGAGCAACCTGCGCCTATGTAGCCGATAATTATGATAGGAGACCAAATGATTGACCATGCTGCGACTATCGAATAGTAGGCGGCTCTGCGGTGTTTCTTTTTCATCTGAATCTTATTAAGCATACATCACCTTCTATTTCGCGCCAATTACTTTCAAGATATTCAGCGGAACACTTGTTTATACTATTGACACTGAATGTTCCTAATGCGTTCTTGTCACTTTCTATCATCACCTCCATATCATCGGGATATTTACTGAGGGCTTCTTTAAGTTCTTTTACTGTCATCTTCGTGAAGTTTACTTCGTTAGTAAATATCCGTTGTCAATAATCCATAGGAGCAATTCATATAGTGCGTCTATAAGCTCATCACCGATGACAAGATATAATATGCCAAAGGACTTTCTTTCGCCTCTATATCCCGACTCTACCTTACCGTTGGAAAGAAAGTCAATATATAGATTGTTGGTGCTGATACCCTTAGGCAAAAGCGATATAATATCTGCAAGGGTAAAGATTGGCAACAGCTCACGCCTTTCAAGCGGTTTGCCGGTGTTGTTGATGTCGTTCCAGTCAGGCGTCTTTTCGCTCGCCTTGTCCGCGCTTATACCTTTGACTCTGAGGGTTGCGGACTGTTCGGGGGTTAGGCAGGATTTGAATGTAGTGTTCATTGTTCGTCTTGTTGGAGTTTCTTGAATATCTCATCAGGAGTTTCCGACACTTCAACCTTTTCGCCGTCAAATGTCGTTATTTGTGTCAGTTTGCAATAGCCGAATCGCTGTCGGCGTTCTACTACGGTCATACTTGCGATATTCTTTTCGCAAGTATAGAAGTCGGCACGGTCGCCGAAGTAAGCATCAAAGATGCGGTTAAGTTTAATCATATCTTCTCGGTGTTTGTGTCGGGGATGGGTGTTCAAAGATTGAGGCGGGGCTGCATACGCTCTTTCTCCAGAAGCCGCACGCGGGCTATCTCGCGGTCTATCACCGCCTCCATCTCCTTTGAGTAGCGCAACTCTTGTTTGTCGCGTCCGTTGGAGCGGAAATAGGCCCGCTGGTGCTCTCTCATCTTCGCCACCGCTTCAAAAAATTCTCTCGGTTTCATCGGTCAATAAGGCTTGGTCTTGTCGTTGTCGTCAATGTCGATTGGATCTACATCATCCTCAGCCCCGGTGTCAATCTCCAAGTTTATCCCGTAGTTCTCGACGAGCATACGATAATCGAACGCCAAAGCCCAGTCAGTCTGAGAGGTGGATCTGACGCTTGCCGACCCATCGGCGTTGCCTGATGGCATAACGGCTTCCACGGCATTACTGAGGTTCTTGAACCTGACGGAGTTTTTCACGCCAAGGAACTCTTTCGAGATCTCGAGATAATGCCGAAGCGACTCTATAGGCAGCGTCGATTCCCCCACAGCTTTGCCGTTCTTGCGATAAAGCATCATGACACGCTTGGTGCGTAGATATAGGATTGGTTTCGGGACCGGGAAAATGATTTTTTCGGAAATACCTTTGCCCTTAAAGCTCGACTCATACTTGATGCGGTAGTCCGCGTCAATAAATATGTCCCCGTTCTGATGAAGATAATCGACAGTTTGCCAAAAGGATGAGAGTTCATTGGTCGATTTGCACACGCCGTTCTGCCGCAAAATACCGTCAACGGCAATCTTCAGCATATCCTTGTAGTCGAACCCGACATCGATGACACCCTCCAGAGTCCTGAATATGGCAAGCGGAATCACCCAGTTCCTGAAGATGCGGTCCTCAATGCTCTGGCCGTTGAGCGCGGCCAGGATGTCGGCAAATGCTGTGTCGTAATTTGAAGGGAAACCGGCCTCTACTCTTTTACGATGCTTCAGTAACTCAAGCACCAGATGAGAGCAGCCCCGGTCACGCATGGCTTTAAGCTCGTTGAACCGGCGTTTGGCTTCCATCGAGAACTCGACAGTGTCAAAAGTAAGATAAAGCATTCGTGAAAAGATGGCGATATCAATGGTGGGCATCTCCTGTCCCGACAGAACCACTCCACAGTCGACGGCGGTCGTTTCCCTCTTTTTGTCGCGGTCCATATTCATGCGGGTGCGCCCCACCCCGTCGTACAGTCCCTTTAGGAACTCACGCCGGCTAAGTTCTATCGTGTTCTTGTACTCGTTGATATGCACTAACGCGTTTGAGCACTGGGCCACGGCATCTGCCAAGGCTGCGTCGGTCGCCGATGACAAGTTAGGCGGGTCGTTGTTGATGATGAAAAACGACATCAGGGAATGACCAAGCTCTGATTTACCCGACCCTTTAGGCCCGAAAAGATTGAGAACCGGGAAATTCTTGGTCTTGATTGTCACTATGTCTTTGAACAGCGTGGCCAAAAAGAAGCATATGCCCACCCTCGCGTTGTCGCCAAACACCTCAATCATTTTGTCGGTGTACAGCCGGAGCGGGACTTCGCTAAGATTGGAATGCACAAATTTTCTCTCGAATTGAAAAAGTTTGCGTTCGTTTCTATATATTTTAGAAGCCGCCGGCAAATAAAAGTTACCGGCATCTTTGATCCTCACAATACCGAAATCATCAACCGGCAACCACTGTCCGTTTGCCGCTATGCCATTGCCGAATGCGAAAAAGCCATCCTTCTGCCACCCTAACTGCGTAATCTCTGTAGCGGTTTCGGTCTTCTCATAGAGAAAGCCTTTCAGCTTGGTCAACTGCTCCTCTTTCGCCTCCCATATATAATTGCCCAACCCTTCGACCCGAAGTTTAAACCTTTGTATGGACACGAGGTCTTCCTGTTTCATCTCGATAATCTCCTCGTGCCCGGTCACATTGACGATACGATAAAGACGCTTGGGGCTTAGTTGGTCCTTGATGTGAAACAGTGGCTGCATCACGAAATTAGACCAACGATCCTGTGTGCTGTCCTTACCGAGAGAAAAATAACAGTTTTGGTGCTCATAAAACCCGTAGCGCGAATAAAGCTCGAGGTCCATCAACTGGGATCCGTTGACCTTTTTCTTCTCGGCGTTTACCTTGACGGCATCATTGACCGCCCCTTGAATGATGGAAGAAGTGACGCCAAAAGTTTTGCCCAATTGCTTGACAAGCATTTTGAGATAATCTTTCTCCCTTACGAGCGCAAGCAACCCGCAAACATCCTTCATGACCTCGGCGCGCTCGACCGATGAGTCTTTACCCATCAGCCGCTTATTGGCATACCAAATGATGAAATCCACTTTGGGTATGCCGTCAAGAGTTAGTTTGGATCTGATGAAGCTGTCGGCATCGGCCTTCACGCCGGCCGAGTCGGGGGTGATTTCCTTTACAATCACCCTTAACCCTGCCTCAATGGCCGTACGCCCGTTTTTCATGACTCCGATAATCCCGGGGCCGAAAGGTTGCCCCTCTTTAGGCGGGTCAATATCCGGGATGAAACAAACGGCGGCGTTATATTTCAGCAGCGACTCAAACTGCGCTTTGCTCCATGCCAGGCCAAGAGACGCAACCGCGTTGGGAACACCGATAGATTGCAGCCTGTAGACATCAGGCGCACCCTCGAGAAGATACATGATTCCCTCTTTTGCGGCTTCCCTTACGGCGGAATTGACACCGAATATAATCTCGCCTTTTCTGAACAAGATGCTCTCAGGGGAGTTCAGGTACTTTGGCTCACCGTCGTCCAATACCCGGCCGATGAAGCCCACCACTTGATTGCTTCTGGAATGTATCGGCATCATGAGACGGTCGTAGAACCCGTCAAAAACCCGGTCGTTCTTCCTTCTCAACAGCCCAAGCTCTATCATCAGTTCCGTGGGGTATCCGTTCCGCCGCGCCTAGTCAAGCAAAGCCCCGCGTCCGGGAGCGAACCCAATCCCGGCGACATCCACCAAGTCGCGTCCCCAACGCTTAACGGCATACTCAAGCGCAAATTTAGCTCTTGCGTCATCCTTTTTAATCTGATCGGAAAAGAATTTGGCGGCGGCTTGGTTGATACTAAGAGCCGTCGCTCGCTTTCTCTCGGTCTCCGTTTCTTCCGCGGTCATGGGCGTCTCGTCGGTGTGCAGGGTAATGTTGGCTCTTTTGGCAAGATACTTGACAGAGTCAACAAATGTCATTCCCTGCACGTCCATAAGGAAGGATATGGGGCCGCCTGACACTCCACAACTGAAGCATTTGTAAATGTTCATCCGCGGAGTCACCTTAAATGACGGCCTACGCTCATGATGCACAGGGCAGCAACATGAGAAACGTGAGCCTTCCTTTTTAAGCTCGATGAAATCGCCTATAACCTCCTCAATGCTCGTGGCATCGAGGACTCGGTCTATATCGCTTTGAGGTATGCGCATGAATCAGTTCTAATGATTGGACTTAAAATGGGATGCGATCTGATGGGTATGGCGGAAGTGCATACGCGCTTTAATGTTGGCAATATGCCTTGAGACGGTGTATATGGATATATACAACTCGTCGGCCACCTCCTGCTTAGAGAACCCCTGTGCAATCAGTTCTGCTACTTCTTTCTCCCGCGGCGACAGCTTGGTCTGGAGAGTCGGTTTGCAGATCACCCCTTCGTGCAGGCACTCCCCGCGAAGCGGACACCGAACGTCCTCGATGTTGAAAACGCCGACATGGCCGATGTCATAGCTAAGAGCGTCATACTCGCCAAAATTGCAACGAATGAAACGATGCACAATCTTAAACTCAAAAAAATCTTTGTTCCGCTCGCATTTTGAATACATCTGCGAAAGGGCAGCGAAAGCAGCAGGGTAAAGATCTCTTATTAGTACTATCATCTCCTCGGTGATATGCCGACACGACATATCGAATACCTGCACAGGCTTGTCAAAAGGCTTGATATTAACAGAGCCGTCAGGACAGTTATAGAACTCAATTCTCTCCAGCATGACTCATCCCCTCGATAATACGATCGACAACCATTCTCTCACTTTTGCTCCAGTTCCCGTTGCGCAGCTTGTAGTAGAATGTGGCTTGCGACATTTCCGTTGCCTCCAGCACCCTCCACCTGAAAACCCGCTTGGGGTTCTCCTTTAGGCAGTAGAAAAACTTGCGATAGTCAGAAATAACCATAAACGTGAAATTTAATAGAATCTCTTGTAATGTTTTAAATTAGTTTGTAAATTTACTCAGCAAATCTACTTAAAATAATCACAAATCAACAATATTCAATAGATAAAATCTATTAAAATATATTTATTAAAGCAAACGGATATGTACAACCCACAGATTATCATCGATTTGATAGAATCAAGCGGAAAGAAAAAAAGAGACTTGCTCGACTTTATGGGCAAGAATTGGAATGGATCGGTAGAGGCTATAATCAAAGGGGACATAAGGGTTTCAAAAATCGAAAAAATCGCCGACTTTTTCGGAGTCTCGATAGACACTTTTTTCGATAGAGAAACCCCCAACTCCGGCGTGATGATTGGCGGAGTGCGAAACAAAGTGCACCATTTTACGGTCGGTTCCACCATTTCCGAAATAAAGAATTTGCAGACGCTGATTGCCGAGAAAGATAAGCGCATAGAAGCACTTGAGGAAAAAGTGGCCTTGTTTGAGGAAATAGTGGCCTTGTTGAAAAAACAAAACCCAGCCCCCGAATCCTGAGACAAATATCGGACAAAAGTCCATAATTCAACGAATGTAAAACGGTGATAGCTAACAATTATATCAGGCAGTTTACCTACTAAAAAAATCCCTCTCTCTCCGCAATAAACATTGAAAATCAATAAGTTGCGAAAATTACGCACGAATTTACGCACACTTTTGGAATTTTCAAACAAAAGCCAAGCCGGGCAAAAGGTGTTAAATCCTCTGCCCGGCTTTCTTTTTTTGTTGTGGGTTCTGCCGAGGGGGTCAGCCATCGGCGAGGGTTTCAAGCACATCCCCCCAAACGTTGAGGCGGTCGGCCTCCGAGGTAATCCGGGCGAGTACCGCCGCCGCTCCGTTGGGTGCGGTCAGCGTGGCGAGGGTGGCGGCGTTGTCGGCATCGTGCGTGGTGGCTGCATAGTGCGCCGTTATCCTCATCAACGCCGGGAGTGTTCCGGCGGCGAGCCGGGCGAGTTCGTGTAAGGTCGTTGCGGTCAGTTCCGCGCCCTCTCTCATCTGCTCCGGGGCTTCCCCGAAACAAAAATAATCAATAACGGCGGCGTAAAGCGCGGCAAGGTTCAGGCGGTCGTTGCCCTGCTGCTGTTGGCTCTGTGGCTCTTTCATCGCTTCGGGGTGTTGTCGGTCATTGTTTCGGGTTCGTGGGTCTCTGCACCCTCCTGTTCGCGGCGATATTCGGCGAGGTTGTAAGCGTGTTGCGCTTCCTCAAAATCCAGCGCGGCGCGTCCGAGGCTGCTTAAATACGGCCATACCTCCGTGAACTTTATGTGTAGCGAGACAAGCCGGGTTAATGCTTCGTAGGCGCAGTTGGCTTTGTCCTGCCGTTCCATCGTGCAAGCGGTTACGGCGTATTCGTTCACTACGCCCATAAGGTCGGCGAGGTAAGTTGTTGAAATCGGCATAAAGTCGGCGAGGTCGGCGATTGTTGAGAGGGTGGTCGCTGCCGTCTCATCGTCATTCATATCGCCATTTGCATACGTTGCCGTCCCATATTGCTGCATTGCATCGGCGAGGAATACATTAAAATCCGCCATTGTGGGGGCGGCTACCGGGTTGGGTTGGTTCGCCCCGGTGTTTTGGTTTGTTCGTCCCATAATCAGAAAATGTTTAGTATTTGGTTTATAGTTCATGTTTATTTGCTGTATAGGCTTACCAATAGCCCCCGGCGCAATTTGCGCTTGTAAGCGTCTGCGGTGCATCCTGCGGCGGCTTCAAGCAATTTGTTGAGGGTATCAACGCCGAGGGATAAGCAAGGGGCGAGGGCTGTTTTTTGGGTCGTGCCATAAAGTTTAATATTTGTTTACGGCGACAAAGATAAGGTAAATATTTCGTTCTGCAAAATATTTAGCATAAATTTTATTTTATCTTTTGAGCCAAAACCGAAAATTAAGTGTTATATTTGCACCCGAAATCAACCATAAATTAAACCTTATGCAATTAAGAGTAAAAGAAATTTGCAAGCAAAAAGGCGTGTTATTCAAGGATTTAGCCGCCCAAGTAGGCGTTACGGATATTGCGTTACGCTCATCGTTAAAAGGAAATCCAACAATAGGCACGTTAGAGAAAATCGCCGGGGCGTTGGGTGTCGAGGTATCGGCATTCTTCACCACTCCTGCCGAGGGGGTAATTACCTGCCCTCATTGTGGTAAATCCATACATATTAAAGCCGAGGGGGAGTAATGCAACAATCGGAAAAACTTACAATTTGCCGTTACTATCGAGGCGAGCAAACAAGCCCATATAGCGAGCAAAATAAATCTATGCTTTGGTTTTATGAACGTTGTTGGGTTAATGAAAAAAACGGGGTGTTATTGTCTGAATATATTTTTGAGTATCGCGCCGCCGGGCTTTCCGAGTTCTGCAATAGTGATAATATCCCCATTTCCTTAAAAGCCCTGTTATTTAATCGTTATTCAAAAACCGCGTGGTCGCTGCGTGATGCTGCCGAGCCTTTCAAAAAATTCTATCTTAAATATTACGGTTAAACGCTTTTAATTCTCCTTAATTTTGTTTCACTTTCCAATTTAGAAAGTGAAAATATAAGCGTATGTTATTGACATAACGCAACTTAGGTGTTATTCGGTTTTAAGCGAGCAACAAAAGGGCAACAAATTTGTAAAAATAGGGTTAAATGTGATTGTGTTATAATCATTTATATTTTGTCGGTCGGTGTTCGGTTTATTAGTGTTCGGTTTCCGAGGTCTGCGGCATCGAGGCGGCGTGTTCTCTTTTGGGGTTGGGTGTCGTACCTATCGCCCTGCCATCTGTGGGGCGTTCTCTGCTGTCGGTCTGCTCTATCGTGCCGGGAGTGCCATCGAGGTTTGCCGAGTATGTAAGGCGAAATTTATTAAACCTCTATTTGGACGTCACCAATGGAATTTCCGGTATCCTTGTCAAATGACAGGAAATCGGGGTCATTGAGAATCTTGTAGTTAAACTCCTTCAAGCGGCCTCTGACCACATACCAAAGCCAGAATCCGACGAAAATCAGCACCGAGCCGGCCACTCTCAGCAATAATAAGGCCAAGGCCAGCAAACCGAGCCATAACAGGATATCGACGAGCGATCCGGGGAAGTGCATTATTGACAAAACCGACATGATCCTAAAGTTTTCGCAAAAATAACCCACCAAACGAGAATATCCAAACCGCCTGATTAATCTAAATCGTAAACCTCATCTAAGTCTTGGTAAAAACCATCGAGGCCCTCAGAGTCGTAATGCAAATCGCAATAAATATCGACATTCATATCCTGACTATCCTCAATATCATCAAGTCGGTCTTGGAGCCTGTCAATCTCATCTTGGATGCGGTCATAGCGGTCTGACATGACATCGCAACTGCCCAGTTGGTCTTCAAGCTCGTCTATGCGGTCTTGCAGTTCGTCTGCATCAGCATCTTCAACGCAATAGTCCCTTTCGCTGTCAATGATTCGCTGATATTCGGCAATCTTCGTCTTGGAATGCACTATTTCCCGCTGCAATTTCTCAACGCGAGCTTCATATTCCGCATCGTGGATATGGTCGTGAAGCGGCGGATATGCCGATGATTGAGGTTTCGATTTCGGCTTCCCGGAAAACCAGTTACAAACCATATTGAATAGTGCCAACTCGCCAAGAAAATTCCAAAACGACATATGTTACTGAGTTTTAAGTTATAAGAAAAGCCAATAAGACTTTCACCGGCAAAATTAGAGGCCGCATGGGCATCTCTACGGCACATCAAAGCAAAATAAGACTAATGCAAGCACACACCATAAGCTCACCCTATATATAATAAATGAATACAAAAATCTTTATGAAACAACAATTGCAGAGAAATATTCGAATGCTCGTTTTCTGAGATTGTTTAGAAATTTTCCCACACCTCGGCGAGCTCATAGGCTGATTTAGAACCCTTCGGCACATATAATGTGCCGTTCAGAGCATTGTCAAAAAAACTCCCTTTGTCGGCTTCTGAAAGTGTCATGGCATTACAATAAACCTTTGTCAGACTGACGCATTCACCGAAAGCATTCACCCCAATGGATGCGACTGATTTGCAGATAGTCTCGGAGGAGAGTCCAGAGCATTCATAGAAAGCATAATTCCTTATTGACTCCACCGCATCGGGAATTGTCACAGCGGTCAAAGACCTGCATTGTGCAAAAACTGAAAATCCGATAGAAGAGACAGAGCCGGCTATGGTCAGGGACGTCAGTCCGCTACATTGGCTGAAAACGTCAGTACCGATTGATGTAATTGAACCGGGAAAAGTATTGAG
Source organism: uncultured Muribaculaceae bacterium (assembly GCA_947625935.1). Classification (GTDB taxonomy): domain Bacteria; phylum Bacteroidota; class Bacteroidia; order Bacteroidales; family Muribaculaceae; genus JAJPXC01. The sequence continues at coordinate 39,380 of CANQQE010000017.1, read as the reverse complement.
TTGTATATCCATCAAAATCATTATGAATGTTATCATTAGAGCCGCTGAATAAATGAAGAGATGCCGTGAACCATGACATTCACGGCATCACAACATTTTTATTTCAGTCTTGAGTGGCCGCCCCCGCTAAGGTTTATGAAATTTATGCGATGACGATGGGCTGCGCCAGATGTATATTCCTGATTCGAGGCCATCCCAATCTCCATATCTGACATTGGTCTTTAACTTATGACCCTGAAGATTAAACACAGAGCCAATCGACTCCACAGTAGCGGCTGTAGTCTCGACAACGCCTGAATCATCTTCCGGCCGCGGGAAAAGCGGCAACGACGGGAACCAGTAATTCCTTATCATCTCATAATCGCGTATTTTCTCACCCTGCGGGGAATAACGCCGGGTAATGTAGGTCGGGGTACCAAACTCATGATAAAGAGCCATATAAACTTCATCGGTAACCGGATGTACCCCGATGGCACAACCATAGAGCTTCCAATTGGCTCCTTCATCTTCAAGGTCGATAAAAAGCGACTGTTGACGCGTGTCGCAGTCAAATTTATAAATCTTGGTGCCGGTGAACCAACGGTTTGGGCCCCCCTTCCAGTAAAGACAATTCTCGACTGTCGATGCCACAAAAGCGTCAGGAGTCCAGGCATACCATGAGTTGGAAGGCGGATACATCCCTTGGGGTACATCGATGATTTCATAGCTGAGATTCTCGGGATTCAATCTCACGATACTGTTAAGAAACGACCCGGTCCCCTGAAGATTCTTAGCTACCGACAGCCACAGATAGCCATCCTTTGACTTGACTATCGACCCGATTCCTGCTCCCTTTTGGACAATATCCATAGATACTACCTCTGTGACCCTATCCTCGACTGGGTCAACAACGAGCACACCATATTGCTGATGAGCCACAAAAACTTTACCCGCCGCCGAAACCATCATGCCCGACTGCCCGTGATAGAGAGAGCCTGTCGGATCTGTCGTCGGCTTGTCGTTGTCGCCTCCGGCGTTAGGGTTAGCCGACCCTTCGACCTGCCCTGTGACGGTATATGTGTCGAGATTAAACACCCACACGCCATTGCTTGTCGAAATATAACCTTTGTGCTCATCAACGCCAAGGAAGCCACGGCCGTCGCATTGCGCCCCCGAAGGGTCAATCAGGCTTTGCTGATGAAGAATCTTCATCGTTTTGGCATCGGCGACAGTGATTCGGCCTCCAGTTATGGTCGCGCCCGGATCCTTTTCCTGTTTTGCGATGAGATATAACTTACCATGCCAAAATGCACCGTATTGATTGGTACAACCCAATTCCTTTCCGGGATTTTCAGCCTGGATTATTCGGTATTTCCAATACTCGCCATTTGGGTCATCGGGCAAAAGATAATTTACCGTGGAATTTTGATGCCCATACCAGTCCTCGTTGACCCATATGATTCCTTTAGTGTAGTCAGCCTCCCCGCCGGCGACGACCGAAGCCGCCGCCGCAAGGAGAGCCGAGATAAATATCAAGCTACGTTTCATTTTCCGATAATGACTTTAGTGATAAAATTGTTATCTGATTTCACGATATACACACCTTTGTGTCGACCGAAATCAAAAATATAATCGTCGCCATCAACATGAAACGATGCCACAAGCCGACCTGTCATATCATAGATGTTGAAGTCTTGGCCGTCAAACCCGTTTACGGTTATCCTTTGCCCGTCGCAGACTACTGACCGAGAATCGCAGCCAACAGCACTAACGCCCGACGAAATATCCCCCACGTTAACGGCGACAGTCCGACTCACCGTACGCCCGTTAGACTCTGCCGCTAATGTGAAATAATGCTTGCCTACAGATTTAGGCGATATGGTCAGAATCTTGCCTGCGAGATCCACTGCGGCATGGGCATCCGAACCATTGTCACCGGCAACGAGAGCCGGCGCGTCATACAGAGACAGCTTTATGTTTGAATCGATGTTGTCCGCATCTGACACAAACTCGGATAAATCGATGACTTTATCCACATCTGACATATCCATCTCTATATCATCAAGACCAATCACCGCATCATGTTTGTCAGGGAATATGGCGAAAGCCTGGAACCAATAATAGGGTCTCAAAGCAATCGTTCGGACGATTTCACCTGTCTCGGGATCAATAAAGTGGGTCCAGTTGTACCTATAGTGCCCCGATGCCGAATCATCAGTGGTCATCACAATAAGTCGCCCCGAACGATCATCATAGCGCAGAGTGCCATAGGTCTTTTGTTTCACCCGCGGGTTAGAACCTGCGAGATTAGCCTCCCCCATGTCAAACACGAGTTTGACCGCATCGGGGGCGGAACCGACTTCCCAGACATAATATTTATCTTTTGACGAGCCGCCGGCTATGCCGCCACCCGCCGAGAACCAAATTGCATTGCGACCGTAGCTGCCCACAAACGGAGTGTTTCGCCATGCGCCCCACGAACACGTTGGAGAGGGGACCGTAGAGGGGAAGGTGACGCTCATATCCTCAACCTCGTCGAGCGACTCAGGATCCACACAGGTGAAACGAGCGCATCCATCGGCAACCGACGCGATCCACACATGGCCGTCAGCGGTCTGGGTGATACCTTGCACACTGGCTATGTCATATTTTTTCACAACCCGGTCAGTGTTTATGTCAATCGCAAACGCCCCGGCGTTCTGTTTAATACCGAAAACATAGTGGCCTGCGTGAACCATATCACCTATCTGGCCTGAATACAAGTCTGCTCCGGCTGAACCCGATTCATCAAAATCAGTTATTTTGCCGACAACCCTTACATCCTCTATATCGATTATATAAATCCCGTTTGATGTTCCGACATACACTTTGCCCGGGGTTGCACCGGCAACTGCTCGGCCATCAGCGCTTTTTGTCTCATCACCAAATACGAGGTTGTCTATCGAACCGAAACGCTTGAGCGTTTTCGCATCAGCCACAACAACCCGGCCGCCACCCGGCAACGGATCACCGGCATCCGAAGCTTGTTTGGAGATGGCAATGAGTTTCCCACCCCAAATTGCAGCATACTGAGAGGTACAGCCAAACGACATTCCTGGATTCTCTCGTTCATAGACCTGATACATAATATCGCCTTGTGGTGTGAGGTAGTTCATACCGCCGTTGGTGTGACCGAACCACTCCTCATTCAACAAAAGTGTCCCGTCGGTGTAACCATTCTCAAGCGGAGTACGGTCGGGATCCTCTACCCTTATGGTATAAGTTTTCGACACGTTACCGCCATCGGTCGAGGTCAGAGTCAACGTACACTCTCCGACACGATGCCCGCTCAACTCATAGAACTGGGTTCTTGTGTTGTTTTCATCCCAATAATTGACCTTATACATCGAGGCAATGAAATCGCTTTTGTCTGAGCCATTGCCGGTTAGCGTCACGTTGAAATCTTTTATGTCAGCGTCAGACGGTGTCACATCAGTTATAATTCCAATCATCTGCTTGGGATTCAGCACTATAACATCTCCGTCGACACCCTGAATAGCAAAGTCTGTGACAGGATGACGCAGAGCGCTCACCACTTCAAACGAGGCACTCACTTCGGGATTCCATGTCGAAGAAACAGTGACCGTAGCTCCTCCAGGATTTTTGGTAGTCTTAAACGCTGTGGCATTGGCCGTTACAATTTTTGTATCGCTCGACTTGTAGGTCAATCCGGTGAAAGTGGCATTTTCAGGTAACAGGCTGATTTCATTATAGATTGTTGAATTAAGCGGAGCGTCGATTGAAGCATGCGCAAAAGTGATGCTTTCAAGGGGGATTTCAGGAGGTAACAGCTTGAAATGGCAGATGTTACTGTAGGAATAGGAAGTGCCCTTACCGGTGCGCACTCTCACATGGATATACACCTCACCGGCCTTATTTCCGGCATATGATAACTGACCAAATGTAGACGCCCCTGTGGCAATTGACTTGACTATGTCACTTGAATTGGAGCTATGTGTCAGATTCGAATCGCTACGGCGATACCATGAATAATTAATCGCATCATAAGCTTCCTCCCTCTGCACGAACACAGGTATATGGTCAGTCTTATCGGAGAGAGCGAAACTCAGTTCATCGGGAATCACAGCCCCCGCGGTTCCAGGTTCAGGAAGATACAACAGATATTCCGGCACCTCGTCATTTTCACACGACAACATCACGCAATCCTCATATTCGGTGAGAGTCCACGTCCCCTCGCAGGCGGTGTCATCTCCCGATTTATTGAAAACGCCATCGCCATCGGCGTCGATACTGAGTTTTCCACCTTCAAGGGAAAAAGCGGGGTCTGCGGCTAATGCGGCCAATACCTCTTGCGCCGACGGGAGAACAGAGTTGAAGGATAGCCTGACCACGACATTATCTATTTTTGACGGGTCGCCGAATTTCACAATCATTGGAATGGAACTTCCACCCTCGCCCACATTGCGCACACACTTGGCCGCCCAAATTTCTTTGTCCAGTAACCGAGCGGGCATGTAGATTATGCATCCTCCTTCACACGGAGCGACTCCCTCGCCCATTCCACCGACCTGGGCACTTTCAAACTGGGTGAAGCTCCAACCATCAACGGAACCGTCAACCAAAGTGCGGCCAGAGAAGCCGGAGCCGGAGTACATCCAATCCTGTGATGGATTATTCGCACACCAATAGCTCCAATAGCCCTCATACCAGGCCGACAGCCATTTGGGTTCATATTGCGACACTCCTCCGCGCAACTCGGTTTCCTCGTCGATATCCCAGCAATCATAGTCGTAGGCGGGATAGCCGTAGGTCGCGTAGTCGAATGGGTGCTGCACATAGTGGGTGCCCGCGATGGCTTTATCTATAGCTGCCTGAGCCAAAGCGGGCGCATTGTCGCCGGGAGCCTCGGTCTGCCCCATGAATGAGTTTACATTATAATAGTCAAAATTTATGAACTCAAAATTCTTAGCTTTCTCAAAATTGAAAAACAGATGTTTCAAAACCTCCTGATGAAGGCTATATCCGACACCGCAAAGAGTGCTCCCCATGCTGCCGGTGTATTGGGTGAGCATTGACAGGCGTGAAGAATTGGCGCAGATGGCTTTCATCATAGTCTCCCCCGAGGGTTTCTCCCCATTCTCCCAGCGATAGCCCCAGACATAAGCGTCAGAGCCATAGGTGTCTCCGTTATACTGGATTACCAGAGCGGCTTTGTTCGGGCCAGTGCCCGTCCAATTCTGAATGCGGTTGAAATCAATGGGATGTGCCAATGCTGAAAAAGCTGACAATCCGAGAGATACCGCAAGTAGTTTTGTTCTCATGATTGGTTTTGTTTATTGAGTGGTTAATTTATAAATTAGTTTGCGTTGTAATCTTATCTAAAACGAGAATCACGGTTCGGGAATCCCCGGGGGAACGATATGCAGGTCTTGCGCGCGGCTCAATTCGGTCGATGTCTCACCGAGCCATCCGCAATACTGGTTCACGCCCGTGTAGACCCTTACGAAATCCACCCCCGGCAAATCGACGCAGTTTCCTTCGGAGTCAACCGCCCATGAAATGTCGAAAGAGTTGAGATCAGCATATTCATTAGGGTGATTATCGACATATCCCCACGGGTAGCTGTAGAGCACATAGTAGGCGCCATATCCGCTAAGGTCTTCGGCATTGGGCGGTAAAAGAGTGCCGGCGAATGAAATTGACTCTCCGCTAATCCATTTCGGGAAATAATCCTGATTGTGGAATATGTTTTTGGGCATATACCCTTCCACCCCCTCGCTGTCTTCCCATCTTATATAATAAATATCATCGAGACTGTTGTCATCGTCGGGGACAATCTGACGGTCGGGGTCAGGCCGGTGGTAAGTGACCCTATATCCATGCCGGGTGGATTCAGAGAAGTATTCGCTCCCGGCGAGTTCATACCATTCGTCGTCGGGCAGTCCGTTGCAGTTTTTATCGAAACTTACCATGACAATGCCCGGCTCGGCTGATCCGCCCTTCTTTTCAGGCTGCAACAACTCATAGAAGCAGTTTCCCCATATGCGGAAATCCTTCTGTCCGGGTATATTCATCACCGTGTGATCGAATCCGAAAGTTACATACCCGCCGAATCCTCCAAGTGTAATCATTATGTCGTTTGTTCCCGATATTGACTCTTCTGCCTTCTGAAGAATAGAAGCGTAAGAATCGCCCACCTCAAAGCGCGGCATCTCGTTGACAAACTGACCCGGGGCCGGACAGTATTCGTAGACTTTCGATATGTACGGACTATACTCTACATCCTCGTGAATGACATTAACTTCAAAAGTATAATCGTAGGGGGTGTCGGGGTCGAAGATTCTCAACTCAATCTCGTAACGACCTTCGCCCGCAGCGATAAAGATATAATCTTTCGCTGTGCTGACAATCTCGCCATTTACAGTCCACTGGTATCTCTCCCCGGTCAATGCGGGATGCAGAGCGAGCTTTTTCATTCTCGGAATATAGTAGACATCGTCAATGCCGAGGTTAACCATCGGCACCTCATCAGTGCATCCCGGCAACATCAGCGGAATCAGCGGAATCAGAAATGATTTTTTCATTTTGTCAAAAACGTTATGTGGGCCGGGATGTCGCCGGTGCGGACGCTCCATTTCTTATGTCCGTCGGGAGAAAAACAATAGAGAGTCCCGGATGAAACATAATTTTTCGCATCGGTCACGAAAATGTCGCCTGTTTCGGGATGAACCGCAATTCCATATGGTATGGTAATCTCTTTCTCAGTCCCGTCGGTAATGAAATTATCGAAGATTATCTCTTTGGTGCGTATGTCAATCACGCCGTAGCTGATAGCGTTGGAGGCGGTGTAGTTGTTCCATTCGGTCGCATAATAGTACATATAGTCACCGAAGAACGCCATATTGGAACAAGCCACAGGAATCGTGTCGGTAACAACCATCTGGTTATAGCCGAGTTTCTTCTGCATGACATAAAGTCTTGACGGTCTGTACTGGTAGTCACCGCGCGATGTCACCCACAGTTTGTTATACCGGTCTTTCTTCAGCCTATGCAGATTTATTCCCACGGGAATCTGTTGCACCTGTTTGAAATCGACCATCTGTATGACTGAAACGGTGTTGTCGTAGTCAGGCGCGCGATAGCCTCCCGAATTTGCCACATACATATAGTCGTCAATAATCTCCATCTCCTCGGGTTGGTAGCCGACCGACACTTTGCGTTTGATGGCGAATGAGGCGGTATCGACCTCGTAGACCGCACCTTTTGGAGCGTCGGGGTCAATCAACACGGGGCCGACGTAGGAACTGACATAGGCATTGCCTCGATGGAATCGGACATATCGACAATTAGGGATGTCGACCTGTCCCAGTCTCAAGCCCGACCGTGCATCGAGAATCTCTACCTTGTGGGAACAGTTGACCACTACATACAGCTTGCTACCATATATGCCTATATCATTGCCGACATCGCCGAGTTCTTTTATTACGTTGGGGTTCTTTTCAGCATAGAAATTTCTGGAATACAATCCTGTGCGGTAATCATAGAAATCAAGAGTGCATTTATTGGAGCCCATATTACCTTCATTGACGAGATAAAACCCGCGAATCTCACTGTCGGGGTTTTCGTCGCCTATAATCTCATACTCCGTCGGCACCACAAGTTGGTCCTCTCGACAACTTGTGGCGACCATCAGGAGCAGCAGAAAATATAAGAAAAATTGTAAGGTTTTCATATCTCCACGGTTAATGTTAACCTATAGTTACGTTTAGGCATCGGATAGTTTAGTATCACGTCATAGTCCTGACTGAAAAGATTGTTTACCTCAACCAGAACCCTCATGCCAGCCTGTCCCAACAGTAAGTCTTTGCTCAACGACAAATCAGAGGTGTACCATGGCTGCGTGTAGTTATATCTGATGTTTTCTTGCTGATTGTAGCGTTCACCCACATAAATCCATGAGTAGTTCAATCCCCAGCCGCGCCATTGAGCGTTGGCGACAGCCCCACCTGAATGGCGCGGGATATAAGGGATCTGGTCTCTGTAGTAATTATCGGCGGGATTGGTGACATCGATCGCGCGTTGAAAAGTGTACTGAGCGCGAAAAGTGAGATAGAGATCCCGATACGGGTTTGCGGTCACTAAACCTGTCACATCGACACCTCGGATATCCACCCGGCCGAGATTAAGCATAGTCCAGCGGAACTGTTGCCCTTTGGGATAGGCCACAATCTTATCTTTCACATCATTGTAGTAGGCATCGATGCTAAACCGCCCGTTGGTGATGAACGATGACGGCGACGAATGGTCATAGACCAACCCGACGTTATATTGCGACACCGTTTCGGGCGACAGTTGCGAGTTGCCCATATCGGCATAGTACAGGTCATTGAATGTCGGCATCCTGAACGATTTTTTGTAAAATGCTCTCACGGAAAAATCTTTGTTGCGCAATGGGTAGCAATTTAAGAATACCGCCGGTGAGAACATGCGTTTGTTATCGGGAGACTTCTGCCCTTTTATCTTGTCGTGAACAAAAGTTCCAAGTGCGCTGGCCTGTACTTTCAACCGGTCGAAGTTCAAGGCTGTAGCCGCCGACAAATAGTGGGAGAAACGGTCGGGTTTGACAAAACCGTACATGTCAGCATCAAGAGTGTTCCACATAAAATCATAGCTCGCCGAGACGCTCCAGCAATCTGTAATCTCATATTCGTTAGCCGATGACAGGTATATTTCTTTCTGCCTGTATAGGTTGTCGATTTTGACTTGCTTATCATCATTATTGACATAATGAGTGCGGTAAGACGCATACTTGAAACTATTCAAAGTCGTTAGCCGTCCGAAAAAGCCGGTGTATCGTCCCTGTATAAATGAATTGGTATCCCATATGCGCTCGCCGCGTCGCCACACGTTGTTGACAATCGCACCCGGCACGCCTCGCTCGGAGTTATAATTGTATGCCTTGAATGCCCATGATCCGGAATTAAGTGTTCCGTAGGTGTTAAGTTCAATTCTCGTGGCGTTTATGTCGCCATTCTGGCGCACAGCGGTTGTGTCATAGGCCAGCTCACCGGCCGGATTGACGCGGCGGTATCGAAACTTGTATTTCCCACTCGAATTGACCCATTCCGCGCTTAACGACGCCGACACCCTCCGGCTCAGTTTCAACTCCACTAATGCCGATGGATTCAGCAAATCAAACGAGCCCGTCCTTAACGTGGCTCGTGCGTGATAGCTCTCATACTCGTCAAAAACCGGGGTTCGGGTTCTCATATAAATCGTACCCGCCGAACCAAAATCTTTGGCGGGTTGAAGAATTTCGCTTTTTTGCCCGTTATAGAGCGAAAGTGATTCTATGTTGTCAAGCGAGAACTGTCCGAGGTCAATCTGCCCGTTCTGAGCGTTACCCAGCTCCACTCCGTCATATACAACACCGGTGTGGTTTGTGCCCATCGAGCGTATGTTTACCGTCTTGATACCTCCCACACCACCATAATCCTTGACCTGCACCCCCGAGAAATACCGCAACGCATCGGCAACGCTGTTGCTGTTAAGCCTTCGGAGCTCATCACCAGAGAGGATTTGCACGGGTATGATGTCGCGGCTTGGATGCTGGGCGGTAACCACCACCTCTTTCAGACGATGGGAGGTGGAGTCTTCTCTTTCGGCAGCTTCAATCATACCCGGAAAGAAGCTTGTGACAATGATAGTCAGAAATATGCGATGAGTCATTCTTAGATTGGTTCATAAAAGAAAATCCCGCCGAATGCCTGGGAAGGCGTAACAACGGGATTTAGGCATATTTCTTAGTGGCCGAAGTGACCTGCGAATCAAAAAAGCATCGCACAGCACTCGCAAGAGCGGCTGTCAAGAAGTCTTACCCATAATCCCGTGGGCGTTCACTTTAGTTTTAAAAGGCAGGTCTTCTGACTTATCACTGTCATCCGCGCCTTCCCGGTCAAAAAGACCAGTGACATAATTGCGAATGACACAGCTTCAACCGAAGCGGTGAATTACAGCAGCGGGTACTGTCGGGGATTCTCACCCCGTTCCCTTTTAATGCTCGATTTAGCCGTCGCCTCTGCGACACGGAGCAACCATTTCATCGACAAAATTACGCATAAAATCTGAAACGCACAAAAATTTATCCGACATGAGTTGATGAGTGACAAGTCTGATATTTGTCAGGGAAGGTTTGCAACAATAGCTTAATCCTTAGGAAATAATTTGGAAATATTTTTTTAAGACTTTTGTTGATGAAAACCATAAGCCAACGAAAGATAATGGATATTTTATTTCTGGGAATCATCATTTTCCTGTTTATTCTGGCGGTATTTGACTTGTCGGTAGGGGTCAGCAACGATGCCGTCAACTTTCTAAACTCAGCTCTCGGTTCAAAAGCGGCGGCGTTCAAGACGATTATTATAGTAGCCGCTATAGGCGTTTTTATCGGGGCGGCGTCGAGCAACGGCATGATGGAGATAGCCCGCCACGGAATTTTCAGGCCGGAACATTTCACTTTCTACGATCTCATCTGCATATTCATGGCTGTAATGGTCACCGACATAATATTGCTTGATGTGTTCAATTCGCTGGGTATGCCTACATCGACCACAGTCTCGATGGTTTTTGAATTGCTCGGTGCGGCGTTCATAATATCGCTCATGAAGATGTGGGGCGACGACTCTGCATTGTCGCTTACTGATTTGATAAATACGGAAAAAGCTCTGTCGGTTATTCTCGGGATATTTTTATCGGTAGCCATAGCTTTCCTTTTCGGGGCATTGGTTCAATTTATCGCAAGAGCCGTATTCTCATTTGAATACAAGAGCCGCCTGAAGTGGAAAATCGGAATCTACGGCGGTCTTGCTACAACTGCTATAATTTATTTTTTGCTCCTGAAAGGTGCCAAAGATCTTGTGTGGATGACCCCGTCAGTCAAAGAATGGATCAACCAGAACACTATAATGATTCTCACCGTATGCTTCATCTCATTCACAATAGTGATGCAGTTGCTGCACATCATGCGCGTCAATGTCCTTAAAGTGATAGTGTTGATAGGCACATTCGCCCTTGCCATGGCATTCGCCGGCAACGACCTTGTGAACTTCATCGGTGTCCCGTTAAGCGGCTTCGCTTCTTATCAGGACTATATGGCCAACGGCGGGGGTAACCCCCACGGCTTCCTCATGGGCTCGCTAAACGGGCCGGCAAACACCCCACTCTATTTCCTGATCGGGGCCGGAGTAATAATGGTGGTGTCGCTCGCCACGTCAAAGAAAGCTCGGAATGTCACTAAAACCGAAATTGGGCTGGGGAGCCAGAACGGCAGCGATGAAATGTTCGGGTCATCAAGGATTGGACGCCGTATAGTGCGTATGTCTATCTTCGTGGTATCATGGATTAACCGATATGTCCCCGCAAAAATACGCAATTGGGTCAACAACCGGTTTGACACGACTAAAATGACAGTGGAACAAGGTGCGTCGTTCGACCTGATCCGCGGGTCGGTCAATCTTATGCTCGCCGGTATGTTGATTGCCATCGGCACATCGATGAAACTGCCGCTATCCACGACATTTGTCACCTTCATGGTCGCCATGGGCACATCGCTCGCCGACCGCGCATGGGGGCGCGAGAGCGCGGTGTTCCGCATCACGGGGGTCATATCGGTCATAGGCGGATGGTTCATCACCGCAGGGGTGGCCTTCATTGGTGCCGCTTGCATAGCCGCACTTATGCACTGGGGCGGCACAGTAGTGATGATTTTAATTGCGTTGGTGGCTGTGGCCGTTATCATCAGGAGCAACCTGAGATTCAAAAAACAAAATGAAAACGAGCGTGGCGACACCTTGTTTCAGGCGATTCTTACCACCGATGACCGCGAGCAGACATGGGGACTGCTGAAAATATATGTCACTGAACGTCAAAAGAAATTTCTGGAATTTGCCAAAGAGCAATATTCAGTCATCACCAAAGCGTTTATCGACGATGACGTGAAGGCACTCGGAAAAGCCGACCGCTCATTGTATAAAGAAAAAGCGTCGTTGAAAAACGTCCGCCGCAAAGAGACCGTGGGATTGCGCCGCATACCCGTCGACACAGCGATTAAAAACAGCACATGGTTTCACGCCATAAACAACAACTGTATTTCAATTAATTACAGCCTGCTACGCATAACCGAGACCTGCAAGGAACACGTTGAAAACAATTTCCATCCTTTGCCCCTTCATCTATGCGAACAGCTCTATCCAATCAGGGACAGTGTATCAGATGTAATTTCCAAAGCTATCGGTTTGGTAGGCAGCGATGACGTCAAATCAGTCGCATCGCTGCGAAAACAGTGCGACGAATTAAAAGATGTGCTGTCGGAACAGACCCACGCCGTCTATTCCCATATCAGCGACTGCAGCAACGACACACTTACCGTCACATACGTCTACCTCAACCTTCTTCAGGAGTCACAGGAAATAGTGTCGTCATTGCGCAAACTGATCAGAGCGTCGGTCAAGTTCAATAACGGCCCTGTCAATGTGAGACAGTTCAAAGCACCGGGTAAATGATGATATGACCAATCAACCGTCATATTTATGGAGTGTGAACGTGAACTTGACTCCCCCTGACGCTTTATTGGCCGCACTGATTACTCCGCCGTGGAGTCTGACGGCATTCCTGACGATGGAAAGCCCCAGCCCGGTGCCTCCGAGTGCCCGCGACCGGCCCTTGTCGATACGATAAAACCGTTCGAATATTCGTTCGAGATGTTCTTCCGGGATCCCGCATCCGTCATCGGAAAGACTGAACCTGTAGGAACTGTCAGTTTCAGCCTCAAGATTAATCGTGACGAGCGAACCGCCGCTGTAGGCTATGGCGTTATCAATCAGATTGCGGAAAATCGAAGCCAAAAAAGTGCGGTTGCCGATAATAGGCAATTCCTCGGGCAACTTGTATTCAAGCCTCATTCCGGCTAATTCAAGCCCCGGTTTGAAACTATGCGCCACATCATCTATGATTTCTTTAAGCGACAACCGTTCTTTCGCGATATTGTCGGCACCGTCATCTATCCTCGTTATAGCTGTCACGTCGTTGAGCAGATTCACAAGACGCTCGGTGTGTCCATGGCAATTTTCTATAAATTCCCAATGCTTATCGGCAGGAAGGTTACGATGAGTCAGAATCGTCTCAAGGCAGATTTTTATTGCCGCTACCGGTGTTTTCAGTTCATGATTTATATTATTGGTAAGCTGCTTCTTTATGCGGTCTTTCTCTTGCTGCTCGACAATCGCTTTGCGATGTTCGCGGTCACGTTCTTCCATGGTCTGCTGCAATCGGGCATACAGTCGTATGATGTGGGTCGATATGCCGCCGAGTTCATTTGACGGGAAAGGTTCCGCATCATAGACCTGCTCCCCTTTTTCGGCCTTCTCGGCGAAGCGGTTAAGTCTTGTTATTGTGTGCCCTATGCGCCGCGTGGCGAAATATCCCAACAAGCTGATGCCCAAAGTCACCATCAGCATGAACCACAAAAACGAGCGGTCGGCGTCGAGAATCTCCTGCAACGACATTGTGTATGGAACAGCCGAGCGAACTATCAGTCCATCGCCGGCCGTTGCCGAATAGAAATAGGTGTTGTTGGTGCTTGAGGAATGCCGCCTGAGTGTGTAGCCGCAACCGTCCGACACCGCCTGACGGATTTCCGGCCTGTTAAGATGGCTGTCGCCAGGTAGCGAGTCCAAAGTGTTGTCAAACGCCATAGTTCCGTCAGCGTTAATCACCGATATGCGCAGCCCATCTATCGGTTGCTTGTGGATTACCGCTTCAAAATCAATCGAGTCATTGGTCAACGCATCAATCAAATGGGCGTTATAGAGCTGAAGCTGGCTATCGAGCTTCTCAATCTTATACTGCCGCTCGCGCTTGTACTGAAACACGACGAAACAAGCCACAAGAACCCAAGATACGGCAAGCAGCAGCAGAAACAACCGGGTGTGGTAGGAAATCCTAATCTTTGGGGTCGAAAACATAGCCATATCCGGAACGCGACACTATAAACCGACCATACTTTCCTATCTTTGAGCGCAATCTCGTGACATTGACATCGACCACCCGTTCAAGCACCACGACATCCTCAGGCCATATTCGGCCGAGAATCTCTCCACGCGAGAATATCTTACCCGGATTGGCAAGCAGCAGACTCAATATCTCAAACTCTTTGCGCGGAAGCCTGACTTCCATCCCATCGACAATACACTTTTTCTGCACGGAATCAACCGACAGGCCGCAGCTCAACACAGAACCCGAGTCGGCTAACTGTGCGGCTCCGGCAGTGCGGCGCAACACGGCATTGACGCGCGCAATGACATTGCGGATGGAATAGGGTTTGGTTATATAATCGTCACCTCCGAGCTGCAGCCCTGAGACCATATCATCTTCCGAATCTTTCGCAGTGCAGAAGATTATGGGGATATGGGCGAGTTTAGGGGATTCCTTGATGATTTTGGCTAACTTGAAACCACTGATTTCTCCCATCATCACATCAAGCAATATCAGTGAATAATCAGCCAAAGGAAGCGTAATAGCCTCCTCGGCACTATAAGCGGTGTCAACTGCGAAGCCTTCCAATTCAAGATTGAATTTCAATGTGTCACAAAGTGTCGGCTCGTCGTCAACCACCAAAAGTCGGGCTCTGATCATAGTTTATGGCATTATATTGCAAAGATAGATAATTTCCCAAAGCGCATATCCATGACGGCATAATTTAATAAAAATGTAATGTGGCCGCATCTACCGACGGTAACGTATGACCAATAATTGGACGCTATTAAGCAAAGACGGCGAAAAAGTGTTATCTTTGTAAATGAATTAAAGTTAGTTATGAAGGACCAAATCATAAGCAAGGAGACAACCGAACGGGCTGTGCTCGTCGGGCTTATCACTCCCCAGCAAAACGAAACCAAAGCCAACGAATATCTCGACGAACTGGCATTTCTTGCCGACACGGCGGGAGCGACCACCGTAAAAAAATTTGTGCAGAAACTCGATAACCCGAATCCCCGCACGTTTGTCGGCAAAGGAAAACTTGAGGAAATCAAGCAATTTGTTGAGGATAACGAAATCGGAATGGTGATTTTTGATGATGACCTATCGACAAAACAGGTGTCGAATATCGAACGCGAGCTACAGGTCAAAATCCTCGACCGCACAAGCCTCATTCTCGACATATTCGCCAAACGCGCGCAAACTGCCACCGCCAAAACCCAAGTGGAGTTGGCGCAATATCAATACCTGCTTCCACGGCTCACCAGGATGTGGACCCACCTCGAACGTCAACGCGGAGGTATCGGTATGCGCGGCCCCGGCGAAACTCAGATAGAGACTGACCGCCGCATAATCCTTGACAAAATAGCCCGACTGAAAGAGGAGCTCAAAAGCATCGACAAGCAAAAATCCATCCAGCGCAAAAACCGCGGAAAACTTACCCGCGTGGCACTCGTAGGATATACAAACGTCGGTAAATCAACCTTGATGAACCTGTTGAGCAAAAGCGACGTGTTTGCCGAAAACAAACTTTTCGCGACTCTCGACACCACCGTACGCAAAGTGATTATCGACAACCTTCCTTTCCTGCTCACCGACACCGTGGGATTCATACGCAAGCTACCGACCAATCTGGTCGACTCGTTTAAATCGACCCTCGACGAGGTGCGCGAAGCGGATATTCTCGTACACGTCGTGGACATCAGCCACCCACAGTTTGAGGAACAGATTGAAGTTGTCAACCGGACCCTTAACGAGATTTGCGGCGGCCAAGACAAACCGATGATAATGGTGTTCAACAAAATCGACGCATTCACCTACACACCTAAAGATGAGGATGACCTGACACCGCGCACACGCGCCAACATCTCTCTCGATGAGCTGAAAGAGTCGTGGATGGCCAGGATGGCCGACAACTGCGTGTTTATCTCGGCCAAAGAGCAAGTCAACATCGACGAGCTGAAAAACAAACTCTATGAGAAAGCGCGGGAAATACATCTGACGCGCTTCCCTTACAACGATTTCCTATTTCAGAAATATGACGAGCAAGAACTCTCAGACCAATAGCCCAGCGGAAACCTGCCAACTTAGCGACTCACGAGCCATGGAGTGGCAACGACTGATATGCGACAAGCGTTTCGGACTGGAACAATACCACAATCCCTCGTCAGGGTCGCGCAGCGACTTCCAGCGCGACTATGATCGCCTCGTTTTCTCGTCGCCTTTTCGTCGCCTTCAGAACAAGACCCAGGTATTTCCGTTGCCCGGCAGCATATTCGTCCACAACCGGCTTACCCACAGTCTTGAAGTGTCGTGCGTCGGCAAATCTATCGCTGGTGAGATTAGTCGGGAGCTACGGCATAAGTATTCCGGTGAGCCATGGGTCGACTCTCTTGAAGCCATGGGTGAAATCGTAGCCGCCGCCTGTCTCGCACACGACCTTGGCAACCCGCCATTCGGACACTCGGGAGAAAAAGCCATATCAACATTCTTTTCCGAAGGGGAAGGCGCAGAACTTAAAAACCAGCTCACACCGGTACAGTGGACGGACCTTACCAACTTCGAGGGAAACGCCAATGCGTTCAGACTGCTCACCCATCAGTTCAAAGGGCGGCGTCCCGGAGGATTCGCCATGACCTACTCCACCCTCGCTTCCATAGTGAAATACCCGTTTGAATCATCACTCGCTGTAAAGTCAAACAAGTTTGGGTTCTTTTCCTCCGAAAAAGACATCTTTATAAAAGTCGCCGACGAACTCGGAATGCTGTCACGTCCGGGCGATGACGGATCGGTGCGCTATGCGCGTCACCCCCTCGTCTACATAGTCGAGGCAGCCGACGACATCTGCTATGAAGTGATGGATATTGAGGATGCCCACAAACTCAAGATATTATCTACCGACAGCGTTATTGATCTGTTTCTCGCCTATTTCGACCCCGACCGTCAAAAACACATCAAAGAGATAATGAGCAGGCTCGATGACCCGAATGAAAAAATATCTTATCTGAGGTCATCGGTCATTGGAATACTCGTCAACCGATGCGCAAGAGCGTTTATCGAAAACGAGGACGATATTTTAAGGGGACAGTTCAACGGAGTGCTGCTTGACCACATTCCACCTCTTGAACGTGACGGATATGCCTGCTGTAACTCTGTGTCGTGGGACAAGATTTACCGCGCGAGCGAGGTTGTCGATATAGAGCTTGCCGGTAATCGCATCATCACTTTTCTGCTTGGCAAACTCATCCACGCCGTGCGTTACCCCGAACTGAACTATTCCAGGCTGCTGCTATCAAAAGTGCCGCAACAGTATGATGTCAACGCCCCGACTCTGTTCGGTAAGATTCAAGCGGCAATCGACCACATATCAGGTATGACCGACGTCTATGCCCTTGATCTTTACCGCAAGCTCAACGGCATGAGTCTCCCGGCGGTATAAAATCTAAAATTCAAGAATTTAATATATGGAACCCATAAAACGATTCATATCACTCATCCTATTGACACTCATGGCCATAACAACTTGTATGGCCGCCTACAAAGTCGATGAGATTCCAAACGTGCACCTGCAGAACCGCACCCGGTTTGTGACAAACCCCGACGGCATACTATCGACCGGAGCGCAGTCGCGGGCCGACTCTATAATTTCAGATATTTGGAAAACAAGCACCGCTGAGGTAGTGGCGGTAGTGGTCAATGATTTTGACGGAGACGACATAGACACTTTCGCTACCGACCTGTTCACGAAATGGGGAATAGGCAAGAACGACAAGTCGAACGGGGTGCTGCTTTTTGTCGCCAAAGATCGCCGGAAGGCTGTGATACGCACAGGCTACGGAGTGGAGGGTGCCCTCCCTGATGTGGTGGCAGGCCGCATACTACGCGGGCAGATGTTCCCGCGGTTTCAGCGCGGCGACTTCGACGGCGGAGTCTTGGCCGCGCTCACTTCCATGTCGCAGATTCTCAATGACCCTGATGCTGTGGATGAAATAATCTCCAAGCAAGAGAATGACGCCGCAGCGTCAGATGGCGACGGGAAAGAATTGTTCATGGCCTATCTCGTGCTTGCCGGGATATTGGCCATAGGCTTCCTGATAGTCTATATAGGTATCTCCGCATCAAAGAAACTGACTGACTTTGAGCGATATAACCGACTTGACTCATTGAAGCTGCCGGCTCTTATAGCCACATTCTTCGGACTCGGCATACCTTTAGTAGCATACCTGCTTATAACACTGACTATGAAACGGTTGCGCTCCAAACCCCACATATGCGGGAATTGCGGGGAGAAAATGCACAAACTCGATGAGGTATCAGACAATGCCTATCTTACACCGGCTCAGGATATGGAAGAGAACCTAAATTCAGTGGATTATGATGTGTGGGTTTGCCCTAAATGCAACGCCACAGATATCTATCCATATGTTAATAAACGCAAAAATTACACATTTTGTGAAAAATGTGGCGCGCGAACTTGCGCACTTGAGAGCGACCGAACATTATTATCTCCGACAAGCAGCCGTGAAGGACGCGGGGTGAGAACCTACAGGTGTCTCAACTGCCATAACCGCAAGGAAAAATATTATAATATAGCGAAATTAGCTTCTGCCGCCCCAATCATCATCGGCGGCGGTGGCCACGGTGGTGGCGGCGGGTTCTCGGGAGGCAGTTTCGGCGGCGGGTTCACCGGTGGTGGCGGCGCGTCGGGAGGCTGGTAGGAATCAGTCGTCGCATGGTGTGCGGGCGGCATAGTGATGGGCCGCCGAGCATTCATGGACGGTGCGGTCGACAATCAGATGTCTGTTGGCCATTGAGGCTATGGTTGTGATTTCATGGGATACCAGCAATATTGTCGTCGATTTTTCAAGTGATGACAATATTTCATAGATGTGGCCCTCAAACCGCTTGTCGATGTAGCTCAAAGGCTCGTCGAGCACTATGACACTTGGCCGCGAAATCAACGCGCGCCCGAGTAACGCGCGCTGCAGTTGGCCTCCCGACAGTTCCCCGATGGAGTTGCGTTGCAGCTCGCTTAACCCCACGACCCCGAGCATATGGTCGACGCGGGCCTGACGCTCAGTTTCGTCGATGGATTTGACGGCAAGCAGACCTGATGATATGACTTGGCGCACGTCGATAGGGAATCGGCTGTCTATCATGTTTTTCTGTGGTAGGTAGCCGATATCGAGCCGTTCGGTCACGACACTGTTATCATAATAGGAAACAGATCCGGCCGTGGGCCGCAGTAATTTCAATATTATGCGCAACAAAGTCGTTTTGCCACCGCCGTTAGGGCCGGTTATGGCTACAAAATCGCCTTTGTTGATTTCAAAGCTAATATTTTCAAGAGCGACACGGCTGTCCCAACGCATCCCTACCCCTTCGAGCCGTATTATGGTGTCAGTTGTTCCCATCGAGCGAATTGACAATTAGATTAATCTCGTCCTCCCAGTTCCCGTTCATCGGGTTAATCTCGACTATCACGGCATTGATGTGCTTGTTGAACGCTGCGGCTTGCCGGGAGTCGAAATCACGTTGATAGAAGAACAAAGAGACTCCCTGAGAGAGAGCTTTTTCAATTTTCGCACCAAGTTCTATAGCCGACGCCTCTTTCCCCTCTTGCCCTACGGCTATCTGCTCCAGCCCATAGTCACGAGCGAAATAACCCAACGAAGGATGCCATATCAGAAACGAGCGTCCGCGCAACGGGGAGAGGCGTTTCTCTATAGCACGATCCATGGAATCGAGTCGGGAATCAAAAGCGAGGAAACGACTGTGATAATAGTCTTTGTTGCCGGGGTCGAGTTTCTCGACAGCCGCTGCCATTTTAGCGGCAATCGCCCTGGCGTTTTTAACTGAACTCCAAGTGTGGGGGTCGGGAGCGTCGTGCTCATGACTGTGGGTGTCACAGTGTCCATGGGTTCCCGTAAGCAGCACCAGTCCGTCGGTAGTCCCTATGACAGGCAGATCGGGGTTATTTTCTTTCAGCTTAGGCAACATCGCCGCCTCAAACCCGATATTTCCAATTGTAAAGTAAGCCACCGCCCTGTCCAAATCGGCCATGTGCGATATGCCCGGTTCATAATTTTCGGGGTTGGCATTTTGAGACAACAGAGACCTCACCTCCATTTTATCACCCACGATTTGTTCAAGAAAATACTTCTGCGGGGGAATTGTAACAATCAGTAACCGTTTGCTGCCATCATTCCCCTTGCAGCCGGACAAAACAGACATCGCAGCCGCAGCCGCGAGTGAAACTATAAAAAACCTTAAATGATTGAACGATAGAGAAAACATAGACTTGATTTGCCTTATTTCGCCGCAAAAGTAACAAATCTTAGCGAAATTGTAATCAAATTTCATTAAAAACTAAGAATTATTTATATCTTTGCAGTGGAAAATAACTTTAACTTACCAAACCAGATGAAACGTCTTCAGCTTGACACATTAGACATCAAGATTCTCCAGATGTTGGCTAACAACGCCCGAAAACCATTTCTTGAAATAGCCCGCGAATGTAACGTCTCAGGAGCCGCAATCCATCAACGCATCGCGAAGCTCACCTCTTTAGGTGTCATCAAAGGTTCGGAGTGTCTCATAGAGCCGTCTGCTGTTGGCTATGACACTTGTGCATATATCGGTTTTTTCCTCAAAGACCCAAGCCAGTTTCATTATGTGGTCGAGGAGCTGAAAAAAATCCCCGAGGTTGTCGAATGCCATTTCACGACCGGCCAGTATGATATGTTCATCAAACTCTATGCCCGGAACAACGACCATCTTCTCCACCTGATACACACCCGATTGCAGAAATTGGGACTTGCCCGCACCGAATCGTTGATTTCGTTCAAGGAGGTATTCAAACGTCAGGTACCGATCAACGGCCGGGACGACTATTAAATCAACACGCCGATGAGCGAAAAATTGGCGCCGGGGCAATCAGAGGAGCAGGTTTTACTCAATCATGCCATGCAGTGGGCCAGAGAGGCCGGAGCCGAGCTGCTGCGCTATTTCCGCAGCGACAACCTTCAGATTGCCACGAAATTCAATCAGAGCGACATAGTCACCGCTGCCGACAAAGCCGCAGAGAGGATAATCATAGGACACATCAACGAGTCTTATCCCGACCATTCCATTCTGTCGGAGGAGTCAGGATCGACCGCACGCGACAGCCGTGTAAGGTGGGTCATAGATCCGCTTGACGGCACGACCAATTTCAGTGAGGGCTTGCCACTATTCTCAGTTTC
Source organism: uncultured Muribaculaceae bacterium (assembly GCA_947625935.1). Taxonomy (GTDB): domain Bacteria; phylum Bacteroidota; class Bacteroidia; order Bacteroidales; family Muribaculaceae; genus JAJPXC01. Next base: position 18,123 of record CANQQE010000017.1, on the reverse strand, counting down.
AATAGCCGCGGAAATTGACGGCAGCGCCGCCATAGGGGTGGTCTATGCCCCGCGCCTCGACGAAATGTTCCATGCCGTCAAAGGCGGCGGGGCGTGGCTTAACGGGCAAAGGATAACCGTCTCACACAAGACCGCTCTGGATCAGTCGGTCGTAGCGACAGGTTTCCCTGTGGATAAGGACATTAACCCCGACAACAATCTTCAATCAGCGGGGCGCGTGCTACCCACGGTGAGGGGCCTGCGCCGCTTAGGATCGGCGGCACTTGACCTGAGCTATGTAGGAGCGGGATTTCTTGACGGATATTGGGAAATAAACCTCCATGAGTGGGATGTCGCCGCCGGTGCCCTCATAGCAAGCGAGGGAGGCGCATCGGTCACGCGGTTTCGCCCTGACCGCAACGTGTCAATGCTTGCATCAACGCCAGAAATACATGATGCGCTCCTAAAACTCATAAAAGGATAATTTCCGGGCAATGCACGCAGTGCATTTTATGAGCCATCGCGATGAAATACGATAGTTTTTCATTAATTTTGCACCCATATTTATTTTTCGATGGAAACTGTTACATACAACGGGCTTACATTCAAGCCTTACATTGAGAAAGCGCGGATTGACGAGCGCATAGGAGAGCTTGCGCAAACGATAAAGCGCGACTGCCAAGGCAAAATGCCATTGTTTCTGTGTGTGCTAAACGGAGCGTTCCCATTCGCGGCTGATTTATTCAGAGCTGTCGATATGGATGCAGAAATATCGTTCATCAGGCTAAAAAGCTATGAGGGGACCGGTAGCACCGGTGTCGTCAAAGAGGTTCTTGGCCTGACCGAAGATATCAAAGGACGGACGGTAATCGTCGTGGAGGATATCGTAGACACAGGTAACACCATCGACCGTCTGCTCAAGACACTGAAAAGCTACGAGCCGGCCGATATAAAGGTAGCCACGTTACTGTTCAAGCCTGAGTCGCTAAAATGTGACATCAAACCTGACTATGTGGGATTCTCCATACCGCAAAAATTCATAATCGGCTTCGGGCTTGACCTTGACGGGTTAGCCCGCAACCTTCCCGACATCTATATCCTCGATGAACAGTCGGAGGGTTAATAGAGCTGTAATGACCTCACAAACTCTACTACCATTCAGAAACAACACGGCCACCGTTTGGTCAAAAAACGGATTTTTATCAACAACCAACTTGAATAAAAACAAACTGCTATGTTGAATTTGGTTATATTCGGGGCACCAGGAAGCGGCAAAGGCACCCAAAGTGAACTCCTGATTGACGAATATGGACTTTTCCACATTTCGACCGGGGAAGTGTTGCGCGATCATATAGCACGCGGCACCGAGCTTGGTAAAATCGCCGACAGCTATATTTCCAAGGGCCAGCTTATACCCGATGAACTGATGATTGACATACTGTCACATCTTCTTGACTCCGACGAACGCACTCGCAAGGGTGTGATTTTCGACGGATTTCCCCGTACAATAAACCAAGCGAAGGCACTGAAAAAGATGCTTGCCGAACGCGGCTCAAAAGTTCACGCCGTCGTTGGACTGGAGGTTGAAGACTCAGAACTCATTGACCGACTTCTCAAAAGAGGTAAGGATAGCGGCCGCGCCGATGATAATCTTGATACAATCACCCAACGTCTGCATGTGTATCACTCTCAAACCCAGCCTCTCCAAGAGTATTACCGCAATGAGGGCAAATATCACTCCATCAACGGCACCGGCTCTATTGACGAAATTTTTTCCACGATAAAACAAGCTCTTGAGTGGGCAAAAGTCACCCCCAAGGAGCCAATCAAACAATAATAATTTTGCGATGAACCATAAATTAAAATTGGCATTAGTGTCAATCGCAGCAATGTCAATGGCCGCACCGGCCATGTATGCTGTTCCAGCCAAACCCGGCCTGATAAAATATGCCACAGCAGATGGAGACTCAATCAGCGTGTACCTGCGCGGCGACGAACACAGCCACTTTTTCACCACATCAGACGGCTATATGCTGCTGAGAGGGAATGATGAGAAGTTCCGTTATGCCGTTCCTGTCGGTAATACCCTAAAGGAAAGCTCGATGCTTGCGGCAGACCCCGGGAAACGCTCGGTAGACGCCGAGGCGTTGCTTTCATCGTTTAACAAGCAATCGGCCTATAGCGTGCTTGAAAACACCGCATCGGGGAATCCCCGCCGCGTGATAAACAGAGTCGCTCCCGAGGCGGGGGAATCGACCTTCCCTACCAAAGGTTCACCACATATCTGCATAATCCTTGTGGAGTTTGCCGACAATAGCCTGTCGTATGGAGCCGAGACCTTTGTCAATATGTTTAACCAAGAGGGATTCAACCAAGGTGGAGCCACCGGTTCTGTGGCAGATTTTTTCAAACTGTCATCCAACGGACAGTTCACTCCCACCCTCGACGTGCTCGGCCCGGTAAAGTTGCCTAAAAAGATGAGCTACTATGGCGGCAACGATTGGAGCGGCAACGATAACGCCCCGGAAGAAATGGTGATAGACGCCTGCACGTTGCTTGACCCCGAGGTTGATTTTTCAGCATATGACACTGACAATGACGGTGTGATTGACAACGTTTATGTGGTTTACGCCGGATATGGCGAGGCTCAGGGAGCGTCGGCCAATACAATCTGGCCTCACTCATGGGCAGTCTACAACGGAGCGGGCCGCACGAAATATCTCGACGGCAAACTGCTCGACCATTACGCCACATCGAACGAGCTTAGAGGCACATATGGCACCCAGCTTGACGGCATAGGCACATTCTGCCACGAGTTCAGCCATGTCATGGGTTTACCCGACCTTTACGCGACATCCTATACAAGTTCATTCACTCCCGGCAACTATTCGCTGATGGACCACGGGAGCTACAACAACAACAGCAACACACCTCCGTCGCATTCGGGATATGAACGCTACTGCCTGGGGTGGATCGAACCGGAGGTTCTTGAAGACCCGGAGACGGTGTCGCTCGGTTGCATTTCAGACGAGGGACACTACAATGACGTTCGCATTATCAAGACACCGAAAGAAAACGAATATTTTCTACTTGAAAACCGCCAGAAAAAAGGGTGGGACCAATACATCCCGGGCCACGGTATGCTTATCTGGCACATCGATTATAACCCGTCGGTGTGGGCGACCAATAAATGCAACAATACGCCAAGCCACCAGTATATCGACATCGAGGAGGCCGACAACATCCAAAGCGAGTACACCCGCACGGGAGACCCGTTCCCCGGCACCAAAGGTGTCACATCGTTCACCGACGACACCAAGCCTTCGATGAAAACCTGGGCCGGAACATCGCTCAACGCACCGATAACCGGAATCCAGGAAAACAACGGGGTTATCTCATTTCTGTTCAAAGGGGGAGTAGATATTTTTGACCCGGTAGTGGCATTGACACCTGATGCAGAAAACGGTATTAAACCGGGTAGCTTCACCGCCCTCTGGAACAAGGTCGATAAAGCCAACGGCTATCTGCTCAGTGTCTATACCCGCTCAGAGAACGGCTCTACCGAATTGACCTACGTCAACGGTTTCGAGCGCAAAAATGTGGGTGATACCGACAAATTTGAGGTAACCGGCCTTACCCCTGCCACTACTTACTATTATGTGGTGCAGGCCACAAACGGCCTCAATATATCGGCCAAATCTAATGAAATCTCAGTGGTCACTCTCGACCCCACACTCGATTACAAAGAGGTTGAGGCTCTGTCGGCCACATCAATCAGTGAAAGCGGTTTCACAGCCAACTGGACAGCCCTCGAAGAAGCTGACGGTTACAAAGTGACCCTCTACTCACAGCGGCTCGGCAATCCTTACATAGTGAAAGCCGACTTCAAAAACGGCGCACTCCCCGCGGGATGGACATCGTATGGCACATCATCGGAATCGTCGGACGCATCGAACGCCGTAGAGCTGCCATCGCGCATATTCCGCATCAACAACTCATACATACAGACATCGAAATATGACGACTATGTGCGCTCATTCTCATTCTGGTACAAATCTTTGACCGACAACCCCAATAACAGAATCGTGGTGAAGGGTATGGTTGATAACGAATGGACAGTGCTGGCTACCGTGTCGCCATTAAGCCCGGCCACCGGCGGAACAACATTCAATCTTGACAATATTCCCCCGAGCTGCACATCAATTTCACTGACCTACGAACGTGAATCAGGCACCACGGCCATCGATGACATCTGCCTCGGACACGGCGGTCCGATCACCCTCATGCCCATTGAAGGGAAGGAAGACCTCGATACCGGCAACACGACCTCGTACACATTTGACGGCCTTTCGTCCGAGACAAACTACGGTTATTCGGTGAAGGCTTACAACGCCGACTATGTTTCCAAACCGTCAAAAGTAATACCCGTGGTGACATCCAAGCCGTCGGGCGTAGGCAACATAACAGCCGACAATGAAGCCGTCACAGTGACGTCAATCGACAAGAGACTGATCGTTACCGCCACAGCAGCCACAACAGTTGAAATCCATGAGCTTTCGGGTCGCAAAGTCGTGTCGACGGAAATGAAAGCGGGCAACTGGACAAGCCCTGAGCTGCAGACCGGTGTCTATATCGTGACAGCGGGCAAGAATCACTTCAAAGCCATCATCGACTAATCGAAAAGTATTCCAACAGGAGTAATTTCTAATATAACCGAGGCCGTGCCAAGACAATCTAATGTTTATTGGCACGGCTTTGTCGTCAGCGGCCGGCTGATTTTTACCACTGACCCTGTTTCAGCCGAACAAAATTAATTGGATTATTGTTATAATAAATCGACCGATATAAGGCCATCACCAACTTAAATCGCAAAAATATGGAATTTCTAACGAATGAAAAATTAGTCATTGTCGGCGCAGCCGGAATGATTGGCTCAAACATGGCCCAGACAGCCATAATGATGGGACTGACACCTAACATCTGCCTCTATGACCCCTATGCCCCCGCCCTTGAGGGAGTGGCCGAAGAGTTGCTTCAATGCGGATTTGAAAAAATGGGTATAACATATACTTCGGACGTGAAAGAAGCCCTCAGCGGAGCCAAGTATATTGTCAATTCGGGCGGCGCAGCCCGTAAAGCCGGAATGACAAGAGAGGACTTGCTGAAAGGCAATGCCGCCATCGCAGAACAGTTTGGCAAGGATGTGAAGGCATATTGCCCCGATGTCAAACATATCACCGTGATATTCAACCCGGCCGACATCACCGGACTTATCACCCTGCTTTATTCAGGACTGAAACCTTCGCAGGTCACAACCTTAGCGGCTCTTGACAGCACACGTCTCCGCAACGAGCTTGCAAAATATTTCGGCGTCCCCGCCGACGAGCTAAAGAATTGCCGCACCTACGGAGGACACGGCGAACAGATGGCGGTGTTCGCATCGACCACAACCGTCGACGGCAAACCGCTGACCGAGATTATCGGCACCGAGCAGTTGCCATCGGGTGACTGGGAGGAAATAAAGAGCAAGGTTGTGCAAGGAGGCAAGCGCATCATAGAACTGCGCGGCCGCTCGTCGTTCCAAAGCCCGTCGTATCTGTCAATCGAGATGATCGCCGCCGCCATGGGTGGCAAGCCGTTCCGCTGGCCTGCCGGGGTGTATGTCAACAATGACCGCTTCAGCCACATCATGATGGCCATGGAGACCAGCATTACCAAGGATGGTGTCAAATGTATGCCGGTCAAAGGTACGCCCGAGGAGGAAAGCGCACTTGAACAGAGTTACCGCCATCTATGCACTCTCCGCGACGAGGTAATATCCATGGGTGTAATGCCGCCTATCGACCAGTGGTCGAAGCTCAACCCCTATCTCGATGAAAAGACCTGCTAATTAAGCTGCAGAATCACTTTCGCAAAAACAGAACAACGAGGGTGTTGCAGAACTACCGCGACCATCGGCGGCTTGCCCATAGGCAAGCCCTACCAGCTTGATTCGCAACAACGTATAAATTATTGCGTGACAAGTCTGACATTTGGCAGGGAGGTTCTGCAACATCCTCAATTTTATCAAGGCTACCCTTCGGTCAAGAGAGAAATTTCCGAGGTAGAATCGGCATAGCACCATTTTGGGCGCATACGAAAGCTGAAACATCAACAGCGGTCTTGTGGGCTTCGGCAATTGATTTACCTTTGACGATGGAGGCTATAAAGGCCGCCGTGAACGAGTCGCCGGCACCAACCGTATCGGCCACCTCGACATGGGGGGTGGGCTGGAAAGACACGTTGCCCGGGGTAAAGACGTAACTGCCGTTGATTCCACAAGTGAGAATCAGCATTTTCAGATTATATTTTCCGAGCAAAATCCAACATTTATCCTGAAGGTCAATTCCGGGATAACCGAACATACGGCTCACCGTGACAAGCTCCTCATCATTGATTTTAAGAACGTTGCAACGTTTCATGGAGTTGCAAAGGATTTCTTTGTTATAGAAACCCTGACGCAGATTCACGTCGAATACAATGAGTGGTTCGTTCTCGTCAGGAATCGCATCGAGAAAACGGTTAATGGTGTTGCGCGAGACGACGGAACGCTGTGCGAGCGAGCCAAAGCAGACGGCCTTTGTCTTTTCAGCAAGAGATTCAAGTCGGGCTGTGTAGGGAATATTGTCCCAAGCGACATTCTCCTTAATCTCATACTGCGGAACCCCGGACTGGTCTATCTCCACCTGCACTGTTCCAGTGGGGTATTGCACCGTCTCAATTATGCGATTGAGTTTCTTTCCGTCGAAATTGTCGAGAATCTCATCGCCGAGTTTATCCTCGCCTACCGCACTGACCACGCAGCTATTAAGTCCGAATTGAGACACATGATAAGCGAAATTGGCAGGCGCGCCACCGATTTTTTTACCTTCGGGGAGGACATCCCACAGGGCCTCACCCATTCCAACGATCATATCATTCATGGCTTAATCTTTTTCTTTTTACAAAGTTAATGTTTTTATCCGTGATTGTCAGATTAAGCCTTAACTGCTTCAGATTGAAGATTGTTTAGTCCATGGTGGAGGCGGAGAAAAATTTCCGCCTCCTTTTTATGTTCCGTATCGTTGACTGTCGTCTTAGATACTTCCGCTCGGCAAAGCTCAAATAAATTTGGCTTTGCTCTCGACTTATTCGTATCGTTGACTGTCGTCTTAGATACTTCCGCTCGGCAAAGCTCAAATAAATTTGGCTTTGCTCTCGACTTATTCGTATCTTTGCATTGCGATGAATCCACTTTTTTCAATAATTACGGTTACATATAACGCTGCCGCTACGCTACCCCCTACCCTGCGGAGCGTTGGGGAGCAGACTTGCCGCCTGTTTGAGCATCTCGTCATAGACGGAGCTTCGACCGACGGCACACAACAACTTGCCGCCAATGCCGGAATCAAAGAGACAGTAGTCTATTCGGAAGCTGACAAGGGGCTTTATGACGCTATGAACAAGGGGCTTTCATTAGCCAAGGGTGAATATGTCATATTCCTGAACGCCGGAGACTCTTTTCACTCTCCCGACACACTTCAGGCCATAGCCGATGCCATAATGGAGAACGATTTCCCGGGAATCGTCTACGGTCAGACCGACATAGTCGATTCAGAACGCCGACGAATCGGTGAACGGCATCTGCGCGCTCCCGAGACCCTGACGCTGAAAAGTTTCGCCAACGGAATGGTAGTGTGCCATCAGGCTTTTGTGGCACTGCGCCGCATCACGGGGCCATTTGACCTGCGATACCGTTTTTCAGCCGACTACGACTGGTGCATCAAATGCCTTCAACACTCGCGCCACAATGTCTATGTTCCCCAGGTGACAATCGATTACCTGAATGAGGGGGTTACGACCGCCAACCACCGCAAGTCGCTGATGGAGCGGTTTCGCATCATGTGCTACTATTACGGCACAATACCGACAATACTGCGTCACATAAAATTTCTGTTACGATGATTATCCTGAACACTTCGTTCCACCTACTTGCGAGACACGAGCCTGAGTTTGTCGAGTGGGCCGAAAATCACTATATGGCCGCAGCCAAAGCAAGCGGCCTGTTTGACGAAATCTTACTCATAAAGATTTTGACCGAAGTCGATCCACAGTTAAAAGCCTACTCGGTGCAACTCAAAGGAAAATCCCTTGAGGATGCGACCAGATGGCACGACGACATCGCCGCCCGACTGCGCTCAGAGCTGACATCACGCTACGGAGAGGATATTCTGTATTTCTCCACTTACATGGAAATAATCAAATCATGACTACGGCAACCGGGCAGCAGCAGTGGGATAAAGTGATCATAGGGATAGATCCGGGTACAAATCTGATGGGCTACGGGATTCTCGGTGTCAAAGGGAAAAAACCGTCGATGATTGCTCTGGGAGTCATAACTCTCAGCAAATTTGAAAGCCACTATATGCGGTTGGCTCGGATATATGAGCGGGTGCTCGGGCTTGTGGAGCAGTATCTACCCGACGAGATGGCCATAGAGGCTCCGTTTTTCGGTAAAAACGTGCAGTCGATGCTTAAACTCGGCCGCGCCCAGGGAGTAGCAATGGCCGCCGCATTGGCCCGACAGGTGCCAATCACCGAATATGAGCCAAGAAAAATCAAGATGGCCATCACCGGCAACGGAGCGGCAAGCAAAGAGCAGGTACAGGAGATGCTGCGTCGCATTCTCAACCTGTCGCCCGACGACCTGCACACGACACTCGACGCTACCGACGCTCTTGGCGCGGCATTATGCCATTTCTATGAGTCGTCAAGGCCACAGCTCACCAAAGGGCCAAGCAGTTGGAAAGATTTCATAGCCAAAAATCCCGGACGGGTCAAGGGATAGAGTCGGTAACGACCGACATACGGTTGTCAATCATGCGGGTCGTATAATCCTGCATGAACGCCTTAGCCCAACGCATCATGGCGTCGATCTCCTCACGGTCATAATTATCAAGAGGATTGGAGAGCGATTGGTCGGCAACTATGTCGTAGACCTCTTCGGGTGACTTCGCCTTCATATCGGCCATCACCACATAACGCGGCCCGGTGACCATCATGCGACCGTTGACCCCGCTCACGCCGTAATGCTGACGCGACAAGTCAAACAAATCAGTCCCCAACGAAACAAACGGCTCGTCATATCCCATGATGTGCAGAAGTGTCGGCGCGATGTCAAACTGTGACATCACACGGTCATCAATCCTAACAGGCGGTATCGAGCCATCGGGCGTGTACACTATGAAGGGGATATGGTATTTGATGTAGGGTGTGTCGTATTTCGTATCTTTCATTTCCCTATTACCATGGTCGCCCGTTATTACAAAAACGGTGTTTTCATACCATGGCTGGCTTTTCGCCATGTCGAAGAAATGGCGCAGCGCGCGATCGGTGTACTCAATGCCCCGCTGGGGAGTCCCGGATTCTGATAAATACCCTCCGGCCTGCCAGTCGGCGGGCACAATGAATGGCGCATGGGCGTTGATTGTGAACCATCCGGCGATAAACGGCCGGGGCAACGATGACAGGTCGCGGGCTGCGTAAGCGCCCATCGCATGGTCAAATATGCCCCATTTCCCATCGAAATCGCGATCATCGTCGTATTCTTTGCGCGTCACCACGTCGGCGAAACCAGAGGCCAAAGCCGACGGAACCACATAATAGGATGACGGCGCGCCGCCGAAATAAAATTTTGAGGAGTAACCCTTTCGGGCGAGAAGATTGACCGGGGCATCGATAGCATTGCTGTTGTAGGGAGACACCGAATGGAACATGGGCTCAAACGAGGGAAACCCGCAAAATACGGCAGTTATGCCATTGGGCGACACTATCCCCGTGGCCATCACATGGCGACACACCAACGACCGAGCAGCTATTGAATCGAGAAACGGTGTCAGCCGCCTCGGTGAATCTCCCGCCACAATGTTGAGCGTGTCAATCCATAACTGCGCGCCACTTTCAAGCACGATGACCACCACGTTCTTACCTTTCTGCGATGCGATTCCGGGCAGCAAGCCGTTGTCGGTGAAATGATAACGGTCTCTGCGAAGTTCTCGCAATTCCTTTTCGCTGAAATATTCGACCCGCTCAAGAGCAGCAGCCGAATTGATTGACCTGACGACGGTGAACGGTGTGTTCAGAATCAGATTTACCTTAGCGTTCAACCCATAGCGCATAGCATCGGCTATCCCTAACGGACGGCCTGATTTTGACAAATCGCCCCTTATGCAGACCAATGTAACGACTGAAGCAATAACGAATATGAGGATTCTCAACGCAATTGTCAGCCACCGTCGGCTGACCCTGATTATTCCACCCGATATGACCGGAATATAGGCCGCCGCCAGTGTGACTGCAATGAAAATCACGGCTAACAGATAGACCCACCAATAATCGTGAAAATAGGAAATGATGATCTCAACCATATTGGAATCGCCAAATGCACCCGCAAGGGTCGACCACCTCATGCGCCCCCCGATAAATGGTGAAAATGCCACATCGGCAATATTGAGGGCGAGCATCACGGCGTTGCTCATCCCAAAGATTATGTTGGTCGCAAGTATCCATCCCCGCCGCATGACAAAACCGAACGGCAGAAACCTCATGGCGATGAACAACAGGTTGAAATAGGCGACCGCACAGAGATCGAAACGCAAACCTCCACACAAAATCGGCACCCATTCGGCCATAGTTATCTCCCCTATCTCACGGGCATTATATATGTAATAGAGGAATCTCGACAGCCACAGCGCAACCAGCGACACAACGAGCTGGTAGACAGTGGCGGTATAATATCCGCATCTGAATCGAAACAATCCGCCCATCATGGTTCTGTCTTTTCCGATTTATCTATACTATTTATTTTAATCTCACAGAGGTGTTTGTCGAGATCGGTTACCGACAGCCTGCGGCGTTCCTCCTCGAGTTTAGCCATTACAGTGAAACGATAGAACCCCTCCATAACGGCCCTGATGAAACCTTCACGCCCAAGCATTATGCCACCTTTGAGAAAATAGGTTTTGAAAAATCTGAAAAAGGGGTCGGTCAATAGTTTCCAACGACGGTATCGCACACGTCGACGGCATTTCTCCTGATCAGTATAGTAGTTCATTTTGTCGACACGCTGCGCCACTGATTCATTGGCGAGGTGGATCAAGGCGAGATCGGTGCGCGAAGCCGGAATTTTCACTTTTTCGCCATCGTGCGTCGGCCATGAATGTATTGAATAGGGCCAATGAGTCCCATCGCGCTTCATGAACCGCGGAAGATAGTCGGGATAATCACACTTCATCCATCTCCCCATAAAATAATTGCGACGCGGGATTAACACACAACGCGGCGCAGGGTCACGCTCTATCTCGCTGTAAAGGTAATCGCGCAAGCCCGGCGGTACCACCTCGTCGGCATCGACCACCAACACCCATTCATGAGTGGCTTCGTGAATCGCCCGCTGACGGTATGCCTCACAGATACGGTGGTTTTCACGCGGATAAACGACCGTTCTCGCGCCATGACGGCGCGCTATCTCAAGAGTCTCGTCGGTACTTTCCATATCGGCGACGACAATTTCATCAAATCCGTCGAGCGAGGACAACACCGTGTCGAGATGCAAAGATGCGTTATAAGTCTGGACTATTACTGAAATTTTTCCCATAGCATGATGTTTGTAAAATCACGGTGGAAGGTCAATGGAATAGATTTAAGGCGGTGACGAAGTTTTTTCCGTTAGGGCCCCCCACCATGATTTGACACTAAAATCCGTGTGTTTTATGCAATGACCCGCTCAACCGCATACGGCAGCGCATAGTGGCGGCTGAACCGGCAGAGAGCATCGGCCAATCTGATTGAATAAGATGTTTAGCTGTGAATTTTATCTCGTCCATCACAGTGGAGAGTACCCGCATCCTAATCGTCCCCCTGTCTTCGGGCGGTATGTCTGGAGTTATGCCGTTATACAAAAAAAAGCGTGGGGAACCTACAAGTTGCTCGTCCCACTCTTTAAGGTCTTCGCATTACCCACTCAGTCGAGAACGAGCAACGCAGAAGCCCACGCCGATATGATAGTCTTGCGACCAAGCCGCTTGAATGGTCAAGCGGTCTGATCTGACGTAACCATACCCGTATGGCATCTACCGTTGCGTTGTCCCATGACTGAGTTTATAGAAGTTGCGAAGTTCTAAAGAGTCAAGAACAAAGCGTCAAGTAAACGCTTTCTATTTTATTATCTCACCCTCCCTTCAAACCCGACGTAGCGGCCTCTGCGGGAGAATTATAATGCAAAAGTATAAATTTAATGATTTTACGACGCTCTTTTAACTTTTATTTAGAGATAGCGTTTCCCACCGTTCGTGCGCTGAAGCAATCAGAACGGAGCTTCCTCGCCTGTCGGGGGTGCGGTTATATCGGCCGTTCCGCCCGATAGAGACGATGAAAGGGGATAACCGGCCTCCGATGCAGAATCGCCGGTGTTCATGCGCGACGCTACCGTCTGCGGGGCCATATCGGCATCATTCTCCGACCAGTTTTCAAAGCGGGCGAACTTGCTGCGGAATCTCAGAGGCACATCATCGACTTTACCGCTACGGTGTTTGGCCACGATAAATTCGGCCAATCCCCTTATATCCCGACCCGACGCGTCGGTATCTGACTTGATATAGTACTCGGGTCGGTGAATGAAGCACACTATGTCGGCATCTTGCTCGATGGCACCACTCTCGCGCAGGTCGGATAGCTGCGGACGCTTACCGTCGGTGCGCGATTCGACCGAACGGTTGAGCTGAGACAGGGCCACGATGGGGATGTTAAGCTCTTTGGCAAGTTGCTTGAGCGAGCGCGAAATCATGCTGACCTCCTGCTCGCGGCTGCCGAACTTCATGCCCGACGCGTTCATCAACTGGAGATAGTCGATTATTATCATCTTGACGTGGTGCTCCCTGACCAAGCGACGCGCCTTTGTGCGCAACTCAAAGATTGAAAGCGAGGGGGTGTCGTCGATATATATGGGGGCGGCATAGAGATGTTTGATCCGCGACATCAACTGGTCCCATTGCTGCGGAAGCAGACGACCGCTCTTTATGACCTCGCCTTCAAGTTCGCAGGTGTTGCTTATCAGGCGGTTCACGAGCTGCAGGTTTGACATCTCAAGCGAGAATATGGCCAAGGGGATGTTGTAGTTGATGGCCATGTTTTTGGCCATTGACAACACAAACGCGGTCTTACCCATAGCGGGACGCGCGGCAATGATTATCAAATCTGAGTTCTGCCACCCCGAGGTGAGCTTGTCAAGCTCATGATAGCCCGATTCAAGCCCTGACAGTCCCGACGTACGGTTGGCCGCAGCCTGAATCTGTTCAATCGCCTGCTTGATGACGGGGTCAATCTGGGTTACATCTTTTTTGACGTTTCGCTGAGAAATTTCAAACAGTTTTCCCTCGGCTTCCTGCAACAGGTCATCGACATCGTTGCTTTCATCATAGGCTTTCCCTTCGATGGCCGAGGCGAACGATATAAGCTCGCGAGCGAGATATTTCTGCGCCACGATGCGGGCGTGGAATTCCACATGGGCCGCCGAGGCCACTTTTGATGTGAGATCTGTAATATAAACAATGCCGCCTACCTCATCGAGAGCGTTGTCGAGTCGCAGACGCTCGGTAACCGTGAGCATATCTATAGGCTCCTGGGCGGCGCCGAGAGCCTGAATGGCCTCATAAATCTTTTTTAGCTGCGGCTCATAGAAACTTTCGGGTTTCAATATGTCACAAACGGTAGAATATGCGTCTTTTTCGAGCATCAAAGCTCCGATGACGGCCTCCTCAAGGTCTTTGTCGTGGGGCTGCACTCGGCCGCCTCCGTCATAGAGCGGTGCATCCCGGCGGGGTTGCCGCCTGCTGTTATTGTTATTTACAAATTCCATCAGAAATCAAAAAAAACGAGGCGACCGTCAATAGTCGCCCCGCAAAGGTAGTTTTTTTATCGCGGATTGCCAAACGGTATTTCGCCGCTACCGCAGGCAAAAAATTGATTACTCGAATATGTGACGCAACTTGGAGAAGATGCGATTTTTGACGCCTTCGGTCGGCTTGACGTTTGGCGATTCCCGCAACTGCTCCATGACAGCCTTCTCAGAATCGCTCAATGTCTCGGGTATGTAGACCATCACGTTGACAAGCTCATCGCCGGTGCCGTAGCCCTCGGTCGAGGGTAGACCTTTACCGCGTAGGCGCAACACTTTACCCGGCTGTGTGCCCGGGACAATTTTCAATCGGGCTCTGCCGGTAATCGTGGGCACCTCTACCGAGCCGCCGAGAGCGGCTGTCGGTATGTCGAGCATCAGATTGTAGATCACATCGTTGCCGTCGCGAATCAATTCGGGGTGCTTAACCTCCTCTATGACCACGAGCAAGTCGCCGTTAACGCCGCCATGACGGGGCGCGTTGCCTTTACCTTTTACGGTCAGGGTCATCCCCTCCTGCACTCCGGCCGGGATATCGAAGCTGACGGTCTCCTCCTTGCGCACCACTCCCTCTCCGTTACAGTAAGGGCAACGCTCGGTGATAATCTTCCCTTCGCCCTGACAGTCGGGGCAAGTCGCGGCCGACTGCATCGCACCGAATATGGTGTTCTGAGTGTGGAGCACACTTCCGGTCCCGTTACAGGTGTGGCAGGTGGTGAAAGCCTTGCCGTCCTTCGCACCGGTGCCGTTGCAATGCTCGCATTTGGCCATTGTGGGAATCTTCAGCGTTTTGGATACGCCTTTGGCTATTTCCTCAAGCGTCAGTTTGACTTTAATGCGCAGGTCGCTACCCTTTCGCACCGCACGGCGCGCCTGACGATGACCGCCACCGGTCGCACCGCCCCACTGACCAGAATAGTGTCCTCCGAAGATGTCGCCAAACTGCGAGAAAATATCCTCCATAGAGAAACCGCCGGAAGAATAGAAACCTCCGCCACCTCCCGGGAATCCCTGTGGCCCCATGTTGTGACCAAACTGGTCATATTTCTGACGCTTCTCATCGTTGCTGAGCACATCGTAAGCCTCAGCCGCTTCCTTGAATTTCTCCTCGGCGGCTTTATCGCCCGGATTTTTATCGGGGTGATATTTTATTGCCAGCTTACGATAGGCTTTCTTTATTTCATCGGCTGTGGCGGTTTTGCTCACGCCAAGCACTTCGTAATAATCTCTTTTATCCATCTGTGAGACAGCTCTTAATAAGTGATTTACTGAGCTACGGCCACCTTAGCGTGGCGTATCACTTTGCCGTTAAGCGTATAACCTTTTGAGACAGTGTCGATGACCTTTCCCTTCTGCGAATCGTCGGTGGCAGGAACCATAGCGATGGCCTCGTGATATTCGGTGTCAAAATCGACTCCATCGGTGGGAATCACCTTTACACCGTTTTGCTCAAGATATTTCACAAACTTATTGTAAATAAGCGTCATTCCCTCTTTGACGGCTTCCGCGTCGCTGCTCTCGTTGACAGCAGCCAGGCCACGCTCAAAATCGTCGATAATCGGAAGCAGACCTTTCATGGCCGACTCGGCTCCGTTTTTGATAATCTCTGATTTTTCCTTTAGCGTGCGCTTGCGGAAATTGTCAAACTCGGCCATAAGGAACAAATACTCTTTTTTCTCCTTTTCAAGCTGCTCCTTGGTATCGTTAAGCTGTTTCATGAGAGCCTCGGTCTCCGACAACTCGGCATCTTCAAGCTCGGGCGACGCGTCATTTTCATCATCGGGAGTAACATCCATTATTTCGGGGGCATCAGCAGGCTGCTCGTGCAACCCGTCATTGACACCTTTCTTTTCCTGTTTGTCAGCTTTATTGCTCATATCGTTAGTATTTTTCTTATTGTCGTAACATTATTTCCACAAACTTTGCTGCAAAAACGCTGCCAAACTTTCGACCGGCAACGATTTTAACAGCGGGGATGCAAAAGATTTAACATCCCTTTAAATTCATAACAATCCTGAGGGCGTAACGTTCATTGTTTTCCGACAACGCCGCGCCATAACGACCAACCGGGCTGCTCCCACCTGTCGGGCAGTGACAAATTGGCACGTTCAAACAACCCATAGACCGCCGACCCTGAGCCGGACATCGAGGCATAGACGGCCCCGGAGGCATACATATCGGCCTTTACCCCAGCTATCAACGGATATTGACGGAACACCGAGGGCTCAAAGTCGTTTTTAACCAATCCGCGCCAATCGCCGACGGGTCGCCGGAGCGATGTAGTGAGTCGCTCTGTCGGTTCACCGGGTGTCACACCCTTATAAGCCGCAGCCGTGGGGACGCTGACCGGCGGCTTCACGACAACAACAGTCAATCCGCCCAGCCCAGGCAAGTCCATCGGTTCCAAATCAGTCCCCGTCCCGGTGGCAAGCATAGGGGTGTCGTAGATGAAAAACGGACAATCGGCACCGATTCCGGCCGCTATTGCCGCAAGCCTGTCTAACGGCAATCCAAGCGCGAACAGGTCGTTAAGCAGCAGCAACGTGTGGGCCGCGTCGGACGATCCGCCACCCAGCCCTGCGCCATCGGGCACTATCTTTCGCAGATAAATATCGACAGCCGGCAATTCCACCTCGGCAGCGAGAGCGCGATAGGCTTTCATCACCAGATTTTTTTCAACCGGGCAATCGACTTTACGCCCTGTTACCGTCAGACGGGTAACGCCATCGGCTGCCGGGACAATCTCAAGAATATCGCCCCATCCGATAGGAAACATGGCCGTGACAATGTCGTGATAGCCGTCGGAACGACGTGCGACAATGTCAAGGCCAATGTTTATTTTAGAATTACAAAATCTTATCATCACTTTTTAGCGATGCGCTGCATCGTTATAACGGTTTTGCCCTCGTTGTCAAGCAATGCCACGGTGTTGTCGCCGGTGGATGTGGCAGCATCGACAGCCTCAAGGGCAAGCAGGAAAGCCGTCTCTTGCTGCTGGTTGCGGCAGGCCATGCGGGTCGTAACCACATTGTGGAACTGTATGGCATTGGTTTTGTCGGGATCAATCAGAAGGTTGCCGTTCAAGATGTTGCAGCCGGTGTTTCCGTGCAGTTTCAATTCAGGGATGTCAATGACCAACCTCATCGACTCGTCATCCTCAAGCTCCACAGGCTTGCCGGAGAGGAGAGTCACTCGCCATGTCCCGTTAAGGAAGTCCATGTTGTGTTTGCGCAACACCATAAGCGATTGACCGCCGGTGCCTGTCAGACTCATGTAAAATTCATGTCCTTTCTTTGCCACAGCGTAGTCGCTCACATTGTCGAGCGCCTGATTAATGGCATACTCAAACGGAGCGTCGGCACACGCCCTCATTGTAGAGATTACGTTAGAGAACGTCAACGATGTGCCACCAAGTTTGTAGTCACCGTTAATTGTATTACAGCCGTTAGAGCCGTAAAAGCGGGAATTTTCAGCATCAAAGGTGATGTAGGGCCGTTCGTCCCCGGTCACCGTCTTGCCTCCCACCTTATATATTGTCCATTCACCCGGAACTAAAGTCGAGTAGTCAACCGACGCAGGCTGCGCAACAGGCTTCTGCTCAACCACTTTTTTCGACGAACAGGCAGTGCCAAGCGACAAAGCCGCCAATGCAGCCATGACCAAAGTTGAAACATTGATGATTTTCATAACGGTAATAATTAAGTTAAATGTCCGCTCAATTTTAACTGTCGGGCAAAATTAGTGATTTCTTTTGATTATAGAACGGTCAGCCAAACCAAAAGTTTAACAGACATCTGTCAAAGGGTAAACTTATCTGTGCCCGACAAATGTCAAAATCTTTTCGATGAAAAAAAGTGGAAATAATTGGACAGATTATTTGTTCCGTTCAAAAATTGTTATTAACTTTGCACCGCGTTTGACAAAGGAGAGGTGGGTGAGTGGCTGAAACCACCAGTTTGCTAAACTGACGTAGGAGCAATCCTACCACGAGTTCGAATCTCGTCCTCTCCGCAAAATCACCAAGTAAAATCGCTGCAAGTCAACGACTTGCAGCGATTTTGATTTTATACACATACAAAAACACATACAAATTGAGGGTCAGCGGATTTTCGGGGTGGGCGGGGAAGATATCAAGAGTATAGTGTTGCCAGTCTGAACATGAAGAATTTGAT
>CANQQE010000016.1 GCA_947625935.1 uncultured Muribaculaceae bacterium | reverse complement strand
GCCTGAAATATATCCATATCTCAGCACCCTAAAATGAGAGGGTGCGCCGTAAACCTTTATTACGACACACCCTCTTTCTTTGAGTTGAAAAAATGGGGTTGAAGCATATATCACAAATTTATTACTTTTGTAGCATCTATATTTGCCCTGTATAAAAGAACCTAACATTTGCTATGCTAAAAACTTACCTATCATTACTGATGGCATTAATCGTGTGTTTCCCCATGTCGGCCAGCAGGGACGAGTTGCCTGCGTCGGTGGAAGATGCACTTGAACTTCTTGATAAGACGCTTGAGAATAGCGATTTATACTATTCCGCCAAGGAGAGTCGTATAGATTCACTGATGAAACTTGTGCCAGTGAGGCGCGGTGTGCAACTGATGTTACTTTATGAGGAGGTCTGTGACGAGTATAAGTCATATGACACTGATTCTCTTTTGAAATATTGCCAGTTGGCGTGGGATGAAGCCCGTAATTGCGGCGACAGGCTGACGGAGGAGCAGATAAGCTTGTTGTGGATTGAGACTCTGCCAATCAAGGGTGTGACTGTCGAGGCGGTTCATGCTTTGGATTCCATGAAACGGAAGGGAATCTCTGAAGAAAACCGAGTGGCTTTTTATCGTGCGGCTAATGATTTGTACCTGATGATGTCGCTTAATTTCTCGCAGCCTGTCTCAAAGGATAAATATATGGCTCTAAGAACGCTGTATGCCGATTCGCTCGCATCGGCAGTGGATCCGTCTACTCCGGCGGGCCAATTTTACCGGGCGAGAGCGAGCGCCCTGCATGGACAGGATACGGAAGTGGTCGGGTTGCTTAGCGAAGTGGTCGAAACTGTGCCTATGTCGGACCATCTGTTTGCTCGCGCGAGCAGTATGCTCGGGAGCTACTACCGAAAAATTCCTGAACGGCGCGACGAGGCCATCTATTATAAAGCTCTGGCTGCAGTTTCCGATGTGCTTTGCGGTGTAAGGGAGGAGACCGCGCTCCATGCCGTGGCACAGATGCTGTATGAGCAGGGTGATATTGACCGCTCTTACCGATACATATCCCACTCGCTGAATAATGCGGTGCTGTCGGGTTCGGCAATCAGAGCTATGCAGGCAACCGATGGATTGCCTATAATATCAGGTGCGTTCAGGGAACGTGACCAACGGAAACTTGATATAATGACGTGGCTTCTTGTGGCTTTGGTAATCGCTATGGGCGTAATCGTAGGGTCGTTGCTGTTTATCAGGCGTGAAGTCAAGACCCTCAATGCCCTTAAACAAAAAAGCTATGAGGCGAACCTGTTGAAAGACACTTTTATAAGCCAGTTCCTGAATCTGTGCTCCATATACATGGAAAAACTTGAGGAGTTTAGCCGTATTGCCGGACGTAAAATAACGGCTGGTCAGGTAGAGGACCTTTATGCTTTGATAAAATCGGGCAAAATGCTCGAAGAACAGAAGCTGCTGTTCATAGAAATCTTTGACAATGCGTTCACACGCATCTATCCGACGTTTGTCGATGAGGTTAATCTTTTGCTACAGAAAGATAAACGAGTTGTTCTGCCGGAGGGGGTGAAACTTAACACTGAATTGAGAATACTCGCATTCATGCGTCTCGGTCTCGACGACTCAGCTCAAATCGCACGGTTCATGGGGCTGTCGTTAAACACCATATATACCTATAGAAACAAGTTGAAAAGCAAGGCTCTTAACCGGGAGACTTTTGAGGATAGTGTTGTGAAGATTGGTCTGTCATGATATTTTAGGTTATATTTTTGATTATATCAGGTTGATTTTATATAATTGTAAATCAGCATAATAGCTTAAAATATAAATATAAAAAATATTATATTGCGGTTTAATGATGTTGCCGGGCGTTTCCGTGTGGCGTAACTTTGCAATGTCAAAAGGAAATAATCCTGTTGTCAAGCATAAGTGCTTTGTTTTGAAAAGAGTTATTTGAATTTTAAATCGGTTATCTTATATTAGTAAGTAAGATGAATTTTTAGGTAAGAAAGAGTGTTTTATGTTAGTTTAAATTATTAGTCAGGAAACTGACTCGAGAGCGGGCGGCATCGTGAGATAGCCGCCCGCTCTCGTTCTGACCATCGCAACGGTTTTGTCCATCGCCGATTGTTTTATGGAAGCAATGCTTTTTCAAAAACTTTTACCTTGCTTATGTGAGATAACTCGGTCTTTTAGGAATGGAAATGGCACTTTTGCCGCAAAAACTGTCATATATTGGTTTATATTTTATTTTTATGATTGAAGTATAAATGCTTAACAATGAGCTTATTAAAAATGGTGCTATTCTAAATAGTTTATATTTTTGACTCACTTATCACGAATTGCCCGCGGCGGTGATTAACTTTGCAATGTAAAAATTAATCAGTCCAGGAAATAATCATCATAGGTTCTCACTAAGGATTAAAGACAAAAGGATAATTTGAATTAGGGAATTAGTTTTTAGGGTTATTTAGTGTTGAATATTACATAATTTGAGGTGTCTCATGTTAGGAATATTTGCAAAGGTAAATATTAAAGATCCAAGAAAAAAGGGTTTCGAGAGAAACCCTTTTCGTTTTTTATATAAATTATCTCCTTAGACAACGATTTTGTGATGTCATAGGCCCGCAGGCCGCCTTATTTCTCGGAGAAACCCATTGTTATGTAATCGAGCAGAGATGGTTTAAGCATTTTCAAATCGACATCGACTTGGTCGGAATCTTTTCGTAGAAAGACGATTGATGAGTGCAGAACTATTGCCACATGGATGTCAAAATCTATAATCGCGTGAATGCGGTCGAGCGGAATCTCATGAAACGGCGACAGCGGCTCAACACTATTGATGATCACGGCACCGTCTTTAATCTCAATGCCGTGCTTCTCGAGGTTTTTCTCAAAGAGTAGCCCGACGTTGAGTTCATCGACATTAGCCGGCTTACGACGATATTTACGATAGATAGACTTTATTGTTTTCTGTGTAATCATAATTTTGACATGATTGCGCCCTGAGACTATATCTGCACTATTGTGAGGGTATAGACGGGCTGTGTTGGCTTGTTCGGTTTTATAACAATCAGCACCTACTTTTGGTTGAAAGGATTTTTAGGAAATCTTATCAAAAAATGTATAGAGTCGTGTTGCCTTACGGTACATCATTACCCTGCATTAAATTAATTTCAGCGTCATCCATATCGCATGAAGCGTTTGATGGGTGACGCTGAAATATCTAATCCCGCAATCGTCGATAGAACGGCCGTAAGTGGCTCGCAGACGATTGACAGGGGTTTATGCAAGGAATCCAAGAAGTACGCCCGCAGCTACGGCTGAGCCAATCACACCGGCCACATTGGGGCCCATGGCGTGCATCAGCAGGTAGTTGGACGGGTCATATTCCAGTCCGAGGTTGTTGGAGATGCGGGCCGACATCGGTACGGCCGAAACGCCGGCGTTGCCGATGAGGGGATTAATCTTCTTGGACGCGGGCAATACGAGATTGAACAGTTTGACAAACAGCACGCCTGACGAAGAAGCGATGATGAATGCCATGAATCCGAGGAAGAAGATGAAGATTGTCTCGGCGGTCAGGAACTCCGAGGCCTGCGTAGAGGCGCCGACTGTCATTCCAAGCAGGATTGTGACGATGTCGGTCAGTGCATTGCTCGCTGTCTTTGCCAAACGTGTGGTCACACCGCATTCGCGCAAAAGATTACCGAAGAACAGCATTCCCAAAAGGGGAAGACCCGAGGGCACTACGAAGCAGGTGAGCAGCATACCTACAATGGGGAAGATGATTTTTTCGTTCTGAGAGACGGCACGAGCCGGTTTCATCTTGATAAGTCGCTCCTTTTTGGTTGTGAACAGGCGCATGATGGGCGGCTGTATCACGGGGACGAGAGCCATGTATGAATAAGCCGACACGGCAATCGCGCCCATGAGGTTGGGTGCGAGTTTGGATGAAAGGAATATCGCGGTGGGGCCGTCGGCTCCGCCGATGATTGCTATGGCACCGGCCTGGTCTGGCTCAAAGCCGATGGCTGTAGCCACCATGTATGCTCCGAAAATACCGAACTGGGCGGCAGCTCCGATGAGCATCAGTTTGGGGTTGGCAATCAAAGCGGAAAAGTCGGTCATCGCGCCGATACCGAGGAAAATCAGCGGAGGATACCATCCGGCACTGACTCCATTGTAGAGGATGTTGAGCACTGAGCCTTCCTCGTAAATGCCGATCTCGAGACCGGCCTCGGTGTTGAACGGTACGTTACCGATTAGAATACCGAAGCCTATAGGGACAAGCAGCATTGGCTCGAAGTCTTTTTTTATCGCGAGCCATATGAAGAAAAGCCCGACGGCAAGCATGACGAAATGCTGCCATGTGGCGTTGTAGAAGCCTGTGAGATGCCAGAACTGAGTGAGGTTCTGCATCAGGAAATCGCTAAATGAGAGTTCAGCCATTTTGGGAATGGTTTTTATTCGATAGTAATCAGGACGGTGCCTTCAAGAACGGAGTCACCGGGGTTAACATTGACCGATGCGACTTTTCCGTCACGTCCGGCATGGATGGCATTCTCCATTTTCATGGCCTCAAGCACGAGTACGGTGTCGGCGGCTTTGACCATGTCGCCAACTTTGACGGCGATTGACATGATTACGCCGGGCAGGGGTGCCTTGACCGGGTGTGATCCAGAGTTGGCTACCGTCGGTTTCGCTATTACTTTGGCGCCGGTGTTGGTGCGCGGAGCCGCCGACGGACGGGGAGCGTTGATAATGGTCACGGGAGCTTTTTTCTTTTCAAGCTCGACTTTGAATGGGGTGCCGTTGACTGATACCTGGGCAATGTTGTCGTCAATGTCGCCCACGGCAACGGTGTAGGAGTTGCCGTTGATTTTATATTTGTATTCTTTCATTGCGTTGTTGATAGTAATGATGTTTATAGCTCTGGTTCAAACCGTCATTTATCGGCGGGGTAGCTCACGCAGATTGTAGATTTTTGAGCTCCAGGGCGAGTATGCTCGTTTCACCTTGTTGATGGTTAGCACGGTCTGTTCCTGGTCGTGTGAGTTGAGATGCTCGTGGAGAGCCATGACGATCGCGGCGATTTCTTCGCTTGAGTCGTGGTCGGGGCGTTCCTCTCTCGGGGTTTCGTGGATGGCGAGCCCGTGGGAGTGCATTTTGTTTATTTTAGAAATGTGCGCTCCGATGCGGTTGATCAAATAGAAGCATACGCTCAGCAACAGCAGGGCGGTGAAGACAATGCACATGGCCATGATGGTCATGCCGAAGCCTTGTTCGTCCTTTTCCTTGAACATATCTACCTTGACGTTAGTGTCGCGGATTATGTTGTTGCTGCTGGGGGTAATGTGGCTACCCGTGAGTCCCGTGCGCACTTCCCATCCCTCCTCGCCGTCGGCTTTGCGGGCGTAGGTGTGTCCGGCGGGCAGATTGGCGGGGACGGTGACCTCGTCGATGAGGGTCTTGCCGTCGGCGTCATACACGCCGATCCAGTTGTCTTGGCCGGGTCGAAGGGTGAAGCTCATGTGGAATGTGCCTCGCGACGGTTTGCCGTCGGCCCAGAACAGGACGTGCTGTCGAGCTGGAATCTCGGTGTTCACGTCACCCAACGGCACGGGGTATTTCTTAGGTTGAGCCGGGTCGTCAGTGATGTAGACGCTGGATATTTCCAACGGGCCGAAGGTTGAGTTGAACAATTCGACCCATGCTCCGCGCTGTCCGTAGTCGTCAACGACATTGCTGTCGTTTTGAACCATTATCTCGTTGATGCGCAGTCCGCGGCGTCCTTGTGCGAATGAGACGGATGCTGCGAGCAGCGCGACGAGAGTTAAAACTAGATGCTTTTTCATATTCTGATAAAAACGTTGCGCGGTTAGAGTGGAATGTTGCCGTGTTTTTTGGCCGGATTGACAACTTTCTTGGTGGCGAGCTGCTGCAGGGCGCGAATCACGCGGAAGCGAGTGTTGCGCGGCTCGATAACATCGTCGATATAGCCATACTTGGCGGCGTTGTAGGGGTTGCAGAACAGCTTGTTGTACTCAGCCTCTTTTTCTGCGAGCACTTGTGCGGGGTTGTCAGACTCTTTTGCTTCACGGGCGTAGAGCACTTCGACGGCGCCTGCGCCTCCCATTACGGCGATTTCGGCCGTAGGCCAAGCGTAGTTCATGTCGCCGCGGAGCTGCTTGCAACTCATCACGATGTGGCTTCCGCCGTAGCTCTTGCGCAGTGTGACGGTTACTTTGGGCACTGTGGCCTCGCCGTAGGCGTAGAGCAGTTTGGCTCCGTGGAGGATCACACCGTTGTATTCCTGACCTGTTCCGGGGAGGAATCCGGGGACATCGACGAGTGTCACCAAGGGGATGTTGAACGCGTCGCAGAAGCGGACGAAACGCGCGCCTTTGCGCGAGGCGTTGCTGTCGAGCACGCCGGCGAGGTATTTGGGCTGGTTGGCTACGATGCCGACAGCCTGGCCGTTGAAACGGGCGAAACCGATGATGATGTTCTTGGCGTAGTCGCGCTGCACTTCGAGGAACTCGCCGTTGTCGATTATCGCGCCGATAACTTCGTACATATCGTAAGGACGGTTGGCCGAGTCGGGGATTATCTCGTTGAGTGAGTCCTCAAGACGGTCGATCGGGTCGGTGCATTCCACCAACGGGGGCTCCTCAAGGTTGTTCTGTGGAATGTAGCTGAACAGTTTGCGGATGATTTTGAGGGCTTCTTCGCCATCTTCGGCAGCGAAATGTGCCACGCCGCTCTTCTGCGAGTGTACCTCCGCTCCGCCGAGGGCGTCCTGCGTGACGTCTTCGCCGGTTACGGTCTTGACCACTTTGGGGCCGGTGAGGAACATATATGAGATGCCCTTGGTCATGATGGTGAAGTCGGTGAGGGCGGGGGAGTAGACCGCTCCGCCGGCGCATGGGCCGAGTATGCCTGAGATCTGAGGAATCACGCCTGAAGCCATGATGTTGCATTGGAATATCTCGGCATATCCGGCAAGGGCGTTGATGCCTTCCTGGATGCGTGCGCCTCCCGAGTCGTTGAGGCCGATGACGGGTGCGCCCATCTTCATGGCCATATCCATGATTTTGCAGATTTTGAGCGCCATCGTCTCTGACAGTGAGCCGCCGAAAACGGTGAAGTCCTGGGCGAACACATAGACGAGGCGTCCGTCGATTGTGCCGTATCCGGTCACCACGCCGTCGCCGAGGAACGATTTTTTCTCTTGTCCGAAGTTTGTGCAACGGTGACGCACAAACATATCAAGTTCCTCGAACGAGCCTTCGTCAAGGAGCTGTGCGATGCGTTCGCGGGCTGTGTATTTGCCCTTATCGTGTTGCTT
Organism: uncultured Muribaculaceae bacterium; assembly: GCA_947625935.1. Classification (GTDB taxonomy): domain Bacteria; phylum Bacteroidota; class Bacteroidia; order Bacteroidales; family Muribaculaceae; genus JAJPXC01. Next base: position 51,959 of record CANQQE010000016.1, on the reverse strand, counting down.
TTGGATGGCTTTCTCTCCGCCACCTATGCGAGCCTCATTGCGCAAAGCGATGAGCTCTTGCACTTTTTCAAGCTGTGTACTCATTAAAAATGAATTATGTTTTGTTTGTTGAAATTGATGTTCGATTTACTGCTTTTTGGGATCTTCGCAAAGCTCGATGAGTGCTCCGCAGGTTGATTTCGGGTGTAGGAAGGCGATGTTCAAGCCCTCTGCGCCCTTGCGGGGGGCCTTGTCGATGAGCCTGCAACCTTTTTCCTCTGCTTCGGCGAGCGCGTTGGCGACTCCGTCGGCCATGGCGAACGCAATGTGCTGTATGCCGCCGCGGCCACCGTTGTTGGCTATGAATTTAGAGATGGCACTGTCGTCCGAAGTGCCTTCGAGAAGCTCGATTTTTGTTTGTCCGACCTGGAAAAACGCTGTGCGCACTTTTTGGTCTGCAACTTCTTCGATGGCGAAACATTTAAGGCCAAGGATGTTCTCGTAGAAAGGAATAGCCTCGTCCAGACTGGGGACTGCTATGCCGACATGCTCAATGTGAGAAATGTTCATGATAATAATTATTTGTAATGGTGTAAAATGTTTAAAATTAAGTGTTTATGCGCCAATTTGCCAAACGGCGGCACTTCAGCGCATAAATAATCACGCAAATATACCAATTTTTTGTTAAATGAGATTATGTGACATGATGTTTAGGCCAAATTTAAGTGCCAAACGGCTGACGGGAATGATTATGCGTCGCATCCGGTGTCATGGCGATGACGTGTCGGCTGTTTTGTCAGTGCTGTCGGTCACATTGTCAGTATCTGCCGTTCCGTAAGATATTGATAGCCATAAGATAATAATCCGCACAACTTTTTTGGCATCAGATTTGTTTTCTATGTGTCAGCGTCCCCCGATGGCGGGATGCGAATGACAGTGATAATTCAAAAATTAAAAACAACATATTAAATTCAATTTATTATGGGAAAAATTATAGGTATTGACTTGGGAACCACCAACTCATGCGTAGCAGTACTCGAAGGTAACGACCCGGTCGTTATTCCTAATAGCGAAGGGCGCAACACAACCCCGTCGGTAGTCGCATTTGTCGACGGCGGCGAACGTAAAGTGGGCGACCCGGCTAAACGCCAGGCAATCACCAACCCCAAACGCACCATCTATTCAATCAAGCGTTTTATGGGTGAAACCTACGATCAGGTGAAAAATGAAATAGAGCGTGTGCCCTATAATGTGGTGCGCGGCGACAATAACACCCCCCGCATCGACATCGACGGCCGTGAATATACCCCGCAGGAAATTTCGGCCATGATTCTGCAAAAAATGAAGAAAACCGCCGAGGATTACCTCGGACAGTCGGTGACCGAGGCTGTCATCACCGTGCCGGCCTACTTCAACGACTCACAGCGTCAGGCTACAAAGGAAGCCGGTGAAATCGCCGGTCTGACCGTGAAACGTATCGTCAACGAGCCTACGGCAGCCGCACTTGCCTATGGCCTTGACAAAACCAACAAAGATCAGAAAATCGCCGTGTTTGACCTCGGTGGCGGTACATTTGATATTTCAATCCTTGAACTCGGCGACGGCGTGTTTGAAGTGAAGTCAACCAATGGTGACACCCACCTTGGCGGCGACGACTTCGACCATGTTATCATCGACTGGCTCGCCGACGAGTTCCAGAAAGAGGAGGGTGTGGATCTCCGTCAGGACCCCATGGCGTTGCAGCGTCTGAAAGAGGCCGCCGAGAAAGCTAAAATCGAGCTTTCAAGCACCACCAGCACAGAGATCAACCTCCCCTACATCATGCCTGTCAACGGCATACCCAAGCACTTGGTGAAGACCTTGACACGCGCCAAATTCGAGCAGCTCGCCGACAAACTCATCCAGGCCACCATCAAGCCTTGCGAGCAAGCTCTGAAAGACGCCGGTCTCTCGGCAAAAGATATCGACGAGGTTATCCTCGTGGGCGGTTCGACCCGTATCCCCGCCATACAGCAGATTGTCGAGAAGTTCTTTGGCAAAGCACCGTCAAAGGGTGTCAACCCCGATGAAGTCGTTGCTGTCGGCGCCGCTATCCAGGGCGGTGTGCTCTCGGGCGATGTCAAAGATGTGCTTCTGCTCGATGTTGTGCCTCTGTCGGTCGGCATCGAAACTCTCGGTGGCGTGATGACCAAGCTGATTGAAGCCAACACCACCATACCTACCCGCAAGAGCGAGACATTCTCGACCGCTGCCGACAACCAGCCTTCTGTCGAAATCCATGTGCTTCAGGGCGAACGTCCAATGGCCAAGGATGACAAGACCCTCGGCAAGTTCCATCTTGACGGCATAGCTCCCGCACCCCGCGGCATACCCCAGATCGAGGTTACTTTTGAGATTGACGCCAATGGCATACTCAACGTATCGGCCAAAGATAAGGCGACCGGCAAGGAGCAGAGCATCCGCATCGAGGCTTCAAGCGGCTTGACCGACGCTGAAATCAAGCGTATGAAGGACGAGGCCGCAGCCAATGCCGCCGCCGACGCCAAAGAGAAAGAGCGCATCGACAAACTCAACCACGCCGATGCCATAATCTTCCAGACCGAGAAACAGCTCGGTGAGCTTGGCGACAAGATTCCCGCCGATAAAAAAGCGGCTATCGAGAGTGCGGTCGCTCGCCTGAAAGACGCCCATAAGGCTCAGGACCTTGACGGTATTGATGCCGCCATCAAAGAAATCGAGGCAAAATTTGGCGAAGCGCAGCAGGACATCCTCAACGCCCAGCAACAGGCCCAGGCCGGAGCTAACCCCGGCGCACAGGCAGGTCCCCAGCCCGGCGCGCAGCCCGGCGGCGACGACCATGTGACCGACGTTGACTTCGAGGAAGTGAAGTAAGTCCCCAAACCAACGATAACAAAATGGAGTGTAGCTCAACGAGTTACACTCCATTTTTATTTACACTTTTCTCTACGAATACTTGATTTCTATGGATTTTTAGCTTATATTTGCATCAAATTTGTACCATTACAGAAATATGAAGACGAAGTATACTTACGTTACAAATTTGAAGATTAAGTGATACAATAACAGATATGCCCTATGCCCGAAAGTAAAGCTAAAATAATGAGACACTGCATTGTATGCGGGAAGCCATTCCTCGCTAAGAATGTTGATTCAGTTCACTGCTCAAAGAAGTGTTCCAATGAGACATATCGTAACAAAAAGCGAGCTGAGAAAAGAGAAATGGAGCGTCAGGCGATCTTAGCTAAATCAGAGGGTAATGCCTTGCTAACAGTGGTACAGGTATGCAGCCGCTATCAAATTTCTCGTCCAACTCTTTATAGGTGGATTCGTCAAGGAAAAATAAAAGATCACAATCCGGGTGACAGGATGACTCTCATTGATATCGCAGACATCGAGGGCTTATTGGATATAAGAAAGAATCCTTTGGAAGAGACTCCAAAGAAACGACTATATTCATTAGAGCCGGAAGATTGTTATACAATCGGAGAGGTTTCAAAGAAATATAGAATCAGCGAGTCGACGGTATACAGCAATCTGAGAAGGCATAGTATCCCTATGCGTCAGATAGGCCGTTTTGTATATGTACCTAAGTTTGACATTGACAAAATATTCAAGTCCGAGAAATGAAAAAGAAACTCCAGCATACAACAGTATCCGTAAAACTGCGAAAGAGTGAAATTCGGAATGAATGGTATCTCTATGTCGAGGCATACCCTGTTTATGAGAAGGAGAATGAAACTCCTAAACGAGTACGTGAATATGTCAAACGTATCATAACGACACCGATATGGGATAAGAAAAGACCTACTCGCGGAGGCTTTCAACCGAAACGTGATATCAATGGCGTTATCATGTGTAAATCCCAGATAGATCAGGAATCGTGCATCTATGCCGATAAGGTACGGCAAATCCGTCAGAAGGAATACGATACGGCTACCCTCTACTCCGACCAGGATGCAGCTCAAGCTGAATTACAGGAAAAAGCCAATGCCAATTTCATTGACTATGTGAAGAAGATTACTATTGAGCGGCATAAAAATAGCTCGGCATCAATCCTCATAAACTGGAAACGAATGGGCGAATTGTTGAAAATCTTCTCAAAAGACGGTATTATACCATTCGGAAGAATTGACACTAAGCTGATAAACGACTTCAAGAATTTTCTTCTGACGGCTCCGCAAGGGGGTGGCAAGAAAGGAACTTTGTCACAAAACTCGGCTGCGACATATTTCTCAATCTTTAAGGCGGCGTTGAAGCAGGCATTTATTGATGGTTATATCTCTGTCGACCTCTCGGCTAAGGCAAAAGGAATCGCAGAGGCAGAAAGCCGTCGTGAGTTCCTGACCATCGCCGAACTCAACACATTGGCAAAAACTCCCTGCGATAAGCCAATCATCAAACGTGCGGCATTGTTTGCTGCGTTGACAGGGCTACGCCATTGCGATATTCAGAAACTTCATTGGGGCGATATTCAAAAGGTGGGAGATCAGTACCGCCTGAACTTTACTCAAAAGAAAACGAAGGGAGTAGAATATCAGCCTATTTCAGAACAGGCATATCAATTATGTGGCACACCGGGAGATGCCGACAGGCTTGTATTTGAAGATTTGCCGGATCCGTCGTGGGTATCGCGCCCTTTGAAAAGATGGATTGAAGCAGCTGGAATCAAGCGAAAAGTCACCTTCCATTGCTTTCGACATACCTTTGCAACGCTTCAAATTGCCGGTGGAACAGATCTTTACACAGTCAGCAAGATGTTAGGTCACACAAATGTCCGTACTACTCAGATATATGCGAAAGTTGTTGATAGACTGAAAGATGAAGCTGCAAACGCTATCAGTCTTGACTTGAATTTCAATGATATTGAGTAACAATATTTATAGAAAAGCGACTATATTTATATAGATAAAAAAGCCTAAAAGTGAGGGTATTACAATGTAATTTCTTTATCGTTTTCTATGGATTTTCTAACTTTGCAGAAAATTGAAGAAAATGATATCGAGAACTCTCCCCAAAATAACTCCGGGAATCATCACCGGAGTGAACCTCACCTTGTCTACTGCAATGGCGTGGGGAACCTGCGCCAAATTTGATTTGGGATTGCAATGGAGCCTGTTGCTTGTACCGATATATTATGCGCTTTGGCAACTATTGTACGCAGGATGTAATAGAATCAGTGAGCGCATAGTCAATGCTTTTGATAAGGCTCATAGCGATTTGATTACGCGCAAACAGCAGGAAGCAGTCAAAGAAGCCCTCAAAAATGTTGAGCCGACAGTTATAGTCAAAGATTCGGATTACGAAGACGCAATCAAATTTCATGACCATTATGTTGCCGAATCCAGCATAGTAAGGGAACAACTGGTCCGAGAGGATGCTGAGAAGCTTGACAAAATTCTCTCGTATACTAAAGAAATCTTTATGCGCCTGAATTTTTCTCAAACCGAAGTCACTCAGATTTTGGATTGCGTGAGATACTTTGTCAGCCATAAAGATGTTCTCAATGTGAACGCCATGAAAATATCAAAGAAACCTGAGGTGACTCAAGCCTCTTTGAAAAATTTCGCATGGAACATCGCGTTCCAATATAACATTGATGGCGACACCACGGCATCATTTGTCAAAGCTACTTTCGGCGAATGGTTCGCCAATACAGAACTCTCATCAATCAAAAAGACGTTTCGCAACACCCGTGGTGCCCATGCTATCGAGATTGATGAGAAGATTCTGAAAGACTAAAAGGCTATCTCCTACTTTTGGATCTCGCTCGTTGGAATTTGTCCTTGTCGTTATCGTTCCATGGCAAATCGGATGAGGAACCACCTGAGCCGGTGCCGACATGCGGTGTCGGGATTCCTCCGGCAGCTGTCTGGAGTGCGATGGCGAGAAGGCTGTGTTGTGATTCATCGACCTGCTCCCACGGCTCAAACAGTTCGTTGACCAATTCATGAAGAGTCAGCGCTCCACTGTCGTACTTGTCGAGAAGATTCTGAGGAACATCGTAAGAGGTATTCTTGAACTCGTTGCCATGAAACAGCGTCGTGATTGACAGACTGGGATACATTCGGTTGGGAATCCAGCCGCTGACAAGGTCTGCGCCTGATGACAGGCGGTAACGCTCGGGGAATGCCAGGCGGTGCAACTCCTTTGCCCGATTGTGTTCGGCATTATAACGAGCTTGCCATTCGGCAACTCGTTTAGTTGCCATGTCGATTTCCTTCTGGTAAGAATTGGGCTCACGGAGTGAGTTGGCTTTCAGATCATCATACCGCTTTTGAATCTCGGTGAGCTGCTTTTGTAATGCGGCAATCTGCCTGTCCTTGTCGGCGACTTCCTTCTCCAACTTCGGCAGTTCCCCGGTTCCGAGCCACGACAGGATACGATTCTTGCCGTCCTTGGCTTCCTTCTTGACCTTCTCCTTTTCGGCTGCAAGTTTCTCAATCTCGTCAGTGAGTCTTTCAATATCTGTCTGGAGTTCGAGTGCTTGCTGACGGTTGTATTGCTGCTGGGTCTGGTGTCTGGCACCGCTTGCCACGACACCGCGTTTCAATCCGAATCCGGCCATTGCCTCTGCGTATGTGTCCTGATATTGCCGGAGCTTACCCCGTGTCATAAGCTCATTGGCGCACAGTCTCGGTGCCGGGGTCTTCTCCTTGTATTTCTGTTCACCCTCGCGCTTACGGCGTGTGCGTGGTGCCGTTACAATGGGAACAACCGTTGCATGGAGATGGGGAGTCTTCTCGTCCATGTGGAGCACACATGACACAAGATTATCCTTGCCAAAGGTGTCATGCAGCCATTTGATATTGGCTCGGCACCAGTCATCAAGGCGACTTTCGCCTGCAAGTTTTATCATCTGCTCATGGGTTCCGGTCAGAAGCACACGGACGGCACGGGTCTGATTCTTGCCGACCTTCCGCTTAAGTCCGGCGGTCTCAATACGGTGTTGAATAGCTTGAGTGCGGTTAACAACGCCCTCCGGAAAGTCTATAAGTTCGCGGTTGAGGTGTGTTCTGCTCTCGTCGGCGTTGTCGGGAATGTGTGGTTTGCCCTCGGCGGTCTTGCGTTCGATGTGGCATGACATCCCCGAATCGTTGCCTGCGCCACGCTCCAAGTGGCACACAGCATATTGTGTTGTCATATATTCTTGAATTAAAATGATTATGATAAAATTCCGTATCAATCGCAACAGAGAGCCGGGAGGTGGCTCGGTGACTGATGGCTTTTTCGGGAGAGGTCGGAGACTTCGGATGAAAATGCCATAATAAGCTACGGAATTTTATTACTAAAATCCTCCCTACATTCAGCAAGCTGATTGGCTCCGTCTTCAGCTCATACAATGGGGTTATTCCGGGATGCCGCATCCAAAAGGAAGTCGGCGATGTCGAGTTTGGCGGCTCTCTGCTCCGGTGTTGCCATGTCGGATATGGCAGTGACAATTCCGGCAGTCGGAGTAATTGTGCGGAGCATCGCCAATTTGCTGCGCCATCGGTTTTCGGCATCAAGGTCAGGCACGAGCCACACTTCCCTGCCTTTCAATACCTGCGAAGCCGTCCGATTGAGGCATCCGCAGCATCCGCCACTCGCCATCCAAAGGTACTGCGGATAATAATGAGAGGCGATTATGGCTGACTTCTCGGATTCCACTATCATGACCTTTGATCCGGGGTGAACCGAAAGCAAGTGTTCGCCGAAGAAGCATTGCACAAGATTGAAGTCATCTAGATTGTCAACCATCGATTTCATACGGTGCGCCCACATGAAGTTTACCAACCCATCTTCCTTTATGCGGTGCCCGTCGTTGCCGTATCGCATTATCTTCCCTGTTCGGATACACCCGTTGACATCCACTTGCCAAAATACCGCCGCATCGTTCATCCGGGTGGTTGCTCCTACATTATATAATCGGAACAGCCGCATGGTTTCGTCCTCACCCCACAGGGAACTGAGGAATCGAAACAGCGTGGAGGATTGACAATGCTTCACGGTCTCGTTCATCAAGCCCGTGTCTATGAAGGACGGTTTTCTTATCGGTTCTACCCGTTGAGGTGGTGGCTGATGCAGCGATGTTGAAGACTGCCACGATAATGCCTCTCTTAGCCAGGGATGGTCCCGAAAATAGTCGGATGGTGTGTAGTGATATCCGCATTTGAAAATACGGTCGCACTTTCCTACATGATCGGCAAGGAACCGCCCCGTCTGTGTGTCAATATAGCGCACAAGTTTCTTCTGCCGTCCGCAGGCAGGGCATGTCACTTTGATGCGTGGACGGGTGTTATCAAGCCGGTATCGGTAATCATTAGTCATTGTAAGGCGAATTTTGGTTGGGTGAGGTGTCGTGTATATATAGGCCCGTTTCATCCAACTAACTTTTTCAATAGTAAAAGTCCTGAAGGTAACGGTACGGATTGCCTTTCTTTTTGCCCTTGTCCACCTGCTCAATCATCCGCTTGTTCTTTAGAAAAGTTATCAGAATCTTGAGCTTGTAGTCGCTGAGTTCGATATCCTCCTCTGCGTATGCGTCCCGGAGCGCGTCCATGAGCTCGCCATGCCGAAGCAGTGTATCCGGATTGGAGAACGCCGAATCAAGCGCACTGCGGTGAGTGTCTTCGGCTATGTCATGGTATGGATCCCATGCCTCGTTGCCTTTGGCTTCGGGCGTCGGCACATAGTCACTGATGAGTTCCGGCAAAGCCTCGGTATTAATCCGAAAGGCAAATGGAGGGAAAGAGACATCTCGGATATAGACCGCCTCGACCGTGCTGATGGCATCATCGTTCTTGTCTTTCTCGACACGGAGCACCGTCTCGGATTTGTTGTTGATTTCGGTTCCGATGTGTCCGCGTGCGTTCTCGTCTCCCTTGTTCTGGTGGATGACTGTGTGGAGATGAAGATTGAATTCCTCCGTCCACTTCATCAGATAGTTGACAATAAGGGTCGCTTCGCGGGGATTGTTGATGTCAAGCATAAGGTCACGGATGCCGTCAATGATTACCAGCCCGACAGCAGAGGTGTTCCGAATCTTATGGTCAATCATGCCGATGCGGTCTTCCACCGAATATTTACGGAGAGCGTAATATTTTATGCGCTGCTTGATTTCCGCGTTGCTCCTGTGGGTCAGTCGAGCGATACGCTTGAACACACGGAAGGCATGATATTTGCTTTGCTCGGTGTCGAAGTATAGGATACCGTTTTGGTCAGACGGCATGTTGCCACGATAATTCAGAATCGTGGAATTGGTCATGGCAGCTGCTGTCATCGCCGACACATTAAAGGTCTTCTTGCCTTTGGGCTTTCCTATCGAGGCACTGAAATTGCCGAAGGTACAGGCAGGGGAATCATCTATATAAATGGCAACAGGCGGGGGTGGCACCTCTTTGTCGATGTCAAGTTGTGCCTCATTGCATAACCTCTCATAGCGTACAGCCGCTGCATCTGGTGCCTGTAGTCCAGCTCCGCCTTCAACCTCGGCGATGAAACCGCCAAGTGGGTCATTCATTACGTTCATAGTTTACGCTCCTTTCTGCCGGCGCAAAAGGCTTCAGCATCAGCCTCGATTTCACGGATTGATTTGAGTTGTTCTCCAATCAGCCACTTGTCTATCTCCGATTTCAGGAACATGATGCGCTTCCCCTTCTTGTGGAACGGTATCAGATGTGCGCTCGTCCACCCATAGACAGTTTGCGTAGCCGGACGCGTCGGAAGGTATGCGCACAGTTCCTTAATTCCCATCCACACATCCTTGCCGGATGTCGAAGTATCGCTGAGTGATTCAAGTTTGCGGTCAAGCTCTTCAACTTTTTCAATCAGATATGCCAGAGCCTTGGGCATATCCTCGAATTTGATAGTGGTTCTTTCGACCATTATAAAAGGTATTTGCGTTGCGCCTCAATATCGAAGCGTTCTGCAAAAGAATAGCAAAAACCAATGGTGATTTAATGCTGACTCAACCCATACCCTCAATCATAATCAAATCATAACCAGCCATAACAATACCTAACTATATATCAACAATTTACCAAATGTATTTTCTTTTGGTTATGATTGCCTATTGAGGCCGAAATAGCCCTTATTAATGGCACCAATCATAACGATTCACAACTGATTGCCTCGAATATCTATAAGAATAATCGCCTATTCTGCCTACATTATGCAGCAAAACATGATGCGAAACACACTCGGTTTCTTTGCTATGTGCGAAACTTTCACTAAATTTGCGAGTGGATAACAAATTTTATCGACATGGAAACTGATATAAACCGATTAAAAGTAGTTTTAGCAGAAAAGAAAAGGACAAATAAATGGTTATGTGAGCAACTAAATGTGAATCCATCAACCGTATCAAAATGGTGTACAAATAGTTCTCAGCCAGATTTGCCTACTTTAGTTAAGATTGCCAAGTTATTGGAAGTCAGTGTTGATAATCTATTAAATACTAAAATTGAAATCTGATGATTAAAGATATAATTGATAAAAATAATTCAGTAACGCCAGGCTCTAACGAGCTTGAAATACTGAGAGAACATTTTCCTGCCTGTTTCAAGGAAGATGGAAGTTTCGATATTGTCAGATTTCAAGAATATCTTAAGGACAAAGTAGAAGTAACGGACGAGGGATACGAGTTGCGGTTTCTTGGCAAGAACTATGCCCGAATGTTGGCTTCTCTTGACACCACCACAGTAATCGTTCCTGACGAAGCGCATAACTCTTTGCCGGAAAACAAGGATAGCAAGAATATCTATATCAGCGGTGATAATCTTGACGCGCTGAAACATCTTCTGAAATCATACGCAGGACAGATAAAGTGTATCTATATAGACCCTCCTTACAATACGGGTTCTGACGGATTTGTGTATAATGACAACTTCAATTTTACAGCAGAAGAATTATCCACAAAACTCAGTATCTCTTTAGACAAGGCTCAACGCATTCTTGACCTTACTCGTCGAGGCTCGGCATCACATTCTGCATGGCTTATGTTTATGTTGCCTCGACTTCTCCTCGCCCGCGACATTCTTAGCAAAGACGGTATAATTTTCATCTCGATTGATGATAACGAGCAAGGAAATCTTAAACTGTTATGTGATGACGTTTTTGGAGAGGAGAATCTTGTAGGACAAATAATTTGGAAAAATGCCACAGATAATAATCCCACAAATATTGCTGTAGAACATGAATATATACTATGTTATTGCAAGAACAGAGCGTCGTTAAGTCCAATTTGGAAGTCTAAAGACAGTGAAATTAAAGACCTTTTACTCAGAAAAGGAAGAGAATTAGTCCAATCATATTCAGGGGAAGACCTACAACAAATTTGGAAAGCATGGTATAGAGATCATAAGTCTCAGCTAGGCCCTTTTGAAGATTACAAGTTTATTGATGAAAACGGAATATATACTGGAAGTAGAAGTGTCCATAACCCAGGCAAAGAGGGTTATCACTACGACATCATACATCCTGTAACCGGAAAGCCCTGTGCGGAGCCTTTACGAGGTTATCGTTTCCCAGAGACATCTATGCAAAGACTTATTGAAGATGGGAAAATTATTTTTGGAGATGATGAGACTAAACTTGTAGAGATAAAAGTGTATGCCGATGAGTACGAAGACAAGTTTTCAAGTGTATATAATTTCGATGGACGTTCGGGAGCGAATGAGTTGAGGAACTTGTTTCCCAATATAACCCAAATATTTAAAAATCCCAAATGTACTACATTAATCATGCACTTGCTGTCTTTTGTAGATTTACAGAGTAGCTATTTTTTAGATTTTTTTGGTGGCAGTAGTACATCTGCGGATGCCATACTTCAGATCAATCAAAAAGGCGAAAGTGATAATAAATACATAATAGTTCAGGCTGAAGAGGCTTGCAATGAAGATTCAGAAGCATTCAAAGCTGGTTATAAAACTATAGATGCGATAGGCATTGATCGTATAAGGCGTGCCGCAAAAAAAATCGCAGCAGAGAATCCTCTTTTTCATGGAGATCTCGGATTCCGACATTTTACATTGAAAGAACCATCTGGAGTCGCATTGGAGAAAATCATCAAGTTTGATAAGCATACTGCATTCGGTGACAATACCCTTATGGATGAATTTGGTGTTCCTACCATACTTACAACATGGCTGGAAAGGGATGGTTATGGTCTGACTTCTGATTACCACTCTTTAGATCTTGGCGGTTATACGGCATATTATATCGACAAGCATCTCTATCTAATCAACCCAGATTTATCAGACGAAGCAGTAGCCATACTTCTTGATAAGTATCAAACGGAAGCTTCATTCAATCCACAGAATGTTGTAATCTATGGCTATTCCTTCGGTTGGAATGAGTTGCAGAGTTTGAAAGACAGTCTACAGACCGTACAGGCTGGAGAGAAGAATCTTCGTATCAATTTCGAAATTAGATATTGATATGGAACTGATACTTCAATCCTCATTGCCGCATCAGCAAAAGGCGGTGGACGCAGTAGCAGATGTATTCAAAGATACATGGGTAAAGTCGCCTGTGCATTACTATTCCAATCCTGAAATAACCATTTTTAAGGATGGAGTCGGTGACAACATCCGAAATATACAAGGCATAAACAAGATTCCGCATGAGTATGGAGGATATACTCATGAACCTACATGTCTGAATCTTGATATAAAGATGGAAACCGGCACCGGAAAGACTTATGTCTATGTTCAGACTATGTTTGAACTCCATAAACGCTATGGAATCAATAAATTCATAGTAGCTGTGCCTACATTGCCAATCAAAGCAGGTGCAAGGCAGTTTATGGAGGATGAATATGTAAAGCGTCATTTCCGTGATGTTTGTGGATATGATGCAGAAATTGACCTTCTTACGCTTGAACCTCCCAAGAAGAAAAAGAAGGGAAGACAATATTTCCCTGCGGCCGTCAGTGAATTTGTCAAAGGGTCATGTCAAGATACTAAGAAAATTTTCGTCCTTTTAGTAAACATGCAACTACTGAAAGATGCGAAGAACTATATCCTAAGCAGAGATGATTATGGCAATGTTGTGGAAGGCTTTTATCGTCCGTATAATGCGCTTAAAGCCACACGCCCGTTTGTAATCATCGATGAACCTCACAAATTTTCGAGAGAGCAGAAAGCTTTCGGCATCATACAGACGGAGATTGCCCCACAGTGTATCATCAGATTTGGTGCCACATTCCCCGAAGTCACAATCGGCAAAGGAAAGAATAAGAAGACAATCAAGGATTACCAAAATCTCCTTTATGACCTTAATGCCTGTCAGTCGTTCAATCAAGGACTGATTAAAGGTGTTGCGAAAGAGCATTTCGAGCCGACTTCACAAAAGAATGAGAAAATCAAGTTGCTGTCGGTTACTAAAAACGATTCAGCTACATTTCAACACAAACAGGAGAATTCCCCGATAAGGAGTTTCCAACTCCGTATAGGCGATTCACTCTCACAGATTGCTGATGAACTGACCGGACTTACCATCCAAACCATAGATAAAAACTCCATTGAACTTTCCAACGGACTAATTAAAACTGTCGGTGAGGAAATGGACGTAAACGTATTCATGAGTTCCTATCAGGAGCAAATGATACGTCTTGCCCTGGAGAGACATTTTGAGACAGAACGCCATAATTTCTCTGGTAGAACTTTTAAGATTAAAACTCTTGCTCTATTCTTTATTGATGATATAACGTCGTATAGGAAGAGTGAAGATGGGAAGAAACCATACATACTTGAAGCCTTTGAACGATTGCTCAAAGAGAAACTTAGAGACACTATAGGCAAACTCTCTGACCAAGAAAACGAATATCGTGAATATTTGGAGGCAAGTCTGAAAAATATCAAAGCTTGCCACGCCGGATATTTCGCACAGGATAATAGTTCTTCGGATGAAAGCATTGCCGAGGAGGTTAATGACATCCTTAACGGGAAAAAACAGTTGCTTTCGTTTGTGGACAAAGACGGTAATCCAATGCTCAGAAGGTTTCTATTTTCAAAATGGACTCTAAAGGAAGGTTGGGATAACCCTAATGTATTCACAATTGCGAAACTACGCTCAAGTGGAAGTGATATTTCCAAGTTACAAGAAGTAGGTCGCGGTCTGCGTCTTCCTGTTGATGAGTGTGGCAACCGCATTTCCAATGAGGAATTCACATTAAATTATATTGTAGATTTTACAGAAGCTGATTTTGCGAAGAAACTCGTTGAGCAGATAAACAGTGAGATTCCGGAATCAGTTACACTCTCATTGGAAATTATTCAACAGGTAGCGCAAAAAATGGGAACCGATGCAACCATTCTATTTGTTGAATTATTGACTAAAAAATATGTAGATCTTAAATATAATATTATTCCTGAAAATAAGTCTTCGTTTTTTGAGGAATACCCATTATTCAAGTCTGGACTTGAAAGAGGAAAAGTAAGAGACCGCAACAGCAAACCCAATCATCCTGTCAAAATCAGGAAGGCAAGGTTTGAAGAGTTGAGAGACCTATGGGAGAAGCTCAACCAGCGATATACTATATGGTATGAATCCGACCTCAATGTAGAAATTGACAAGACTCTTGACAAGATACTTGAAACAGGAAATATTTTTACGGATAGAGTTATCTCCAGCCGTAGAGACATTGTTGTTAGTGATGGTGAACATATGTCGTCTACATCTAACAGCGGCGTTCAGTATACTATTAATCAAGCATTACCCTATGGTGTGTTCTTGAAACGAGTGTCGGATACCACAAATATTTCTCTTGAGAAGATACATAGTGCAATCTGCCGCTATACTAAAAGGTCAGGAAAGATAAAGGATTCGCATTTCAATGAACAGGCTATAAGCGCACTTGTTCAATTATTCACTGATTGGAAGATTGAGACCTTACAAGGGCGTTTCAAATATAAGAAAACCGATGGCTCAACGGGGGCCACGGCACTTACCTATGCCGATGGGAGCGTCAGAGAAGAAATCGCTCAGGGTCGAATAGGCGTCAAAATGAAGGAAGGAGATGCGGCAGAAAAGTATCTGTATGATGCGAAAGCTTACGATTCCCCTCTTGAACTTGAAGACATCGAATCCGATATTGACGGAGGTCTTTCCGGAATAGCCGAAGTTATTGTCTATGGCAAAATACCTCGGAGTAGTATTGCTATACCAACGATTGCCGGTGGAACATATAGCCCTGACTTCATGTATGTGGTCAAGAAAGCCAACGGTGATAAAGAACTTAACATCGTAGTTGAAACCAAAGACGTTGAGAATAAGTCAACTCTCCGTGGTGTTGAAGCTGCAAAAATCAAATGTGCAGAGATCTTTTTCAATAACCTCTCCGCACAGGGTTACAACGTCCATTTCCGCACGCAGCTCAATAACAAGAAGATGCTCCAGATTGTAAAAGAAGTAATAACACAATAAGGTTACATATTATGTGGTCAGACATAGAAACTTCTGTCGATTTATTAGGATATTCAGTACACGCTTCTCTTTTAAGAGATGTCGTAACCAATAGTAAAAATTTGCCTATTACTATAGGCTTATATGGTGATTGGGGCTGCGGAAAATCTAGTGTTTTAAAAATCTTAGAGGAGGAACTCAAAGCAGATAAAGATTGTGTTGTAATTTACTTTGATGGGTGGTCTTTTGAAAGCTTTGATGACGCAAAAATGGCCTTAATTCAAGGTATAGTTGACTCATTAGAAAGGAACGAGCGTTTTTGGGAAAAGACAAAGGATAAAGCTGGTGAACTGAAAGAAGCGTTTAAGAAACTCGGGAAATCTATAAGCTGGATGAGAGTCCTGAAATGGACAGCTACTGGTGCGTCTGTATTAGCTGCTGGTGCTACTGGCGGTGCTTCTTTAATCATCCCAACATTAATTGAATTATTTAATTCGAATAAAGGGAAATTAGAGGAACTCTTAACAAGCGACAATACAGAACAATTCCTTAAAGATTACTTATTTAAGGATGGGGAAGAAAAGAGATATGAGGCCGTTAGGGATTTCCGAAAAGATTTTGAAGATCTTATAAATAAGAGCAAACAGGGCAAAATTATAGTTTTAATTGATGATCTCGACAGATGTCTACCACGTCATATTATTGATAATCTTGAAGCAATTAAACTATTCTTAAACGTTCCGAAAACTGCATTCGTAATAGCGGCTGATCAATTCATTGTTTCAAATGCAGTTAGAAGTGAATACAAAACAATAATTGAAGCATCTCAGAAAGCTGATACGGATAATACTCGCCCAAATCTCGGTGACTCTTATATGGAAAAATTCATACAATTACCATATAATATACCGGCTCTGAGTCATAAGGAAGTGGAGTCATACGTAACATTATTATTCTGTGAATCATTACTGGAGCATTCTCAGTTTAAGACTGTACAAGCTGATTTTGCTAATTTTTGTCGTAACAACAAATTTGACAGATATGGTTGGAGTAATATTCAGGAAATACTCACTGGAGAATTTGAAAATAAACAAGAACTACAGGACACGATAGGTTTTGTTATTCGATTTTCAAGCATTTTAGGACAATCTCTTCGTTGGAATCCTAGATTAATCAAGAGATTTCTTAATGCTTACGAAATTAGAGCTAATCTCCTAGCTCAATCTGGTATTACTGATCAAAAATCAAAGTTTGCCCTATTAAAGCTTATGTTGATTGAACAGAAAGACCTTAATCTCTTCAAACAACTAAACAATTGGGTAATGTCTGAGTCCTCTACACCTAAAGAACTAATCTCAATTGAAAATTTTGCGCAAAGTGATCGATCTGGTGATTTTGAATTTAATGAGTGGAATCAAACAGACCTATTACAGATAATTTCAGAAGATCCGCTTTTTAGTAAAGTGGACATGAAGGAATTATTCTGGGTCTCCAGAGACAAAATTATAAATGAAATGAGTGGCATATCTCTAATACCATCAAGAATAAGAATGATATTTAAAGATGCCTATGATTCGACTGATAAAATCTGTAACCAGATAATACAAGATAAAGTCTTGAAAATGGATAAAGATGACCTGAGCGATTTCTTTAATCTTTTAGATGCACAAATCACAATTGACCCTAAAGCGAAAAATGGGTATTCTATTTATTGCGCTTGTGATAATCTAAATGTAACAGGAGCTTATGAGAGATTATCGAATATTCTTTCACGAATAGATGTAAAACAGATTCCTATGTCATTAGGAAATAAGTTTCATGATTTATTAAATCGGCATGACAATGATGGCAGCTTACGTAATAAATTATCAGGAAATCAAAAACTAATAAAATCTATAGATTCTGTAATAAATGGGAACTTCGCATAGACATACTCCAGGAGTAAAAGGTGAACCTAATTGGGGATCAGCCTCTTCTGCTATGACGCAGATAGCTAATGCTGAACTTAAGTCGGAACAGTTAATTAATAATCCCCCACCTAATGCTAGTAAGAAATATATTGAACAGCAACAAAGAAAATTCACTAAATCGATAACTAGCGGCTATCATCATGCAATAAGAAATCTTGTTAGAGCTGCTGGCGGTAGGACAAGAGTGTCCAATGGCAATTCACGAGCCTTAGGTCATTCCGGTATTGTAGTAGCGCAGAGTTTTGTTAACACCTTTGCCGAAATCGCGAGTAAGGGTTTAAGTAACTGGTTAAAGGAAAATGGAAAAGGTGAGGAGCTAGGGAAATCACGTGTATCAATACTCAATTATCTTCGTGAGTATCTCCAATCTAATGTCGTAGGAATGGATGATACAGCCGCTAATGAAGCGCTAGAATATATCTTAGACCAATTCGAAGATAAGATTGATTCGGATGCTAGTAATTTTGATGATGTAATGACCTCTACAATATCTTCTTCAGATATAATAGAAATTGTTGATGAGTTTATGGGTATTTATATTTACAGCCATCTTTCTCAAAACTTCAAAGAAAAATTAGAGCATGAGAAAGGAACGTCTGTTACCTCTACTACTTTTAATGAGATAAGAGATTTAATAATGGACGATGTGAGACGTGGCTTTAATGGACATTCATCATTAAATATTGACTGGACGGGGACAGAAGGTCGTTTATTTATTCAACAAGAATTTAATCGAATTATATATATTCTTTCTGGAAATGAAGATTGAGGTTTTATCATATAGAGTACGTAAAATTAAAAAAAACGATATTCGATTAAGCATCGAGTTATGCATAGATATGCTTACGACTGGAAGCATGCGTACAGCCGCAATTGTTCAATTGCATCCGATATCATATTTTCATGGGAAAGTACCCGAAGAGATTTTTGGACTCCTATTTCTATCTGCAATTGTGTATACAATAGATCGATCTGTGGATAGAGCTATTTATTCAGTTGACGGTTGGAGTCGAGAATTTGATGTTGATATCCGTATCCCTGAATATTCCAAATTCGTGCTTGTTAGAAATGAAATTAATGATATGCTTTCATTTCTGACAGGTGATTATTGGAATTGTAATTTCATAGGAGATGCAACAATAAAATATCCTAAATATAAAGTCCATACCGATTATGATAACATTTCTCAAGTCCGTCTTTTCTCGGGTGGATTAGATTCTTTAATCGGTGCTATTGATTATCTTGCATCTAACCCTAAAGGATATTTATACTTGTCCTCTCATTATGACAGCTATATGAAAGGTCCCAAATCAGATCAAGATGGGGTGAGAAAGGCATTAATAAGTAAATATGGGAAACGTATTAAATATCGGGAAGCTGTTATGATTAGCCCCGAATTATCTAAGGAAACATCATGTCGTTCTCGATCATTAATGTTTGTAACTCTTGCCTCCATTGTAGCTTCCTATGCTAAATGTGATGTCATAATTCCTGAGAACGGCTCTGTTTCTCTTAATTATCCCTTATCACCATCGCGTAGAGCCGCTTGTAGTACACGAACAACTCATCCTGTTTTTCTACAAAATTATCAATATATATTAAATAAATTAAATATTGGTATATCAATATCGAATCCTTATGAATTTTTAACGAAGGGTGAAATGATACAAAATTGTAAGGATAAAGATACCTTAATGCAAATTCTTCCGTTGTCAAATTCATGTGGTAAAAGAAATATGCATCAGCATATGTTTGACAATAGTAGTGCAACCCACTGTGCGCACTGCATGCCCTGTATGTATAGAAAAGCGTCTCTAGTAGGCGAAAAGGATAAAACTACCTACGGTAATAAGTTGGAAACCATATTTATAAAAAGGGATGGCGATGTATCAAACGATTTTTTTGCGATGTTGGATTTTCTTAAGAATGATCTCTCAGACAATGATATAAAAAAAGAGCTTTATATCGCTGGTATGAGCAGATTTGACAATATCGACGAATATGTAGATTTAGTAAAAAGAACTAGGGCTGAATTATCTAAAATGCTTAAAGCAGAAAACTCATTATTAATCAATAAATATATGGGTTGGGTATGATAATAGACACTCATTGCCATATAGATATGCTAAATTCTCCAGACTCTTATTTGTCTAAAAAAGAAAAGAGCGGAGATTTTACATTAGGAATGACAAATCTACCAAGTCATTTTGTAATGGGTTTACCTCACTTTGATAAGTTGAGGAAGTCAAGACTCGCATTAGGATTTCATCCTCAACTTGTACATGAACATCTATCAGAGATTGATAACTGGAAAAAACTAATACCAATGACTTCATACATCGGAGAAGTTGGATTAGACTTCAGTCGTGATTTTATT
Source organism: uncultured Muribaculaceae bacterium (assembly GCA_947625935.1). Lineage (GTDB taxonomy): Bacteria > Bacteroidota > Bacteroidia > Bacteroidales > Muribaculaceae > JAJPXC01. Next base: position 32,228 of record CANQQE010000016.1, on the reverse strand, counting down.
ATTTACAAAGACTGTCAGCTTGAATACTTTGATTATATTTGTCAATGTCTAAATGGGGAAAAAAAGATCATAAGTGTTCATTCTCGAAAAGCAGAAAGAGATGTTTTGGCTATCCTCAAAAAATATAATGTTAGGAACGTAATATTTCATTGGTATAGTGGACCTTTAGGTTTAATTGATGAAATAATTGGAGAAGGATATTATTTCTCCATTAATGAAGCTATGACTCTTTCAGAAAATGGACGGCGGATAATTAGTAGAATACCGTTAAACAAAATGCTTACGGAAAGTGATGCTCCATATAATAAGAAAAATAACATCATAGCGGCATTAAACAATCTTCATATCGATGAATCTATCGTATATGAAAATTTTCAATGTCTGCTGAAAACAATCAAATAATCGTTCATGTCTATGGCGGAGAAATTTGAGATACAAAATAGTACGGCGGAGTTCCTGATCTTTCAGATTGATGGGAAAGAATCGGGGGTGCAGGTGGTGTACCACGATGAAACACGAGCAAGAAGAATGATCGTTTATCACAAAAGGAAAGGTTGGTTCAGACTTTTTTCATAACTTTAGCGTTGAATAATAAAAGATTATACTATGTCGGAAGAGCAGATGAATAGTTATCGACTTACGTCGATGGAGGAGCCGGGCGACGAGCGCATGGCTCAGATTATGCGTGAGGTAGCCGAGGATGCCCGCGAAAGCACCCGCCGGGCTGCCGAGCGTGTGGCTGCCGGAATTGAAGCAGCTGCACAGGCGGCTCAAGAGAAATGGGGCGATGCCATAAATAGAATAAAGAATGGCAGCAAGTAATCATCGTCCAGTCCTTATTGTGATTGCCGGGCCCAATGGGTCAGGCAAAACTTCCGTGACATCCAAGATTCTGCATCATGAGTGGTTGGAGGATTCGGAATATATCAATCCCGACAATGTTGCCCGGGATGTGTTCGGTGACTGGAACAATCAGGAATCTGTTCTTAAAGCTGCCAACTATTGCAATGAATGGAGGGAAAGATGTCTTTCAGAACGTAAGAGCCATATCTTTGAAACTGTGATGTCAGCTTCCGATAAAGTCGATTACATTCTCAGAGCGAAAGAAACGGGGTTTTTCATCCGCTTGTTCTTTGTTTCCACCGAATCTCCGACAATCAATGCCAAGCGAGTCGCTCAACGAGTATTGGATGGCGGTCATGATGTGCCTATCCCCAAAATCATATCTCGATACGACAAATCCATTGCCAACTGCAAAATCCTGTCTGCGATAGTTGACCGGCTCTATGTCTATGACAACTCTGTCGAGGACGCGGAAGCCCGTCTTTTGTTCCGACTGAGCGACGGCGAGCTTGTGAAACGCTATGTTGAAGAACTTCCCGACTGGGCTTCGACCATCCTTCCGGAGGGGAAAGCTACAAAATAACAAAAAATGAAAGATTTAGTATCTGAAATACGCTCGATTATTGAAACCTCTCGGTCTAATGCTGTCCGTTCAGTTGACTTTTGTCGCGTACAGATGTACTGGCAAATAGGACGACGCATTGTCGAGAAAGAACAGGGCGGGAGTGCGCGTGCCGAGTATGGAAAGAGTCTAATTAAAAATCTTGCGAAAGAACTTGAACCGGAGTTTGGCAGTGGATTTGGTAAACGTCAGTTGGATTATAGTAAGAAATTTTATCTGGAGTTTCCGATTGTGCATACACTGTATGCACAATTGAACTGGTCGCAATATAAGTGGCTTTTAGACATTGCCGACAAGGATAAGAGAGAATATTACATACTTGAAACTATCAACAACTGTTGGACGGCACGTCAAATGAAGCGTCAGATTAATTCAATGCTATATGAACGCTTGCTTCTTAGCAATGATAAAGAATCTGTGCTGGCAATGGCGCGGAAAGAGAGAGCCCCCGAAGCACCGCAGGAAATAGTCAAGGATCCTATGATTTTGGAATTCCTTGGTTTGGAAAAGAAAGCACATTACTACGAGAATGACCTTGAAACAGAATTAATCAATCACCTTCAGGAATTTATTCTTGAACTTGGAAATGGGTTCACTTTCGTAGCGCGTCAAAAACGAATCATTCTTGAAGATGACGAGTTTTTCATCGACTTAGTCTTTTACAACCGTCTTGCTCGCCGGTTCGTGATTTTTGAGTTAAAGACAGGCGAGGTAACTCATCAGGATCTGGGACAATTGCAGATGTACGTCAATTACTACGACCGTACTGAGAAATTACCGGAGGAGAATCCCACAATCGGCATATTACTATGCACTGCCAAAAACGACACATTGGTTAAGATGACCCTTCCCTCGGACAATAATACAATTGTTGCATCTAAATATCAACTCTATCTTCCCACAGAGCAGCAGTTGATAGCGGAGGTCGAGAAAGTCAAGAAGGAATGGGAAGAAACAAGATGAGACTCACAACGACAAAGTAACCGATGTCATTCCTATCAACTTGAAATCTCATATTTGTACCATATAATATTAAGATATTGGTAATCAAATATGGTTAGATTTGAGGAAGTGAAGTAAGTCCCCAAACCAACGATAACAAAATGGGGTGTAACTCAACGAGTTACACCCCATTTTTATTTAGTGTGAGCGTTACGGTGTGGAAGATTCTCTGGCTATGCTTGCTGGAGGTTCGACTGGCAATGCTATCGGAGCGGATTAAATTCCACCTTGGTTTCCCTTGCATAATATCGGGCGATAAGGTTTTCGTAATATCGATTGATTATAATATTGTATATTTGCGAGAGAAAACCAACGAGATAACTCAGATGAATGAAATAATCATCATACTGCTTCTCATCGTTTTGAACGGTGTGTTCTCTATGTCGGAAATCGCGATTATTTCCGCTCGAAAGACTACTCTGTCAAACAAGGCCAAACGCGGCGACAAGGGTGCGGGTATTGCGCTCAGGCTTGCCGATAATCCCGACCGTTTCCTCTCGACTGTGCAGATAGGGATAACGCTGATAGGGATTCTGACGGGTATATATACGGGGGCTGCGCTGTCCGATAAATTTGCGGTTGCCCTCTCCGCAATCGGTTTTCCGCCATCGACGGCCCATTGGATAGCCCAGACCATAATAGTTGTCGCAGTCACCTATCTGTCGATTGTCGCCGGCGAGCTCGTGCCAAAGCGCATAGGGATGAACGCCGCGGGGAGTGTGTCGGTGATTATGGCCCGCCCGATGCTATGGCTCAGTCGTCTCGCTGCACCTTTTGTGTGGCTGTTGTCGAAAAGCTCCGAGACGGTTATAGGGCTACTCGGTTTTGGCGGCTCCCGCTCTAAAGTTACAGAAGCCGACATTAAATCAATCGTGCAGGAGGGGAAAAACGACGGCGAGGTACAGGAGGTTGAGCAGGATATAGTGGAGCGTGTGTTCTTGATGGGCGATTTGATTGTCAGCCAGTTGATGACCCACCGCTCCGATGTCAGTGTGCTTGAAAGCGCGATGTCGGCCGACGAGGTTAAAGCAGCGATTGCCGGCTCAACCCACATGGCTTATCCTGTTGTCGATAGCTCCAATGACAAGATTGTCGGGGCGGTATATCTAAAAGATATCGCCTTGACAATCAGCGACAGAGGTTTCTGCTTGAGGGATATTGTCAGACCGGCCAAATTTTTCTATGAAAACATGACCGTTTATTTAGCGTTGGAGCAGATGAAACACGACAAAATATCTCAGGCGTTTGTCTGCGATGAATTTGGCGACTTCAGGGGCATAATCACTTTGCGTGACATTCTGGAAGGGCTTGTCGGCTCCATAGCCGAGCAGAACAGTGACCCTGATATAGTGAGCCGCGCCGACGGCGCGGGGTGGCTTGTCGACGGGCAGTGTTCTTTCCACGAGTTTCTGACGTACATTAATCGTGAGGATTTGTTTGACGAGGTGCGCCGTTATAACACCGTAGCCGGAATGATTATAGAACAGCTTGAGCATATACCTTCAGAGGGGGAGTCAGTCTGTTGGAACGGTCTGCGTTTTGAAATCGTAGACATGGACAATGCGCGCATTGACAAGGTGCTGGTCACATGAAACAGAGCATTGATGGCTTTGGGGACGGTGTTATTGTCGTTTTGAAAAACGCTGATGCGTGAATCTGAAGATAAAAAAGGTGAAAAATGAGAGCTGAGAGGGTGGGGGCTTTAAGAAATTTTGTCTATATTTGCACTGCAAAATCGGCACTTCCGTGGAAAGCACCCTGCGCATCGCATCTATCCCTCTGATTATTAGTGTGATATGGAGTCGTTGCGGGTTGTAATCCCTGTTGTGGTTTTTTGACGAGAAAAAACATTATCACTTAATATGACATCGTTACAAATTTTCGGAATCGAAAACAACGCTCTGCTCGCTGTGGTTGCCGCCTTGACTGGTGTCGGTCTTGTGGCATTGGCCATGTGGCTTGCCGGGCTGATCTCCCCCAAGTCCTACAATCCCCAGAAGGGTGAGGCTTACGAGTGCGGTATCCCGACTCGCGGAAACAGCATGACGCGTTTCCATGTGGGTTACTATCTGTTTGCTATTCTGTTTTTGATGTTTGACGTTGAGACCGTGTTTCTCTATCCATGGGCAGTCCGTGCCCGTGAGCTTGGCCCCGACGGCTTGATCAGCATCGCAGTGTTTTTTGGCGTTTTAGTGCTGGGCCTTGTCTATGCTTGGCGGAAAGGAGCTCTTGAATGGAAGTGACAACAAAATCAATGCCCTACGAGGCGTTCAAGGATAACGAATATATCGAGAAGCTCGTCAAGGAGCTGCAGGACAACGGTACCAACATAGTTGTCGGGACTCTCGACAAGCTGATTAACTGGGGGCGTTCCAATTCGCTGTGGCCTTTGACTTTCGCCACCAGTTGCTGCGGTATTGAGTTCGTGTCGCTCGGCGCGGCGCGTTTCGATATGGCGCGTTTCGGCTGGGAGGTCGCTCGTTCGTCGCCACGTCAAGCCGACTTCATCATGGTAGCCGGAACAATCGTTAACCGTATGGCCCCGGTTCTGCGACGCCTTTATGATCAGCTCGCCGAGCCCAAATATGTGATAGCTTGCGGAAGCTGCGCCATTTCGGGCGGCCCGTTCCGAAAGTCATACCATGTGGCCAAGGGCATCGAGGATATTATCCCGGTAGATGTATATCTGCCCGGGTGCCCCCCTCGTCCCGAGGCTATGATTTACGGTATCATGCAGTTGTCGCGTAAAATCAAGGTGGAACGTTTCTTCGGAGGTGTCAACCGGCAGGAGAAACAGAAGGAATTTCTTGCATCACACCCGGTAGAGGGGGTTGACGATTGATTGCGAGGGGTACAGACCACGATAAAATAAACCACGAACCATCTATCACATTATATAAGAGATATGGCAAACATTCAGGAAAAGATCTCAAAACTATTTCCCGCCGCCACTTTTGATGAGGGGGAGATTCTCCAGATCAACATTCCCGACGCCCAGTGGCATCAGCTCGCCAAAACGCTGCGCGACGATGCCGACTTGAGTTTTGACTATTTAGTGACGATTGTGGGTATGGACTGGACCGATAGCCTCGGCTGTGTCTACTATCTCACATCGACGAAGCACGGGGGCCATATATCGGTCAAAGTGACCACCACTGACCGCGACAACCCGATGCTGCACTCCATCGCCGACCTTTGGATGATCGCAGGCATATATGAGCGCGAGGTCTATGACTTCTTCGGCATCGTGTTCATCAACAATCCCGATATGCGCCGTTTGTTCCTGAGCGTCGATTGGGTGGGCTATCCGTTGCGTAAAGACTATGACGAAGATCCCGCTCTCAACCCCGTATCCATTGAAAACGAGCGACAGGAGGACAACACTTTCTCATGGGTCGAGAAACCCGACGGCACCATCGAGAAGAAGACCGTGCCTGTGTTCACGGAAGATGACTTCGTCGTCAACATCGGCCCGCAGCACCCCGCTACTCACGGCGTGTTGCGTTTCCGCACCGCCGTCGACGGCGAGACCATCAAGAAGATAGATGTCTATATGGGTTACATCCACCGCGGCGTGGAGAAACTCTGCGAGAAACTGACATATCCCCAGACTCTCCATTTTATGGATCGTCTCGATTATTTCTCGGCCCACAATTACCACCACTGCCTGTGTATGTGCATCGAAAAAGCAGCCGGCATCGAGATTTCCCGCCGCGCACAGGTAATCCGTGTGATGATGGATGAACTTTCGCGCATAGCGTCACACTGTCTGTTTATCGGCACATATTGCATGGACCTCGGTGCGACCACGATGCTTTTCTACGCTCTGCGCGTCCGCGAGACCATTCTCGACATAATGGAGCGCACCTGCGGCGCACGCATGACGTTCAACTACGACTGTATCGGCGGCGTGATGGCCGACCTGCATCCCGACTTTGTCAAGGATGTGAAACACCTGCTTGAGATTCTACCCAAGAACATCAAAGAATACAACAAAATATTCACCGGCAATGTCATAGCCCAGAACCGTATGGAAGGGGTGGGCGTCCTCAGCCACGACGACGCTGTGTCCTATGCCATAACCGGTCCCTCGGGCCGTGCTTCCGGCTGGGCGTGCGACGTGCGCAAGACCGATCCCTATAGCATCTACTCCGAACTGGAGTTTGACGAAATAGTGCGCACCGAGGGCGACTCGATGGCGCGTTTCAAGGTGCGTATGGACGAGATGACTCAGTCTGCGCGTATACTCGAGCAGCTTGTCGACAACATTCCCGACGGAGAATATTGCGTCAAAGTCCCCAAAGTGCTCAAGTTGCCCGCAGGACACTGGTTCCAGATGGTCGAAGGGTGCCGCGGCGTCTTTGGCATATACATCGAAAGCAATGGGGGAACTTCGCCCCTGCGCCTGAAGATTGTGCCGCCTTGCCTGCCGCTGGCGGCGGTTGTCGACCACATCACCCGGGGCGATAAAATCGCCGACCTTATAACTATCGGTGGCTCGCTTGACTACATAGTGCCCGATATGGACCGTTAATGAATATATAGAACGAAGAAATAGTAATCAATTGTTATGTACGACTGTTCATCAATAACCGACTGGATCCACAATTTACTCGGCTCGTTCATGCCCGAGTGGCTTGTCATCACCACCGAGTGTGTGCTGATAGGCGTTGGTCTCTTGTTGGTCTACGCATTGCTTGCGTTGTTCTACATCTATTTTGAGCGCAAGGTTTGCGCCGCCTTTCAGTGTCGTGTCGGCCCTAACCGCGTGGGCCCCTTCGGGTTGCTGCAGAGTTTCGCCGATATGTTCAAGATTCTTATCAAAGAGCTTATCACGCTTAACCACATCGACAAGTTTCTTTTCGCCCTCGCCCCCTACCTGGTGATTATCGCCTCGATGATGGCGTTTGCCGTTTTGCCGTGGGGTAACGGGTTGCAGATTATCGACTTCAACATAGGTATCTTCTTCCTTGTCGCTGTTTCGTCAATCGGCGTGCTTGGTATCTTGCTTGCCGGATGGTCGAGCAACAACAAGTTCACGCTTATCGGCGCATTGCGCTCAGGTGCTCAGATGGTCAGCTACGAACTTTCAATCGGCCTTTCGGTTTTGACTATGGTGGCTTTCGCCGGCACAATGTCGGTGGGCGGTATAGTCGAGCAGCAGAGCAATCTCTGGTTCCTGTTCTCAGGCCATATCCCCGCTATCATCGCGTTTGTGATATACCTGATTGCCGGCACGGCGGAAACCAACCGAGGCCCGTTCGACCTCCCCGAGGCTGAAAGTGAGTTGACCGCAGGTTACCACACAGAGTATTCCGGCATACACTTCGGCTTCTTCTATCTGGCCGAATACCTCAATCTGTTCATCGTCGCCGGTGTGGCGTCTCTGCTGTTCCTCGGCGGCTGGATGCCTCTCCACATCCCCGGATGGGACGGCTTCAACATGGTGATGGACTATATACCCGGTACCATCTGGTTCATAGGCAAAGCGATAGCGTTGTCTTTCGTGATTATATGGTTCAAGTGGACTTTCCCCCGTCTGCGCATCGACCAGCTCCTTTCGCTTGAGTGGAAATATCTGCTTCCGATCAACCTTTTCAACCTTGTGTTGATGGTGTTGGTTATAATATATGGATTGCACTATCCGCTGCCAAACTGATTTATAACTGATAGAATAATTAACTGACCCATAAATATAGCCTTTCGTCAATTATGAGCGATAAATTTGGAAAAGTAGTCCAAGTCATCGGCCCGGTGGTCGACGTGATTTTTGAGGGTGACGACAACACGCTCCCTCCCATTTACACCGCTTTGAAGGTGGATCGCCCCGACGGTTCGGAGCTCGTGCTCGAAGTGGAGCAACACATCGGTGAGGACACCGTGCGTTGTGTGGCGATGGAGAGCACCGACGGTTTGTGCCGCGGTGTCCGCGTAGACAATCTGGATCGTCCGATTGCTGTCCCGACCGGTTCACAGGTCAAAGGCCGTCTGCTCAATGTGATTGGCGAGGCTATCGACCATCTCCCTGAGCTGAAGCGCGACAGCTTGCGTCCCATCCATCAGCCTGCACCGACATTTGAAGACCTCACCATTGGCACTGAGATACTTTATACCGGTATCAAAGTGATTGATCTTCTGGAACCCTACAGCAAGGGCGGTAAAATCGGTCTGTTCGGTGGTGCGGGTGTTGGTAAGACCGTGCTTATCATGGAGCTTATCAATAACATCGCCAAGGGTCACAACGGTTTCTCAGTGTTCACCGGCGTCGGCGAACGTACCCGCGAGGGTAACGACCTCCTCCGCGAGATGATTGAGAGCGGTGTCATGAAATATGGCGAGAAATTCAGCGAAGGAATGGAGAAAGGTGAGTGGAATCTCGCCGATGTCGATATGGATCAGGTCAAAGAATCACAGGCCGCACTTGTGTTTGGCCAGATGAACGAGCCGCCGGGCGCACGTCTGCGCGTGGCATTGACCGGCCTCACCGTTGCCGAGCAATTCCGCGACGCCGATGGCGGCGGCAAAGAGATTCTGCTGTTTATCGACAACATCTTCCGTTTCACCCAGGCAGGTTCGGAGGTGTCGGCGCTTCTTGGCCGTATGCCTTCGGCTGTGGGCTATCAGCCTACGCTGGCCTCGGAGATGGGTATGTTGCAGGAACGAATCACTTCGACCAAAAACGGTTCGATTACCTCGGTTCAGGCCATCTATGTGCCTGCCGACGACTTGACCGACCCCGCACCTGCCACTACCTTCAACTTCCTCGATGCCACAACAGTGTTGAGCCGTAAGATTTCGGAGCTTGGCATCTATCCCGCCGTAGACCCGTTGGAATCGACCTCGCGAATCCTCGACCCCAATATCGTCGGTCAGGATCACTATGAGACCGCTCAGGCCGTCAAGCAGTTGCTTCAGAAATATAACGAACTTCAAGATATTATCGCCATCCTCGGTGTCGATGAATTGTCCGACGAGGATAAACTCGTCGTTGCCCGCGCCCGTCGCGCCCAGCGATTCCTCTCTCAGCCCTTCCATGTCGCCGAGCAGTTCACCGGTCTCCCCGGTGTAATGGTCCCCCTAAGCGAGACTATCCGCGGCTTCAAGATGATACTTGCCGGAGAGATGGACGAGTATCCCGAGCAGGCGTTCCTTAACGTCGGTACGATCGACGAGGCTATCGCCAAGGGTAAGAAGATGCTCGCTGAGGTCGGATGACGCTCCCGGAGTATGGCGTGAAAAGAAATATGAATTATTAACCGAGAAAGAAACAATCACACAATGACACTTAAAGTGATATCGGCAGAGGCGGTCCTTTTTGAAGGCGAAGTGGAGTGGGTGTCGTTACCCGGTCAGATGGGAGCGTTCACCGTGCTTCACAACCATGCGTCGCTTATCTCCACCCTTGTCCCCGGCAAAATGAGCTACGGGCTCGACGGGCAGACCGTCGAGCAGGAAATCGGCGGCGGAGTGGTCGATGTCGATAGAAATGTAGTGTCGGTGTGTATCTATTGATTGATGATGAAGAAGTTGTTTCTCATATTGAGCTTGCTTATCGCTGCGTTGGTATCGCCGGTGCGCGTGGCGGCCGATGACCATGGCGGTGCGAAGATAGACCCCAAGGAAATTATCTTCGAACACCTCGGTGATGGCTATGGATGGGAGGTCCCGTTCAATCACCATAAACGCATCCCCTTGCCGATTATCGTCTGGGGAAGTGACGGGTTGCACTGCTTCTTGTCATCGCGTGTAGCCCACGGAGAGACATACGTTGACGGCGACGCTTCGTTCAAAATCGCCACGGAAGGCGACTATAAAGGTAAACTCGTCGAGATAATCGACGGCAAGGAGTCGAAACCATGGGACTTTTCAATCACTAAAAATGTGCTTGCCCTGTTCATCGCTGTTATTGTGGTGGCTTTCTGTTGCATCATGCTCGCCCGCTGGCACAAACGCAAAGGCTTTGAAGCTCCCCGCAAAGGGCTCGGATTGTTCGAGACCATTGTTGAGTTTGTCTACAACGGTGTGGTCAAATCAACATTGAAGGAGAACGCTCCCCGATTCGCCCCTTATCTGTTGACGGTGTTCTTTTTCATCCTGTTCATGAACCTTCTCGGTCTTATAGTGGTGTTCCCTGGTGGTGCCAACCTGACGGGCAACATCGCAGTTACACTCGTGTTGGCGTTGCTCACGTTCTTCGTGACCAATATATTCGGTACAAAGCACTATTGGAAAGAGATTTTCTGGCCCGATGTGCCTCTGTGGCTGAAGTTCCCCCTCCCGATCATGCCGATTATCGAGATTTTCGGTATGTTTACCAAACCGGCAGCTTTGACCGTGCGTCTGTTCGCCAACATGATGGGCGGTCACATGATAGTCATCGTGCTGACGCTGTTGATATTCATCTTCGCTGAGATGGGTGCCGCGGCTTTGGGTGCGACTACGGTGTTGTCGATGCTCTTCTCTATTTTCATGCTGCTGCTCGATGTCCTGGTCAGCTTCATCCAGGCTTATGTCTTCACGATGCTGTCGACCATATTCATCGCTCTCGCTCAGGAAAAAGCCGAGCATGAACACAAAGAAAAAGCCGAGCATGAACACAAACATGAAGAAAAGACCGCTCAGGCGGCCAAATAAAAATGGAACGAAATAATTAAACTAAATATAACACTTTAAAATTAAAGAATTATGTTATCGATGATTTTAGCAGACGCCATAGTTGGTCTTGGCGCAAGTATTGGTGCTGGTATCGCCGCAATCGGCGCGGGTATTGGTATTGGTAAAATCGGTGCTGCCGCTATGGAGGCTATCGCCCGTCAGCCCGAATCGGCCGGCGATATCCGTTCCAACATGATTGTGATCGGTGCGCTTGTCGAAGGTGTCGCTCTGTTTGCGGTTATCGTTTGTATTCTCGCTTTGTTCGTAGCTTAATCACTCGTATCTGATGGAACTATTCACGCCTGATTTCGGCTTGATATTCTGGATGTTCGTTGCTTTTGCCGTGCTGTTTTTCATCTTGTGGAAATGGGCATGGCCGGCGATAATGAAAGGGATAGACAGCCGTGCCGACTTTATAAACAAAGGCGTTGAGTATGCTCAGAACGCGAAAGAGCAGCTTGACCATGCGAGGGAGGAGGCCGACAAGCAGTTGGTCGAAGCCCGTCGCCAGCAGGCTGAAGTGCTCCGCGAGGCCGACAAGATGAAAACTCAGATTATCGAGGAGGCCAGAGTCGCAGCGCAGAAAGAGGCGCAAAAAGTCATGGATGCTGCGAAAGTCTCTATCGAACAATCGCGAAAGGAGGCCGAGCAGAGTTTCCGTGACCAGGTCAGCGACTTTGCTCTTGAGATTGCTCAAAAGGTGGTTAAAAACCAGCTCGCCGACGATAAAGCCCAGGCAAAACTCGTCAACTCACTGCTCGATGAAATGGAGCACAATAATTAGTATGCGATGAACGAAGGTCTTATTCCGAGCCGATACGCCAAAGCGCTCTATAAATTCGCTCTTGAAAAAGGAGCGGCTGAGCGTGTCTATGGATTGATGAAGTCGTTGACGGCGGCGTTCGCATCCCAGGAGGGACTGCAGCCGGTGATGTCAAACCCGTTTATTTCCGACGCCGACAAGGTGGCTCTTTTAGACACGGCAGCCGGCGCGACAGCCAAGGACTCATGTTTTCATGATTTCCTGAAACTGCTCATTGAAAACAAACGCATCTCTTCGGTGAGAGGCATCGCCCTTGCCTACGAGAACCTTTACCGTCACGAAAACAACATCTACCGGGTCAACGTCGTCATGGCTGCGCAAATGGCCGCCGACGAGGAGGCGAGGTTGAAATCGCTCATAGAGAAACATCTCGGCGGAGCGTCTATGGAATATACCCACACGATTGCCCCCGACCTTATCGGTGGTTTTGTCGTAAACATCGACTCTGAGCGTCTTGACGCTTCGATAAAGAATGAACTCAAACAATTGCGTCTGAAACTTCTTAGCAAATAAACAAGCAAATGATTAACCCAAGCGAGATATCGGAAGTATTGAAACAACAACTCGAGAACGTCAACTCCAAAGTGTCGTTCGAGGAAGTTGGAACGGTTCTGGAGGTGGGCGACGGTGTCGCTCATGTCTACGGACTCGATAACGTCTGCGCCAACGAACTCGTCGAGTTTGAAAACGGCGTTAAGGGTGTCGCTCTCAACCTTGAGGAGAGCAACGTCGGCGTTATTCTGCTCAACAATGTCAACAAGGTGACTGAAAACATGACCGTTCGCCGCACTGGCGAGATCGCTTCCATCCCGGTTGGTGAAGGAGTGTTCGGACGTGTCATAAACGTTCTTGGCGAACCTATCGACGGCCGCGGCCCCATAGAGGGCGAACGCCTGCTGATGCCGCTTGAGCGCAAAGCCCCCGGCGTGATATTCCGTCAGCCGGTAAAACAGCCGTTGCAGACAGGTATCAAAGCCGTCGACTCGATGGTGCCCATCGGCCGCGGACAGCGCGAGCTGATTATCGGTGACCGACAAATCGGTAAAACCGCTATCGCCATCGACACAATTATCAATCAACGCAAGAATTTTGAAGACGGCAAGCCTGTCTATTGCATCTATGTGGCTATAGGGCAGAAGGCTTCGTCGGTGGCCGCTATCGTCGAGACCCTGCGCCAGCACGGTGCGCTCGACTATACGGTGGTCGTGGCCGCTACAGCCGCCGACTCGGCTGCCATGCGCTACTATTCGCCATTTGCCGGCGTGGCAATAGGCGAATACATCCGCGATACTGGCCGCGACGCCCTCATCGTCTACGATGACCTGTCGAAACAGGCTGTGGCTTACCGCGAAATCTCGCTGATTCTGAAACGTCCCTCAGGCCGCGAGGCATATCCCGGCGATATATTCTATCTCCATTCGCGTCTGCTTGAGCGTGCTGCTAAAATCATCGACAACCAGTCGGTGGCCTCGATGATGAACGACCTCCCTGCGGTGTTGAAGCCTATCGTGAAAGGTGGCGGATCGTTGACGGCCCTCCCGATTATCGAGACACAGGCCGGTGACGTTTCGGCCTACATCCCCACCAACGTCATTTCAATCACCGACGGTCAGATTTACCTTGAGACAGCACTGTTCAACCGAGGCATCCGTCCCGCGATTAACGTGGGTATCTCAGTGTCGCGCGTCGGCGGTAACGCTCAGATTAAGCCGATGAAGAAAGTGGCCGGTACTTTGAAAATCGACCAGGCTCAGTTCCGAGAACTTGAATCGTTCACAAAATTCGGTGGCGACATCGACCCGGTGACCGCCCGCGTCATCGACCGCGGACGCAAGAACGAGCGCCTTCTCATCCAGCCCCAATATAACCCGGTTCCCGTTGAGGAGGAAGTGGCTGTTATCTATTGTGGTGTTAACGGACTGCTCGCACCGGTACCTCTTGATAAAATCGCCGAGTTCGAGAAACTGTTCATACAGTTGCTCCACGCCAAATATCAGAAAGATGTGCTCGACGAGATTCTTGCAGGCCGCATGACCGACGATGTGACAGCAAAGCTCACCGAGGCTGCACAAGAAATAGCAAGCCGATATAACTAAATTGTATAACGAATATCAATATCATAGTCAATGGCAACCCTACGCGAACTGAAAGGACGAATCGGGTCGGTGGCTTCTTCCGAGAAGATTACCGGGGCGATGAAAATGATTTCATCGGCCAAGATGCACAAAGCCGAGCTGGCTCTGAAGCAATTGTTCCCATTCCGTCGGCAGATTGAGACCATCATAGCCAATCTGTTGTCGGCCGACGCTGAATTTAGTTCGCCGTTGCTTGAACCGCGCGAGGTGCGTCGCGTCTGCGTCGCTGTGTGGGGTTCCGACGATGGATTGTGTGGTGCTTATAATGCCAACATATTTAAGCGTCTGCTCCCTTTGATTGCCGAATATCGCCGCAAGTACGGCGATGATGTCGAAATCACTGTGGTGCCTGTCGGCGCCAAAATATGCAAGGCGGTGTCTAAATTATCCGTCCCGAGACTGAAGGTCTCGGTGCCGGAAGGAATCGACTCAAAAAGCATCGGAAACGATGTGAAACGATTCCTTGAAGATCTTTGTGGTAAATTTACCGGCGGAGATTTTGACAAGGTTGACATTCTCTATATGCACTACCGCAGTGTGAGCCGTCAGGAACTGCGCGTGGAGCCGTTGCTGCCGGTTGAGCAATCGGCGTTCGCCGTCGATGGAGTGGGGCAGAGCAATCGCCCCTACATATTCGAGCCTGATGTCAACACGATATTCCGGTCGGTGCTCCCGATGTTTCTGCTCGCCGTCATGCAGGACGTTTTCACTGAAAACCGTGCGTCCGAGCAGGCCGCTCGCGTAATGGCGATGCAGAGTGCCAATGACAATGCCAAAAAACTGCTTGAGCAGTTGCGGTTGGAGTACAACAAGCTGCGTCAGCAAAGCATCACAACCGAGTTGCTCGACATACTCGGTGGCCAAATCCGGTGACACCGGCCTTGTGCCCGGTCGTCTCCGCGGTGTCGTCGCCGTCAGGCCTTCCGGCCTGAAATGACGGTTTTTATAGAAGAAACGACATAGATAATTAATAATAAACCAAATAACGCAACATCTTCACATTTCTATGGGTAGTGTAAAAGACTATTTTTCATCTTTAGGCAAAGGCATCGTGAGCCTTGTCAAGGGAATGGAAGTGACCGGTAAGGAGTTTGTGACTCCCAAGATCACCGAAAGATACCCCGAAGACCGCGAGGAGATGAAAATCCCTGAGCGATTTCGCGCCGTGCTGGAGTTGAAATATGACGACGAAGGCCGCCACAAGTGCATAGCCTGTGGCATCTGCGAGCGCAACTGTCCCAACGGGACCATCACCATTCAGACTAAGATGGTTGATACCCCCGACGGGAAAAAGAAACGCAAACTCGACAATTACATCTATGACCTTGGCAGTTGCACATTCTGTCAGCTTTGTGTGACATCTTGTCCACAGGACGCTTTGAAATTCTCAAACGATTTCGAGCAGGCGGTGTTCACTCGCTCTAAACTGGTCAAGAAACTCAACTATCTCCCCGAGAAGGAGGAGCCGGCTCCAACACCTGAGCAGCTTGCCAAAGCCGCCGCCGAGCGCGAGGCTAAAATAGCCGCTGCCAAGGCCGCTGCCGCTGCCAAGAAAGCCGCAGCCGCTGCCGCAGCCAAGGAGAGCGGGGAAACCCAGTCAGAAAATAAAGAAAAATAACATTATATGGAATCAGTAGGAAGTATCATCATGTATTTCGTCATCGCCCTGACGATTATCTTGTTTTCGGTACTCGCTGTAACCACCCGTAAGATATTGCGTGCCGCGACCTATCTGTTGTTCGCACTGTTCGGCACCGCAGCCGTCTATTTCCAGCTCGATTATGAGTTCCTCGGTGCGGTGCAGATTGCCGTTTACGCAGGTGGTATAGTGGTGCTGTTTGTCTTTTCGATTCTGCTTACGAGCCATCCGGGTGACAACAGTGAGAAACTTGCCTCGCGCAAGCGTGCGCTTGGCCTTGTCGCCTCGTTAGCTATGCTCGGCGTGGCCGGGTGGGCTTTGCTCTCGCGTTGTCTCCATTTGGTAGACCGCCCGGCAATGGCATCGCTCGATATGCAGCAGATAGGCCAGACTCTCATGGGCACAGGGCATGGCGAATATCTTTTGCCTTTCGAGGCTGTCAGTGTGTTGTTACTCGCTTGTATAATCGGCGGCGTAGTGGTCGCCCGCAAACGTTAAGTCAAGGTTATGGAAATCACAATGCTTTATTACTTGATACCGAGCCTTGTCATGTTCTGCTGCGGTGTCTACGGCTTTATCACTCGGCGAAATATGATTGCCATCCTCATTTCGATAGAGTTGATGCTCAATGCCGTCGATCTCAATTTTGTAGTGTTTAACCGATTCTTGTTCCCCGGCCAGATGGAGGGTATGTTTTTTACCCTGTTTGCGATTGCGATCGCTGCGGCCGAGACTGCTTTGGCCATCGCGATTATCATCAATCTGTTCCGTGTTGCCAAAGATGTTGATGTCAAGGATCTGTCTAAAATGAAATTTTAAACGCCATGGAAGTTACATTGCCTATTTTAATACTATCCATCCCGTTGTTCATGTTCCTGTTTCTCGGCCTTGTCGGGGGGAAGATGAGCCACAAGATGGCCGGAATACTCGGCACCCTCGGGATGGGCACCACCATGGTGCTTGCCTACATAACGGCGTTTACCTACTTCTTCAGTGGTAGCCCCGAATTTATCGATCCCGCCACAGGCGACCGCCTGCAGGCCGTAATCTTCAATGTCGACTGGCTGCAATTCTATGAGAATCTCGTGATTCGCATCGGATTCCTCCTTGACCCCATCTCAGCTATGATGCTTGTCGTCATCACCACCATATCCTTCATGGTGCATCTCTACAGCAACGGCTACATGAGAGACCATCACGGGGTGTGGGAGACAGGTTTCCAGCGTTTCTATGCGTTCTTGTCGTTGTTCAGCTTCTCGATGCTTGGATTAGTTGTCGCTACCAATATCTTCCAGATGTACATCTTCTGGGAACTTGTAGGAGCGTCTTCCTACCTGCTCATCGGGTTCTATTACACCAAGCCGTCGGCGGTTTCAGCCTCTAAAAAAGCGTTCATCGTCACCCGCTTCGCCGACCTCGGCTTCCTCATCGGCATACTTATCCTGTCGTTCTATACCGGGACGTTCAATTTCACCGATCTCACATCGGCTCCTGTGGGAGAAAATATCTATCAGGTGTCTCTCGATGCGGCCAACAGCGTAAAAGGCATCTTTGAAAACAGTGCGGCCCCGATGTTTATGGGAGCTTCGGTTCTTACATGGGCATTAGTGCTGATTTTCATGGGCGGTATGGGTAAATCGGCTATGATGCCGCTTCACATCTGGCTGCCCGACGCTATGGAAGGCCCCACCCCCGTGTCGGCCCTGATTCACGCTGCGACGATGGTCGTAGCCGGCGTTTATCTCGTGGCTCGACTTTTCCCGTTGTATCTGATGGAAACCGCGGCTCTCGACATTATTGTCGTCGTGGGTGCGTTGACGGCCTACTACGCCGCTATGATCGCCTGCGTGCAGGTCGACATCAAACGCGTCCTCGCATTCTCGACAATATCGCAGATTGCGTTCATGATGGTTTCATTGGGTGTGGCGCGTCCCGAATTTCATCACGGCATAGGTTACATGGCGGGTATGTTCCATCTGTTTACCCACGCCATGTTCAAAGCATTGCTTTTCCTTTGCGCGGGTGCCATCATCCATGCCATAGGATCCAACAATTACACCGAGATGCACGGGTTGCGTAAGTTTATGCCTGTGACCCACATCGCCTTCCTGATTGGCTGTCTCGCTATCGCGGGTATAATACCGTTTGCCGGATTCTTCTCCAAAGACGAAATTCTGACCGCTTGCTTCGGTCACTCGATTGTCTGGTACATCTGGATGTCGGCTGTGGCCGGTCTCACGGCGTTCTATATGTTCCGTCTCTATTATCTGATTTTCTGGTGGAAGGAACACAAAGTGCCTCAGGGCCACCACCAGCCCCACGATCAGGCTTGGACTATGACTCTGCCGCTCGTGTTGCTCGCGGCTGTGTCGTGTGTAGCCGGTTTTGTGCCTTTCGGAAATCTCGTGACTTGGAATGGCGAGCCAATGTTTGAAAGCTCGTCGTTCCTGACCAATCTCGAACATCTCGACTGGTCGGTGGCAGCCATAAGCCTCGTTGTGGCCATTGTCGCCATTATCATCGCGACCGTGATGTATAAGAGCGAGAACAAGATGCCCGAGAAGATGGCGCAGGCTCTCCCGAATCTATGGCGTTGGTGTTACCACCGCTTCTACTGGGACGAGCTTTATATGTTCATCACCCACAAGATAATTTTCAACGGCATCTGTAAACCTATCGCATGGTTTGACCGTCATGTCATCGACGGAACCATGGATAGCTTCGCATCCCTGACCAACAAAGCCTCCTACGCTATACGCGGTCTGCAATCGGGCAACCTCCAGATGTATGTGTGGTGGTATCTGATTGGTGCGGTGCTGCTCGGTGCTGTGACTGTAATATGCTTGATTTAACTTGGTGACTAACGCAAATATAGTAACTGTATGTTTTCCAATATATTGATTTATTTTGTGGTCATCCCGGTAGTGATGCTGGGGCTGTTGGCCATTTGCCAAAACATCAAGCAGATTCGCGCCGTCGCCGTCACAGGTTCGATTGCCCTGATGGCGTTGTCGACTTACGTCCTGCTTGAATATCTCGCTCTCCGTGCCGCCGGCGATACCTCCGAGATGCTTTTTATGGGCTCTTGGGAATGGTTTGTGCCGCTTCACATCAATCTTGCTGTCGGTGTCGACGGCGTGTCGATAGCTATGCTTATCCTTTCGTCGATTATCGTTTTCGCAGGGTCGTTCGCATCGTGGAACATTGATCAGCCCAAAGAGTTTTTCCTTTGGCTGATTCTTCTGTCGACAGGCGTCTTCGGCTTCTTCATCACCATTGATATGTTCACGATGTTCATGTTCTATGAGGTGGCGTTGATACCGATGTATCTGCTCATTGGAGTGTGGGGCAGCGGTCGCAAGGAATACTCGGCAATGAAACTGACCCTGATGCTGATGGGCGGCTCCGCTTTCCTCATGCTCGGTTTGATCGGCATTTACTATCACTCGGCTCCCGAAGGTGGCCAACTCACATGGAATCTCCTCGAAATCGCTAAGAACGATGCTATCTCAACCGGGTGGCAATATTTCTTGTTCCCTATGACGTTTGTGGGCTTCGGCGTGCTTGGCGCTATGTTCCCGTTTCACACATGGAGCCCCGACGGTCACGCGTCTGCTCCCACGGCGGTCTCCATGCTTCATGCCGGAGTGCTTATGAAACTTGGAGGCTACGGATGTTTCCGTGTCGCTATGTATCTGATGCCGCAGGCCGCTAACGACCTCGCTTGGATTTTCTTGATTCTGACCGGTATTTCGGTCGTCTATGGTGCGTTCAGCGCGTGCGTTCAGACCGACCTCAAATATATCAACGCCTATTCCTCTGTTAGCCACTGCGGTTTGGTGCTTTTTGCCATCCTCATGCTCAACACCACGGCGATGACCGGCGCGATTATGCAGATGCTCTCTCACGGTTTGATGACAGCATTGTTCTTCGCATTGATTGGTATGATTTATGGTCGTACCCACACTCGCGACATACGTCAGATGGGTGGCCTCATGAAGATAATGCCGTTCCTTGCGGTCTGCTACATGATTGCAGGTTTCGCATCGCTCGGACTTCCGGGCTTGAGCGGATTTGTGGCTGAGATGACAATCTTTGTCGGTTCGTTTGAGAACTCCGATATGTTCCACCGCGTTCTTACGATTGTGGCTTGCTGCTCGATTGTGATTACTGCGGTCTACATTCTTCGTGTTGTCGGAAAATTGCTCCTTGGCCCGGTTCAGGACGAACACCACCGCCAATTGACCGATGCTTCATGGTGGGAACGCGTGTCGACCGTAACCCTCATCGTGAGCGTTGCGGCTATCGGCTGTTTCCCCAATTTCTTCGCAAACTTGATTAGATTTACCTTTGACCCCTCGTTCTTCCGTGCGCTGGGCTTGTAAAGATTGATAAGCAATGGATTATTCTCAATTTTTAGCTATGAAGCAGGAAATCGGCCTGTTGGTCGTGTTTCTGTTAGTCTTCCTCTATGACACGTTCATGCCCAAAAAAGCGTTGAACGCAACTGCCGGATTTACCTGCGGGTTATTCGCCATCTTCACTCTGATGGGTTTTGGTGCGCTGATGCTCGACAGCGATGTAACGGCTTTCGCGGGAATGTATCAGACATCAGCCATCATAACTACGATTAAGAACATTCTCAACGTAGGGGTGCTGATAGTGCTCGTGCAGTCTTGCCGGTGGGCCAACAGCGATTTCACCTCTGTTCGCCGCGGCGAGTTCTACGAACTGTTGCTTGTCACACTTTTTGGTATATACCTGATGATTTCAGCTCGTCACTTCCTGTTGTTCATTATCGGCCTTGAGGCTGCATCGCTCCCCCTTGCCGCAATGGTTGCGTTCGACAAGAAGCATTACGAGAGCCATGAGGCCGCTGTCAAATATATCTTGACGGCAGTCTTCTCTTCGGCGGTTTTCATGATGGGCCTGTCGTTCGTTTATGCGCTCTCAGGTTCACTTTACTTTGCCGACATTTATGTAGCTCTCGGTTCGCAGCCCTCAGTGATGCTTGTAGTGGCTATCGCTTTCGTGATTGCCGGAATGGGCTTCAAACTCTCGCTCGTTCCGTTCCATCTTTGGACTGCTGACGTATATCAGGGTGCGCCGACTTCGGTCACTTCCTATCTGTCGGTGATTTCAAAAGGTTCAGCCGCTTTCGCCTTCCTTGTGATCATGGCGCAGGTGTTCGGCACGTTCTACAGTCAGGTATGGGAGTGGATGCTCTATGCCGTCATTATCCTCACGATAACGGTCGGTAACCTCTTTGCAATCCGCCAGCTCAACATGAAGCGATTCCTCGCATTCTCGTCAATATCACAGGCAGGTTACATAATGCTTGGCGTTATAGCCATGAATCAGACCGGGGTAGCTTCGCTCATGTATTACATTTTAGTCTATATCTTCTCCAACCTCGCCGCTTTCGGTGTCATTCAGGCTATCGAAAACAAGACCGGATATGTGAAGATGGACGACTACAACGGGCTTTACAAGACCAATCCCCGTCTGTCAGTGACCATGATGCTTGCCATGTTCTCTTTGGCCGGTATTCCGCCGTTTGCCGGGTTCTTCAGCAAATTCTTCATTTTCACAGGTGCCATTCAGCAAGGCAGTGTAGCGATTTATGTGCTTGTGCTAATCGCATTGATCAACACTATCGTATCGCTTTACTATTATCTGCTCGTGGTCAAAGCCATGTTCATCAACCCCGATGAGTGCAAAATCCCGACGTTTGCTTCGGCATGGACTGAGCGTCTCGGAATGTGGGTATGTGTAGCTGGAATCATTCTGCTTGGTATCGTGAGCTGCTTCTACAATACCCTGCTTGAAATGTCGCTGCAATCATCCATCTTGGCCTCCCTCTGATTTAATTGCTAATCAAATAAATAGTATCGGCATCAAAACCTGTTTTAGGATTTTGGTGCCGATATTAATTTCTCCCATAAACTTGTTTATGTTTGAGAAGTTGCCTATCTTTGCTAAGTCTCTTAATCATAGTGATGTATAAAAAATTTTTAAAACGATTCATAGATATGGCGACTGCAGCCGGCGGTTTGATTGTGTTCAGCCCAGTGCTGGTAGTCGTTACCATATGGTTGCATTATGCAAATAAAGGAGCGGGTGCGTTTTTCTATCAGGATCGTCCCGGCTATAAAGGCAACATATTCAAAATCGTAAAATTTAAAACCATGACCGATGAGAGAAACAGCGACGGTGAATTGCTCCCTGATGCTGACCGTCTGACGAAAGTGGGTAAATTCGTACGCTCCACCTCTATCGATGAACTCCCCCAGTTGTGGAATGTCCTGAAAGGGGATATGTCGCTCATCGGCCCCCGCCCCCTCTTGCCGCGATATATCCCGTATTATACTGAAGTTGAATTACATCGGCATGATGTAAAACCTGGAATAACTGGTTGGGCGCAATGCCACGGGCGTAATACAGCGTCGTGGGATGAAAAACTTGCCATGGATGTTTGGTATGTAAACAATATTTCCTTTAAGACGGATTTAAATATTTTGGTTACTACTGTCTTAAAGGTTATAAAAAGAGAATCAGTTGAAGTTGCTGGTGTGGAAGCGTTGGATGCTTATAGAATTAGAAAACAAAATATAAAGCAATAAATAATCAAATGAGAAAAGCAATCGTTTTTGGTGCAACGGGTCAGCTTGGATGCTACAGTGCGTTAGCTTTAAAAGATAGTGGTTATGATGTCATTGCAGTAGGGCGCCGCCCATCTGACGGAGGCTTTTTTGCCACTAAGGATATAAGATTCATCGGAGGCTTTGATATATCGCAGACCGAGTCTTTCAGTTTGCTTCCGAATGACTTTTTTGACGTGGTTGTCAATATGGCAGGAACTATGCCTGCGCATGCAGACATGAATATGATGCCGTATGTGCAGAGCATAGTTGTCGGAACTGTGAATTTATGCAACTGGATGAAAAGGAATGGCACGAAAAGAATCGTGTTCAATACCACTCCAAGCGATGTGGTTGACTATTGGGATTCTATAGAGCCGATTAATGATGATGCCATTCGGTCCTTCCCTAAAAATGGAAATGACCATGCTGTGTATGCTATCTGCAAAAGAGCCGCTTCTGATATTCTTGAACATATGAAGATTGCTGATGGATTTGAACCATGTATTTTTCGGCATTTTATGGTATATGGTTGGCATCCCGAAGCGTATTATTTCCTTAATGGAAAGAAAAAAATGTTGCCATGGCGATTCATGATTCGCAGATGTATAAATGGCTATGGAATTGATGTCTATGGCGACCCATCACGGTTGAAGGAGCTTCTTTACATCAAAGATTTTTCTAATGCTGTTGTAAGAGCTGCTAATACTCATATATGTGGTATATTCAATTTGCCTGGTTATAAGCCGTATTCATTGGATGAAATGGTTGATGGCATTATGAATACATTTGCATTGGCTACCGCAAAAAAGACTTATCGACCTGAAATGCCCGATACCCCTCAGATACTTCTTTCAGGGAAAAAAAGTGCAGAAATACTCGGTTGGAAACCTTGTTGGACGTGGCAAGCGGCTTGTGATGATATGAAAAAAGAACTACTGACGAATCCGATGGAATTGATGTGGGGAAAAATCGACGATGAAGACTGCATAAAATAAATATGGTATGTTGACAACATCGGTTTTCGCACGAATTGCAGCATAGTGATATCCACAATAAAGAAGGTACTGAAACGCGACGATATAAATCAGGACGGCGATGCCACAGCCCCTGATTTTGACGGCACTAATTAAAGAGAATGACAGATATTGATAAATATAAAACGCTCGCGACTCCGTGTTTCATTTTCGATGAAGCCGAATTTACACGGAGTGCCACGCTGTTTGGCGATGCGCTCAAATCTAATTTTAAGCGTTCGATAATCGGATATTCCGTAAAAACTAATTCATTACCCTATATCCTCAAAAAAGCCTTGGATTTAGGATGCTATGCCGAAGTGGTCTCCCACGACGAGTACAATCTTGCCCGTCTTGTGGGCTTCCCGATAGAAAAGATAATCTATAACGGCCCCATGAAATCAAAAGAGACATTCTTGGAGGCGATTACGGGCAATGCGATTGTCAATATCGAGACAAAACGTGAGCTCGAGTGGCTCAAAGAGTTGCCGTCTGATGGCGATTATGGCATTGGGATAAGGCTTAACATTGACATTAACGCTATTTCTCCCGATGACACGAAAAAAGAAAATGACTTTAGCCGTTTTGGCTTTAGCGATGCTACAAGCGAATTTGCTGATGCACTGCAGGCCATATCGAAAGTTGATAATGTCAAACTGAAATGTCTGCATATTCATCGAATGTCGGGTACTCGTAGTGTCGCATATTATAAACATTTGGTAGACTACGCCTGCAGCATAATAAAGAAGTATAATCTTTCGGTGGATATGATTGATATCGGCGGCGGCTATTTCGGCATATTCAGGAACGCTCCCACATATAAAGATTACTCTGATGCTTTCAAGGAATCAATAACGAAAAATTTCCCTAACAGGGATTTTACGGTTATAGTGGAACCCGGCACTGCCGTTGTCGCTTCGTCAATGTCATATTTATCCACGGTTATAGATACCAAGATTCTGCCGGGGTGTCGCATCGTGGTCACCGACGGAACGAGAAATGACGTTGACCCCTTGTTTACAAAGACTGATTATATAAAAGAAATATTGAGTCAGGGTAATGCTCCCGTGTCGGATTGTCCACAAATCATATGCGGATCGTCATGTATTGAACGTGACCATTTGTTCACGTTGAATGGCTATAATAATCTTCTTGTGGGGGACATGATTAGATATAAAAATGTGGGTTCATATACGATGTGTCTTAGCCCCAATTTCATTAATTATCTGCCGAGAATATATGTCGAGGAAGATAACGGACAATATCGTTTAATCAGAGATAAGTGGACTAATAAGGAATATACACAGAAATCGGTATGGTAAATTTTCTATTCACTTGCGCCGGACGACGCACTTACCTGTTGAAATATTTTAAAGAACAATTGAACGGAGAGGGTCTTATTGTCGCTGCCGATATGCAGTTGTCGGCCCCTGCGTTAAGTGTCGCTGACGTTAAGTGCCAAGTCCCTTCGGTGTACGATGCGGGCTATGTTGATGTGGTGTTGGAGTTGTGTAAAAAACATTCTATATCGGCTTTGATTAGCCTGAACGACCTTGAATTACCGATTTTGGCAAACAACAAGGCTCGTTTTTCAGAGGTGGATACCAGATTGATACTTTCAACCCCGGATGTCATACAGACTTGTTTCGATAAGTATAAGACATCGGTTTTCATTGAGTCGCTGAATTTATTATCTCCGATAACTGTTGTCGGTTATCAGAATGCCTTAAATAAGATAGATGAGGGTGTCCTTAAATTCCCATTGATGCTTAAACCGCGTTGGGGGTCTGGATCGATAGGAATCGAAAAAGTGAATGACATCGAGGAACTCAAAGATGTGTATGCGTCTTTGAAACGAAAAATTAAAAAATCAATTTTGGCCAATGCTTCTGAGGGAGAGGATTATATCCTCATACAGGAGTATATTGACGGACAGGAATATGGAATGGATGTGATGAATGATCTGGAAGGCAATATTATCGGCGTGGTTGTCAAGAAAAAATTGGCAATGAGGGCGGGTGAGACAGACAAAGCTGTAGTTGTCGAATCTCCTGAAATAGAGAAAATCGGAAAGACGATAGGAAGTTCACTGCGTCACATAGGTAATTTGGATTGTGATGTTTTAGAAAAGGATGGTAGCTTCTATGTGCTTGAACTGAATCCTCGGTTTGGCGGTGGATTCCCTTTTACATATGAAGCGGGTGCTAACTATCCGAAAGTACTTATAGAGCTATTGAAAGGGAATAGCGCTGACCGTTCGTTGTTAAAAGCGAGTGTAGGTATGACTTTTGCGAAATGTGATTATTTGGTCATGGTTTAAAATGTGATTATTAACATTTATTACGCAAGAGATACGGATTTTTAATATTATCTTTGCGGTGAGCGTTCTGTAGCTGTCCTATAATAAATTGGATAGCTCTTGCGTTCTATCGGAATACTAACAACCCTATCTAATTACCCTTAAAACAACGCAAATATGAAGAAAAGTCTACTCCTATTATTGGCTGCCGCAGCGGTAGTGCCTGTAGACGCCGAGCAGATTGAGCTGAATGGGAATCCGCATGAGGTGAATGAACTCATCAGCATGAGCATCGGCCCCGGCATAACTTACAAGAGGCTCAGGTCTGAAACCTATCCATTGAATATCAATATGCTGATAATGGATGTGACCAATCCGTATAATCGATTGGAGACTACCACTGCCAATGAGACTTGTCAGGGCACTGAGTCACTTGTCAAGGCGGCTCAACGACAGACCACCGCCGAAAAGCGAGTGCTTGCCGGTGCTAACGCCAATTTTTGGGTGGTGAACACCCAAGAGCCATATAGCCCCACGCTCAATGGTGTCGGTTATGGCGGTAGCGGGCGCAACGGCCAGATGATTACTGAGACCAATATGCACTCTGACCAATGGAACGGCGGATGGAAACACATGGGTGTGATCGGCATTGATGTGGATAAGATGCTTCATATCGGCAATCTGTACTATCGCGGATATGTGAAACACGATAAAATCGGTGAGCCTGAAATCTACCAGATAAATAAAGTGGTGAGAGACGGTGAAATCGGTATGTACAATTCATTTTACGGTTCGTCGAAATCCTTCCGTCCCATAAACCAGGGTACCGGTTCTACCGGCAAGCCTGAATGGACTATAGTCGAGGGGGAGAGCACTGAGGTGTTGCTCGATTTAGTCGAAGGGGAGAAGTGGAAAATCGGCGAGCAGGTCAAACTGAAAGTTGCCGAAGTCAGGACTAATGCCGGTACCGGCACACTCGGCAACCATGCTGCCGCTCTTGTCGGTCGCGGCGACAAACGCGAACTTCTCGCCAACCTTGCCGTAGGCGATGAGGTGACAATCGAGACAAACTACTTCGACCGTAACGACCGGCTCGTAAAGCTCGACAACTTCGTCGCTGGTAATGCTGCCGTGATGATTGATGGCGAACTGACCAAATATAACACCACTGAAACTTATAATTCACAGGTATATTCCCGCACCGGCTATGGAATGTCGGCCGACGGTAAGACGCTTTATGTGGTTGTAATTGACCGCTCAACCGACAAAACATATGGCAAGTCAGGCGGTTGCCCCACGCGCGTGATGTGTGAGCTTGCGAAGCATTATGGCTGCACCGACATGGTTAACTGTGACGCCGGAGGCTCGGCTGAAATGTACTATAACGGCGCCATAATCAACACCACCACCGAAGGTACTCCGCGTGCGGTGTCAAACGGTATGTTCCTTTATTCGATCGCCCCGAAGGATGACAACGTGACCCGTCTTGAGTTTTACGATGTCAATCTGCTCGCTCCGACCTATTCGTCATTCTCTCCGCAGATTATAGCGTACAACCAGTATGGCGATGTGGTCGATTATGATTTTAAGGATTACACTCTATCATGCTCGGAAGATCTCGGGTCGTGCGAAGGCAATGTGTTTATTGCCGGCGGCACGGCGATGACCGGGCCGCTGACCGCTACGTTCAATGGCGTGTCGGTGTCGAAGGATATGACTGTTGCGGCATCCAATGTGTCGATGCGTGTTAAACCGTTGGTAATCGACCATATACGCGAATATGCGATGGAGGTTACGGCCACAATTGGAGCGAACACTTACAAATATGATCCCGCTCGTCTCAATTGGACTGTCGAGGATGAGACTGTTGCGGTCATAAATGACCAAGGTGTGTTAAAAGGGCTGAAAAATGGTCAGACCACTATCACTGTAAACGTAGGTGAATTTGTCGACCAGACTTCTCTGTCGGTTGAAATACCAACTGCTAAGTATTTGCCTGTCACCGATTTCACCGGCTGGACTTTCAAACAATCAGGAACTTCAGGCACGAAAATGAGTGAAGATGGTCGAGTTGATTTCAAGGTGGCGGTGTCGCGTCTCGCGCCGTCGGTCGAATTGTTAAAACCGACGAACATATTCAGCCTGCCTGAGGCTGTCTGGGTAGAGTTTGAGAGCGATCTGAAGGTCGATAAGGTGCAGCTCGATGTGCGTACCCCGGTTTCGACCCGTACCAACTACACTGAGCAAAACAATGATGGTCAGGGATTTGCGGCGTTAAATAGTTACCGCGTTAAGTTCCCGTTGTCGGCTTATGGCGATCTTTCGGATCTGATCAGCTTCCCGATGAAGCTGAACGGACTCAAGTTCACGTTCCCGAAAGACGCTTCTCTTAACGGTAATCACTATGTGAAGATCAAAGCCCTTGAGGCTGAGTATCTTAACCCGTCGGGAGTTGAGAATGTCGCCATTCAGGATGTCCATGCGGCTGTGACCGTAACCCCAAACCCTGTGGTTGGCGGCGTGGCTAACATACTGAGTGAAAGTGAGTTGCGCTCTGTGGCGATTTACTCTGCCTCAGGTGTGCTTGTGGGTCGTCATTCAGTTTCAGGCAACAAGGCTTCGGTTAGCGTAAGTGGCTTGTCAGCAGGTCTTTACATCGTGGTTGTTGAAACTGCGAATGGAATTACACCTGTCAGAATTATAGTTAAGTGACGGGTTTGGACTGCGTTAAAATTGTGAAAATAGTTTAAATTTAATTCATTTTTTATAGATTAATAGCATGAAAATCATGACAACTTTTTTTGTGTCGGTCATGGCGGTTTGTGGATTTAGCGCGTCGGCGTTGGTCCCGAATTTCACGACCCCACATCGGATCGATATATCGGGCGAGGTGTATCATCCCGTACTCAGCCCCGACGGCTCGACGCTTCTGTTTTCCTCTGCCGATCATACCGGGCTTAACAGTCTTGATCTGGCTACCGGAAAGATTTCGGTCATCGACAAATCGGCGGCTGCCGGTTTTGAGCCGACGTTCTCGCATGACGGTTCAAAAATCTATTATCGCACGGCTGTCAAGGTCAACGGTCTGATGAACCGCGATGTGCGTTGTTTCGATGTCAAATCCTCAACGATGACAGAGATAGCCAAACCTAACCGCGATTCCCGCGCGCTGAAGGGTATTGACCGCCAAACATACGCGGCTACAGATTTTGACCACATCAACGTGTCGGTTGACGGCAAGTTGAGTAGCCTTGACCCGGTGGCCGGCGCGCATACCTATCAGTGGGCGTCGATTTCTCCCGACGGCACCCGGATATTGTTCTCGGAGCCTTTCAAGGGGGTGTTTGTGTGCAATCTTGACGGGACCGATCTCAAGCCTGTTATGCCAAAGGGTGATTATCCTTGCTGGATTGATGACAGCACTGTCGCCGCAGTGGTGTCGCACGATGACGGCTACATAGTTCTCGACTCGGCTGTGGTGCTTGTTGATCTCGCAAGCGGGGCGACCGCTACGGCCACCACCCCTGATTGCCTTGTCGGCGAGCTTACGGCGTCGCCGGCTAACCGTTCAATAATTTTCACTACAGTCGAAGGTGAACTGTATCAGATTAACCCCACAAATACTGAAAGATGATGAAACGCAGTCTAACATTACTGGTCCTGGCCCTTGTCGGCGGTTTGTCGTCAGTGTGGGCTGTCAAGATGAGCGACCTGAAAATATATATTAATCCAGGCCACGGCGGTTACACGAGCAACGACCGTCCGATCCAGCTCTATCCGTTCGCACAGAACGATACAGCAGGTTATTGGGAATCGACGAGCAACCTTTACAAGGGATTGCATATGTACCACATACTTGACTCTTTGGGCGCGCAGGCCAAATTGTCGCGAATCAAGAACACCGAGGCCGACGACCGTTCGCTTGGCAGTATCTCCAAAGAGGCCAACGACTGGGGTTCCGACCTGTTTTTCTCGATACACTCCAACGCCGGCGAGGGCGTCAACTACTTGCTGATGCTTTACCGCGAGGAGCCGATGGGCACCCCCCGCTATCCCGAGAATCTTACATTGAGCAATATCGTCGCGCAGAACCTGCAGAGCAACGAGATGTCGAACTGGACCCGCAAGCCTCAGGTTGCCGGCGACGTGACATTCTATTACCCGGGATGGGGAACAGCGGGTCTCGGCGTGCTTCGCAACCTGTATGTCGTGGGTCTGCTCTCGGAAGGTGGTATGCATGAACACCGTCCGCAAGCCTACCGTCTGATGAACGACGACTACTGGTGGCTTGAGGCATGGCACTTTGTCAAGTCTATCATGGAGTTTTACAACACCGAGGATCGTTTCGTGACGGGTAACGTGGCCGGAGTGGTTTACGATGACCATAACCTCCGTTCGATGGATATACCTAACCCGACATTCACCATGCACGGCCGCGACAAGCTCGCTCCTGTTTGCGGTGCCGTAGTAGAGCTTGTTGACGCTACCGGGAAAGTCGTCCAGAAGCGTACGACCGACAATATGTTTAACGGAGTGTTCGTGCTGCGCAACGTCGCCCCCGGCGATTACACCCTGCGCATCGGCAACGATAAATATTACACCGTGGAGCAACCAGTCACCGTTACCGCCAATGAGGTGACCTATTGCAATACCCCGCTCAACATGAAGCGCGAGTTCCCGCTTGAAATCACCGTCAAAGGCCCTGTGACCGGCGAAGACGGACTTGTGAGCTGCTCATCGCCCATAGAGCTTGAGTTCAACACCGATATCGACGAACAATCGCTTGAGGAGGCGTTCTCAATCACTCCCCCGGTGGCGGGCTACTGGAAATATGCCGACAATAACCACAGTGCTAAGTATATTCCTGAGGTGTCGCTTGAACCCGACGTGACCTATACCGTTAATATCGCCGGGACTGCCCGCACCCCAGATAAGACCTATTCGCATCCCCAGCTCATGGAGCCTGTGAATTTCAGCTTCACCACACGCAACCGTTCGCGTTTGGATGTGACAGAGTATTATCCTGCCGACCAGGGTGCGGTGCACTTCGCCGCTCCCACGCTTGAAGTGCGTTTCGACAAGACAATCAAGCCCACCGGCATCCAGAATCTCATCACTATCACCGATACCGAGAACAACAAGGTTAACCTCAATTCCCGCGCCTGTCAGTACAATAAACTCGGTAACGGGTTTGGTAACGCCGTGCTCGCGTTGCAGGGCAATCTGAAAGTAGGGGAGAAGTACACCTTCAAGCTCTCGGGTGACCTTCGCGACACCGAGTCGCTTCCGATGGGTGAAGACCTACAGTTTGAGTTTTATGCAAACGATGTCACCGACCAGCCCGAAGCGCCGGTAATCGAGACTTTCGACGTTCCCACCGTTCTCGTCGGGAATCTTGAAGCCAGCAAGGGTTTGACGGTGAAACCAACTGCCATCAAATCGACTAATCCCAAGCTCTTTGGGACGGGTGCCGTTAAGATGTCGTACTCGTTTGCCGATACCCACGATGGCGAAGCTATGTGGGATTACTCGGTAGCCGAGCCTCAGCCTCTTGAAACCGGCGACCATGTAGGACTGTATGTCAACGGAGACTTCTCTAACCATGAGCTTTGGATCGGCGTGACAGCCGGAACCGACACCAAGTGGCACCGCGTCTGCGCCCTAACGTTCCGCGGATGGGAATATCATGAGGTGGTACTCGATGACCTTGAGGCAGGTTATGTCTACAACGTAGACCGCATGAAGATCGTGCAGGTCGAGAGCCCCATCACGCAGAAAGGCGCTATCGTGGTTGACGATATGCTCTACCGCGACGGTGCTGCCGGAGGCGTGGGAGACATTATCGCTGACGGAGCGGGGAATGTCAATATTTATCCGATACCGGCAAGTGATGTGATCAACGTGGAGGGTGTCGATTCGGGAATCGCCAAGATGGAGCTTGTCAATGTGGCCGGGGCCGTTGTCGCCGAGGTTTCTGGCGGCTCTATCATCAACGTCTCATCAATCGAGAGCGGGGTTTACCTGCTCCGTATCACTGCCTGCGATGGTAAGTCGACAGTCAGCCGGGTCGTTGTTTCCCGCTGATAGTCTAACCGATAGTATTTCCCGGCCCGTGCGAACCAATCCGCACGGGCCGGGTTGTTTTTGCCGCTTTCCTCAGCCATACACAAGCATATTAGGCCGGTCGAGACCCGAGACCCGTCGCGCAATCTCAAAATCAGCGTCCAATCCGGGAAGATTGTCAGCGTAACACCTCGTGGCAAAGGCATTATATCCATCAAGGACATTGTAATTGGACTTAATATTTCAGGCGATACAAACTGCCTCGGCACCCCGTTGTGGTGGGGCAATATGGCTGATCCGCTTCAGACGTTCCTGTTTCACCCCGGCATGGAAATGTCAGGCAAGAAAATCGGTCTGATTGTTTCAAGCGCAAGCAGTGGTATAAGCGGTGTGGCAGGGCTGCCGTGGTGGTGGGCGAGGCTGTCTAACAACCAAAGTTAGGCAGTCTCTATTTTATAGACAAAATCTGAAGATTCAGGCTGCATTTGCC